>NZ_JAPEVV010000001.1:0-745778 GCF_028201335.1 Thermomonas mangrovi
TTGCGACCAAGTGGCCGCTAAACTCAACTCACGACCGAGAAAACGCTATGGCTTCCAGACGCCGATCCAGCGCATGCAACAACTCTCAGGGGTGTTGCACTTGGAGTGTTAATTCACCCCTCATTTGTCCTCATACTTGCAGCGCTCCACACCCATGTCAGTGGAGCAGTTCGAGGTGCGTTTGGACTCAATAATGTCAACAGCATAGGGGAATGGAACGAGTCTCCAGCCCGCAGTTCTCATGCAACTTTCGGTCTGACGTTGAGCGTCAAGAGTTCCAGGGAACGATTGGCCAGCCGCTAGCTCGGAAACACACAGGCTCTCTTGACCCGAGGCTTCTTCGTGCCCGTCACACTGGGTCATGCTGTAGGTCTCGGATTTCGACCAGCAGTACAGAATGCCTTGTTGCTGATGCATCGCTTGTGCAGCTCGCTGCCAGTTGGTGGTAGAGCAACCAAACAGCAGGAAGGCCCCCGCTAGCGCGACGTACTTCCACATGAGGTCTAACACCTGAGTTAAGCCGGGCAGCGCAGCGGCCGCGGCGATGGTTCAATCGTAGCAACGGGCGCCGAGGCCGCGAAGCGGACTCGGCTTGAACGAATTGTTAGCACTCAGGCCCGCCACCACGCCACTTTTTTAGTCACGGAGTTCCAGTAGAACTGAAGTGAGTCACACTCACCGCCGTCTATGACGATCTCGACGCAGGTCGGACATGTTTTGTAGCCCTCGGGGGTCTCACCTAAAGCGTTGAGTGGCGCTTCTGATTGCGGCACTACACTGATCTCGGGCCTGGAACCAGGGCAGATCCCAAACTGTTTCGATCCGTCAATAGGAATCTCGATGACGGGGAGCGGTTTTTTGTTGAGCTTGATTAGCAGGCCTACTTGGTCAGGTCCAATGCGTAGTTGCGCAGAGTCTGTTTGCCCGTTCCTGTCCAGATCCATCTGCAAGCTACGAGACAAAGACCACTTGTAATCTTTTCCTTGGTCCGCGTTCGCGATCACCAGAACGGAAGCGATTGAAAGCCCGGCGATCGCGAAGAATCTTTTCATGAGTGCTAACACCTGAGTTAAGCCGGCACGCTGAGCGGGCGCGGCGTTGGGACAATCTTAGCGCCAGCGCCGAGACCGCGAAGCGGGCTCGGCTTGAACGAATTGTTAGCTGGGAGACCAGCCGTTGATCGCTCTTTGCCCGGTTGCAACCAGAGCCAATTCTGTTGGCGCTTGGTCCGGGCCGGCAAGCCGCTTTAGCGAGAGAAGAGGGCGACTGCCCTTGGCAAGAATGCACAACGCAGGAAATGCCCTTGATCTTCGGCTTTGTCACTGAACTCAAAGTGCTGAACCCAACTCTGGCCCCAGCTAACACCTGAGTTAAGCCGCGCCGCAACGTGGAGTAGCCGAAGCGAATAGCAGCGAATGCGGGAAAGCTACCACGACGCCGCGAAGCGGCGTCGGCTTGAACGAATTGTTAGCTGGGAGACCAGCCGTTGATCGCTCTTTGCCCGGTTGCAACTAGAGCCAATTCTGGTGGCGCTTGGTCCGGACCGGCAAGCCGCTCTAGCGAGATAAGAGGGCGTCTGCTCTTGGCAAAAATGCACAACGCAGGAAATGCCCTTGATCCTGGGCTTTGTCACTGAACTCAAAGTGCTGAACCCAACTCTGGTCCCAGCTAACACCTGAGTTAAGCCGGGCCGATGAGCGGCCGCGGCGTTGGGACAATCTTTGCGCCAGCGCCGAGGCCGCGAAGCGGACTCGGCTTGAACGAATTGTTAGGCGCAAACTCTACTTGATCGTCCGTAGCGTTTTTACGCCATTCCGTTCAACGATGACTACTGAGCGTGATTTGACGTTGAATAGGAGGTCTTTAGATTCGGACGTCAGCAAGTCGTCTCCAAGTAGGTTGGAGACTTGATCCGCAATTTTCCAGCGTGCATAAATTTGTCCGTCGTTGTATCCGACGGCCTTGTAGCTGGCTCTTGTCTGTGGGATCACAAAGAACCATGCAATTGCAGAGACCAAGAGTGCACCAAGAAGAAAACCACCAGCGAAATTCTTCATTGCGCCTAACACCTGAGTTAAGCCGGGCAGCGTAGCGGCCGCGGCGATGGGACGATCATAGCGCCAGCGCCGAGGCCGCGAAGCGGACTCGGCTTGAACGAATTGTTAGGTTGCTCATGGCTAGGGCATCACCCTGACTTCACCTGCCCACGCTTGGTCTGGCAGATAAATAATCCACCGCTTCCCGGTTCTGTGGTGAACGAATAGCGAGTTATGCCAAGGAGAGTGCTGGTCCCAGTTGGCAATTTGCTCAATTCCTTCGGCAGAGGATTGCGCCACCGACCAGGAGTAGATCTTGCTCACGGTGTCGCGGTCTTGGCTGGATTTCACTTGATCCAAATCCATGAGCAACCTAACACCTGAGTTAAGCCGCGCCGCAACGTGGTGTAGCCGAAGCGGACAACAGCGAATGCGGGAAAGCTACCACGACGCCGCGAAGCGGCGTCGGCTTGAACGAATTGTTAGCTGGGAGACCAGCCGTTGATCGCTCTTTGTCCGGTTGCAACCAGAGCCAATTCTGGTAGCGCTCGGTCCGGGCCGGCAAGCCGCTTTAGCGAGAGAGGAGGGCAACTGCTCTTGGCAAAAATGCACAGCGTAGGAAATGCCCTTGATCCTGGGCTTTGTCATTGAACTCAAAGTGCTGAACCCGACTCTGGTCCCAGCTAACGATTGAATTAAGCCGCTGCGCTGCGGCAGAACACAAACCCCGATCAAGCCACGAAGCGCAGTCGGCTTGAATGAATTGTTAGCTGGCGCCGGAGTAATAAATGTCAGTCGCAATGGAAAACCGTTGGAAACGCCGCTTGATCGCCGAAGCGCAGGCTGACGAAGACATTCGCCGCCAACGCGAAGTGCTGGGCCGCCATCACGCGCACCGCAAACCAGTCATCGCCATCGATCCCGCGCCGACACGTCGAGAGGTGCGGAGATGGATGCGCTTGAATGCTGGCGACCACGAAACGGCAACCGAGCTCGCCGAAGCTGCGAATGCCGCGCTTAAATTTCCGCAAGAATGGCTCGTCGACGAAACCCATTGGGCGTGGGATGAAGCGGCCAGTGCACACGCCAGCTAACACCTGAGTTAAGCCGCGCCGCAACGTGGTGTAGCCGAAGCGGACAACAGCGAATGCGGGAAAGCTACCACGACGCCGCGAAGCGGCGTCGGCTTGAACGAATTGTTAGCTGGGAGACCAGCCGTTGATCGCTCTTTGTCCGGTTGCAACCAGAGCCAATTCTGGTAGCGCTCGGTCCGGGCCGGCAAGCCGCTTTAGCGAGAGAGGAGGGCAACTGCTCTTGGCAAAAATGCACAGCGTAGGAAATGCCCTTGATCCTGGGCTTTGTCATTGAACTCAAAGTGCTGAACCCGACTCTGGTCCCAGCTAACGGTTGAGCTAACCCGCGCCGCCGTCTTGGCGCTTCACATGCGAGACAACCCGAAGCGGCGTCGGGTTGAGCGAATTGTTAGCGCGATGAAGCTGGCTCTGATGCTGCGGAGCCCATGTGCTAGCAGATGGCGGCAGGACAAAGAAAGCGTCGCCGCGCGGAGGCGTATTAGGTCCGAAATATGCCGGAGCGCGGGCCGAGAACCCCAACTGCTCTTCCTGAAAGCGCGAGACGCGGATGGGCTTGCCCGACGAATCACGCTCCTCACCCCGATCACTTCTTCTGAGCGCTAACGCAGAGGTCAGCCGCGCCGCCAAGGCAGACGGTTGATCGAAACACGAACCGGCGTCGGCTGGACCGACCTGTTAGCGCCGTAGGAGGCGAAGCGATGGAAGACGACGAACTTCCGGATTACGACGACACCGACCGCCAGCCATGCCAGCTTTGCAATGGCGACGGCTGCGATCCCGGAAACGACTACGTTTTGCTATGCCCCGAGTGCGAAGGCGAAGGATGGGTGCCGTGGGCATGACCAATGAAATGACAGACCACACCGCGACACCCGAACCGGCAAGCATCACGGTCACGACGCGCATCCGCTACTGGCCCGACCGGCTGCGGCTGGCGCTTTCGATCTTGCGTGGCAATCAGTTCTCACTGAGATGCTACGTGGGCGACGTTTCTGTAAACGGTGCCGCGATGAACGGCGCTAACGCCTGAAATAACCGGAGCCGCGAAGCGGCTTCCGGTTGATTGAATTGTTATGCCGAACTACCGGAGAACGACATGGAACAAGGCTACTACAGCGTGTTTGCAACCCCGCGCGAAGCGCTCTACGAAGCGGCCTGCGCGATGGACAACCAAGACGTGCCGCTTGAGGACTGGCCGATGAGGCTGATTGCGGCCTTGACCCGTGCGGGCTTTGCGGTTGTCCCGGCTGAATTACCGCATGACGTACTGGGACGGGCAGCAATTGCCGGAGTTGCAGAAACCGGGAACCCGAAGCACGCATGGGATTTCCTGATCGCCGCGACCCGTGCGGCATAACACCTGAGTTAAGCGGTGCCGCAGCTAGGCACTCACACCTTTGGAGAAACTACGATGCGGCATCCGCTTGAACGAGTCGTTAGCTTGCAGTTGGTTGACGGCCCCGTGAGAACCAACTGCGGCGGAGACTTGGACGATGAAACAATGCTGTGCGGATACGGGTCGGTTCAGTGCAAGCATCTTGGAGTCCACGATGTCCATTACCTCTATTGTGCAGCACAGGACGCGCCGAACAAGATTGCAAAAGATGGGGAGTACGCATACCCGTGGCGTGGGGCAGGAAAGCACTTGAGAGGAAATCGACCAGACTCTGGATGCCCGTATTTACAAGCTAACGCCTGAGGTCAGGCGGGCCGGCGTGAACCCACAACTAGGCGAGGCAATGAACCGGCCTCGCCTGCACCGAATTGTTAGCGCCGTGGAGGGCGCAGAGATGGCACTAGTTCAACGACTGCTGGACACCGCGCAAATGCGAACGCAATTCCCGGAATGGCTTTGCAAGGAGATGGAGGCGGCCGCAGAGGAAATCACGCGCCTGCAACGGATCGAAGCCGAGGCAATCAAGGTATGCGATCAGGGCGATCCGCTGGAAAAGCACATGAGCCTGCGCGTTGCTTTGGGCAGGTAAGGCGCTAACACCTGAGTTAAGCGGTGCCGCAGCTAGGCACTCACACCTTTGGAGAAACTACGATGCGGCATCCGCTTGAACGAGTCGTTAGCTTGCAGTTGGTTGACGGCCCCGTGAGAACCAACTGCGGCGGAGACTTGGACGATGAAACAATGCTGTGCGGATACGGGTCGGTTCAGTGCAAGCATCTTGGAGTCCACGATGTCCATTACCTCTATTGTGCAGCACAGGACGCGCCGAACAAGATTGCAAAAGATGGGGAGTACGCATACCCGTGGCGTGGGGCAGGAAAGCACTTGAGAGGAAATCGACCAGACTCTGGATGCCCGTATTTACAAGCTAACGCCTGAGTTAAGCCGGCCCGCTGAGCGGGCGCGGCGATGGTTCAATCATAGCGCCAGCGCCGAGCCCGCGAAGCGGGCTCGGCTTGAACGAATTGTTAGGCAGCGGCTCTTGACCTGAGCAGGAATGCACTCAACAGCCCAAGAACTCCACCGGCTAGTGTTGCTACGAACGGAAGATGAGTTGGCTGATAAGCGAGGTCACCGTAGTTCGCGGTCTCTGGGTACCAGTACGGCTCGATAAAAACCCAGGCAACGAAGGCGCCAACGAGCAATGCTACGAATGAGGATCTGAGCTTGTGGCTTGGTGAGGCCACGTAGGCGGTCACGACAACTGCAAGCGCAGCAGCGAAACCTGCACCTGGGAGATGCCAAAGGCCGAAATAATCCGTAATGAAAGAGCCCGCCAATCCGGCGATGAAAAACGCGCCGAAAATTGCGAGTACAGCGAGAAACCAATCTTTCATGTGCGAAATTCTCTGCTCGCTGCCTAACACCTGAGTTAAGCCGGGCAGCGTAGCGGCCGCGGCGATGGGACGATCATAGCGCCAGCGCCGAGGCCGCGAAGCGGACTCGGCTTGAACGAATTGTTAGCCCGCAGATCTGCTTTTGTGGACTGAGCCAAAGATGCTTGCCAGAACCTCTGGTGCCCGTGTGGAACTTCCACACTCAACAACTCTCACCAGGTGCAGGCCATAACCCCCGAGTTATGGCCGGAGCCTGGGCAAGAGTGGGCCAGGGAAGCTCTTGCTGGGCTCTTTGCCGATGTTGTGGCTCTGCAGGGCTAACACCTGAGTTAAGCCGGGCCGATGAGCGGCCGCGGCGTTGGGACAATCTTAGCGCCAGCGCCGAGGCCGCGAAGCGGACTCGGCTTGAACGAATTGTTAGGCGGCGGCTCTAAGACCGTGACCGCCAATCGGCGTGGTCTCGATGAACTGGTCAAACGATGCAATCAGCGGTTTCCCGCGCGTAATAGCGTCCCTGACAGATGGAAGCGACAACGACGATTTGTGACTTTCCTGGCTGTCCCAGACCTCTGTAACCCAGATTGCATCTGGATCACTTGGGTCGTGGGCAACGACATAGCTGAGGCACCCGGGCATTTCAGAAACGCCTTCGAGGAGGATCGAGGCAAGCGCGTCACGGTGCCCCGAGATGGCTTTCATTTTGCCGATCAGTCCGTACATGGATGTTGATCCAATTTGTGTAGCGCATGCGGGAAGAGCAAGCACAGCAGCACCGAGCAGAGTGGCTTCCATGAATCGTCGCCTGCCGATCTTCTTCATGAGCCGCCTAACGCCTGAGTTAAGCCGACACGCGCAGTGGCGGCGAATGCGTGCAAGCGTAGCGCAGGCACGCAGGCGACGCTACGAAGCGGGTTCGGCTTGAACGAATTGTTAGGTCGTTCCTGAGAAAATAGCCCCCTGTGACGGGGGCTAACTGATCGGCTCTGAATTTTCAGCTAGCTTCTAATCATGAAGTAGATAGCATCCGCTGCAAATGAGGCGGCTACGAAGATTGCAACTCCCACAGAGAGGCGTTTCTTATCGGCGGCGCCGCGATTCTTAGCCCAAATTGCGCCGATGAGTGCGCCCGCTACTATGGCAATTATTACTGCGATCGTATACCCAGAATTTGTGGACAGAAATTTATCCATAGTTGTTTCTACCTGCACTGCGCGAAAGCTTGTTGTCGCCTATATGTGTAATAAGCAAGACCGGCAACAGCAGAAGCGCACCCCAGTCCAACTGTGACGGCACATGCGACGCCAACAACCACGGCGGCCTTCAATCCCATATAGGAATAGTCACGTAGGTCGCGACAAGCCGTACTCGCAGCCAAGGTCATTCCTTGCGCGGAATTCTTGTATGCGGCTGAGCCTTGTGACAGCAACTGAACTCGGTCAAAAGTCAGGGATTCGCTGCTGTTATATGAGACGGGTGTCCAGGGAGAGCAGCTCGCACCAGCGCACGTGTTCAGGTTGGCTCCATCGTTCCGTAACCCATCACCATTCAAGTCGTATGCCGACTGGTATGCCGGTGCATACGCTGAGAGCATTTCATCGAATTGTTGCCGGGTGATTCCTGCGTCTGCGAGTGCCTGATCGGTAATTGCGATGTCCTGAATGCCTTGCACGTTCTGAACGTATAAGCGACCTGTTTGTCTGTCGATCGCTACAGCAATTCCATCTACCAAATCAGCTTCGTAGATACCCGTAGTTGGAGAGAAGGTTTCGGTGGCTCGAATTTCTCCGCCGTTTCCACCCGACTCGTCGAAGTCGCAAGTAGTACAGATGGCAGTTGGACTGGCCGCATTTTTGCCTTGTGCAAGTACGGCTTGGCTTGCGGTTCCGCAGATGAGGTATGCAGCGATCAATAGTAAGTTTTTCAAAACAAACTCCCCTTGACGCCTCTTCCTGAGGCTCACAACTGATAACAGCCGGCTCCTGTGAATGTCAACTGCTGGAGTGTCTGTGAACGACCTAACGCCTGAATTAAGCCGCGTAGCGCAGTGGAGGTGACAGGCATGGCAAGCTTTTATTGCCATGCCCGTCACCGGAACGAAGCGGAGTCGGCTTGAATGAATTGTTAGACCGCTGCGTAGCTGTGCCTTTGTAGCTGGTGTACGGGGCGCTGCGGTCGAAGAAGGTGACCCCAGCGGAATACTTGACGGGTAAAATTTTGAGGCGTAGCTTGCGCTTTGCAAGTCACGACCCGGGGGAGTAGAGCCATGCTACGTAAGATTGTTTTCTTCTTGCTGCTTGTGGTTAGCTTTGGGGTTGCTGCAAAACCTCTAATTGCAGTGAAAATTAGTCAGGATGATGCGGCTCAGCCTTTTGTTTTGGCTTTGAAGCCGGGTGGGATTGGTTATTTTTCAATGGGGAAAGGTAAGAGTTTTGCTGTAAGAGCGTCAGAAGATGGTCGTTCGGTAGAAATACTGAAGCTCTCAGAAAGCGCCTTAGTTGCTGCTCGAAGTGGCGAGAAAATTCCCGACTCAAGTCTTTCTCGACTTGGTACTCTTGTTGTTGGCAAGAATGGGTTCAAAGTCGAAAAAATGTTGTTCTCAGCTTCTGTAGAAGATAGCGAAAATTTGAACAACTTAGTTGAGGAAGAAAAGAAATTGACTGTCGAGGCCGCCAATGAATTTGGTTTGGCCCTCGCTAAGGTTCCTGTCGTGAACTGCGCGACGGATAGCAATGGAAAGCTACTTCCAAGTCAACAAGTGCGTGCCCCAGGAGTTTGTTGCATACAGTGTGGTAATGGTCCTTGGTGGTGTGCGGATTGTGTTGTAGCGCCATGTGGTAGTTGTTGTAACGGGTAAGGAATGGGCCCGGTGAATGCCGGGCTTTTTATGTGCGTACAGCGCCATGATCTTGGGGCGGTCTAACAATTATTGGGAAATAAAAGGACGGGATATGACACCCGTCTTGCGGGATGAGTGGGTTTGGTTAGTGGAAATCCTACCCAAATATCAGTGGTTTGCGTGGGTTGAGGGTCGTGGGAAGGCGCCATGCTCGGTGCGGGAATCCGAGGATGTGCGTGCATATGTTTTATCTCGTCAAAAGTGCGGAGTTTGGGGGTGCCATCGCGGAGTGGTCGGAGTCGGGCGAGGAGTCGCAGTTGGCGCGCATTTCGGCGCTGGTCGGCGACGTTCGCCGCGCGTTGGTGGCCCGGCACTACAGCGTGCGGACCGAGGGCGCGTATCTCGGGTGGATCAAGCGGTTCATCTTGGCGAATCGGCTGCGGCATCCGCTGGAGTTGGGGCATCGCGAGGTCGAGGCCTTCCTGACGCGCTTGGCGGTCGAGGGGCGGGTGGCGCCGGCGACGCAGAACCAGGCGCTGTGCGCGTTGTTGTTCCTGTACCGGGACGTGTTGCGGGTGCAGTTGCCGTGGATGGAGGAAGTGGTCCGGGCCAAGCCCCAGCGCAAGTTGCCGGTGGTGCTGTCGCGCGAGGAGGTCCGGATGCTGCTGGCGCAGTTGGACGGACGCGCGTGGCTGCTGGCCTCGGTGCTGTATGGCACGGGGTTGCGCCTGATGGAGTGCCTGCGGCTGCGGGTGAAGGACGTCGACTTCCAGCGTTGCGAGATCGTGGTGCGCGATGGCAAGGGCGGCAAGGATCGGCGCACGTTGTTGCCGCGTAGCCTGGTGGAGCCGTTGCAGGTCGAGGTCGAGCGTGCGCGGGTGCTGCACGCCTCGGACGTGCAGGCCGGGTTCGGCGAGGTGTGGTTGCCGCATGCGCTCGCGCGCAAGTACCGGTCGGCGGCGCGCGAGTTCGGCTGGCAGTACGTGTTCCCCGCGCTGCGCCGGTCGATGGATCCGCGCGACGACCTCGAGCGTCGGCACCATGTCGACGCGGAGTTCGTCTCGCGCAGCCTGAAGCGGGCGCGCGACCGGGCCGGGATCGCCAAGCACGTGACCGCGCATACGCTGCGGCATTCCTTCGCGACGCACCTGCTGGAGGCGGGCTACGACATTCGCACGATCCAGGAGCTGCTGGGGCACAAAGATGTCGCGACCACGCAGATCTATACGCATGTCCTGAACCGGGGGCCGCACGCGGTGCTCAGTCCGCTGGATCGCTAGCGGGCGGTAGGCTTGGGTTTTTCCCAACGCGATGGAGGTGGTGCGATGAGGGGGTCTGGAACCGGGCGTTGATGGCGAGGATGCGGTGGCGGGCGTGCGCAGGGCATGCCGGGCGCGGCAGCTCAGCCGCAATACCGAAGCGGCGTACGTGCATTGGGTGGCGCGCTACCGGCGCTTCCTCGGGCTGCGGCGGAGCGCGGCGGGGGACGAGGCCGCGGCCTGCCGCTTCCTCGATCACCTGGTGGAGCGGGGCGAGGTGGCGACCAGCTCGCACCTGCAGGCGATCAATGCGCTGCTGTTCCTGCAGCGGGAGGTGCTCGGCGCGGCCGGTACGCGCCTGCTGGAGCGGCGGCGCGGGGTGCGTCGCCCGCAGCGGTTGCCGGAGGTGCTGTCGCCTGACGAGGTGCGTGCGGCACTGAACGCGATGCGCGGGATGCCGCGGCTGGTGGCGGCGCTGTTGTACGGCAGCGGGATGCGGGTGGGCGAATGCGTGGCGCTGCGCGTGCAGGACCTCGATTTCCGTGCGGGCACGATCGTGGTGCGCTCGGGCAAGGGTGCGAAGGACCGGATGACGGTATTGCCGGCGCGGCTGTCGTCGCCGTTGCAGCGGTTGGCGTTGCGCCGCATCGCCCTGCATCGGCGCGACCTGCTGGCAGGGGGCGGACATGCGCCGATGCCGCACCGGCTGGCGCGCAAGTACCCGTCGGCGCCGCGTGCGCCGGGCTGGCAGTTCCTGTTCGCCTCGCATGTGGAGCGCGTGGACCCCGACAGCGGCCGGCGCGGGCGTTGGCATGTGTCGCCATCGAGCATCCAGGAACCGTTCAAGGCGGCGCTGCTGGCCTGCGGCATCCATCGCCATGCGTCGCTGCACACCTTGCGCCACAGCTTCGCGACGCACCTGCTCGCGCAGGGCACCGACATCCGCACGATCCAGCAGCTCCTCGGGCATCGCCACCTCGACACCACGATGGTCTACACCCATGTGCGCGATGCCGCGCGCGGCGCGACCAGCCCGCTGGATCGATTCTGAGGCTCAGGGCGTGCGGGTGACCTGCAGGCTGGCGCGGGCGGTGTCGCGGGCGAGGGCGGTGAAGGCGACGCTGCGGCCGTCGAGCGCGGCACGGTCGGGGCCGGCCTGGGGGTTCAGGTGCAGCGTCAGCGTCCGGCTGGCGCCGGTGCCGGGCCGCCATTCCAGTTCGATCCTGGCATCGCCGGCCCAGACGCACTGCACGTCGGGCGGGCAGCGCGAATCGCCGACCAGGCGCACGTAGCGCAGCAGGCCATCCGGCAGCGACGCCGATTCCCCGGGCAGCAGGGCCACGGTGCCGCCATCGGCGACCGGGATGCCGACGTTGTAGGGCGTGGCGCATCCGGCGAGGCCGGCGGCGAGGGCGAGGGTCGCGAGCGTGCGCAGCATGGGCATCCTCCGGGCGGGGCGTTATGCAGGCTACGGTCCCGGCGATGAACGCGGCGTGCTCAGGCCGCGTCGTGGTCGCGGCGCGAGGCGAGGCGGTCGGCGAGTCGGGTCGGCTCCGGGAGGCGGTAGCCGCGGGTGAAGCGCATCACCAGTTCCGGTGCGGAGGCCATGGCGACGCGGTGCCCGGGCGAGACCACCAGCGGCAGGCAGCCGGGCTTGCTGCGCAGCAGCCAGCCGATCTGGGCGGCGCCGTCGCGCAGCGGGGTGAAGGCGCCGCGCATGTCGTGCAGGGCCATGCGCGGCGCGCCGACCAGGATCTTCTTGGCGACGCCGATGGCGGGCAGGCCGGTGGCGACGCCGAAATGCGCGGCGATGCCGAGCCGGCGCGGATGCGCGATGCCGTGGCCGTCGATGAAGGTGAGGTCGGGGGCGCGTGGCAACCGTGCCAGCGCATCGAGCAGCGCGGGCAGCTCGCGGAAGCTGAGCAGGCCGGGGATGTAGGGCATCGCGGTGGGGCGGCGCGCGACCTGCTGGTCGATCACCGCCAGGGTGTCGGCATCGAGCAGGACCGCCGCGGCGCGGGTGGTGGCGCCATCGTCCTCGAAGCCGACGTCGAAGCCGGCGATGGTGCGCAGCGGGGTCGGGAAGCCGTCGCGCAGAACGACGTCGCCGGCGAGGCCGTTCTGTTGCGCGCGCAGCGCCGCGGTGTCGCCGTCCCAGCGCCCGCTCACGGGCTGGCGGCGCCGTAGCGCGTGCTGCGCAGGCGGGCGTGGCCGGCGGCGTCCACCTCGACCACGCTCAGGCGGTCGTACTCGGTGTCGGCCATCGCCGGCACCGCGCAGGCGCATAGCGCGGCGACGATGCCGGGCACGGTGTTGCTGTGGCCGGCGACGAGGACGCGGCCGCGCGGGTGGGCGGCCTTCAACGCGGCGGCGAAGGCCTCGGCGGACTGGTTGGCGTCGTAGACCCGCGGGGCCAGCCCGTGCGCGGCGGCGGTGGGCTGCACGGTCTGGCGGGTGCGGCGGAAGTCGGTGGTGTAGATCGCGTCGGGCGCGCGGTCGGCGAACACCCCGGCGAGGGCGACCGCGCGCGCGTGGCCCGCGGGCGCGAGGTCGGGATCGCGGCTGGCGTCGACCTTTTCGGCATGGCGGACGACCACGAAGCTGGCCACCGCCGTGTCCGGTGTGGGCGTGCTGGCGCACCCGGCGAGCAGGGAACAGGCGAGCAGGAGGGCGAGGCGCATGTGGCGCAGCATAGCGCTCAGCCCGGCTGCAGGGCGGTGAGCAACCCGCGCGCGGCCTGGAAGCGGGCGGCGGCGTCCGCCAGGTCGAGGGTGATGCGCAGCTTGTCGGGGCCGTCCATCCGGTAGTGCTGCGGCTGGCCCTGGATCAGCCGGATCACCGCCATCGGGTCGACGTTGGGCTTCTCCACGAACTGCAGCCGGCCGCCGCCGGCGCCGAGGTCGAGCTTGCGCAGGCCGAGCGCGGTCGCCTGCAACTTGAGTTCGGCGGTGGCGAACAGGTGCCTGGCGGCGTCGGGTAGCAGGCCGAAGCGGTCGATCATCTCCACCTGCAGCTCGCGCAGGGCATCGGCGTCGCGGGCGGCGCTGATGCGCTTGTACAGGGTCAGGCGCGCATGCGGATCGGGCAGGTAGTCGTCGGGGATCAGCGCCGGCACGTGCAGGTCGACGTCGGCGCCGTGGCGGTCATCGCCGTCGATGTCGGGCAGCTTGCCCTGCTTGATGCTGCGCACCGCGCGTTCCAGCAGCTCGGTGTACAGGCTGAAGCCGACTTCGGCCATCTGCCCGCTCTGGTCCTCGCCCAGCAGTTCGCCGGCGCCGCGGATCTCGAGGTCGTGGGTGGCGAGGGTGAAGCCGGCGCCGAGCTCGTCCATCGCGCTGATCGCGTCCAGCCGCTTGCGCGCGTCGGCGGTGATGCTGCGGGCATCGGGCACCAGCAGGTAGGCGTAGGCGCGGTGGTGGCTGCGCCCGACCCGGCCTCGCAGCTGGTGCAGCTGGGCCAGGCCGAACTTGTCGGCGCGGTGGATGATGATGGTGTTGGCGTTGGGGATGTCGATGCCGGATTCGATGATCGTGGTCGACAGCAGCACGTTGAAGCGCTGCTTGTGGAAGTCGAGCATCACCCGCTCCAGCTCGCGCTCCGGCATCTGCCCGTGGGCGATGCCGATGCGCGCGTCGGGCACCAGCGCCTGCAACTGGTCGTGCATGCGGCCGATGCTCTCGACGTCGTTGTGCAGGAAGTACACCTGGCCGCCGCGGCTGAGCTCGCGCTGGAAGGCCTCGCGCAGGAGGGCGTCGTCCCAGGCGTGGACGAAGGTCTGCACGGCGAGGCGGTTGGCCGGCGGGGTGGCGATGATCGAGAGGTCGCGCAGGCCGGTCATCGCCATGTTGAGGGTGCGCGGGATCGGCGTGGCGGTCAGGGTCAGCAGGTGCACGTTGGCGCGCAGCTTCTTCAGCGCCTCCTTCTGGCGCACGCCGAAGCGCTGTTCCTCGTCGACGATCACCAGGCCGAGGTCGGCGAACGCCACGTCCGGCTGCAGCAGGCGGTGGGTGCCGACGATCACGTCGAGCTTGCCCTCGGCGAGTTTCCGCAGCTCGGCCTCGATCTCCTTCTTCGACTTGAAGCGCGACAGCACCTCGACCTTGAGCGGCCAGTCGGCGAAGCGGTCGCGGAAATTGCGGTAGTGCTGCTCGGCGAGCAGGGTGGTCGGCACCAGCACCGCGACCTGCTTGCCGGCGCTGGCGGCGGCGAACGCGGCGCGCACCGCGACTTCGGTCTTGCCGAAGCCGACGTCGCCGCAGACCACGCGGTCCATCGGCTGGCTGCTGGCGAGGTCGCGCAGCACCGCTTCGATGGCGGCGTGCTGGTCGGGGGTTTCCTCGAACGGGAAGGTGGCGGCGAAGGGCTCGTACATCGCGCGGTCGACGTCGATCGCCAGGCCCTGGCGGGCGTGGCGCCTGGCCTGGATCTCGAGCAGTTCGGCGGCGACGTCGCGGACCTTGTCGGCGGCCTTCTTCTTCGCCTTCGCCCATTGCTCGCCGCCGAGGCTGTGCAGCGGCGCGGTCTCCGGGCTGGCGCCGGAATAGCGGCTGATACGGTCCAGCTGGGCGACCGGCACGTACAGGCGGTCGCCCTTGGCGTATTCGATGTCGAGGAACTCGCCGGGCATGCCGCCGATGTCCATCGCGACCAAGCCGCGGTAGCGGCCGACGCCGTGGTCCTCGTGGACGATCGGAGCGCCGAGCGAGAGTTCGCCGAGGTCGCGGATGATCGCGTCGGGGTCGCGCCCGGCACGCTTGCGGCGGCGCGGCTGGGCGGCGCGTTCGGGGAACAGCTGGCGCTCGGTGAGCACCACCAGTGCCGGTGCGTCGAGGGCGAAGCCATCGTCGAAGGCGGCGACGGCGATGCAGAATTTCCCTTCTCCCGCTTGCGGGAGAAGGTGGCCCGGAGGGCCGGATGAGGGGTTGTGCCCGGCGCGGCCCTCACCCCGACCCTCTCCCGCAAGCGGGAGAGGGGGAAGGGCGCCGAACGCTTGCCAGTCCTGCACCACGACGGGTTGCAGGCCGCCCGCCTGCAGCACGTCGAGCAGGGCTTCGCGGCGGCCGGGGGAGTCGGCGGCGACCAGCACCCGGCCGGGATAGGCGGCGAGGAAATCGCGCAGGGCCTGCGCCGGGGCGTGGTCGCGGGCGGCCAGCGGCAGGGTCGGCGCGGGCTGCAGGGGCAGTGCATGCGCCTCGGCGTGGCGCGGGTGCGCCGGGCCGCAGACGTCGATGCGTTCGCCGTGGTTGAGCAGCGCGCGCAGCGCGTCCGGCGGCAGCCAGACTTCGGCGGGCGGCAGCAGCGGGCGCTCGAGGTCGTGGCGCAATTGCTCGTAGCGCTGGCCGATCTGCGTCCAGGCCTGGTCGGCCGCTTCGGATGCGCCGTCGCCGACCACCGGCAGCACGCCGGCGGGGAGGTAGTCGAACACGGTCGCGGTGTCGGCGTGGAACAGCGGCAGGTAGTACTCGATGCCGGCCGGCGCCAGCCCGGCCTTCAGGTCCTGCACCAGCGCGCTGCGCCGGGTGTCGATGTCGAAGCGCTCGCGCAGCGCGTCGAGGGCGCGACGCAGCGGCGCGTCGTCCATCGGGACTTCGCGGCCGGGCAGCAGCTCGATCCGCGCGATCCGCTCCAGCGAGCGCTGCGACTCGGGGTCGAACACGCGGATCGATTCGATGTCGTCGTCGAGCAGCTCGATCCGGTAGGGCGCCTCGCTGCCCATCGGGTAGACGTCGAGCAGGCCGCCGCGCACCGCGAAATCGCCGGGATCGAACACCTGCGGCACGTGGCGGTACCCGGCGGCTTCCAGCCGGCGCTTTTCGGCGTCGAGGTCGAGGCGCTGGCCGGCGGCGAGGTCGAAGCGTTTGCCGAGCACGTGCGCGGGCGGCGCCAAGCGCTGCATCAGGGTGGCCGCGGGCACCACCACGATCCCGCGGGCCAGCGACGGCAGGCGGGCGAGGGTGGCCAGGCGCTGGCTGGTGATGTCGGGATGCGGGCTGAAGCGGTCGTAGGGCAGGGTTTCCCAGTCGGGGAAGCCGAGCACCGGCAGCGCGGGGTCGTCGCCGGTGAGCACCCGCAGGTCGGATTCCAGCTGGTGCGCGGCGTGGTTGTCGCGGGCGACCAGCAGCACCGGGCCGGTGTGCTGGCGCGCGGCGGCGAGCACCGCCACCGCCAGCGCGGTGGACGACGCCGGCGCGCGCCACCAGGCGCGGGACTGGCCGCTGCGCGGCAGGGGAACGGGGAAGGCGAGCGGGTGCGAGGGGGACGGCATCAACAGGCAACCAGCGCCGGGCGCGGGGCGCCAGCGCGTGCGGGGTCGTGGAAGTGGGGGTGGATTCTACCCGGCGGCCAGCGGCAACCGGGCCGGCGCGCGCGGCTTGGGCGGCGGCAGGTCCAGCACCATCCGCACCAGGCCGGGGGTGTCGGCGTGCTCGCGGCGGAAGTCCAGCGAGGCCGCCAGCGCCTGCATCGGCAGGTTGCTGTCCAGCACGTCGCCGTAGATCCGGCGCAGCTTGCGGCCCTTGGCCCAGCGCACCAGGCGGCGCATCAGGTGGCGGCCCAGGCCCATGCCGGCGACGTAATGGCTGACCAGGATCGCGAATTCGGCGTTCTCGCCGTCGTCGTCCACCGCCAGGCGGGCCACCGCCCCGACCAGGGCCTCGCCCGGCGGCAGCGGTTCGGCGGCGACCAGGGCGAACTCGCGGCGCGGGTTGGGCCGGGTCAGGCGCTCGGCGAGGTCCGCGCTGAGCTCCTTCACCGGGTGCAGGAAGCGCTGGCGAACTTCGTCCGGCTGCAGCAGCGGGAAGCTGGCGCGCAGCGGGCCGGCGTCTTCCGGGCGGATCGGGCGGACCAGGATCTCGCGTCCGTTGCGGAGGCGGATCTCCTCGTGCCAGGGCGGCAGGCGGTTGCGGGCTGTCATCCCGGCATCATGGCCGCTGGGGGGTTAAGAAAATGAATGCAGGATGATCGGACTCAGTGGCCGCCGCCCCCGCGCAGGCGCTTGAACAGCCCAAGCGCGGCCACGATCAGCCCGCCGGCGACGATGCCCACGCCGGCGTTGAACAGGTTCTCCCACAGCCAGCCCGGCGGCAGGGCCTTGGCGGCTTCGGCCCAGTGGTGAAGGACCGGGATGCCGTGGACCAGGATGCCGCCGCCGACCAGGAACATGGCCGCGGTGCCGGCGATCGACAGGAACTTCATCAGCTTCGGGGCGAAGGCGAGGATGCCCCGGCCCAGCGCGGCCCGCGCGCCGCCGCGGCGCGACAGGTGCAGGCCGACGTCGTCCAGCTTCACGATCGCGCCGACCAGGCCGTACACGCCCACGGTCATGATCAGGGCGATCGCCACCAGCACCGCCAGCTGCTTGGTGAACGGCTGGGTGGCGACCGTGCCGAGCGAGATCACGATGATCTCGGCGGAGAGGATGAAGTCGGTGCGCACCGCGCCTTTGATCTTGTCCTTCTCGAACGCGACCATGTCGACCTGCGCGTCGGCCACCGCATGCACCAGGGCGTCGTGGTGGGCCTGGTCCTCGGCCTTGTGCAGGAACTTGTGGACCAGTTTCTCCACGCCCTCGAAGCACAGGAAGGCACCGCCGATCATCAGCAGCGGGGTGATCAGCGGGACGTGGATGCCGCGCCCCTTCAGCCAGGCCTCGAGCGCGGCGATCGCCAGCGCCGCGGGGACCAGGATGGCCTTGTTGACCAGCGAGCCCTTGGCCACCGCCCAGACCACCGGCAGTTCGCGGTCGGCGTTGATGCCGCTGACCTGCTGCGCGTTCAGCGCGAGGTCGTCGCCCAGCACCCCGGCGGTCTTCTTGGTGGCGACCTTGGTCATCACCGAGACGTCGTCGAGCAGGGTCGCGATGTCGTCGAACAGGGCGAAGAAGCTGGAGGGCATGGCGATCAGGCGATGGCGGCGGCCGGGAATCTTCGCATACGGCCGCTTTTCCTCAGGGGGGCGTCCGCAGCCACGCGAGCCGGGTGGACGCCCCGGCCTCGCCCAGCGCCGCGCGGATGGCCTCCAGCGCCGGTGCCAGCGTGCGCTCGAACTGCCACGGCGGGTTGAGCAGCAGCATGCCGCTGCCGTTCATGCGCAGCGGCGAGTCGTCCGGGCGCACCAGCAGTTCCGCCTGCAGGATGGACTTCGCCTCCAGCGCGGCGAAGCGCCGCTGGATCGCGGCGAGCGCGCGGCGCTGCTTGATCGGGTACCACAGCGCGACCATGCCCTGCGGCCAGCGCGCCAGGGCCTCGCGCAGCGCGGCCAGGGCGATGTCGAATTCGTCCAGTTGCGCCTCGTAGGGCGGGTCGACCAGCACCAGCCCGCGGCCGAAGCGGGTCTCGCCCTGCCGAGGCGGCAGCAGCGCCTTCAGCGCGGCGTAGCCGTCGCGCTGGTGCACCGCGACGCGGGGATCACTGGCGAACTGCTCGCGCAGCACGTGCGCTTCCTCGGGATGCAGCTCGCAGGCGGCGATCCGGTCCTGCGCGCGCAGCGCATGGGCCAGCAGCCAGGGCGAGCCCGGGTAGGCATGCGCGCCGTGGCGCTGCCGGCAGGCGCGCACCGCGGCGAGGTAGCGCTGCACCAGCGGTTCGTGCGGGGCTTCCGCCTGCAACCGGGCGATCCCGTCCAGCGCCTCGCCGGTCTTGCCGGCGGCCTCGCCATCGAGCCGGTACAGGCCGCGCCCGGCGTGGGTGTCCAGGGCGAAGCAGGCGCCGGGCTTGGCGACGAGGGCATCGCACAACGCCAGCAGGACGATGTGCTTGAGCACGTCGGCATGGTTGCCGGCATGGAAGGCGTGGCGGTAGTTCATGCGCGGATTGTGGCATCCGCGGCCGACTTCACGCCCGCCACGCAAACCCCGCGGCGCGGGCAGGTAGCATGCGGGCATGCCCGGCACCATCCTCCTCGCCGAAGACGAGCACGCGATCGCCGAGACCGTGCTGTATGCGCTGCGCGCCGACGGTTTCGCCGCCGAGCACGTGCTGCTGGGCGGCGAGGTGCTGCCGCGGCTGCGGCGCGGCGGCATCGACCTGGTGGTGCTCGACGTCGGCCTGCCCGACCGCAGCGGCTTCGACGTCTGCCGCGAGCTGCGCGCGGAGAGCGCGGTGCCGGTGCTGTTCCTGACCGCGCGCGACGGCGAGGCCGACCGCGTGCTGGGCCTGGAGCTGGGTGGCGACGACTACATGGCCAAGCCGTTCTCGCCGCGCGAGCTGGTGGCGCGGGTGCGCGCGCGCCTGCGCCGGCATGCGGCCGGCGACGCCGGCTGGCGACGGCTGGGCCGCTTCGAGCTGGATGCCGGCGGCCACCGCGTGCGCTTCGACGGCGTCGCGCTGGAACTGACCCGCTATGAATTCGGCCTGCTGGAAGCGCTGCTGGCGCGGCCCGGCGCGGTGCTGGAGCGCGCCCGGCTGATGGACCGGGTGTGGACCGATGCGCTGGAATCCGGCGAGCGCACCGTCGATACCCACGTGAAGACCATCCGCGCCAAGCTGCGCGCGATCGCCCCGGCCGCGGACCCGATCCGCACGGTGCGGGGGATCGGCTACGCGATCCACGTCGATGGCTGAGTGCGCGTGAAGATCGGGCTGCGGGTCCTGCTGGGCTACTTCCTGATCGTGGCGCTGGCCGCGCTGCTGGTCGGGCGGGTGTTCCTGGAGCAGGTGAAGCCGGGCGTGCGGCAGGCGATGGAAGGCACCCTGATCGACACCGCCAACACCCTGGCCGAACTGGCCACGGACGATTTGCTGGCCGGGCGCATCGCCGACGGCGCGTTCGCGCGGCGGGTGCGCGCGGTGCAGCAGCGCCACGTCGGTGCCGAGGTCTGGGGCCTGGCCAAGGACCGCAGCGGGTTCCGGGTGACGGTGACCGACGCGCGCGGGATCGTGGTGTTCGATTCCGAAGGCCGCGACCTGGGGCGCGACAATGCGCGCTGGAACGATGTCTATCGCACGCTGCGCGGCCAGTACGGGGCGCGCTCCACCCGCGACGACCCCGCCGACGAGGCGAGCACGGTGATGCACGTCGCCGCGCCGATCCACGCACCCGACGGGCGCATCGCCGGCGTGCTCACGGTGGCCAAGCCGAACCGCGCGATGGCGCCGTTCATCACGCGCAGCCAGCAGATCGTGATGCGCTGGGGGTTGGTGCTGATGGGCAGCGCGTTGCTGGTCGGGCTGGCGGCGGCGTGGTGGCTGTCGCGCCAGCTCGGCGCATTGCGCGCCTATGCCGATGCGGTGACCGCGGGCGAACGCGCGACCCCGCCGGCCGCTGCCGGTGAGTTCGGCGACCTGGGCCGCGCCCTGCACGAGATGCGCACGCGGCTGGAGGGCAAGCAGTACGTCGAGCAGTACGTGCATGCGCTGACCCACGAGTTGAAGAGCCCGCTGGCCGCGATCCGCGGAGCCGCCGAACTGCTGGAGGCGCCGTTGCCGGAGGCCGACCGCGCGCGCTTCGTCGCCAGCATCGCCGCGCAGGGCGAGCGCATGGCGCAGATGGTCGACAAGCTGCTGGCGCTGGCCGCGGTCGAGCATCGGCAAGCAATCGAGGCGTGCGAACGCGTGGACTTGTATGCGCTGGCGGGGGAGGTGGCGGCGCAATGCGATGCCGGCGATATCCGCATCACCGTCAACGGATCCGCGAGCGTGGTGGAAGGCGATGCATTCCTCCTGCGACAAGCCATCGCCAACCTGGTGGAGAACGCGGTTTCGTTCTCGCCTGCCGGAGGCAAGGTCGAGGTGGATGTCTCGCGCGACCAGGGAATGTGCGTCGTCCGCGTGATCGACAGCGGTCCGGGGGTTCCCGACTATGCGCTGCCGCGCGTGTTCGAACGGTTCTATTCGCTGCCGCGCCCGCAAGGCGGCAGCCGCAGCAGCGGGCTGGGCCTGCCGTTCGTCTCGCAAGTGGCGGAACTGCATCGTGGCAGCGTGACGCTCGCGAACTTTCCGCCGCGAGGGGCGATCGCCACCCTGTCGTTGCCGCAGGCCTGACTTCACACACGCTTCATCGCCAGCACCGCGACCGCTCACGGGCCCGCGCCAGCATTCCCCCTCCACGGGACGGGAGAGGCGTGATGCGCTTGGGCTTGAAGATCGCGATGGTGATCGTGCTGGTGCTGGCGATCCTGATTCCGCTGGCGATGATCCGCGGCACCATCGCCGAACGCTCGCAATACCGCCAGCAGGCGGTGGACGAGGTCACCCGCAGTTACGCCGGTGGGCAGGGCATCGCCGGGCCGGTGCTGGTGGTGCCGTATCGCGAGCAGGTGCAGGTCGAGGAACGCGATGCCAACGGCGTGCCGCGCAAGGAACTGCGCGAGGTCGATCGCGAATGGCTGTTCTTCCCGAAGACGCTGCGCGCGCACGGACGCGTGCAGCCCTCGATCCGCAAGCGCGGGCTGCACCAGGTGCGGGTCTACGAATGGCAGGGCAGCCTCGACGCCGGCTTCGACGTACGCCTGCCGGACGCCGATCCGGCGCGACCGCGCACGCTCGGGACGCCGTGGTTGAACATCGGCATCGCCGACGTGCGCGGGCTGGTGGGCGCGCCGACGCTGCGCGTGGCCGGGATCGCCACGCCGATCCTGCAGGGCCAGAAGGGCCGCGGCGGCGGTGGCGTGCACGCGGCGCTGCCCGCGGCGCTGGTCGCCGGCGGGCGCATCGCGTTCCCCGTGCAATTCGGCTTCGCCCTGCGCGGCACCGAGGCGCTGGCGATCGTGCCGCTGGCCGACGCCAACCGCATCGTGCTCGACTCGCCCTGGCCGCACCCGCAATTCAACGGCGACTTCCTGCCGCGCACGCATCGCGTGGATGGCACCGGCTTCCATGCCGAATGGGACGTATCGTCGCTGGCCAGCAATGCACAGGCGCAGTACCGCGAAGGCGGCGATGCGGCGATGGGCAAGCCCAGGCCCGTGCCGGGGCGCGACGGCATCGTGGCGGCGGTGGCGGCGCCGGCCGGCATCGACCAGGTCGGGCTGTCGCTGGTCGAGCCGGTGAACCTGTATTCCAAGGTCGATCGCGCCAGCAAGTACGGCCTGCTGTTCGTGCTGCTGACCTTCGTCGCCTTCTTCATGTTCGAAACGATCAAGCAGCTGCCGATCCACCCGATCCAGTACGCGCTGGTCGGCTTGGCGCTGGCGATCTTCTTCCTGCTGCTGCTGAGCCTGTCCGAGCACGTCGCGTTCGGCCTGGCCTACCTGGCGGCGGCGCTGGCCTGCCTCGGCCTGATCGGGTACTACGTCGGCCACGTGCTGCGCAGCCGCGTCCGCGGGTTGGGGTTCGCGGCGATGCTCGGCCTGCTGTACGCGGCGCTCTACGGCTTGCTGATGTCCGAGGACAACGCGCTGGTGCTGGGTGCGGGCCTGCTGTTCGTGGTCCTGGCGGCGGTCATGGTCGCCACCCGCAAGGTGGACTGGTACCAGGTGGGTGCGCGGATCGGCACCGCGCCCAAGCCGATGCCGCCCTGAGCTGCCGATAGAATCGCCGCATGCACGCGGCGATCTCCCTCGAATCCCTGTCGGGTGCGGCCCTGCGGCCGCACCTCGACGCATTGGCGGCCCTGCGCATCGCGGTGTTCCGCGACTGGCCCTACCTGTACGACGGCGACGTGGCCTACGAACGCGAGTACCTCGAGGCCTATGCGCGCTCGCCGCGCAGCGTGGTGGTGCTGGCCCGCGACGGCGAAGCGGTGGTCGGCGCAAGCACCGGCCTGCCGCTCGCCGAGGATGGCGCCGAATTCCAGGCGCCCTGGCGCGCATGCGGCATCGATCCCGCCACGGTGTTCTATTGCGGCGAATCGGTGCTGCTGCCGGCGTACCGCGGGCGCGGCATCGGCCATGCCTTCTTCGATGCGCGCGAGGCGCATGCGCGGGCGCTGGGCGGGTTCGCGTGGTGCGCGTTCGCCGCGGTGGATCGCGACGACGGCGATCCGCGGCGTCCGCCCGGGCATCGCGGCAACGAGGCGTTCTGGGGCAAGCGCGGCTACGTGCGCCAGCCGGGAATGACGATGCAATTGCACTGGAACGAAGTCGGCGTCGGCGACGTCGTCCACCCGCTGACCTTCTGGCTGCGACCGCTGGAGGCCGTCGCATGAAGGTGGCCGCCTGCAAGTACCTGGTCGGCGAGCCGCGCGACTTCGACGCGTTCGCGGAGAAGCAGGCGGCGCTGCTGGGCGAGGCGAAGGCGGGCGGCGCGCAGGTCGCGGTGCTGCCGGAGTACCTCGCGCTGGAGCTGGCGGCGATGTTCGATGCAGGCACGCGCGCCGACCTGCACGCGTCGCTGGCGGCGCTGCAGCCGTTGCGCGCGGCATGGCTGGCGCTGTACGCGCGGCTGGCGCGCGACCTCGGGTTGTGGATCAACGCCGGCAGTTTCCTGCTGGCCACCGGCGATGGCCGCTATCGCAACCGCAGCGACCTGTTCGCGCCGGATGGCGGCCATGCCTGGCAGGACAAGCTGCGGCTGACCGGCTTCGAGCGGCAGGCGCGGGTGATCGCGCCGGGCGAGGCCTTGAAGGTGTTCGAGGTCTGCGGCGCGCGGGCCGGGATCGCGGTCTGCTACGACAGCGAATTCCCGCTGCCGGTGCGCGCGCAGCGCGAGGCCGGGGCCCGCCTGCTGCTGGTCCCGAGCTGCACCGATACCGAGGCCGGCGCGACCCGCGTGCGCGTGGGTTGCCTGGCGCGCGCGCTGGAGAACCGGATGTTCGTGGCGCAGGCGGTCACCGCCGGCGAGGCGCCGTGGAGCCCGGCGCTCGACGTCAACACCGGCGAGGCCGCGTTGCTTGCGCCGATGGATGTCGGCTTGCCGGCGGACGGGGTGCTGGCGCAGACCCGCGGCGATGCCGCGTGGGCGATTGCCGAGCTCGACGTCGCCGCCCTGGAGGCGAGCGCGATGCGGGCGCAGGTCGCCAACGACCGCGACTGGCCGGGCCAGGCGATGCCCGCCCTGCAACGCGCGCGGCTGGAACGTGTCGACGGTCACGCCGGGGCCGCGGAACCACGGGGGGCATGACCGATGGCCTAGGCCGCGCACTGCCCGCGCCGCCTAGACTCCAAGGTTCAACCACGTCCGGGGAAGACGATGAAGCGAATGTTGTGCACGGCCGCCTTGCTGGTGGCCGGGATCGGGAGCGTGCCGCCGGGATTCGCGCAGGAGCGCGTCGACCTCGACATGACCGCGCGCATCCGCCAGGAGGCGTTCTACCGCTCGCAGGTGATGGCGACGCTGAACCACCTGACGGACGTAATCGGCCCGCGCCTGACCAATTCGCCGTCGATGGCGGAGGCGAACCGCTGGACCCGCTCGAAGTTCACCGAGTGGGGCCTGTCGAACGTGCACGACGAGGCGGTCGAGGACTTCGGCCGCGGCTGGGCCTTCACCGACGCCAGCGTCGAGATGCTCAGCCCGCGGGTGATGCCGCTGCACGCGCTGCCCAAGGCGTGGACGCCGGGCACCGCCGGCAACGTCGAGGGCGAGGCGATCTACGCCAAACTCTCCAACAAGGCCGATCTCGAGAAGTGGAAGGGCAAGCTGCGCGGCAAGGTGCTGTTCACCGACGAGTTGCGCGCCTACAAGCCGAACGAGAAGTCCGACTTCCAGCGCCACGACCACGACAGCCTGGAAGAACTGATGTCCTCGCCGATGCCGACCGAGCGCCGCGGCGACGCCGCGATGCTGGCGCAGTTCCGCGAGCGCCAGGAGTTCGCGCCGCTGCTCAACCAGTTCCTGGTCGACGAGGGCGTGGTCGCGACGATGTCGATCAGCAGCTGGAACGACGGCATCGTGCGGGTGATGGGTGGCGGTTCGCGCAAGGCCGGCGAGTCGACCGGCGTGCCCGCGCTGGTGATGATGGCCGAGCACTACAACACGGTGATGCGCGCGCTGGAGCGCAAGGAGCCGGTGCGGCTGCGGCTGAAGGTCGATGCGCGCTTCACCGACGACGCCAACATGCCGGGCTACAACACCATCGCGGAGATCCCGGGCACCGGCCCGCAGAAGGACGAGGTGGTGATGCTGGGCGCGCACATGGACTCCTGGCACACCGGGTCCGGCGCGAACGACAACGGCGCCGGCGTGGCGGTGATGATGGAGGCGATGCGCATCCTGAAGGCGGTCGGCGCCAAGCCCAACCGCACGATCCGGGTCGCGCTGTGGACCGGCGAGGAGCAGGGGCTGATCGGCTCGCAGGCCTACGTCGCCAAGCACTTCGCGCATTACCCGGAACCCACCGATCCCGAGCAGAAGGCCTTGCCGGCGGCGTTCCGCACCAACAAGGGCAAGCTGGTGCGCACCCCGGAGTACGGCAGGATCTCGGCCTACTTCAACCTCGACAACGGCAGCGGCAAGATCCGCGGCATCTACGCGCAGGAAAACCTCGCGGCCGGCCCGATCTTCGAGGAATGGCTGAAGCCCTGGCATGACGTCGGCGCGACCACGGTGACCCAGCGCAATACCGGCAGCACCGACCACATCAGCTTCGACCGCGTCGGCATCCCGGGCTTCCAGTTCGTGCAGGACCAGCTGGACTACTTCAGCCACGTCCACCACACGCACCTGGACGTGCAGGACCACGCAGTGGCGGACGACCTCAAGCAGGCGTCGGCGATCGTCGCCTCGTTCGTCTACAACACGGCGCAGCGACCGGGCAAGCTGCCGCGCAAGATGCTGGTCGAGGACTGATCCGCGACGCGATGCGA
The DNA here is from genome assembly GCF_028201335.1 of Thermomonas mangrovi. Taxonomy (NCBI): domain Bacteria; kingdom Pseudomonadati; phylum Pseudomonadota; class Gammaproteobacteria; order Lysobacterales; family Lysobacteraceae; genus Thermomonas; species Thermomonas mangrovi. The sequence continues at coordinate 25,701 of NZ_JAPEVV010000001.1, forward strand.
TCCACGGAGGGCCGGCCATGCCGGCCCTTCTTTTTGGTCGAGCGCGGCAGGGACTCCATGCGTCGGGATCGCCAGGCTGGGGAGCGGCCGAGCAGGCCATGGAGGGCCTGCGCCCGCGCATCGAAGCTGGATGCGGAGCCTAAGCGGCGGCCGCTCCCCAGCCTGGCGGTCGCGGCGCAGTGCGCTAGCAGTTCACGCGAACAGCGAGACCCCCGGCACCAGCCACAGCGACACGGCCGCGAGCAGGCTGCCGATCGCGGTCGCGGCGAGCACGTCGGAGGGATAGTGCAGGCCCAGCACCACCCGCGAGACCGCGACGCTCGCGGTGAACGGCACCAGCCACCACGCCAGCGCGGGGACATGCGCCATCGCCACCAGGCTGAAGGCGACCGCGTGCAGGGTGTGGCCGGAGGGGAAGCTGAACTCGTCGAGCGGCGCCACCCATGCATGGATGCGCACGTCGCGCGCGAACGGCCGCGGGCGCCGCGTCCAGCGCTTGAGACCCTTGTACAGCGCCAGCGCGACCACGCCGGTCGCGGCAAGGTGCAGCGACGCGCGCAACCCATGCATGCCGTCGAGCAGCACCAGCGCGCCCATCAGCGCATACCAGGCGATGCCATCGCCGAGCCGGCTCACCGTGGCGAAGTAGCGCAGCGCGGCCTGCTGCGTGCAGATCCGGTTGGCGCGCAGGCACCAGCCGTGTTCGGTCGCGATCAGCCGGTCAGCGGGCGAGGGCAGCGGCATGCGGGGCTCCGGCATCGGCGAGGGTACGCAGCAGTCGGTCGAAGTCCTCGGCGACTTGGGCCGGGCGCAGCGCGGCGACCGCGTCGCGGCAGGCATCGCGCATGCGCATGCGCAGGGCGTCGTCGGCGCCGAGGCGCATCGCCGCGGCGATGAAGCCGGCATCGTCGTGGTTTGCATCGCCGGTGCAGGCGATCGCGGCGCCATGCACGCCATCGCGCAGCACCTCGCGCGCGGCGCCGTAGTCGAAGGCGATCGTGGGCACGCCGCTGGCCAGCGCCTCCAGGGTCACGTTGCCGAAGGTCTCGCTGCGGCTGGGGAACAGGAACAGGTCGCCGCTGGCGAAATGGCGGGCGAGGGCCTCGCCGCGCTGCACGCCGCAGAAGATGAAGTCGGGGTTGTCGCACTGCAGCGCCCCGCGGGCCGGACCATCGCCGACCCACACGAAGCGCGCCTGCGGGCGCACCGCCTGCAGTGCGCGGAAGGCGCGGACCGCCAGCCCCAGGTGCTTTTCCGCGGCGATGCGGCCGACGTGGATCGCGGCCAGCTCACCATCGCGCAGGCCCCAGCGGGCGCGCAGGGCGGGATCGCGCAGGGCCGGGTCGAACTGCGCGGTATCCACCGCCCGCGCCAGCCGCACCACGTTGGCGAAGCCCAGCCGCTGCAGGTTGTCCTGCAATTCGGTGGTGGGGACCAGGGTCGCCTGCGCGCCGTTGTGGAAGCGGCGCATCCAGCGCAGCGCCGCGCCCTGCAGCCACGACGCGCCGTAGTCGCGCATGTAGTGGTCGAAGCGGGTATGGAAGCCGGTGGCCACCGGGATGCCGAGCTGGCGCGCGGCGCGCAGCGCCGACCAGCCCAGTGGACCTTCAGTGGCGACGTAGACGGCGTCCGGGCGCGCTTGCCGCCACTGGCGGCGCAGGGTCGCGGTGGCCGGCAGGCCGAAGCGCAAGCCCGGGTAGCGCGGGAGTGCCGCGCCGCGGACCAGCAGGGCATGCGCGGGGGCGATGCCGTCGGTGGGCTGGCGTGGGCGCACCAGGTCCACCGCGTGCCCGCGTTCGCGCAACCCGTGTTCGAGGCCCTGCACGGTGAGGGCCACGCCATTCACTTCGGGCGGGTAGGTCTCGGTGACGATGCCGTAGCGCATGCGCGACTCCGCGTTTGCGGCAGCCTGCCGCGCCCCGGTGACCGCGGCATGGCGGTGCAATGACCGCGCGGTGACAACGCGCGCGTGGCAACCCGGCGCGCGATACTGGCCACCCGCCATCGGAGCCTCGCCATGCCTGGTCCGCAGATCCGCGAGTTGCAGCGCGTGTTCGTGTCCCGTCTCGATACCCTCTCGCACATCCTCGATGCCGGCGCGGCGCACCTCGGTGCGGCCCTCGACGTGGGCCAGGCGCGGTTGGCGCCGGACATGCTGCCGCTGGGCACGCAGGTCGCCTTCGCCTGCAACCAGCCGCGCGGCTTCTCGCAATGGTGCGCGGGCGAGCCGGTGCAGAACCTCGACCCCGCGGTGCCGTCGCTGGAGATCGCCCGGGCGCACATCGCCGACACCCGTGCGCGGGTGCTGGCGATCGCCTGCGACGACGGCAAGCTCGAGGAGACCAAGCGGATCGGACTGGGCGGCGCCCTGTACTGCGAGTTGCCGGGCCACGGGTACGTCAGCGAATACCTGCTGCCCAACTTCTACTTCCACATCACCACGACCTACGCGATCCTGCGGATGCTCGGCGTGCCGGTCGGCAAGGCCGACTACATGCGCTTCCTGCTGCCGCACGTCCGCAGCGACGGCTGATCGCCATCCGGGCGCATCCGCGCGGTGCCTGGGGTCGTACGGATTGCAGGTCCAGCCTGCGGGCGCCGCACGCCATGCGTTCTCCCGATCCACGCCTGCAACCACTCGCCTCTCGGCGTCGCCCGCGCCTGCCATTGGACCTGCTGGCGGTGGTGCTCGCCAAGCTGGTCTTCGGTGGGCTTGCGCTGTATGCGCTCTGGACGGTCGGCCGCGGCTGACCGTCGCAGGGCGTGGCTGCGCTCAGGGCGTCTCGACGATGAGGGCGGTGAGCCGGCGCACCAGCGGCAGTACCACCAGCAGCACCGGGAACGCGATCAGCCAGGAGACGCCCTAGGCCTCCAGCCATGCGGCGAGGAAGCCCGGCCCGCCGCCGACCCCGGTGAGGGTGCTGACCAGCGAGACCACGCAGGTCATGAGGATGGAGAGCAACAGCGGCGTGACCACCCGCGCGTGGCGGGCGGGCAGCTTGCGCAGGCGGGGGCGCGGCGTGGCGTTCATGCACGGATGGCGGGCGAGGGCGTGCGAAGGTGGAAGGCTCAGGGCGGACCGGCAAGCGGCGCGACGTCGAGGTGCCCCACGTTCATCCGCAGGTCGAGGGCGAAGCGCGACTTGAGGTGGAAGTCCGCGTCCAGCGTGCCCGGCGGCGAGGGCATGACCAGCACCACCACATGCCGGCGTGCGCGTGGGTCGCGCGCGGAGGCCGCTGCGTCCAGCAGCAGGCGATAGACCCGTGGCGGGCCGCGCCCGGGCTCCGGCGCAGTCGCCGCGAAGGCACCATCGCCGATGCGGCCCTGCAGGCGTCCATCGGCGTCGAAACGCAGCTCGACCGGCAACGCGCCCAGCGCCTGCCTGGTGTTGGTTTCGAAGAACCGCGCGCTGCCGCGCCAGTGGCCGGTCTCCGGCGCCGACTGCGCATGCAGCGCACCGGCCAGCAGCATGAACGGCAACCACCAATGGCGCATGGGTCGGCCTCCGCGAGCTTGGACCTGCCGTAGCCTAGCGCGTCCTCCTGCAGGTGCCCGCGTCCGATGTTGACCAGCCTTGGGCCCTTCCCGATCTCCGCGGTCCTGCTGGTGCTCGCGCTTGCGCTGGCGGCGGGCATTGGACGGGGCATCGCCGCACGCCTGCCGCCGCCGCGCCCCCCGGTCGGTGCGGTCTTGCTCGACATGCTGCTGGTCGGCGTCGCCGCGGCGCGGCTGGGGTTCGTCCTGCGCTGGTGGCCGCAATACGCAGCCGAGCCGATGGCGATCCTGCGCCTCGGCGATGGCGGCTACCTGGGCTGGGTCGGGGTGGCGGCGGCGCTCGCCTTCGGTGCCTGGCGCACGCGCCGCACCCCGGGCCTGCGCATGCCCCTGGCCTGGGGCAGCGGGGCCGGCCTGGCCGCGTGGCTGCTGCTCGGCCTCGGCATGGCGCGGATGCAGGCCGGCGTGGCGATGCCGGGGGTGCCGCTGGTAGCGCATGGCCCTACGCCCCCGGAGGCCACGCCCGGGTCCACGACGCACCTGGCCACGATCGCCGGCGGCAAGCCGCTGGTGGTCAACCTGTGGGCGACCTGGTGCCCGCCCTGCCGTCGCGAGATGCCGGTGCTCGCGCGCGCGCAGGCCGCGCATGCCGACGTGGTGTTCGCCTTCGCCAACCAGGGCGAATCCGCGGCCGAGGTCGAGGATTTCCTGCGCCGGCAGCCATTCGCCTTGCGCAACGTGCTGCGCGACGACGGGTCGCGGCTGATGGTGGAAGCCGGTTCGCGCGGCCTGCCGACCACGCTGTTCTTCGATGCCCGGGGGCGGCTGGCGGACACCCACATGGGCGAGCTTACCGAGGCCGGGCTGGCGCAGAAGCTGCAGCGGCTGGGGTCGCGCTGAGCGCTTGCGTGCGATCCCGGCTGCGCGTGCAATGGCGGGCATGACCCCGCCGCTGCCCCATCCGCTGGAATTGAAGGTCCCGCCACCGGTGGTCGCGCTGGCGTGCGCGCTGCTGGCGTGGCGCCTCAGCGTGGCGCTCCCCGCATGGACGCTGCCGTGGCCGGGGCGGCACTGGCTGGCCGGCGGCCTGGTCGCCATCGGTCTGGCGCTCGACCTGTCCGCCCTGGTCGCATTCCTGCGGGCGCGGACCACGATCAACCCGTTGGCGCCCGCGCGCACCTCGTCCATCGTGCGCGGCGGCGCGTATCGCGTCACCCGCAACCCGATGTACCTGGGCCTGGCCTGCTCGCTGTCGGGGCTGGCGGCGTGGTTGGCGCATCCGTTGGCGCTCGCCGGGCCGGTGCTGTTCGTCGCCTGGGTCACCCGGTTCCAGATCGTCCCCGAGGAACGCGCCTTGCGCGCGGCGTTCGGCGCGCCCTACGCCGACTACCTGCGCAGGGTGCGTCGCTGGCTGTAGCGATCAGCCGGCGGCCGCGGGCGTGCGCCGCCCCAGCCATGCGGCCAGCAGCAAGGCCAGCGCGGTGCCCACGAGCTGGGCGAGGATGAAACCGGGCGCGTCGATCGGGCGGATCCCGGCGAAGGTCTGCGTCAGTGCCCGGGCCAGGGTCACCGCCGGGTTGGCGAACGAGGTGCTGGCGGTGAACCAGTACGCCGCGAAGATGTAGGCGGCCACCAGCGCGGGGATCGCGGCGGGCCGCGCACGCAGGCCGAGCAGGATGGTCAGCAGCAGGCCGCAGGTGGCCACCGCCTCGCTCAGCCATTGCGCGGCGCCGGTGCGCGCATGCGTGCCCGGTTGCAGGAGCGGCAGGTCGAACATCGCATGGGCCAGCACCACGCCGGCGATCGCCGCCACGCACTGCACGCCGATGTAGGCGAGGGTGGCGCGCGTGTCCAGCTCGCCGCGCAAGCGCATGGCCAACGTCACCGCCGGGTTGAAGTGCGCGCCGGAGAGCGGCCCGAGCACGACGATCGCCACGTACAGGACGCCGGCGGTGGCCGCGGCATTCGCGAGCAGGGCGATCGCATCGTTGCCGGCGGCCAGTTGCGTGCCCATGATCCCCGACCCGACCACGGTCGCGAGCAGGGCGGTGGTGCCCACCGCCTCGGCGAGCAGGCGTCGTGCCAGGCTCATGCGCCGGTGCCGATCGCGCGCACTTCGTGCTGCAACGACATACGGTCGAGCTTGTCCAGCGGCAGCGACAGGAACAAGCGCAATCGGTGTGCGATGTCCTGCGCGGTCTTCGCGAAGGCGGCGCGGCGGGTCGCGTCGTCGCCCTCCACGTGCGACGGATCGGCGAAGCCCCAGTGCGCGGTCACCGGCGCGCCCGGCCAGTACGGGCAGGCCTCGCCCGCGGCGCTGTCGCAGACGGTGACCACGAAGTCCATCGCCGGCGCATCGGGCGTCGCGAACACGTCCCAGGACTTGCTGGACATGCCTTCGGTCGCGCAGCCGAGCTCGCGCAGGGTGTCGAGCGCGAGTGGATTGACCCGCCCCATCGGCTGGCTGCCGGCGCTGTAGGCGCGCAGGCGTCCTGCCGACAGGTGGTTCGCGAGGCCCTCGGCGAGGATGCTGCGCGCGCTGTTGCCGGTGCACAGGAACAGGATGTTGAACGGCGGGTGGGTCATCGGGCGTGGTCCTCGTCGCTGGTTTCGTGGGCGCAGGGCAGGCAGGCGGGCGGCGTGCACGCCGCGGTGCCTCCGCAGCAGTTGTCGGTCAGGTAGGCGAGCAACGCGTTCATCCGCGCGAAGTCGGCGCGCACGCGGATCACCCGTCCCTCGCGGGTGTCCTGCACCAGGCCGGATGCGCGCAGCACGTTGAGGTGGGCGCTGAGGGTGGCCGGGGCGAGGGCCAGCCGCTCGCGCAGGTCGCCCACGCTCAGGCCGTCGGGGCCTGCCTGCACCAGCGAGCGGAACGCGGCCAGGCGGGAGGCGTGGCCGAGCGCGGACAGTGCGGTGAGGGCCTGTGATGTTTCCATGCTTCCAGAATTATCGAACATCATGACGATTCGGTGACAGCCGGCGCTACGCTGGACGCCGGCTTCACCCCGGTGCGTGCAACCTGCCGCCACCCCAGGAGCACGCCGATGACCCGCCACGTCCATCTCACGCGCGACCTCGCGCACGCCCGCGAAGCCCTCTCCACCCTGCACATGCAGGGCATCGGCAACGAGGCGATCTCGCTGGTGGCCCGCTCGGACATCGAACTCGAGCGCATCCCGGACAGCATGAAGGAAGCCGACACCGACGCCGTGCCTGCCGCGCTGCGCGGGATGGGCGTGGGCGGCGCATCGGGCTTGCTCGCCGGGCTGGTCGCGACGGTCTTCACGCCGCTGGGCGTGACTCTCGCGGGTGCCGCGGCGATCGGGGCCATCGGCGCGCTGGTCGGCGGCTGGTCCTCGGCGATGGTCGGTGCGTCGCTGCCGGACCCGGTGCGACAGCAGTTCGAGGACGAGATCGCCGCCGGCCGCATCCTGGTGCTGGTCGATGTCGCCGACGGGCGCGAGCCCGCGGTGCGCGAGGCGATGCTCGCGGCCGACGCGCCCCGCCTGAACTACGACGCGCCGCTCGGTGCCGCCTGACCCGGCGATCGCCCAACAAAAAACCCGCCAGCGGCGGGTTTCTCTGTTCCGAACGTGGTGCCCAGGAGAGGACTCGAACCTCCACGGTTTTACCCGCTAGTACCTGAAACTAGTGCGTCTACCAATTCCGCCACCTGGGCGTTCGGAGCCGCGCATTCTGGGCATGCAGGTGGCGCTTGTCAACGCCCGCGGTGAAACGCGTGGCCTGCACGCGCAGGCGTTTACCATCGCCGCATGAGCAAACCCCCGAGCAAGCGCGGCGGCAGCCGCGGCAAGGGTCCCGGCGGCAACCGCCCCGGTCCGCGCAGCGATGCGCCCAAGCCCAGCGGCTTCAAGCGCGCGGGCACTGCATCTGCAGGCAGGCGCCCGCCTTGGATGCCCGACCTGCCGGCCCCCGCGGAAGGGAAGCGCACCGGTCCGCAGCCGCCACGCGCGCCCGGCTTCGATCCCCATGCCCAGCGCGAGGCGCAGCGTTACGCCAACCCGATCGCCAGTCGCGAGATGATCCTGCAGGTCCTCGCCGCGGCGGATGGTCCGATGGATGCCGACGCCCTCGCGGCCAAGCTGGCGCTGGACGCGCCGGATCGCTTCGACGCCCTGCAGAAGCGGCTGTCGGCGATGCTGCGCGAGGGCCAACTGCTGCAGAACCGCCGGGGCGGTTACGTGCCCGCTGCGCGCGCCGACCTCGTCCCCGGCACGGTCATCGCCAATCCGGACGGCTTCGGCTTCCTGCGCCGGGAGCAGGGCGGCGACGACCTGTTCCTGCCGCCCTACGAGATGCGCAAGGTCAGTCACGGCGACCGCGTGTTGGTGAGCATCACCGGGATGGACCGGCGCGGGCGTGGCGAGGCGAGCATCGTCGAGGTCCTCGAGCGCCGGCTGACCCGCCTGCTCGGCCGCTATGCGGAGGAGCTCGGCATCGGCTACGTGGTGCCGGACGACAAGCGCATCCAGCGCAACGTGATGATCCCGCAGGATGCGCGCAACGGCGCGCGCGCCGGGCAACTGGTGGTGGCCGAGATCACCACCCCGCCCGATGCGCACCGGCCGCCGATCGGCCGCGTGCTGGCGGTGCTGGGCGACAAGCTCACCGCCTCGCAGGCGGTGGAGGCCGCGATCCACGGCCACGACATCCCGCACGAATTCCCGCCCGACGTGCTGGCGCAGGCCACTGCCGTGCCGCTGGAGGTGCAGCCGGCGGACATCGCCGGCCGGGTCGACCTGCGCGGCGTGCCGCTGGTGACCATCGACGGCGAGGATGCCAAGGATTTCGACGATGCGGTCTGGTGCGAAACCAACAAGGACGGGTTCCGCCTCATCGTCGCGATCGCCGACGTCTCGCACTACGTGCGGCCGGGCACGCCGCTCGACGACGAGGCGCAGCTGCGCGCGACCTCGGTGTATTTCCCCGGCTTCGTGGTGCCGATGCTGCCGGAGACCTTGAGTAACGGCATCTGCTCGCTCAACCCCAAGGTCGACCGCCTGTGCTTCTGCTGCGACATGCAGGTGGGGCGCGACGGCAGCGTGCGCGAGTCGCGCTTCTACGAGGCGGTGATGCACTCGCACGCGCGCCTGACCTACACCGACGTGTGGAACGCGGTAGGCGAGGGCATCCCGGAGGACGACCACGCGGCGGCGCTGGCGAAGATCGGCCCGCTGCTGCCGCACGTCCAGCGCCTGCACCAGTTGTACAGGGTGCTGGACAAGGCGCGGGCCAAGCGTGGCGCCATCGAGTTCGAGAGCGGCGAAGTCCGCTTCGTGCTGGATGCGCAGGGGGCGGTGACCCAGGCCGGCATGCTCCAGCGCAACGATGCCCACAAGCTGATCGAGGAATGCATGATCGCGGCCAACGTGCAGGCCGCGCTGCACCTGCTGGAAGCGCGCATCCCCGCGCCGTACCGCGACCACGACAAGCCGCCGGAATCCAAGTACGCGGACCTGGAGGAGTTCCTCAAGGAATTCGCGCTCCGCCTGCCGCCGTGGGGCAAGGTGAAGCCGAAGGACTTCCGCGCGCTGCTGGAGAAGATCCGCGAGCGGCCCGACGCGACGTTGCTGGAGTCGGTGATCCTGCGCAGCCAGTCGCTGGCGGTGTACGCGCCCGACAACATCGGCCACTTCGGACTGGCGCTGGAGGCCTACGCGCACTTCACCTCGCCGATCCGCCGCTACCCGGACCTGCTGGTGCACCGTGCGATCAAGCATGCGCTGGCCGGCGGCAGGCCGGAGGCGTACGTCTATTCGCCGCACGACATGGCCGCGTTGTCGCTGCAGTGCTCCGAGCGTTCGCGGCGCGCCGACGAGGCGCAGCGCGAGGTGGACGAGCGCTACCGTGCGGCGTGGATGGAAGGCCACGTGGGCAAGGAGTACGACGGCACCATCAGCGGCGTCACCAGTTTCGGGCTGTTCGTCGAACTCGACGAGTCGAAGGTCAACGGCCTGGTCCACGTGACCCAGCTGCCGCGCGACTTCTACCACTTCGACGCGGTGCGCAAGACCCTGACCGGGGAACGGCGCGGCCGCGAGTTCCGCCTCGGCGACCGGGTCCGCATCGTGGTCCTCAAGGCCAGCGTCGAGGACCGCAAGATCGACTTCCGCCTGGCCGAGGACGAGGGCGGCGCGAAGCCGCTGCCGGAGCGCGGCAAGCCGGCCAAGCGGCCGAAGCAGACGTATTGAGCCGCGAGGATTCCGCAAGGCCGTGTGCGCGAGGCGTGTCGAGAGCCGGCCATGGATGGTCGGCGTCCGCGCATCGAACAGGACGTTCGCACAAGCGGCTCGACACGCCTGCGCACGCGGCCACCCGTGAAGGCACAATGCGCGCATGAGCAAGCAATCCCAATGGATCGTCGGTCTGAACGCGGTGGCCTCCGCGCTGGAGCACGATGCCGAACACGTGCGCGAGGTGCTGCTGGAAGCCGGCGGCAAGAACCCGCGCATCGTCGAGATCGAGAGCCAGGCGCGCCGGCTCGGCATCGACGTGCGTCGCGTCGCGGGTCAGGCGCTGGACGGCGTGGCCGGTGGCGTGCGCCACCAGGGCGCCGCCGCGCGCTATGCGGCGGCGAAGACCTGGGACGAGCACGAGCTGCCGGCACTGGTCGAGGCCGCCGAAGGTCGCGCGCTGGTGCTGGTGCTGGATGGCGTGCAGGACCCGCACAACCTGGGTGCCTGCCTGCGCAGCGCCGCCGCCGCCGGCGCGACCGCGGTGGTGTTCCCGAAGGACAAGGCGGTCCAGCTCAACGCCACCGTGCGCAAGACCTCGGCGGGCGCCGCCGACACCTTGCCGGTGTTCAGCGTCACCAACCTCTCGCGCACCCTGCGCGACCTGCAGAAGGCGGGGGTGTGGATCTACGGCTTCGCCGGCGAGGCGGACGCATCGTTGTACGCGCTGGACCTGACCGGCAACGTCGCGCTGGTGATGGGCGGCGAGGGCGATGGCCTGCGCCGGCTGACCCGCGACAACTGCGACCAGCTGGTCAAGATCCCGATGCCGGGTGGGTTCGAGAGCCTGAACGTGTCGGTGGCCACCGGCGTGGCCTTGTTCGAAGCGGTGCGGCAGCGGCAATGACGACAAGGGGGAGTAGGCGATGAACCTGCAGTGGTACGACTGGGTCGGGATGGGCGGCACCGTGCTGGTGGTCGCGGCCTTCTTCCTGCTGCAGGCCGGGCGCCTGCACGGCAACCGGCTGACCTACCAGCTGATGAACCTGTGCGGCGCGGGCGGCATCCTGGTCTCGTTGTGGGGCAGCTTCAACATCTCGGTGTTCCTGCTCGAGGCCACCTGGGTTGCGATCAGCGCCTACGGCATCGTCCGTTCGTTCAAGCAGCCGCCGGCGCCGCGGGGCTAGGCCAGGCGTTCGCGATCGCGCAGAACAGCTCGGCGGTGCGCTCGGCGTCGTACACCGCCGAATGCGCCTCGCGCCCGTCCCACGGAATGCCGGCCGCATGCACCGCGCGCGCCAGCACGGTCTGCCCGTAGGCCAGGCCGGCCATGGTCACGGTGTCGAACACGCTGAACGGATGGAACGGGTTGCGCTTGTGCTGCACCCGCGCGACCGCGGCGTTGAGGAAATTCAGGTCGAAGTGCGCGTTGTGCCCGACCAGGATCGCGCGCTGGCAGCCGTGCCGCTTGACCGCGGCGCGCACCGGCACGAACACCTTGTCCAGCCCGGTGCGTTCGTCCACCGCGAAGCGCAGCGGATGCCCCAGCTTGATGCCGGTGACTTCCAGCGACTTCGGGTCCACGCTGGTGCCCGGCGCGGGGTCGAGGTGCGCATGCGCCACCTCGCCCGGCACGAAGCGGCCCTCGGCATCCAGCTCGATCGGCACTGCGGCGATTTCCAGCAGGGCATGGCGGTTCCAGTCGAAGCCGCCGGTCTCGACATCGACCACCACCGGCAGGTAGCCGCGGAAGCGCGCGGCCATCGCGGAATGGCCGTCGTGGCCGACGGCCGGGGTGTTGTCGAGGTCTGTCATCGCGACAGGTTAATCGATGCGCATCAGTCGATGCGCGTGCCGGGGAGGACGCCTTCCTCGCGCAGGCGCGCAAGCATCGGCCGCGCCTCGTCGATGAAGGCCTCGGCATCCGCATGGCCGATGCCGGCGGCGAGCGACCGCAGGAGCGCGCGACCGCTGAGATCCTGGTTCGCGGCGATCGATTCCAGCAGCTGGTACAGCAACGGCGACAGCGTCGAAAAGCGCACTTCGCCGGAGGCCGCGCGGCGCAGCAACACCAGCGTGGGCGACGCGGGCGGGTCGGTGGGCTGGTGGCCGGGCCCGATCCGGTCGACCGGCCAGCGATACGCCAGCGGCCAGGCCAGCGGCGACAGCAGCGGGACGCCGTCGAGCAGGTCGCCCGCGGGGTCGTGCGGCGGCATCGGCGCGTCGCTGGACTGCAGGTCGGCCTCGGCCCATTCGTAATGCGCCAGCTCCGCCAGCCAGGGGCGGGCGGGATCGACCTGCGCCTCCGCGAGGAAGCCGACGAACTCCCCGCCCAGCGCGGGAAACAGCGGGGTGTGGCAGGCGTGCTCGACCAGGAAACGGCGCACCAGCGCCGCCCAGTCCGCTTCGCCGAGGGTGGCGCGGATCACCGGGAAACCATGGCCCAGCAAGCCGGCGATGTTGTTGAACACCAGCTCGCGGTAGACCGCCAGGCGGCGATCCTCGATGCCCGGCGGGACCGGTTGCGTGGCCGGGCTGCGCACGTGCGCGGCGAGGGCGTGCAATTGCGCCTGCAGCGTGTTCATGCGACCGCCGCCTGCAGCTGGCGCACCCGCGCGAGTTCCGCCAGCAACTCGGGCAACGGCGGGAAGTTGAAGTCGCGCTCCAGCAGGGTCGGGCGCACCCCGTGCGCGCGATAGGCATGCGCGAGCAGCGACCACACGTCGTCTTTCACCGCGGCGCCGTGGGTATCGATCTTGAGGTCGTCGGCCTCGTCGTAGTGGCCGGCGACGTGGTAGCTGGCGATCCGCGCGCCGGGCAGCGCGTCGATGAAGGCGCGCGCGTCGTAGCCGTGGTTGACCGCGTTCACGAAGACGTTGTTCACGTCGAGCAGGAGGTCGCAGCCGGCCTCGGACAGCACCGCGTTCACGAAGTCGGCTTCGGGCATCGCCTGCCACGGCGCGGCGTAGTAGCTGACGTTCTCCACCGCGATGCGCCGGCCCAGCACGTCCTGCACCCGGCGGATGCGCGCGGCGACGTGGTGGACCGCCTCGTCGGTGAACGGCAGCGGCAGCAGGTCGTAGAGGTGGCCACCCGCGCTGCAGTAGCTCAGGTGTTCGCTGTAGAGGACGACGTCGTGGCGTTCCAGGAAGTCGCTGGTCTGGCGCAGGAAGCCGGTGTCGAGCGGGTCCGGCCCGCCCAGCGAGAGCGACAGGCCGTGGCAGGCCAGCGGATGCCGCGACGCGAGTGCGGCGAAGCGTTCGCCGGCGCGGCCGCCGACCCCGATCCAGTTGTCCGGGGCGCACTCCAGAAAATCGAAGGCGCCCGCAGGCGCCTCGATCAATGCATCTAGCAGGGCGCGCCGCAGGCCGAGGCCGGCAGCGCGCGCGGGCAGCGCCTCAGCCACGCAGGCTCACTTCTTGGCGCCGCACTTGCCCTCGCCGCACTTGCCTTCCCCGCACTTGCCTTCGCCGGCCTTCATCTGCGCGTGGTGGGCGTCCATTTCGGCCTGGGTGATGAAGCCGTCGCCGTTGCCGTCGTGGGCGGCGAACTTGTCGTCCTTGCCGCCGTGCGCCGCGGCGAATTCCGCGCGCGACAGCTTGCCGTCCTTGTCGGTATCCATGTCGGCCATGCCGTGGTGGGCGGCCTTCGGCGCGGCCTGCTTGCCGCCGCACATGCCTTCGCCGCACTTGCCCTCGCCGCACTTGCCTTCCGCGGCCTTGGCGGCGGGCTTGGCGTCCTGCATGTAGCCGTGGGCCATGGCCTCCATGGTGAACAGGCTGCCGGCGACCAGGCTGCCGGCGGCAACGGCGACGACGAGGGACAGCGGCTTGCGGGTGCGGGACATGGCGGCTCCTGGCATGCGGTCGGGGTCTGGGAACGCGATCCTAGCGCGACCCCGGGCCGGCGGGCCAGCGCGGCGGGCGCAGGGTGATGCGTTCACACCACGGTGGTGCTGCTCTCGTCCCGCTTGTCGCGCGGCGGCATCAGATCGTCGCCATGCACCAGGAACCACACGTTCTCGGCGATGTTGGTCGCGTGGTCGCCGATCCGCTCCAGGTTCTTGGCCATGAACAGCAGGTGCGTGCACGGGGTGATCGCGCGCGCGTCCTCCATCATGTAGGTCAGCAGTTCGCGGAACAGCCCGGTGTACAGCGTGTCGAGCTCGGCGTCGTGGGCGCGCACGCGCAGCGCGGCCTCGCCGTCGCGGCGGGCGTAGGCGTCCAGCACTTCGCGCACCTGGCGCGCGGCCAGGCGGCCCAGCGCGTCCAGGCCGCGGGTGTGCGGCAGCGGCGGGGCGAGGTTCAGTGCCATCGAGCGCTTGGCGATGTTGGCCGCGAGGTCGCCGATCCGCTCGATGTCGGAGGCCACCCGCAGCGCGGCGAGGATGATGCGCAGGTCGGTCGCCATCGGGCCGCGGCGGATCAGCCGCACCACGTCCTGGTTGACCTGGTGCTCCAGCGCGTCGATCGCGTCGTCGTTGGCGATCACCCGCTCGGCGGCGCGGTCGTCGCGGCGCTCCAGCACGTCGAGCGCGGCTTCCAGCTGCGCCACCGACATTTCGCCCATGCAGATCAGCTCGTCCAGCAGCGCGGCCTGTTCCTGGTCGTAGCTCTTGACGATGTGGTTGTGCTCGTTCATCAGCCGAACCTGCCCGTGATGTAGTCCTCGGTCTGTTGCTTCGAGGGGTTGGAGAAAATCTGCTCGGTGGCGCCGTGCTCGATGAGGTCGCCCAGGTACATGAAGGCGGTGTAGTCGGAGACGCGCGCGGCCTGCTGCATGTTGTGGGTCACGATCATGATCGTGAAGTCGCGCTTGAGCTCCTCGACCAGCTGCTCGATGCGGCTGGTGGAGATCGGGTCCAGCGCCGAGGTCGGTTCGTCGAGCAGCAGCACGTCCGGCTTCAGCGCCACCGCGCGGGCGATGCAAAGGCGTTGCTGCTGGCCGCCGGACAGGCCCAGGCCGCTTTCCTTGAGCTTGTCCTTGACCTCGTCCCACAGCGCGGCCTGGCGCAGCGCCTGCTCCACGCGGACGTCCATCTCGGCCTTGCCCAGGCGCTCGTGGTGGCGGATGCCGTAAGCCACGTTTTCATAGATGGTCATCGGGAACGGCACCGGCTTCTGGAACACCATGCCGACCTTGCTGCGCAGCCGGTTCATCGGGTACTTCGGGTCGAGGATGTCCTCGCCGTCCAGCAGCACCTGGCCCTTGGCCTCGAGCTTCGGGTAGAGCGCGTAGATGCGGTTGAACACGCGCAGCAGGGTGGACTTGCCGCAGCCGGACGGGCCGATCAGCGCGGTCACCCGCTTCTCCGGCACGTCCAGGTGGATGTGCTTCACCGCATGGAACTTGTCGTACCAGAAGTTCAGGTCGCGCGCCGAGATCTTGGTGGCGGGCGCCTGCGCCGGTATCGCGCCGCGCGCCGGGGGGGCGACATCGAGGTGGAGGTCGGTCATGGCATGGGCCTGCGGGAAATTAGTCATGGGCGGGCTTGTTGCGCAGCAGGATCGCGCGCGCGCCCAGGCTGGTGGCGAGCACGAACAGGGTGACCAGCAACGCGCCGGCCCAGGCCAGGCGCTCCCAGTTCTCGTAGCCGGAGCCGGCGAACTTGTACATCACCAGCGGCACCGCGCTCATCGCGCCGGTCGGGTCGAGGCTGAAGAACTCGTTGCCGAAGGCCGTGAACAGCAGCGGCGCGGTCTCGCCGCTGATCCGCGCCAGTGCCAGCAGGATGCCGGTGACGATGCCGGGCAGGGCGCTGCGGTACAGCACCTGCATGGTCACCTTCCACTGCGGCACGCCGAGCGAGAGCGCGGCCTCGCGCATCTGCACCGGCACCAGCCGCAGCATCTCGTCGGTGGTGCGCACCACCACCGGCAGCACGATGAAGGCGAGCGCCAGCGCGCCGCCGATCGCGGAGAAGTTGCCGCCGGTCTGCATCACGAAGGCGGCGTACACGAACAGGCCCAGCACGATCGACGGCGCCGACAGCAGGATGTCGTTGACGAAGCGCACCACCGTGCCCAGCCTGCGGTTGTTGCCGACCTCGGCCAGCCAGGTGCCGGCCGCGATGCCAAGCGGGGTGCCGATCAGCACGCCCATGCCGCACATCATCAGGCTGCCGACGATGGCGTTGCGCAGGCCGCCTTCCTCCAGCGGCGGCGGCTGGTCCTGGGTGAACAGCGCGAGGTTGAGGTTGGCCAGGCCCTTGCTCAGCAGGGTCCACAGGATCCACGCCAGGAATGCCAGCCCGAACACCGCGGCCGCGCAGGCCAGCACGATGGCGACGGCATTGACCAAGCGGCGGCGGCGGTAGAGCGAGGTGGAGGCGCTCATCGGTTGCCTTCCTTGCGCGACAGGTTCAGCAGCATCAGGCGGGCCAGCGCGAGTACCACGAAGGTCACGATGAAGAGCACGAAGCCGAGCAGCAGCAGGGCCGATCGGTACTGCTCGGTGGCCTCACCAAAGTCGTTGGCGATCAGCGCGGCGATGGTGGTGGACGGCTCCAGCAGGGACGCGGTGAACGAGACGCTGTTGCCGATCACGAAGGCGACCGCCATGGTCTCGCCGAGCGCGCGGCCGAGGCCGAGGAACACGCCGCCGATCACCGCCGAGCGGGTGTAGGGCAGCACGATGTCCCAGCTCACTTCCCACTTGGTCGCGCCGAGCGCGTAGGCGGATTCCTTCAGGCGCGCGGGCACGGTGAGGAACACCTCGCGCATCACCGAGGAAATGAACGGGATCACCATGATCGACAGCACGATGCCCGAGGTCAGCATGCCGGCGCCGATCGGCGGGCCGCGGAACAGCGCGCCGACCACCGGCAGCGGGCCGACGTGCGCGTCCAGCCACGGGATCAGGTGCTCGCGCATGACCGGCATCAGCACGAAGAAGCCCCACATGCCATAGATGATCGAGGGGATGCCGGCCAGCAGTTCGATCGCGGTCCCGATCGGCGTGCGCAACCAGCGCGGCGCGACCTCGGTCAGGAAGAAGGCGATGCCGAAGCTGACCGGCACCGCGATCAGCATCGCGATCACCGCGGTCACGATGGTGCCGTAGATCGGCACGAGCGCGCCGTACTTGTCCTCGACCGGGTTCCAGTCGCTGGACAGGAAGAAGTCGAGGCCTTCGTGCGCCAGCACGCTGCGGCCGCCCCACAGCATCGACAGGGCGGCGCCGGCCAGGGTGACCAGGACGAACAGCGCGGTCGCGGTCAGGATCCAGCGGAAGCGGCGGTCGGCGCGCGCGTCGGCGATGTCGCGCGCCGACGCAGGGGGGGCGAGGGTCGTCATGCGGGTGCTCGGCGGGCGATGCGGGCCTGGGTTACTTCAGCTGTTCCGACCAGTACGCCTCGACCTGCTGCACCAGGTCCGCCGGCAGCGGCACGTAGTCCAGCGACTTCGCCTGCCCGGTGCCGTCCTTCCAGGCCCAGCGGAAGAAGTCCTGCGCGGCCTTGGCCGCGGCGGCGTCGCGCGGCTGCTTGCGCATCAGGATGAAGTTGGTCGCGGTGATCGGCCATGCCTGTGCGCCTGGCGCGTTGGTGATCACCAGGCTGAAGTCCCTGGCGGACGTCCAGTCGGCGCTCTCGGCGGCGGCGGCGAACGAGGCCGCGCTGGGCTGCACCCAGTTGCCGGCGGCGTTCTGCATGTCGGCATGCGCCATCTTGTTCTGCAGCGCGTAGGACAGCTCGACGTAGCCGATCGCGCCCTTCAGCTGCTTGACGTAGGAGGCGACGCCCTCGTTGCCCTTGCCGCCGACGCTGCTGCCCGGCCATTCGACGGTGGTGCCTTCGCCGACCTTGGCCTTCCAGTCCGCGCTGACCTTGCTCAGGTAGTTGGTGAAGTTGAAGGTGGTGCCGGAGCCGTCCGAGCGGCGCACCACGTTGATCTTCAGCGCCGGCAGCGCCACGCCCGGGTTGGCGGCGGCGATCGCGGCGTCGTTCCACATCGTGACCTTGCCGAGGTAGATGTCGGCGAGCAGGGCGCCGGTGAGGCGCAGCGCGCCGGCCTGGATGCCCGGCAGGTTGACCACCGGCACCACGCCGCCGATGGTCGAGGGGAACTGCACCAGCCCGTCCCGGGCCAGTTCTTCCGGCGCCAGCGGCTTGTCCGAGGAGCCGAAGTCGACGGTGCCGGCCTTGATCTGGGCGATGCCGCCGCCGGAGCCGATCGACTGGTAGTTGACCTTGTTGCCGGTGGCCTTGGCGTAGTCCGCCGACCACTTGGAGATCAGCGGGTACACGAAGCTCGCGCCCGCGCCGGTGATGTGCGCGGCGACCTTGTCGCCCGCCGGGGCGGTATCGGCGGTCGGTGCGGCGCCCGGCGCGTTGCCGGCGGCCGGTGCGGCGTCCTGCTTGCAGGCCGCCAGCCCGAGGGCGAGGCAGAGGCCGAGGGTGGCAAGGCGGGGCAGGGTCGCGGTCATGGCGGGAATCCGGGCATTCGGGTGGGTTGCGACATGAAATGATGTTTTTGTGACACGCCGATGACAGCGATCGACCGCGTTGGTGCGCGCGTCATGCAACAAAAAAGGGCGGGCCCGGAGGCCCGCCCGCACATGCACCCGTGGTCAGCGGGGTCAGTACTTGAGTTCCTTGCTCCAGTAGCCTTCGATCTGCTGGACCAGGGCGTCCGGCAGCGGCACGTAGTCCAGCGACTTGGCCTGGCCGTCGCCGTTCGCGTACACCCACTCGAAGAAGGCCTTGGCGTTGGCCGCGCCGGACGGGTTCTTCGGCGACTTGTGCATCAGGATGAAGTTGGTCGCGGTGATCGGCCAGCTGTTCTCGCCGGCGGCATTGGTCATGACCAGGTAGAAATCGCGGACCTTGCCCCAGTCGGCGTTGGCGGCGGCGGCGGAGAAGGTGTCGTCGTTCGGGTTGACGTAGTTGCCGGCCGCGTTCTTCAGGCGGCTGTAGGTCAGCTTCTGCTGCAACGCGAACGAGAGCTCGACGTAGCCGATCGAGCCGTTGATCTGCTTCACGTAGGCGGTGACGCCCTCGTTGCCCTTGCCGCCGATGCCGACCGGCCACTGCACCGCGGTGCCTTCGCCGACCTGCGCCTTCCAGTCCGGGCTCACCTTCGACAGGTAGTTGGTGAAGTTGAAGCTGGTGCCCGAACCGTCGGAGCGGTGCACCACGGTGATCTTGAGGTCGGGCAGCTTGAGCCCGCCGTTCAGGGCGACGATGCGCGGGTCGTTCCACTTGGTGACCTTGCCGAGGAAGATGTCGGCCAGCAGGTCGCCATCCAGCTTCATCGCGCCGGCCTGGATGCCCGGGACCTTCAGCACCGGCACCACGCCGCCGATCACCGACGGGAACTGCGCGAGGCCGAACTTGTCCAGCTCCTCGGGCTTCAACGGCGCGTCGGAGGAACCGAAATCGACGGTGCCGGCCTTGATCTGGGCGATGCCGCCGCCGGAGCCGATGGACTGGTAGTTGACCTTCTTGCCGGTGGCCTTGGCGTAGTCCGCCGACCACTTCGACATGACCGGGTACACGAAGGAGGCGCCGGCGCCGGTGGCGTCGGCCGCGATGGCGTTGCCGGCGAGGCTGGTCGCCAGCGCAAGGGCGGCGAGGCGGAACAATGGGGTCTTGGACACGGAGGACTCCTGGTGGGCGATCCGGGGCGATGCCCGGCTGGCGCCCATTGCATAACCGTTGCATGACACCCGCATGGACGCGGGATGACAGTGCGATGACAGGGCGCGTCGCGCGGCCACGAAAAAGGGCGCGGCTGTTGCCGCGCCCTTCGGGCATCGCGAGCGGGTGTTGGCGCGCTTACCAGTAGAACTGCGCGCGGAACTCGACGATGCTGGGGTTGTCCTCGACGATGCGCTTCTGCGCGCTGATGTAGCGGCTGCTGTCGACCTTCACGTAGTTCAGGGCGAACTTGAAGTTCGACCGCCAGTACATGTTGGCGCCGACGGTCCAGGTGTCCATCTGGCCGCCGAGCACGCCGGTCACCACGGGGGTGGCGCCGGAGGTGTCGAGGTTGCCGTCGTCGAGGTCGATGGTGTCGTAGCGCAGGCCCAGCTGCCACATGCCGGTGGCGGGTTCGTTGGGCAGCGGCGTGGTCGGCACGCCGGCCTTGTAGCCCCAGGTTTCGCCGGTGATGTTCCAGACCGCGGCCACGTAGGCGCCGCTGCCGGTGAAGTCGGGGCGGCCGGCGCCGCGCGAGGTGCGGGTGCGCATGTATTCGCCCTGCAGCTTGACCGGGCCGCCGACCCAGAACGCCTCCAGGCCGGTGGTCGTGTTGCGGTCGGCGTCGACCAGGTTGCCGGTGTCGACCAGGCGCGCAGCGGCCAGGTCGGCGCCAGGACGGGCGCGCCAGCGCGCGGTGTCGTCGAGGTTGGCGCCGCCCAGGGTCGAGAGTTCGGGCTTGTAGGACACGTAGCTCAGGCCGAGGTGCAGGATCTTGCCGGCCTCGTTGATCGGCGCCCAGGTGCCGCGCACGCCATAACCCTGGCCGGCGGCGAGGCCGTGCTTCAGCTCGCGGTCGAAGTAGGCGGCGTTGACGCCCCAGTTCGCGTCGCCATAGCCGTAGCCAATGCCGACGCGGCGCGCGATGCCCCAGGTGTTGGTGATCATCGACTTCGCGACGAAGTCGTTGTTCTTGGTGGAGCTGAGCTCCTCCAGGCTGTTCGGCTGCTTGAACTGGCCGAACTGCAGGTAGTGGTTGCCGTTGCCGCCGATCTTGTACTTGACGTTGGTGTCCAGCCACTTGTCGGCCTTGGCGTCGTAGCCCACGACCCACTCGAAGTTGCCCGGGCCCTTGCCCTTCAGCACCAGCTCCGCACGGCGCATCTCGAAATCGGCGTCGCGACCGTCCTGCGGGTCGCTGTTGAGGTTGGCGAAGTCGCTGTTGAACCAGTTGGCATCGGCCTGCAACAGGCCTTCGAAGGTGATTTCGGAACCGCCGATGACGTCGATCGGCACTTCGGCCTGGGCGGCGGGCGCGGCGAGCGCGGCCAGCAGGGCCAGCGGGAGGGTGCGGCGGATGGGGAGCATGGAAGGGGCCTTGTCGGAAAGGCGGCGCAGGGCCGCATTGGCGCGCAGCCTAGGGCGTGAATCTTTCGTTATTGTGACAGCGCTGTCTTTTTCCCGACATGCGGCCGCCATGCACTGTCGCGGTGCGCCAGCGGAGCCTTCGCCGGCCAGCGGCACAGGTCGTGCAGGAGGCAGTGCGCGCAATCCGGGGTGCGCGCCTTGCAGGTGTAGCGCCCGTGCAGGATCAGCCAGTGGTGGGCGTCGCGCGCGAATTCCGCGGGCACCAGCCGGACCAGCTTGTCCTCGACCGTGCGCACGTCCTTGCCCGGTGCCAGCCCGATGCGGTTGGCGACCCGGAAGATATGCGTGTCGACGGCGATGGTCGGTTCGCCGAACGCGGTGTTCAGGACCACGTTCGCGGTCTTGCGGCCCACGCCGGGCAGGGCCTCGAGCGCCTCGCGGCTGCGCGGCACCTCTCCGGCATGGCGTTCCAGCAGCAGGCGCGAGAGCGCGACCACGTTCGCCGCCTTGGCGTTGAACAGGCCGATGGTGCTGATGTACGCCTTCAGCGCATCTTCGCCCAGCGCGACGATCGCCGCCGGGGTATTGGCCACCGGGAACAGGCGGCGGGTGGCCTTGTTCACGCCGACATCAGTGGCCTGCGCCGAGAGCACCACCGCGACCAGCAGTTCGAACGGCGAGCTGTAGTTGAGTTCGGTGGTGGGGGTCGGGTTGGCGTCGCGCAGGCGCGTGAACAGCTCGGCGATCTGCGCGCGGGTGAGCTTGCTGCCGCGCACCGCGCGCGCGGGTTGCGCCGGGCTCATGCGCGGCGGTCCCGGGCCTTGGCCAGGGCCCGCGCCAGCGCGTCGGCGGCGGCAGTGGGCAGGGCAGGGGCGGCGTGCGCCGACGCCTCGGCCAGGCGTGGCAGGGGCGCGCTGCGCGCGGCCTCGCGTTCGGCCTTGCGCCGTGCCAGCCGCAGCGTCCGCGCGCGATGCCGTTCGCGGGCGGCAAGCGCGCTGCGGCGCGCCTGCGCGGCGGCATGCAGGCGGGCGTTGCAAGCCGGCGGGCAGGCGTCGCAGCCGGCGGCCTCCAGCAACCCCGCGTCGAGCGCGGCATCGATGGCATCCATCGCCAGCAGGGCCAGCAACGCATGCGCCGGCGCGCCCGCGTCGGCGTTGCAGCCGCAATGCGGGCAGGCCGCGGGCGTCATCAGCGACCGCTGAACGCGGGCTTGCGCTTGGCCAGGAACGCGCCGGTGCCCTCGCGCATGTCGTCCGTGGAGAACACCAGGCCGAACTGCGCGGCCTCGTACTCCAGGCCTTCCTCCAGCCCGCATTCGCCGCCGACGTTCACGCAGTCCAGCATCCCGCGCAGGGCGAGCGGGGCGGACGACGCCAGTTGCGCGGCGAGTTTCATGGTCTCCGCCTCGAGCTCCGCCGCCGGCACCACCCGGTTGACGATGCCGAGCTGGAGGGCGCGTTCGGCGCCGATCGGTGCGCCGGTCAGGCACAGCTCCAGCGTCGCCGCGCGGCCGCACAGCCGCAGCAGGCGCTGGGTGCCGCCGAAGCCCGGGATCAGGCCCAGGTTGATCTCCGGCTGCCCGACCTTGGCGGTGTCGGCGGCGATGCGCAGGTGGCAGCACATCGCCAGTTCCAGGCCGCCGCCCAGGGCGAAGCCGTTGACCATCGCGATCACCGGCTTGGGCAGGCGTTCGACCCGGCGCATCATCCGCGTGCCGCGCAGCGAGAAGTCGCGGCCCTGCACCGGGGTGAGCGCATTCATCTCGGCGATGTCGGCACCGGCGACGAACGCCTTTGGGCCCGCGCCGGTGAGCACCACCACGCGGACGGTGTCGTCCGCGGCGGCGGCGGCGAAGGCGGCGTCGAGGGCGTCGAGGGTGGCGGCGTTGAGCGCGTTCAGCTTGTCCGGGCGGTTCACGCGCAGGGTGCGGATGCCATCGGCGTCGTCGACGAGGAGCAGCGGTTCGGTCATCGGAGTCTTGTTCAGGGGGCGGACGGGTGGCCGGGAACTTCCGCCGCGACGGGCGGGTCAAGCAACCGGCTTCGGTGGCGATGCAGCGCCGTGGCCGGTATCCTAGCGTGTCTTGCCGGCATGGTCGGCGGGTCACATGAAGCACCGCGCGGCGGCCTGCGTGCGGTTCGAGGGCGGCGCGAGCCGCCCCTAATTTTGAGCTGAGACGAGGTTGTTGATGAAGTTTCGCGTGCTTGCGGTCGCCCTCGCGGCCATGACCCTCACCGTCGGCCTGGCGTCGGCGCAGACCAAGCCGGCCAGCCCGGCCCCCGCGGCGAAGCCGGCCGGCACCCCCGCCGCCGCGCCGGTCGTCGACAAGAGCCACGCGAGCTACGCCTTCGGCTGGCAGCTGGGCCAGGAACTGGCGAACACCGAGGAGCCGGTCGACATCGCCGCCGCGGTGCGCGGCCTGCAGGACGCCTATGCCAAGAAGCAGCCGGCGTACACGCAGGAGCAGCTGAGCGCGGCCTACGCCGGCTTCCAGCAGCGCGTCCAGCAGAAGATGGAGGCCGCCTTCCGCAAGGCGCTGGCCGACAATCAGGCGCAGTCCACCGACTTCGTGACCAAGTACAAGGCGCAGCAGGGCGTCATCACCCTGCCCAGCGGCATCATGTACCGCGTGGCCAAGCCGGGCACCGGCGCCAAGGCCACCGCCAACAGCCAGGTCGAGATCGCGTTCCGCAGCTTCCTCGCCGCGGTCGGCGTGCCGCTCAGCAACGTGCAGACCCCGCAGCCGTTCAAGGTCGCCGACGCGCCGATCCCGGCCCTGAAGGAAACCATCCCGCTGATGCAGCAGGGCGCGGTCTGGGAGATCGTGGTCCCGCCGGGCAAGGGCGTGGGCGCCCAGAACCAGCAGCTGAACCAGCAGGCGATCGCCATCCAGGTCGAGCTGGGCGCGGTGAAGTAACCCGCGGGCGCACCTGCCTGCTCCCGATGCGCCGGTTCGCCCGGCGCATCGCGTTTTCCGGAATGCCATGACGTTTCAATACCGCGCCGTGCTCAGCCCCTGCATCGGCATCTGCACCATCGACGACGACGGCTTCTGCAAGGGCTGCCATCGCACCGGCGACGAGATCGCGCACTGGCCGCTGATGAACGACGATGCACGCCTGCGCCTGATGGAAGACGTGCTGCCCCGGCGCGCGGCGGGGCGGAAGCCGGCCTGATGCCGGATCCGGTCCTGCTCGAACGCTTGCGGCGTGCGGTCCATCCGCTCGATGCGGCGCCGGGCGGCGATCCCTGGAACCTCGAGGAACTGCAAGGCCTGCTTTCCCCGGGCATGCCCAGGGAGGCCGCGGTCCTGCTCGGCGTGGTCGACCGGCCCTCCGCGCCGAGCGTGCTGATGACGCGTCGCCACGACGGGCTGCGCCACCATGCCGGGCAGGTCAGCCTGCCGGGCGGCCGCATCGAACCCGATGACCGCGATCCCGCCGCGGCGGCGCTGCGCGAGGCCTCGGAGGAAGTCGGCCTGGACCCCGTGCAGGCCACCGTGCTGGGCTACCTCGATCCGCTGCTGACGATCACCGGCTTCCGCGTGGTGCCGGTGCTGGCGATGATCGATGCGGAGTTCACGCCGGTGCCCGATCCCGCCGAAGTCGCCGACGTGTTCGAGGTCCCGCTGGCGTTGCTGCTGGACCCCGACCGGCTTGAACGGATCGAACTCCAGTTCGGCGGGAGGCCGCGCAGCGTGCTCCAATACCGTTACCCACCACAGCGGATCTGGGGCGTGACCGCCTCGATCCTGTTCAACCTGCGCGAACGCCTGGCGCATGCCGGGGGCTGAGCCCCCTGAGGAGGTGCCTCGATGGCTGGATGGACAACCCTGGTGCAACCCGAAACCCTGGCGATCGGCCTGGGGCGTGGCGACCTGGCGATCGTCGATTGCCGCTTCTCGCTGCTGGACCCGGCGGCCGGCGAACAGGCCTACCTGACCTCGCACCTTCCGGGTGCGGTGTACGCGCACCTCGAACGCGACCTGTCGGACATGGATCGCCATGGCGAGGGTCGGCATCCGTGGCCGTCGGCAGCCGCGTTCAGCGAGCGCCTCTCGCGCTGGGGAATCGATCCGCGCATCCAGGTGGTCGCTTACGACGACGGCGACGGCGCGCACGCCGCGCGCCTGTGGTTCCTGTTGCGCGCGTTGGGGCATGCGAAGGCTGCGGTCCTGGATGGTGGCTGGTCGCGTTGGACCGCGCTGGGACTGCCGGTGTCCTCGGCGCCCTCAGCGCCGGCGCGGCGTACCTACGCCGGCAGCTTCGATGCGGCGCGCTTGTGCGATGCCGATGCCGTCCAGGCCCATCTCGCGAGGGGCGGCATGTTGCTCGATGCCCGCGCCGCGCCGCGCTTCCGTGGCGAGCAGGAGCCGCTCGACCGGATCGCCGGCCACGTGCCGGGGGCGGTCAACCGACCGTATGCCGACAACCTCGCGAACGGCCAGTTCAAGAGCGCGATGCAGCTTGCCGCCGAGTTCCGCGCGCTGCTCGGCGAACGCCCGGGCAGCGACGTGGTCGCGATGTGCGGCTCCGGCGTCACCGCCTGCCACAACCTGCTGGCGATGGAACGCGCCGGGCTGAAGGGTGGGCGCCTGTACACCGGCTCGTGGAGCGGCTGGATCAGCGATCCCGCGCGTCCCGTGGCGACCGGGGGCTGAGCCGGTGTCGGTGGTGATCTGGCATCGCCCGGCGTGCAGCAATGCGCGGGGTGCGCTGGCGCTGATCCGCGCGGCCGGGATCGAGCCGGAGATCGTCGATTACGTGGCGCATCCGCCGTCGGTGGAAGCGCTGCGCGCGGCGATCGCCGCGGCCGGGCTCGGCGTGCGCGAGGCGATTCGCGACAAGGAGCCGGACTACACGGCCCGCGGCCTCGGCGATCCGGCCTTGGCGGACGACGCCTTGTTGGCGGCGATGGTCGCGGCGCCGATCCTGATCAACCGGCCCTTCGTGTTCACGCCCAAGGGCGTGCGCCTGTGCCGGCCGCCCGAACGGGTCCTCGACCTGCTCTAGCGCGCCAAGTGCCGGTTACTTGCCGATGCGCGCCAGCATCGCGCGCAGGCCGGCCTGGGTATCGGGCTGCATCCAGTCGGCAACGAAGCGGGGCAGGTCGATGCGCGCCGCGCGCAGGCAGTCGACCGCATCCGCGCGTGCGATCCGGCGGGTCTCCAGCATCGGCGTGCGCGGCAGTTGCAGCAGGCCCTGGAGCCAGGCGATGGCGCGCACCTCGACCTCGTCGATGCCGGCGAGCTCGTCCACCAGGCCGATCCGCGACGCTTCGGCTGCATCGACCATCGCGCCGGCGACCAGCAGGCGTTCCGCGCGATGCCGTCCCACGCAGCGCGCAAGCAGCGCCTGGATGCCCTCCGGCGCGACCAGCCCGACCTGGGTTTCGTTCAGGCCGATGCGGAACGGTCCTTCGGCCATGATCCGGTAGTCGCAGCACAGGGCCAGCACGCAGCCGCCGGCGGGCGCGTGCCCGGCCATCGCCGCGACCACCGGTACCGGCGCGCCCAGCAGCGCCCGCGCGGCCTCGAAGAAATCGGTCCAGGCGCCGAGCAGGGCATCGCCGTCCTCGCCCAGCGACAGCAGGTGCGGCACGTCCAGTCCCGCCGAGAACACCTTCTGCCCGCCTGCCAGCACCAGGCCTTGCGCACCCTCCGCGAGCGCGTCGGCGATCGCCGCGGTGAGCGCGCGGCACAGGGCCGGGTCCAGCGCATTGACCGGGGGGCGGGCCATGCGCAGCACGTGGATGTCGCCGTGGCGGGTGGTCTCGATCAGGGGCATGCGGGTGTCCTCGTGGCGTGGCTCAAGCGGCGGGCAGCAGGCGTTCGGAGGCGCGACGCACGCCAAGCGGCAGCGGCGTCGGCTTGCCGGTCTGGCGGTCGACCCACACCGCCACGACCTGGCCGTCGCAATGCACGGTGCCGTCGGCGGCGACGATGCGATGGCCGATCACCACGCTGCTGGTGCCCAGCTTGTCGGTGAACAGTTCCACCGCGACCTGCGCCGGGTATGCGATCGGCCGCTTGAAGTTCAGGGTCGCCGATGCGACCACCGGCGCGCTGTGGTCGTCCATCCACGGTTCGTCGAGGGTCTCGAACCACTCGATGCGCGCCTGCTCCAGGAAGGTCAGGTAGCGCGAGTTGTTGACGTGGTTGAATGCGTCGAGGTCGCTCCAGCGCAGGCTGACGGGGGTGCGGAACACGTGGCTCATGCGGTCTTCTTCCGGCGCTTGGCGGGGGCAGCCGAGCTTGCCGCCGATTTTTGGAGCAAAGGCGCAAGGAATCGGCCGGTATGCGAGGCCGCATTGGCGGCCACCTGTTCTGGCGTGCCGGTGGCGATCACCTGGCCGCCGCGATGCCCGCCTTCCGGCCCCATGTCGACCACCCAGTCCGCGGTCTTGATCACGTCCAGGTTGTGTTCGATCACGACGACCGTGTTGCCGTCGTCGCGCAGGCGGTGCAGCACCGCGAGCAGGTGCTCGATGTCGTGGAAGTGCAGGCCGGTGGTGGGTTCGTCGAGGATGTACAGCGTGCGCCCGGTGTCGCGGCGGGACAGCTCCTTGGACAGCTTCACGCGCTGCGCCTCGCCGCCGGACAGGGTGGTCGCGCTCTGGCCCAGCTTGATGTAGCTCAGGCCCACGTCCATCAGCGTCTCCAGCTTGCGGGCGATGCTCGGCACCGGCGCGAACAGGTCCAGCGCGTCCTCGACGGTCATCTCCAGCACGTCGTGGATGCTGAAGCCCTTGTAGAGGATCTCCAGCGTCTCGCGGTTGTAGCGCTTGCCCTGGCAGACGTCGCAGGGCACGTACACGTCCGGCAGGAAGTGCATCTCCACCTTGATCAGGCCGTCGCCCTGGCAGGCCTCGCAGCGACCGCCGCGCACGTTGAAGCTGAAGCGGCCCGGCGAGTAGCCGCGCGCGCGCGCCTCCGGCACCTGCGCGAACAGTTCGCGCAAGGGCGTGAACAGGCCGGTGTAAGTCGCCGGGTTGGAGCGCGGGGTGCGCCCGATCGGCGACTGGTCGATGTCGACCACCTTGTCGAACAGGTCCAGGCCGACCACCTCGCGATGCGGCGCGGGCGTGTGAGAGGCGCCGTTGATCTCGTTGGCGGCCAGCGCGTACAGCGTGTCGTTGATGAGGGTCGACTTGCCCGACCCGGACACGCCGGTGACCGCGGTGAACAGCCCCGCCGGGATCTCCAGGTCGACGTCCTTGAGGTTGTTGCCGCGCGCGCCCTTCAGCTTGAGCAGCATCTTGCGGTTGGGCGCGTGCCGCCGCGCCGGCACCTCGATCGCCTTCTTGCCCGACAGGTATTGCCCGGTCAGCGAGCGCGGCGCCGCCAGCACGTCGGCCAGGGACCCTTGGGCGACGACTTCGCCGCCGTGTACGCCGGCGCCCGGGCCGATGTCGACGATGTAGTCGGCCAGCCGGATCGCATCCTCGTCGTGCTCGACCACCAGCACGGTGTTGCCGAGGTCGCGCAGCCGGGTCAGCGTCCCCAGCAGGCGCTCGTTGTCGCGCTGGTGCAGGCCGATGCTGGGTTCGTCCAGCACGTACATCACCCCGACCAGGCCGGCGCCGATCTGGCTGGCCAGGCGGATGCGCTGCGCCTCGCCGCCGGAGAGCGAGTCGGCCTTGCGCTCCAGGGTGAGGTAATCGAGGCCGACGTCGACCAGGAAGCCCAGGCGTTCGCGGATCTCCTTGACGATCTTGATGGCGATCTCGCCGCGCCAGCCCGGCAGCGACAGCGCCTCGAAGAACGCCAACGCGGCGTCGATTGGCAGGACCGCGAGCTGGTGCAGCGGCTTGTCGGCCACGAACACGTTGCGCGCCGAGCGGTTCAGGCGCGCCCCGCCGCAGTCCGGGCACGGCCGTTCGCTGATGTACTTGGCGAGTTCCTCGCGCACCGCCGCCGACTCGGTTTCGCGGTAGCGCCGCTCCAGGTTGGGCAGGATGCCCTCGAACGGGTGCTTGCGCTGGTACTTGTTGCCGTTCTCGCCGACGTAGACCAGGTTGATCGCTTCCTTGCCGCTGCCGTGCAGGATCACCTCGCGGATGTCCTCGGGCAGCAACTGCCACGGCAGGTCGACGTCGAAGCGGTAGTGCTTCGCGAGCGAGGTGATCATCGAGAAGTAGTAGGCGTTGCGACGGTCCCAGCCGCGCATCGCGCCGGCCGCGAGCGACAGCTCGGGGTGCGCGACGACGCGTGCCGGGTCGAAGAACTGGGCCACGCCCAGGCCATCGCAGGTGGGGCAGGCGCCCACCGGCGAATTGAAGGAGAACAGGCGCGGCTCGAGCTCGGGCAGCGAGTAGTCGCAGACCGGGCAGGAGTACTTGGAGGAGAACAGCAGCGGCTCGCGGTCGGTCTGGTCCATCGACTGCACGATCGCCATGCCGTCGCCCAGCTTGAGCGCGGTCTCGAACGATTCCGCCAGCCGCTGCTTGATGTCGGCGCGCGGCTTGAAGCGGTCGATCACCGCTTCGATGGTGTGCTTCTGGCGCAGCGCCAGCGGCGGCACCGCGTCGATCTCGTGCAGGGCGCCGTCCACCCGCACCCGGGTGTAGCCCTGCGCGCGCAGCTGGTCGAACACCTGCTGGTGCTCGCCCTTGCGCTCTCGCACCACCGGGGCCAGCAGCATCCAGCGCTGGCCGGCCAGCACCTCGTCGGCCTCCATCGCCAGCACCTGGTCGACCATCTGGCTGACCGTCTGCGCTTCCAGCGGGAAATGGTGGTCGGGGCAGCGCGGGCTGCCGACGCGGGCGTACAGCAGGCGCAGGTAGTCGTGGATCTCGGTGATCGTGCCGACCGTCGAGCGCGGGTTGTGGCTGGTCGACTTCTGCTCGATCGAGATGGCCGGGCTGAGGCCCTCGATGTGGTCGAGGTCGGGCTTGTCCATCACGCTGAGGAACTGCCGCGCGTAGGCCGACAGCGACTCGACGTAGCGGCGCTGGCCTTCGGCGTAGATGGTGTCGAACGCCAGCGACGACTTGCCGGAGCCGGACAGGCCGGTGATCACGATCAGCTTGTCGCGCGGCAGGTCGAGGTCGATGTTCTTGAGGTTGTGCGTCCGTGCGCCGCGGATGCGGATGTAGTCCAGCGCCATGGATGGGGGTCCTGGGGGTGGGGAGGCCGGGGCGATGCGGCGGGCAATCAGGCAGCCTACCGAGGCGCTGATTTGGGGGCAAATCGCGGGATTGCCAGCCTCGGCGAGGGGCGTCTCCCGGGTTGCGACGCAGGGCACCATGCCGCCGCGGGATTGCCTCGCCGCTTCGCCTGGTCATCCGGGATTGATTCGACGGGCACGGCCCGGGCCGTCGATGGCCCGCGGGAGCGGCGGGGCCACGCCGCCACCCCTTGGGGACGCGATCCGGGGTTGGTTGACCCTAACCCGCTGAATCCCCTACAATTCCGCTTCTGTCCGCCCTCGATGGCAGGCAGCGTGCCCTCGGGCACGACCAAGAAGAACTACAGAAACCCGTCCAAAAGGAAACCCACCATGTACGCAGTACTGGTCACCGGCGGTAAGCAATACCGCGTGATGCAGGGCGAAACGCTCCGCGTCGAGAAGCTCGAGGCCGAAGCCGGCAGCGAGATCAAGTTCGACAACATCCTGATGCTCGGCGATGCCGACGGCATCAAGCTCGGCGACGCCCTGAAGGGCGCCACCGTGGCGGCCAAGGTCGTCGGCCACGGCCGCGCCGACAAGGTCCGCATCGTCAAGTTCCGCCGCCGCAAGCACCATCGCAAGCAGATGGGCCACCGGCAGCACTACACCGAAATCGAGATCACCGGCATCGGCGCCGGCGACAAGAAGTAAGGAGACGCAGCCATGGCACACAAAAAGGGCGTAGGTTCCTCGCGCAACGGCCGCGATTCCAACCCGAAGTACCTCGGCGTCAAGATCTACGGCGGCCAGGCCATCGAGGCCGGCAACATCATCGTCCGCCAGCGCGGCACCCAGTTCCACCCGGGCAGCGGCGTCGGCCTGGGCCGCGACCACACCCTGTTCGCGCTGGTCGACGGCACGGTCGAGTTCTCGACCAAGGGCCCGAAGAAGCGCCGCACGGTCAGTATCGTCGCCGCGGAGTAATCTCCGCCGACGCATCGCGAAGGACCCCGCTTCGGCGGGGTTTTTCGTTTCTGCAGGCAACTCGCCCACCCGCTCCAGCGAACACGGCACAATCACCGCATGAAACTCGTCGACGAAGCTGAAATCACGGTCGCCGCCGGCAACGGCGGGAACGGCTGCATCGCGTTCCGTCGCGAGAAGTTCATCCCGCTGGGCGGCCCGAACGGCGGCGACGGCGGCGACGGCGGCGACGTCTGGCTGCAGGCCGACGAGAACCTCAACACCCTGGTCGACTTCCGCCACGAGACGCGCTTCAAGGCGCAACGCGGCGAGAACGGCATGGGCAGCCAGATGTACGGCAAGGCCGGCGAGGACAAGGTGATCGTGGTGCCGGTCGGCACCGTGGTCCACAACGTCGACACCGACGAGGTGATCGGCGACATGACCGCGCACGGCCAGCGCCTGCTGGTCGCCAAGGGCGGCAAGGGCGGCCTCGGCAACATGCACTTCAAGAGCTCGGTCAACCGCACCCCGCGGCGGGCCACGCCGGGCACCGAGGGCGAGGTTCGCAGCCTGCGGCTGGAGCTGAAGCTGCTGGCCGACGTCGGCCTGCTGGGCTTCCCCAATGCCGGCAAGTCGACCTTCATCCGCGCGGTGTCCGCGGCGACGCCGAAGGTCGCGGACTACCCGTTCACCACCCTGTACCCGAACCTGGGCGTGGTGAGCGTGGAGCCCGGCCGCAGCTTCGTGATCGCCGACATCCCGGGACTGATCGAGGGCGCCGCGGATGGCGCCGGCCTCGGCAGCCTGTTCCTGCGGCACGTGCAGCGCACCCGCCTGCTGCTGCACCTGGTTGACGTCGCGCCGATGGACTACGAGGGCAGCGCGGTGTCGCCGGCCGACCAGGTCCGTGCGATCGAGGCCGAGCTGCGCAAGTACGACCCGGCGATGCTGGAGAAGCCGCGCTGGCTGGTGCTGAACAAGGCCGACCTGATGTTCGAGGAGGAGGCGAAGGCCGCCGCCGAGGCGATCGTGGCCGAACTCGGCTGGACCGGCCCCTGGTACCTGGTCTCGGCGCTCGGGCGCGAGGGCACCTGGCCGATCATGCTGGCGGTGCAGGCGTTCTTCGATCGCCTGCGCGAGGACGAGCTCGAGGCGCGGGCGCAGGCGGATGCCTGAGCCTGCCGTGATGCGCGCGCCGTCCCGCCGAGCGGCCGAATCGCGCGCAAACAAAAACCCGGCCGAAGCCGGGTTTCGTTCCGAATCCGATCGCCTGGGATCAGGCGGCCTGCAGCGCCTTGATGCGCGCGGTCAGGCGGGCCTTGTGGCGGGCGGCCTTGTTCTTGTGGATCAGGCCGCGCGCGGCGAAGCGGTCCAGCAGCGGCTGCGCGGTGGCGAAGGCTTCGGTGGCGCCGGCGGCGTCGTTGGCGTCGAGCGCCTTGATCACCTTCTTGACGGCGGTGCGCAGCTGCGAGCGCTGGGCGACGTTGCGGGCATTGCGCACGACGGTCTGCTTGGCGCGCTTCTTGGCGGACTTGATGTTGGCCACGTGGGAAATCCTGGGGAGTCTGTTTGGGCGGTGGAGATCGTGCGCCGGCAGGCTTGCCGACGGACGAGGGATTCGGGAAGACTGGAAATTATGGGCGATTCAATGGCTTGGGTCAACTGCCACGGCCTCCGGCAGGCGGTGCCGGCGTGAGCGCGGGGCAAGGGCCGGCGCGCGCGGGCAAGCCGCGCAGCATGACCCGGGGGGTGCTGTCGTTCGGCGGCATGACCCTGTTGAGCCGGGTCTTCGGGCTGGTCCGCGACCAGGTGTTCAACACCACCTTCGGCGCGAACTGGATGACCGATGCGTTCTGGGTCGCGTTCCGCATCCCGAACTTCATGCGCCGGCTGTTCGCGGAGGGCTCGTTTTCCACCGCCTTCGTGCCGGTCTTCACCGAAATCAAGGAAACCCGCACCCACGCCGACCTGAAGGCGCTGATGGCGCGCGCGGCCGGCACCCTCGGTGGCGTCCTGCTGGTGGTCACCGCGCTGGGCATGCTGTTCGCCCCGCAGTTGGCCACCGGGTTCACCCAGGCCGCGCCGGCTCCCGGCCAGGCCGCGCTGATCACCGACCTGCTGCGCCTGACCTTCCCGTTCCTGCTGTGCGTCTCGCTGACCGCGCTGGCCGCCGGCGCGCTCAACAGCTACCACCGCTTCGGGCTGCCCGCGTTCGCCCCGATCATCCTGAACCTGTGCATGATCGCCGGCACGTTGTGGGGGTCGAAGTTCACCGACCCGCCAATCCTCGCGATGGGCTGGGCGATCCTCGCCGCCGGCGTCCTCCAGCTGCTGTTCCTGATGCCGGCGCTGGCCAAGCTGGACCTGCTGGCGCTGCCGCGCTGGGGCTGGCGGCATCCGGACGTGCGCAAGGTGATGCGGTTGATGGTGCCGACCCTGCTCGGGTCGTCGGTGGCGCAGGTCAACCTGCTGTTCGACACCTTCATCGCCGCGATGCTGGTGCACGGCTCGCAGAGCTGGCTGTCCACCGCCGACCGCTTCCTCGAGTTTCCGCTCGGGGTGTTCGGCATCGCGCTGGGCACGGTGATCCTGCCGACCCTGGCCCGCCACCACGTCAACACCGATCGCGCGGGGTTCTCGAAGTCGCTGGACTGGGGCCTGCGCGCGACCCTGATCATCATCCTGCCGGCGATGCTGGGCCTGATGCTGCTGGCGCTGCCTCTGGTGAGCACGATCTTCCAGTACGGCAAGTTCACGGCCGAGGCCGCCCGCATGACCGCGCTGTCGGTGTTCGGCCTCAGCTTCGGCCTGCCCGCGTTCGCACTGGTCAAGACGGTGTTGCCGGCGTTCTACGCGCGCCAGGACACCAGGACGCCGGTGCGGGCGGGGCTTGCGTCGATGGTCGCCAACATGGTGTTCAACGTCGCCCTGCTGGCCCTGCTGGTGGCGCTCTGGGTCCCGGAGGAGGCGCGCCAGGACGGGGTGATGGCGACCCTGGCACGGGTGCCCGGGCTGCACTTCGCACTCGGCATCGCCAGCGCGCTGAGCAGCTACCTCAACCTGGTCCTGCTGTGGCGTTGGCTGCGCCGCGCCGACGTGTTCGACCTGCAGCCGGGATGGACGCGTTTCCTGGTGCGCCTGCTGCTGGCCAACCTGGCGATGGGCCTGGCGCTGTGGTTCGGGTTGCAGGTCGCGCCCGACTTCACCGTGGTCGACAAGTGGCAGCGCATCGGCTGGCTGGGCGCGCTGGTCGGCGGCGGCGCGCTGGTCTATGCGGTGGCCATGCTCGTGCTTGGCTTCCGCCTGCGCGATTTCCGCGAACACTGATGCCGGCGACCACGGTCCGGATGTTGCGCCGCAGCTATACTCCCGGGTCACCATGAACCGCCTGTTCCGCGATGCCATCGGCGGGCCCCTGTGCCCGCAAGGCAGCGTGGCCTGCATCGGTGCCTTCGACGGCCTGCACCTAGGCCACCGGGCGCTGGTCGGCCGCGCGGTCGCGCGTGCCCGCGCGCTGGGCGTGCCGGCGGTCGCGCTGAGCTTCGAGCCCTTGCCCCGCGAGTTCTTCGCCAGGGAGGCCAAGCCGCCGCGCCTGATGCTGCCGCGCGCGCGTCTCGCGGGCCTGCTGGGCTTGGGCTGCGACCGCGTGGGCCTGCTGCGCTTCGACGCCGCACTGGCGGCGATGCCGGCCGCGCAGTTCATCGAGCGCGTGCTGGTCGGGCGCCTTGGCGTGCGTGAGGTCTGGGTCGGCCCGGGGTTCCGGTTCGGCAGGGGCCGCGAGGGCGACCTCGCCCTGCTGCAGGCCGCGGGCGCCGCGCATGGCTTCACCGCCGACGAGATCGCGCCGGTGTTGCTGGAGGGCGAACGGGTGTCCAGCACCCGCATCCGCGCCGCGCTGGTGGCCGGCGATTTCGCGCTTGCCGCGCGCCTGCTGGGCCGGCCGTATGCGATCGGCGGGCACGTCGTGCGTGGGCAGCAGCTCGGGCGCACGCTCGGCTATCCCACCGCCAACCTGCGCTACGGCGGCAAGACGCCCGCGCTGCGCGGGATCTACGCCACCTGGGCGCATGGCGTGGCCGCGCATCCATGGCCTTCGGTGTCCAGCTTCGGCACGCGCCCCACCGTGGACGGCGTGGAGCCGCTGCTGGAAGCCCACCTGTTCGACTTCGATGGCGACCTGTACGGCCGCCGCATCGAGGTCGAATTCGTCGCCCACCTGCGCGACGAAGAGAAATTCCCCGACCTGGCCACGATGGTCGCGCAGATCCGGCGCGACGACGAACGTGCCCGGGCCATCCTCATGGACCAAGCCCCACAGCGAGCCTCCGCGTGAGCGACAAGCAAGAGAATCCGTACAAGGCCACCATCCTGCTGCCGGAGACCGCGTTCCCGATGCGCGGCGACCTGCCCAAGCGCGAGCCCGAGACGCTGGCGCGCTGGGAGGCGGAAGGCCTCTACGCGCAGCTGCGCGCCAACGGCGCCGGGCGCCCGCGCTTCGTGCTGCACGACGGCCCGCCGTACGCCAACGGCGCGATCCACCTGGGCCATGCGGTCAACAAGATCCTCAAGGACATCATCGTCAAGTCGAAGACGATGGCCGGCTTCGATGCGCCCTACGTCCCGGGCTGGGACTGCCACGGCCTGCCGATCGAGATCGCGGTCGAGAAGAAGTGGGGCAAGGTCGGGACCAAGCTCGACGCCGCCGCGTTCCGGCAGAAGTGCCGCGAGTACGCCACCGAGCAGATCGACGTGCAGCGCCGCGACTTCAAGCGGCTGGGCGTGCTCGGCGACTGGGACAATCCGTACCGCACGCTGGACTTCAAGTTCGAGGCCGACGAGATCCGCGCGCTGGCGAAGGTGGTCGAGAACGGCCACCTGCTGCGCGGGGTGAAGCCGGTGTACTGGTGCTTCGACTGCGGCAGCGCGCTGGCCGAGGCGGAGATCGAGTACCAGGACAAGGTGTCGCCCGCGGTCGACGTGGCCTATGCCGCGCGCAACCCGCAGCAGGTCAGCCGCGCGTTCGGCAGCGAGCTGCCGGAAGGCGTCGAAGTCGCGGTGCCGATCTGGACCACCACGCCGTGGACCCTGCCGGCGTCGCTGGCGATCTCGATGGGCCCGGCGCTGGACTACGTGCTGGTGGAGGGCCCGGCCAAGGGCGATGGTTCGCGCCGTTGGCTGGTGCTGGCCGAGGCGTTGGCGGAGAAGGCGCTGAAGCGCTACGGCGTGGACGCGGTGGTCGTGCTTGGCCGCGCCACCGGCGACGCGCTGGAGGGCATGCTGTTCGCGCATCCGTTCTACGCCGAGCGCGACATCCCGATCCTGCTCGGCGACCATGTGTCGGCCGAGGACGGCACCGGCGCCGTGCATACCGCGCCCGGCCACGGCCAGGAAGACTTCGCGGTGTCGCAGAAGTACGGCCTCGTCGGCCGCTATTCCGCCGCGCAACTGAACCCGGTGGACGGACGCGGCGTCTACCTGCCGTCGACGCCGGCGGCGGGGGACGTCGAACTGGCCGGCCTGCACGTGTGGAAGGCCAACGACGTGCTGGTCGACGTGCTGCGCGCCAGCGGTCGCCTGCTCGCGTTCTCGAAGCTCACCCACAGCTACCCGCACTGCTGGCGGCACAAGACCCCGGTCGCGTTCCGCGCCACCCCGCAATGGTTCATCTCGATGGACCAGGCGCACCTGCGCCGCGATGCGCTGGCCGCGATCAAGGGCGTGACGTGGTATCCGGAGTGGGGCGAAGCCCGCATCGCGGGCATGGTCGAAGGCCGCCCGGACTGGACCATCTCGCGACAGCGCACCTGGGGCGTGCCGATCGCGCTGTTCGTGCACCGCGAGACCGGCGAACCGCATCCGCGCAGCGTGGCGCTGATGCACCAGGTGGCCGAC
This sequence comes from Thermomonas mangrovi, assembly GCF_028201335.1. Taxonomy (NCBI): domain Bacteria; kingdom Pseudomonadati; phylum Pseudomonadota; class Gammaproteobacteria; order Lysobacterales; family Lysobacteraceae; genus Thermomonas; species Thermomonas mangrovi. The sequence continues at coordinate 62,363 of NZ_JAPEVV010000001.1, forward strand.
CGCGTGGAGCGCGCCGGCGTGGATGCCTGGTACGCGCTGGATCCCGCCGAACTGCTCGGCGACGAGGCCGCGCACTACGACCGCATCACCGACATCCTCGACGTCTGGTTCGATTCAGGCGTCACCCACGAGGCGGTGTTGCTGGCGCGCGGGCTGGGCAAGCCGGCGGACCTGTACCTGGAGGGCTCGGACCAGCATCGCGGCTGGTTCCAGTCCTCGTTGCTGACCGGCGTCGCCATCGACAAGGCGGCGCCGTACCGGCAATGCCTGACCCACGGCTTCACCGTGGACGAGCACGGCCGCAAGATGTCGAAGTCGCTGGGCAACGGCATCGAGCCGCAGGACATCATGAAGACGCTGGGCGCCGACATCCTGCGCCTGTGGATCGCGTCCGCCGACTACAGCAACGAGATGTCGCTGTCCCAGGAGATCCTCAAGCGCAACGCCGACGCCTATCGCCGCATCCGCAACACCGCGCGCTTCCTGCTGGGCAACCTGCACGGCTTCGACCCGGCACGCGACCTGTGCGCACCGGCGGAGATGGTGGCGCTGGATCGCTGGGCGGTGCATCGCGCCTGGCAGGTGCAGCAGGAGATCGCCGACGCCTACGCCCGCTACGACTTCGCCGCCGTGGTGCAGGCGCTGATGAACTTCTGCAGCGTCGATCTCGGTTCGCTCTACCTCGACGTCACCAAGGACCGGCTTTACACGATGCGCGAGGATTCGCGCGGCCGACGCAGCGCGCAGTCGGCGATGTTCCGGATCGCCGATGCCTTCGCGCGCTGGATCGCGCCGATCCTCAGCTTCACCGCGGACGAGATGTGGGGCCACCTGCCGGGCGAGCGCGCCGGCAACGTGCTGTTCGCGACTTGGCACGACGGCCTTGCGCCGTTGCCGGAGGATGCGGTGCTGTCGGCCGGCGACATCGACGGCCTGCTCGCCCTGCGCGAACAGGTGGCGAAGGTGCTGGAACCGATGCGCGCGGCCGGCGAGATCGGCGCGGCGCTGGAAGCCGAGATCGAGTTGCGCTGCGGCGTCGCCGACCTGAACCGGCTGGAGCCGCTGGCCGACGAGTTGCGCTTCCTGTTCATCAGCGGCGACGTGCGGGTGGTGCAGGACGACGGCGCGCGTGGCATCCGGGTGTTGGCGCAGCCGACCGGCAAGGCCAAGTGCGTGCGTTGCTGGCACCACCGGGCGGACGTCGGCGCGCATCCGGCGCACCCGCAGCTGTGCGGCCGCTGCGTGTCGAATATCGAAGGCCCGGGCGAAACGAGGACGTATTTCTGATGGTGCGTGTGAAACCGAATGCCTTGCCCTGGCTGGGCGTCTCCCTGCTGGTGTTCGTGCTGGACCAGTGGAGCAAGGCCTGGGTGCTGTCCTCGCTGCCGGAGTACACCGCGGTCCCGGTGATCGACGGCTTCTGGAACTGGTACCGCACCTACAACACCGGCGCCGCCTTCAGCTTCCTCGCCGATGCCGGCGGGTGGCAGAAGTACTTCTTCATGGTGCTCGCCTTCGCGATCAGCGGCCTGATGGCGTGGATGCTGGCGCGCACGCCGCGCCGCGACTGGCGGCAGGCGCTGCCGCTGGCGCTGGTGATCGGCGGTGCGATCGGCAACGTCGTCGATCGGCTGGTGCACGGCCACGTGGTGGATTTCATCCAGTGGTACGTGAAGGACCATTACTGGCCGGCGTTCAATATCGCCGACGCGGCAGTGGTCGGCGGCGCGATCGGCATCGGCCTGTTCGGGCTGTTCAGCGGCAAGTCCAAGCCGGCGGCGGGATAATCGCGCCATGGACATCCTGCTCGCCAACCCTCGCGGCTTTTGCGCAGGCGTCGACCGCGCCATCGAGATCGTGAAGCGCGCCATCGAGACGCTGGGCGCCCCGATCTACGTGCGCCACGAAGTCGTCCATAACAAGTTCGTGGTCGGCGACCTGAAGGCGCGCGGCGCGGTGTTCGTGGAGGAGCTCGACGAAGTCCCGGATGGCGCGACCGTGATCTTCAGCGCGCACGGCGTCTCGCAGGCGGTGCGGCACGATGCCGCGCGGCGCGGGCTCAAGGTCTTCGACGCCACCTGCCCGCTGGTGACCAAGGTGCACCTGGAAGTGGCGCGGCAATGCCGCAGCGGCCGCGACATGGTGCTGATCGGGCACGCCGGGCACCCCGAGGTGGAAGGCACGATGGGGCAGTGGAGCCGCGAAGGCGGCAGCGGCGCGATCCACCTTGTGGAGGACATCGACGATGTCGCCACCCTCGCGCTCGCGCAGCCGGCCAACTGTTCCTACACCACCCAGACCACGCTCAGCGTCGACGACACCCGCGACATCATCGCCGCGCTGCGCGCGCGCTTCCCGGCGATCGAGGGACCGAAGAACGACGACATCTGCTATGCCACCCAGAATCGCCAGGACGCGGTGCGCGACCTGGTGGCCGAAGGCTGCGACGCGGTGCTGGTGGTCGGGTCGCCCAACAGCTCCAACTCGAACCGCCTGCGCGAGCTGGCCGAGCGCGAGGGCGTGCCGGCATGGTTGATCGACGGCGCCGACGAGATCGACCCGGACTGGCTGGTCGGCCGCACGCGGGTCGGCGTCACTGCGGGCGCTTCGGCGCCAGATGTGCTGGTGGAGGGCGTGCTGGCGCGCCTGCGCGCGCTGGGCGCCGTAGCCGTGCGCGAGTTGCACGGTGAGCCGGAAGACATGGTGTTCGCCCTGCCGAAGGAACTGCGCGTCAGGCTGGTCGACTGACACGGCCAGTCGACGCCGTCGGCGTCGCTGGTCGCTGGGAAGAAAGCGGGGCGGCCTGGTCTTGCCTGGGCGGCATGCGCCCCGTGCCGGCGCCCCGGGGGGAGAAGCGGGCAACATCCGTGTCGCCCGTGCAATTCATCCTGCGCCAACAGGCGCAGGATTGCACTCGCCAAAAACGCCATGATCGCTGTCATTCCAGTTCATGAATGACGCGGTGAAAAGCAATGATTGCTGTATGACAGCAATCCTGTACATAATGATGACAGTTTGAATGTCTGACAGATTCACTGTCATGGTGGCATCGTGCTGAAGATGCAGGAACGGATTCGTCGCGCGCGTCGCAAGGCGGGGTACTCGCAGGCTACGCTGGCGGAGCGGATCAAGGTACGACGCAGCGCGGTCTCGAACTGGGAATCCGCCAGCGAGGTGCAGCCCTCGATGACCAACCTCATCGCCATCGCGCGCGCCTGCAAGGTGTCGCTGGAATGGCTGGGCACCGGTCGTGGCGGAATGGCGGACGACCCCGAGGCGCTGGCCGACATCCCGGCCGCCGATGCCGAACTGGTGGATGCCGACGACGAGCGCGCGCTGCTCGCGGCCTGGCGCGGCCTGCCGAGGCGCTCGCAGCAACTCGTGCTGGAACTCGCGAATGCCCTGCTCGGGCCGCGCCGCCGAAGTCCGCGGGCCTGATCCGGGCATCGCGGCTGTCTGGTGCCCGGGCCGCGCAGCCGCTAGAATCGCGTCCCTCGCCGGAATAGCTCAGTTGGTAGAGCGGCGCATTCGTAATGCGTAGGTCGCAGGTTCGACTCCTGTTTCCGGCACCAGTCTCCAAGGGAAGCCCGCTTCGGCGGGCTTCTGCTTTTTGCGTCCCCGCCGTTGCGACCGCGCCGGGCTAGGATGCGGCATTCCCGCCCCGCATCCCGGACCCCGATGAGCAAGCTCTCCGCCAAGCCGCGCACCGCGCATGTCTGCACCGAGTGCGGGGCCGAGCACGCCAAGTGGCAGGGCCAGTGCGAGGCCTGCGGGGCCTGGAACACGCTGGCCGAGATCGCGCTGGAGGCCGCGTCGCAGGCGAAGTCCCCGGCGTCGCGCCGGGCCGGTTGGGCGGGCAAGGTCGATGCGCCGCGGATCACCCCGTTGGCCGAAGTCCGGGTGGATGCGCAGGCGCGCGCGTCGACCGGCATCGGCGAGTTCGACCGCGTGCTCGGCGGTGGCCTGGCCGAAGGCGCGGTGGTGCTGGTCGGCGGCGATCCCGGGATCGGCAAGTCGACGTTGCTGCTGCAGGCGCTTGCCCGGATGGCGCCTGCGCTGCCCGGCCTGTACGTGACCGGCGAGGAGTCGCTGGCGCAGGTGGCCGGCCGCGCGCAGCGGCTCGGGCTGCCGCTGGAGGGGTTGCTGGCGCTGGCCGAGACCTGCGTGGAGCGCATCCTGGAGCACGCCGTCGCGGCGCGCCCGAAGCTGATCGTCGCCGACTCGATCCAGACCCTGTGGACCGAATCGCTGACCGCGGCCCCGGGCTCGGTGTCGCAGGTGCGCGAGGCCGCGGCGCGGCTGGTGCGCTACGCCAAGGAGACCGGCACCGCGGTGTTCCTGGTCGGGCATGTGACCAAGGAGGGCGGCATCGCCGGGCCGCGCGTGCTCGAGCACATGGTCGACGCGGTGCTGTATTTCGAGGGCGATGCCGGCAGCCGCTTCCGCGTGTTGCGCGCCTTCAAGAACCGCTTCGGCGCGGTCAACGAGCTCGGCGTGTTCGCGATGTCGGATGGCGGCCTGCGCGAGGTGTCGAATCCCTCGGCGATCTTCCTGTCCGGCAGCGGCGGGCCGCAGCCCGGCAGCTGCGTAATGGTGACCCGCGAGGGCACGCGTCCGCTGCTGGTCGAGGTGCAGGCGCTGGTCGATGCGTCGCCGCTGTCCAACCCGCGCCGGGTGGTGGTGGGGCTGGAAGGCAACCGGCTGGCGATGCTGCTGGCGGTGCTGCATCGCCACGGCGGGGTGATGGTCGGCGACCAGGACGTGTTCGTGAACGTGGTCGGCGGCATCCGCGTGCAGGAAACCGCGGCGGACCTGCCGGTGCTGCTGGCGGTGCTGTCGTCGCTGCGCGACGTCCCGCTGGCGGAGAAGACCATTGCGTTCGGCGAAGTCGGGCTGAGCGGCGAGATCCGCCCGGTGCCGAACGGCGAGGAACGCCTGAACGAGGCCGCCACCCACGGCTTCAGGCGCGCCATCGTGCCGAAGGCCAACGCGCCGAAGTCCGGCAGCTACAAGGGCCTCGAGGTGATCGCGGTCGAGCGCCTCGCCGACGCGCTCGAGCACGCCTGAGCGGTCGCCTCAGGGGCGCAACAGGACCTTGCCGGCACGGGCGGGTCGTAGGCTCGCGGCCGCTGCCTGGCCGATGTCGGCGAGGTCGTGGATCGCGTCCACCGGCAGGCGCAGCTCGCCGGCCAGCGTGCGTTGCAGCAGCTCGCCGACGAGGCGTCGCTTGTCCTCGGTGGACATCGCCTGGCTGGCCTTGCTGCCCCAGAAGCCCTTCACGATCGCCTGCTTGAAGATCAGGTCGGCCGGCGAGAGCTGCATCGCCTCGCCGGTCAGTGCGCCGAACGACACCAGGGTGCCGCCGTTGCCGACCAGCGACAGCATCGCGCCGCTGGCCTTGCCGCCGACCGAGTCGATCGCCGCCTGCGCCAGGCCCGGGCCGGTGAGGTCGCGCACCTGCTGCATCCAGTCGGGCTGCGCGCTGGACACCACGTGGGGAATCCCGAGCGCGGCGAGCTCGGCGATGCCGTCGTCGCGGCGGACCACGTTCACCACGTGCAGGCCGCGCGCCTCGCCGAGCATGGCCAGCGCCTTGCCGACCGCGCCATTGGCCGCGTTCTGCACGATCCATGCGCCGGGCGGCAGCGCCAGCGAGTCCAGCAGCATCAGCGCGCTGAGCGGCATCGCCATCAGCTGCGCGGCGGTTTCGTCCGGAATGCCGTCCGGCATCGGCACGAGCATCCGCGCCGGGGTGGTGAAGTATTCGGCCCAGGTGCCGCGGCCCGACGACGAGGCCACGCGCGCGCCGATGGACACGCCCTCGACGCCTTCGCCCAGCGCGTCGACGATGCCCACCGCTTCGCTGCCGCCGATCGCCGGCAACGTTGGCTTGTAGCCGTATTGCCCGCGCACGGTGAGCAGGTCGTGGTTGTGGATCGGCGCGAGCAGGGTGCGGATGCGGACCTCGCCCGCCCTCGGTTCCGGCATGGGCGCATCGTCCAGCGCGAGGACCTGGGTGGGATCGCCGAGTTCATGGTGGATGGCGCTGCGCATGGGCTTGGTCTCCATTGGATGCGGTCAGTGGCCGCCGGCCGCGGCGCCGCCCATCTTGGCGGCGAACGGCGGCTTGGCGAGCCAGACGAACAGGATCACCGCCAGGAAGATGATCCCGAGCAGGTGGAAGATTTCGTTGAAGCCGATCTGCGCGGCCTGGTTGGCGATCATCCGGTCGAGCACGAACGCGCCGCGCTGCAGGTCGCCGGCGCCGAGCTGGGTCACGGTCTGCAGGGTGGCCGCATCGTGCGCGGAGATCTTCTCGGCGAGGTGGGCGTGGTGGACCGCGCCGCGCTCGGTCCAGGCGTAGGTGGTCAGCGAAGCCGCGAAGCTGCCGCCCAGGGTGCGCACGAAGGTGGCCAGGCCCGAACCCGCCGCGATCTCGTGCGGCTCGAGGTCGGACAGCAGGATCTGCAGCACCGGCATGAAGAACAGCGCGACGCCGATGCCCTGGAACAGCTGCACCAGTGCGACGTGCTGGAAGTCCACGTCGAGGTTGAAGTGCGAGCGCGCGAAGCTGGTCAGTGACATCGCCACGAAGGCGACGCTGGCCAGCATGCGCAGGTCGAAGCGGTTGGCGTACTTGCCGACGAACGGCGTGAGCAGGACCGGCAGGATGCCGATCGGCGCGGTCGCGAAGCCTGCCCAGATCGCGGTGTAGCCGAGGTTCCGTTGCAGCCACAGCGGCACCAGGATGCCGACGCTGAAGAACGCCGAGTAGGCCACCACCATCGCCAGCGTGCCCGCGGCGAAGTTGCGGTGGCGGAACAGGCGCAGGTTGACGATCGGGTCCTTGTCGGTGAGTTCCCAGATCACGAACACCAGCAACGAGATCGCCGCAACGATCGCCAGCACCACGATGGTGGTGGAGTGGAACCAGTCTTCGTCGTTGCCCAGGTCCAGCAGGATCTGCAGCGCGCCCACGCCGAGCACCAGCGTGGCCAGGCCGATGTAGTCCATCTTCGGCTTCTCCAGGCGCTCCGGGCGGCCCTTGAGCTGGCGACCCACCACCAGGCTGGCGAAGATGCCGATCGGCACGTTGACGAAGAAGATCCACTCCCAGCTGTAGTTGTCGGTGATCCAGCCGCCGAGGATCGGGCCGGCGATCGGCGCGACCACGGTGACCATCGCCAGCAGGGCGATCGCCTGGCCGCGCCGCGCCGGCGGATAGATCGACAGCAGCAGGGCCTGGGTGATCGGGTACATCGGCCCGGCGACGAAGCCCTGCAGCGCGCGGGCGAGGACCAGCAAGCCCATGCTGTTGGCGATGCCGCACAGGAACGAGGCGACCACGAAGGCCATCGTCGACCACACGAACAACTTGCGCTCGCCGAAGCGGCGCGCCAGCCAGCCGGTCAGCGGCAGCGCGATGGCGGTGCTGACCGCGAACGAGGTGATGACCCAGGTGGCCTGGTTGGCGCTGCCGCCGAGGTTGCCGGAGATGGTCGGCAGCGAGACGTTGGCGATCGTGGTGTCGAGCACCTGCATGAAGCTGGCGAGCGCCAGCCCGAGCGTGGTCAGGGCGACGTTCGGAGGGCGGAATTCGCCGGGCGCCGCGCTGGCGCCGCTGCGCGGCGTCGCGCCGGGTGCGTCTTCCTGTCGGGCGATGGTGGTCATGCGGCTCGGCGGGGGGGAGAGGGGCAGGGGCAGTGGGGCACTGCCAGCGCGAGGCGGGGACGGCCCGCGAACGAGGGGAGGGGATCCAGGGACCGCTCCCGCCCGCGCGACTCCTGCGAGGGGTTACGCGCCGGCGGCGCGCGCGAGGTTGTCCCGGATCGTCTTCTCGATCAGGGTATCGGCATCGTGCAACTGGCGGTCGTAGGCGCTGGTGGACAGCACCGGCTTGCCGGCGACCGCCGCGGGCAGCACCGCGCCGGACTGGTCGTGCACGTCCACGTCCACCGACATGCTCATGCCCAGGCGCAGCGGGTGCGCGGCGAGCTGCTTCGGGTCCAGCGCGATCCGGGTGGGGATGCGCTGCACGATCTTGATCCAGTTGCCGCTGGCGTTCTGCGCCGGCAGCAGGGAGAACGCGCTGCCGGTGCCCAGGCCCAGGCTGACCAGCTTGCCGTCGTACACCACGTCGTCGCCGTAGACGTCGGCGGTGAGCGTGACCGGCTGGCCCAGCCGCATGTCGTGCAGCTGGGTTTCCTTGAAGTTCGCCTCGACCCACACCTCGTGCAGCGGGATGACCGTCATCAGCGCGGCGCCGGGTTGCACGCGCTGGCCGAGCTGCACGCTGCGCTCGCCGACGTAGCCGTCGATCGGCGAAACGATCGCGGACCGCTGCACGGCCAGGTAGGCCTGGCGCAGCTGCGCGGCGGCCGCCTGCACCTGCGGCTGGTTGGCGACGGTGGTGGCATCGACCAGCGCACGGTTGCGCGACAGTTGCCCGCGCGAGGCGGACAAGGCGGCTTCCGCGGCCTGCAACTGGGTGCGCGCGTGGGCCAGCTCTTCCGCCGAGACCGCGCCGGTGGCGACCAGGCCGCTGCGGCGGGCGACGTCGGCGCGGGCCTGCGCCACCGCGACCTGGCGGGCGGCGATGTCGGCCTGCGCGGCCTCCACGCTGCTGTACAGGCCGCGCACCTGGCGCACGGTGTTGGCGAGGTTGGCGACCGCCTGCTGGTAGGCGACTTCGGCGTCGTTGGGGTCGAGCTGCACCAGCACCTGGCCGGCCTGCACGCGCATGCCGTCCTCGACGCTGATGGCGACCACCGTGCCGGCGGTCTGCGGCGTGATGTTGACGATGTTGCCCTGCGCGTAGGCATCGTCGGTCTGCTCGTGCCAGCGCGCGACCATCAGGTAATAGGCGAGCCAGCCGATGCCGGCGAGCACGACGAGCGCGGCGACCACCAGCAAGGCGCGCTTGCGCTTGCCGTTGGCGGGCTTGGCCGCGGGCGCGGGGGGCAGCGGCGCGGCGGTTCCGGACGAGGCCTGGGGCGTGGTTTCGGACGTCATGGGGGCGATTACCGGGAGGCGAGGGGAGTGCCGGGGGCGAGGTCAATGCCCCCGCCCAGGGCTTGTTCAAGGTCGACGGCGGCAATCCGCCGCTGCGCCACGAGGGCGGCCAGTTGCTGGTCGAGTTGCAGCAGCGGCTTCTGCGCGGCAAGCACCTCGAGCTGGGTGGCCAGGCCGGCGCGCTGCCGCTGCATCACCAGCGCATGCGCTTGCGCGGCACTGGCGCGTGCCGCCTGCGTGCTGGCGATCTGCGCGTCCAGCGCGCGCCCGGCCTGCACCGCATCGGCGACCTGGTGGATGGCGTCCAGCAGGGCCTGGTCGTAACTGGCCACCGCGAGGTCGTAGTCGGCGTCGCTGGCGCGCAGCTGCGCCTGCAGGCGACCGCCCTCGAAGATCGGCAGGCTCAGGGCCGGCCCGCCGTTCAGCAGCAGCGACTGGCTGGAGAACAGGTCGCCGAGGTTGCCGGCGGCCAGTCCCGCCATCGCCGCCAGGTTGATGGTCGGGTAGAACGCGGCCTTGCTGGCGTCGATGCCGTGGCGCGCAGCCTCCACCCGCCAGCGTGCGGCGACGATGTCGGCGCGGCGTGCGAGCAGGTCGCTGGGCAGCGTGGACGGGATCGCGAGGTCCGGCGTGGCCAGGCGCGGCGGCACGAGCGCACGGGCGCGATCCGGGCCGGCGCCGGCGAGCGCGGCGAGCGCATTGCCCAGCGCATCGATCTGCTGGCGCGCGGCCTCCGCCTGCTGGCGCGCGGCCTGCGCGGCGCTGCGGTTCTGGTTGAGCGCGATGGTGTTGTCCAGGCCGGCGCGGATGCGCTGCTGGTTGAGGGCGACCAGCGCGTCGGCGCGCGCGGCATCGGCCTCGGCGGCGGCCAGCGCGTCGTGCGCCTGCGCCAGGGCGACGTAGGTGCGGACGACGTTGGCGGCGAGCGCGACGCGTGCGGCCTGCGCGTCCACCTCGGCGGCGCGGGCGTTGCCGACCGCGGCTTCCCAGCGTGAACGCGAGGCGCCCCAGATGTCGGGATTCCAGGCGAAGCTCAGGGTCAGCAGGTCGGCCACGCTGAAGTGGCCGCCGAGGTCCGGACCCGCCAGCGACTCCGGCAGTTGCAGGCCCAGCACCTGCGCACCGGCGCCGAGGGTCGGCTTGCGCGCAGCATCGGCGACGCCGGCCTGCGCGGAGGCCTTGCGTGCACGCGCATCGGCCGCGGCGAGCGAGGGCGCGCCGGCGAGCGCCTCGTCGACCAGCGCATCCAGTTGCGGATCGCCGAACGCGGTCCACCAGCGCTGGTCCGGCCATGCGGTCGCGGAGACCGACGCCTCGGCAAGGGAGGTCGCAGCCTGCAGGCTGGCGGCCTCGCGCGGCGTCGATTGCGGTGCGATCCCGGCGGTGGAGGCGCAACCGGCCAGGAACACTGCGGCGGCCAGCAGGCTGGCACGCGGGAGGCGAGGGGACATGGCTCAGTCCTCGGACAAGAGGTTGTCGCGCACTTGTTCGACCAGGCGGGTCAGCTGGGCGCGCGTGGCGTCGTCCATCCCACGCAGCGCACGGGCGCGGACCCGTTGCCCGCATTGGTCGATGTCGCGCCACATCGCGGTGCCGGCGTCGGTGAGGTGGATGTGGACCGCGCGACGGTCGGCCGGGTCGGCGAGTCGCGCCAGGATCCCGCGCGCTTCGAGCTTGTCGAGCAGGCGGGTCATCGCTCCCGGGTTGAGGTCGGCGGCGCGGGCGAGGTCGGTCACGCCGGCCGGGCCGGCCGACAGCCGCTTCAGGGTGATGAACTGGCTGAAGTTGAGCTCATGCCCGGCGGCGGCGAGCTCGCGTTCCATCCGTGCCCACATGGCGTCGCGGGCCTGGCGGAACAGCAGGCCGAGGGCGGAGCCGGTGCAGGCTTCGGCAGGGGTGGCGTGGGTGATCATGGGCCGGCATATTGCGAGCCCATGCAATATTTGTCAATGCAAATATCGCCGTTGCAAACGTATTCCGTCAGCCGGGGCGCTGCAGGACCAGTTCCAGCACGAACTTGCTGCCGAAGAAGGCCAGCACCAGCAGGGCCATCGCGCCCAGGGTCCAGCGCACCGCGGTCGCGCCGCGCCAACCGCGGCGCCAGCGCCCGAGCAGCAACGCACCGAAGGCCAGCCACGACAGCAGGCTGAGCACGGTCTTGTGCACCAGGTGCTGCGCGAACAGGTTTTCGACGAACAGCACGCCGGTGAGCAGGGTCGCGGTCAGCAGCGCGAACCCGACCGCGATGCTGCGGAACAGGAGGCTTTCCAGCTCGGTCAGCGGCGGCAGGGCCGCCAGCCAGCGATGGAATTCGCGCCGGCGAAGGGCGCGTTCCTGCAGCATCAGGAACAGGGCCAGCACCGCGGCCAGCGCGAGCGTCGCGTACGCAAGCAAGGCCAGCCACGCATGCAGTTGCAGGCGCCAGTCCAGGGTGCTGGCGGTGTCGGCATGCCCGTATGCGGCGTAGCCCAGCAGGCTGAGCGCCGCGAGCGGGAACACCACGATGCCCAGCGCCGGCATCCGCCCCGATGCCCCGAACGCCGCCGTCAACGCTGCCATGCCGATGCCGGTCAGCGACAGCGCGGCGAAGAAATGCATGTCCGGGCCCTGCAGCAGGCGCCATGCCTCGACGTGCGTTTCGGCATGGAACAGCACCGCCAGCAGCGACACCGGGATCCAGCCGCGGCCGTGCGAACCCGCGGCGGCACCGCGCCACAGCAGGGCGGTGGCGGCGAGGTACAGGACGATCGCGATCGCGGGCATCAGCATCCGCGGAAGTGTCGCACAGCCGGTGCGCGCGGCGCGGCCGGTATACTGCGCGGCCCTCGTCCCCACGCCGCCCCGCCATGTTCGAATCCCTGACCCAGCGCCTGTCCGGCACCATCGAGCGCCTGCGCGGGCGCGGCCGGCTGACCGAGTCCAACATCAGCGAGGCGGTGCGCGAGGTGCGGATCGCGCTGCTGGAGGCCGACGTGGCGCTGCCGGTGGTGCAGGCGCTGGTCCAGCGCATCAAGGTGCGCGCGGTGGGCCAGGAGGTCATGCGCTCGCTGAGCCCGGGCCAGGTGCTGGTGCGCATCGTGCGCGACGAGCTCGCGGCGGTGATGGGCGCGCAGGCCTCCGACCTCAACCTCAACGTGCCGGCGCCGGCGGTGATCCTGATGGCCGGCCTGCAGGGCGCGGGCAAGACCACCACCGTGGGCAAGCTCGCCAAGCACCTGAAGGACAAGCGCAAGAAGAAGGTCATGGTGGTCTCGGCCGACGTCTACCGGCCGGCCGCGATCGAGCAGCTGCAGACCCTGGCCGGGCAGGTCGGGGCCGTGTTCTTCCCGTCCGACGCCGCGCAGAAGCCCGAGGCGATCGTCAAGGCGGCAATCGCCGAGGCGCGCAAGACCTTCGTCGACGTGCTGATCGTCGACACCGCCGGCCGCACCAGCATCGACGACGCGATGATGGCCGAGATCAAGGCGCTGCACGGCGCGGTGGACCCGGTCGAGACCCTGTTCGTGGTCGACTCGATGACCGGCCAGGACGCCGCGGTGACCGCCAAGCACTTCGGCGAGGCGTTGCCGCTGACCGGCGTGGTGCTGACCAAGACCGATGGCGACGCCCGCGGCGGCGCGGCGCTGTCGGTGCGCTACATCACCGGCAAGCCGATCAAGTTCGTCGGCGTGGGCGAGAAGCCCGATGGCCTGGACGTGTTCCATCCGGAGCGCGCCGCCGGCCGCATCCTCGACATGGGCGACGTGCTGTCCCTTGTCGAGCAGGTCGAGGCCCAGGTCGACAAGGACAAGGCGCAGAAGCTCGCCGAGAAGGTCGCCAAGGGCAAGAAGTTCGACCTCAACGACATGCGCGACCAGCTCGAGCAGATGCAGGCCATGGGCGGCCTGCATGGCCTGATGGACAAACTGCCCGGCGTCGGCCAGCTGCCGGAGGCGGTGAAGCAGCAGGTCACCGGCCGCGAGGTGCCGCGGATGATCGCGATCATCAATTCGATGACCAAGAAGGAACGCCGTAACCCCGACCTGCTGAACGGCTCGCGGCGCGCGCGGGTGGCCCGTGGCGCCGGCCTGACCCCGGCCGACGTCAACAAGGTGCTCAAGCAGTACCAGCAGATGGAGAAGATGATGGGCAAGCTGGGCCGCGGCGGCATGAAGGGCATGATGCGCGGGCTGAGCGGGATGATGGGCGGTCGCGGCGGGATGATGCCGCCGATGCGCTGACCGGCGCGCGACTCGGCGGCGCCGACTCGGCCCGAGTTTCCTTCGCCCATTCAAGGCGTTATACTTGCCGGCTTACCCGGCCATTCCGGCCGCTGGGCACCACCGAGAAACCGCAATGGTCAAGATCCGCCTTACCCGTGGCGGCGCCAAGAAGCGCCCCTTCTACCACATCATCGTCACCGACAGCCGCAGCGCGCGCGACGGCCGCAACATCGAGCGCGTGGGGTTCTACAACCCGGTCGCGCAGGGCGCCGAGAAGCGCGTGGAGCTGGACGTCGAGCGCGTGAAGTACTGGGTCGACAACGGCGCGCAGCTGACCGACAAGGTCGCCGACCTGTACAAGGCCGCCGCGAAGGCTGCCTGATGCCGCAGCCGCCCGTGAACCGGGTGGCGCTGCTTGCATGAACGCACCGGACGCCCGCCAACGGATGATCGCCGTGGGCAGGTTGCACGGTGCGTTCGGCGTTCGTGGGGAAGTGAAGCTTGAAAGCTTCACCGACCCGCTGCAGGCGATCGCCCGCTACCAGCCGTGGGTGCTGCGCGATGCGCGCGGCGGCGAGCGCGCCTGCGAGGGCGCCAAGGTCCGCGCCGGCGGCAAGGGCCTGATCGCGACCCTGCCCGGGATCGCGGACAAGGACGCCGCCGACGCCTTGCGCGGGACCGAAGTGCTGGTGCCGCGCTCGGCGCTGCCGCCGCCCGCGCCGGGCGAGTACTACTGGGTCGACCTCGAGGGCCTGCGCGTGGTGAACGCCGAGGGCGTGGACTTCGGCCGCGTGTCGCACCTGTTCGCGACCGGCGCCAATGACGTGCTGGTGGTGCAGGGCGAGCGCGAGCGCATGCTGCCGTTCGTGCAGCCCGACGTGGTGCGCGCGGTCGATTTCGACGCTGGCGTGGTCACGGTCGATTGGGACGCGGATTTCTGAGCCGGGCGATGCGCTTCGACATCGTCAGCCTGTTCCCGGATTTCGTCGCCCAGCTCGCCGCCCACGGGGTGGTGGGGCGCGCCGGCGAGCGCGGCCTGCTGTCCATCCATGGCTGGAACCCCCGCGACCATGCGGAGGGTGGCTATCGCCGAGTGGACGATCGTCCGTTCGGCGGCGGACCGGGCATGGTGATGCTGATCGACCCGCTCCAGGCCGCCTTGCAGGCCGCCCGCGCCGCGGACCCGGCGCCGGTGCGCACGATCTACCTCAGCCCGCAGGGCGCGCGCCTGACCCAGGCCAAGGTCCGCGAGCTGGCGGCGTTGCCGCGGCTGTTGCTGCTGTGCGGCCGCTACGAAGGGGTCGACGAGCGCCTGCTGCAGGCGGAGGTCGACGAGGAGCTGTCGATCGGCGACTACGTGCTGTCCGGCGGCGAGCTGGCCGCCGCGGTGGTGGTCGATGCCGTGGCCCGGCTGCTCGACGGTGCGCTCGGCGATGCCGAATCGGCGGTGCAGGACAGCTTCGAGGGCGATGGCCTGCTGGACTGCCCGCATTACACCCGGCCGGTCGAACATGCCCTGGGTCCGGTGCCGTCGGTCCTGCTCTCCGGCAACCATGCCGGGATCGCCCGCTGGCGCCGCCAGCAGTCGCTGGGCCGGACTTGGCTGCGGCGGCCGGACCTGCTGGACGAGGCGGCGTTGTCCAAGGCCGACCGCAGCCTGCTGGCCGACTTCAAGACGCGCTACCTGCAGGCCCTGGACGAGCCGGACGGCGACGCCTGAGCGGGCCCGCCGGGTCGCCGGGCACCTGCGGCTAACTCCCTAGCGAACAAGGGAAAAACGCGTCATAATGGCGAGCTGGCCCATCCGGGCTGTTGCACCCGTTCCACCGATGCCATGACGCGGGTCCACGTGCACTCGCGCAACAACGACACCAACAGGCGCGCGCCACAGGCACGCACACGACTCCAAGGTTGATCCCATGAACAAGCCCTCGATCCACACCCTGCTCCAGGAATTCGAAGCCGCCCAGGTTTCGCGCCAGCTGCCCGACTTCGGCCCCGGCGACACCGTCATCGTCAACGTGAAGGTGAAGGAAGGCAACCGCGAGCGCGTCCAGGCCTACGAGGGCGTGGTCATCGGCAAGAAGAACGCCGGCCTGAACTCCTCGTTCACGGTCCGCAAGATCTCGCACGGCTTCGGCGTCGAGCGCGTGTTCCAGACCCACAGCGCCGGCATCGACTCGGTGCAGGTGAAGCGCCGCGGCGACGTGCGCGCCAGCAAGCTGTACTACCTGCGCGGCCTGGAAGGCAAGAAGGCGCGCATCAAGGAAGACCTGGCCGGCAACGCCAAGGCCAAGGCCGCTGCGGCCGCCGCTGCCGCTGCGGCATCCGACGACGCCGCCGAGTAAGGCGCTCGCGCTTTGCACGCTGGACGGCCGCCCCCGGGCGGCCGTCTGCGTTTGGAGGGATCGGGATGACGATCGACGCGACAGCCGCCGCCGGCGTGCGCCTTGACCTGTGGTTGTGGGCGGCGCGCTTCTTCAAGACGCGCGCGCTGGCCAAGCACGCGATCGAGACCGGCAAGGTGGAGATCGGCGGGCAGCGCGCCAAGCCATCGCGCAGCGTGCGCATCGGCGACCTGCTGGTGGTGCAGCGTGGCGAGGAGCGCTTCGAGCTGGAAGCGGTCGCGCTGAGCGACATGCGCGGGCCGGCGAGCGTCGCGCAAGCGCTGTATCGCGAATCCGAGGCATCGAAACTGGCGCGTGAGCAGGCGCGGGCACTGCGTGCGGCGGAACGCGCCGGCTTCCGCCCGCCGGACAGCAAGCCCGACAAGCGCGCGCGCCGACTGATCCGCGCGCTGGGCGACATCGACGCGCTTTAGCAACGTCCGGCCTATCCCGGACGGCCGATTGCCGGTCCATCGGCGCCTGCCGACACTGGCGCAGCACGAAACGCCTGGAGCGCGCATGCGTACGCTGCGCCGCGGAAGCCGCGGCATCGATGTCGAGTTCATGCAACGCCTGCTGGTGCGCGCGGACGTGCGCGAGCACGCCGACGCCCCGTACTTCGGCAGCAGTGGCCGGTTCGACGAGGAGTGCGATCGCGCGATCCGGCTGTTCCAGCGCCGGCACGCGGGACTGGTCGTGGACGGCATCGTCGGGCCGCAGACCTGGAGCGCGCTGGGCTTGCGCAGCCATCGCGAGCACCCGATCCAGCGCTACGGGCAGCCAACCGGCATGAGTTGCTGGTCGGCGGCGGCGACGATGATCCTGGGCCGCAACATGAGTGTCGGCACCGGTGGCGCGACCCTCGGTCCGACCGGCGGGCTGGATGCCGATCACGACAACATCGAGGCCTTCGGCCGCGCCCTCGGCTGGCGGATGCCGGACCACTCCCCCGACGTGCGCGAACTGGTCGGGATGCTGGTCGCATCGCCGCTCTGGATCGGCTTGCAGCATGCCAGCGGCCGCCATGCGGTGGTGCTCAGCGGGGTCTACAGCGATGGCGATCCCTCGGGGCAGGGCACGATGGTGCGCATCCACGATCCGTGGCCGCCCGGACGCGGCGCGGTGTACGGCAGCTTCGCCAACCCGGTGATCCTGCGCGACGGCACCTTCCGCGCGGTGGCGTCGCTGGAGTACCTGTTGATCCCGAACTGAAGCCGGCGAGCGCGGACAAACGAACGGCCGCAGCAGCGGCCGTTCGCCCGGTGGAGCCCAGGGGCTTACGCGAGGTCGAAGCGATCCAGGTCCATCACCTTGGCCCAGGCCGCGGCGAAGTCGCGCGCGAACTTCTCGCGCCCGTCGTCGGCGGCGTAAACCTCGGCGAGGGCACGCAGCACCGAGTTGGAACCGAACACCAGGTCGACGCGGGTCGCGGTCCACTTCTGCGCGCCGGTCCTGCGACAGCGGCCGGCGTAGCGGTTGCGCCCAGTCGGCGTCCACTCGGTGGACATGTCCAGCAGGTTCACGAAGAAGTCGTTGCCGAGCACGCCGACCCGGTCGGTGAACACGCCATCCGACGAGCCGCCGGTGTTCGCGCCGAGCACGCGCAGGCCGCCGACCAGTGCGGTCATTTCCGGCGCGGTGAGGGTGAGCAGTTGCGCGCGGTCGACCAGCAGGTGTTCCGCCGGGATGTCGGACGGTCCCTTGAGGAAGTTGCGGAAGCCGTCGGCGAAGGGTTCCATCGGCGCGAACGAGGCCACGTCGGTCTGTGCCTGCGTGGCATCGGTGCGGCCCGGATGGAAGGGCACGTCGAGGTGGATGCCGGCGTCGGCCGCGGCCTTCTCCACCGCGGCGGTGCCGCCCAGCACGATCAGGTCCGCCAGCGACACGTGCTTGCCGCCGGCGCTGCCGTTGAAGCCGGCCTGCACGCCTTCGAGCACGGCGAGCACCTTCGCCAGCCGCGCCGGGTCGTTCGCCGCCCAGTCCTTCTGCGGTGCGAGGCGCACGCGCGCGCCGTTGGCGCCGCCGCGCTTGTCGCCGCCGCGGAAGGTCGAGGCCGAGGCCCAGGCCGCGAACACCAGGTCGGGGACCGATGCGCCGCTGTCGAGGATCGTGGCCTTGAGCGCCGCGATGTCCGCGGCGTCGATCGGGGTGCCGGTGGGCTCCGGCAGCGGATCCTGCCAGGCCAGGTCTTCCGCCGGCACCTCGGGCCCGAGGTAGCGCGCCTTCGGCCCCATGTCGCGGTGGGTGAGTTTGAACCAGGCCCGCGCGTAGGCATCGCTGAAGGCGTCGAAATCAGCGAGGAAGCGCCGCGAGATCTTCTCGTAGGCGGGATCGAAGCGCAGCGACAGGTCGGTGGTCAGCATCGTCGGGCGATGCTTCTTCGCGGGATCGAAGGCGTCCGGGATGATCGCCTCGGCATCCTTCGCCACCCACTGGTGGGCGCCGGCCGGGCTCTTGGTGAGTTCCCACTCGAAGCCGAACAGGTTCTCGAAGAAGTTGTTGCTCCACTGCGTCGGGGTCTTGGTCCAGGTGACCTCCAGGCCGCTGGTGATGGCGTCGCCGCCCTTGCCGCTGCCGTGCCGGTTGTGCCAGCCGAAGCCCTGCAATTCGAGGTCGGCCGCTTCGGGCTCCGCGCCGACGTTGTCCGCCGGCGCCGCGCCGTGGCACTTGCCCATGCTGTGGCCGCCGGCGATCAGCGCCACGGTTTCCTCGTCGTCCATCGCCATGCGGGCGAAGGTCTCGCGGATGTCCCGGGCCGCGGCGACCGGGTCCGGGTTGCCGTCCGGGCCTTCCGGGTTCACGTAGATCAGGCCCATCTGCACCGCGGCCAGCGGGTTCTCGAGGTCGCGGGTATGCGGCACCTGGCTGTCGTCGTCCTTGACCAGCACGCCATGGGCGTCCGGCACGCCGGGCGAGCCGCGGGAATAACGTTCGTCGCCGCCCAGCCACTTGGTCTCGCGGCCCCAGTAGACGTCGAGGTCGGGTTCCCAGGTGTCCTCGCGACCGCCGGCGAAGCCGAAGGTCTTGAAGCCCATGGTCTCCAGCGCGACATTGCCGGCCAGGATCATCAGGTCGGCCCAGGAGATCTTCTGCCCGTACTTCTGCTTGATCGGCCACAGCAGGCGCCGGGCCTTGTCCAGGCTGACGTTGTCCGGCCAGCTATTGAGCGGGGCGAAGCGTTGCTGGCCACGACCGCCGCCGCCGCGACCGTCGCCGACGCGGTAGGTGCCGGCGCTGTGCCAGGCCATGCGCACGAACAGGCCGCCGTAGTGGCCGAAATCGGCCGGCCACCAGTCCTGCGAATCGGTCATCAGCGCCGCGAGGTCGCGCTTCAACGCCTGGTAATCCAGGGTCTTGAACGCTTCCGCGTAGTTGAAGCTCGCCCCGAGCGGATTCGACCGCTCCGAGTGCTGGTTGAGCAGGTCCAACCGCAACTGGTGGGGCCACCAGTCCTTGTTGCTGGTACCGCCGCCGGCGGCGCTATGGAACGGGCATTTCGCTTCGGTGGACATCGCGGGGACCTCGAGCACTGGGGTTCCGTCACTCTAGGTAGCGATGATCGAAAGTGAAAATCGAATGATCCGAACCGATTGATAGCAATAGGCTATCGCTTGGCGATCAGCGGCCACCGCCCAGCCAGGAACTGCCGAGTTTCAGCACGTCGCCCAAGCCAAGCGCGCCATCCCCGTCCTGGTCGAGCACCGCGCCCAGCAAGCCGCCGCCGAGTCCACCGGCCTGCCGCACCTGTGCATGTTCCTGCCCGAGCAGGTCGCCGAGCGCCTGCGGGGACGCTTCGCCGTCGCCGCCGAACATGCGCTTGGCGAGGTAGGCCATCACGATCGGCGCGAGGATCTTGAGCAGCAGCTGTGCCTTGTCGTCGCCCAGGCCGGTCGCCTGTCCAAGCCCCGCCTGCGCGCGCGGCAACTGGCCGCCGAAGATGTGGCCGAGTTGCCCGAGTCCGTCGGTCTGGCGATCCTGCTGGCCGCCGAGGACAGCCCCGAGGATGTCGCCCAGGCCGCCGGCGCCGGCATGGTCGCGCCCGAGCGCGCCCAGCAGCGCCTCGGCGCCCTGCGGCTGCGCGGTGTTGCGGCCCATCGCCCCGAGGATCATCGGCAGCGCGGCGGCCACTGCCCCCGCCGTTTGCGCCTGCCCGGCGCCGAGTTGGCCGGCGATCTGCTGCAGGGCCGGGCCCGAAAGTTGGGAGAACAGGTCGTCGGTCAGGCTGGTCATGGCGTCTTCCTCGGGGTCGGGCGAGGCCCGGAACCACCACGTTAGCAGGGTGGCGGCCAATCGCCCGGCCGGCGCCGGATCGCCCTAGCTCAGGCCAGCGCTTTCAACCGGTACAGCGCTTCCAGCGCCTGCTTGGGCGTGAGGTCGTCCGGGTCCAGCGCGGCCAGGGCTTCGATCGCGGCACTGGCGGGCGCGAACAGGCCGAACTGCTGCGGCTGGTCCAGCGCGGGCGCGCTCATCGGCACCGTCGGTGCATCGCGGCCTTGCGCTTCCAGTTCCGCCAGCCGCGCGCGCGCCTGCTGCAGGGCGGCCTTGGGCAAGCCGGCGAGGGCCGCCACCTGCAGCCCGAAGCTGCGGTTCGCCGGCCCCGGCCGCACCGCGTGCATGAACACCAGCGCGTCGCCGTGCTCGACCGCATCCAGATGCAGGTTGGCGATGCCGCTCCCGGGTTCGGCCAGCGCGGTGAGCTCGAAGTAGTGCGTCGCGAACAGGGTGTAGCTGCGGTTCGCCGAGGCAAGCTGCCGCGCCACCGCATCCGCCAGCGCGAGGCCGTCGTACGTGGACGTGCCGCGCCCGATCTCGTCCATCAGCACCAGCGAGTGCTCGGTGGCGTGGTGGAGGATGTAGGCGGTCTCGCTCATCTCGACCATGAAGGTCGACTGCCCGCGCGCGAGGTCGTCGCCGGCGCCGATGCGGGTCAGGATGCGGTCGATCGGGCCGAGCTCGGCCCTGGCCGCCGGCACGAAGCTGCCGATGCAGGCCAGCAGCACGATCAGCGCGTTCTGGCGCATGAAGGTGCTCTTGCCGCCCATGTTCGGGCCGGTGATCACGTACATCCGGGTGTCGCCGTCGAACACCAGGTCGTTCGGTTCGAACGGCGCGTCGCGCAGCGCCTCGACCACCGGGTGGCGCCCGCGCTCGATGACGATGCCGGGCGCGTCGCGCAGCAGCGGACGCGTCCAGTCGAGCGCCTGCGCGCGTTCGGCGAAGCCGGCCAGCACGTCCAGCTCGCTGAGTGCGAGCGCGCAGCGGCGCAGCGGTTCCAGCACCTCGTTGAGCAGGTCGAGCACGCCCTCGTACAGCAGTTTCTCGCGCGCCAGCGCACGCTCGCGCGCCGACAGCACCTTGTCCTCGAACGCCTTCAGTTCCTCGGTGATGTAGCGCTCCGCGCCGGTCAGGGTCTGCCGGCGGGTGTAGTGCACGGGCGCCTTGTCGCTCTGGCCCTTGCTGATCTCGATGAAGTAGCCATGCACGCGGTTGTAGCCGACCTTGAGGTTGGCGATGCCGGTGGCCTCGCGTTCGCGCGCCTCCAGGTCGACCAGGAACTGGTCGGCGTTCGTGCTGAGCACGCGCAATTCGTCCAGCTCGGCGTCGTAGCCCTCGGCGATGACGCCACCGTCGCGGGCCAGCAGCGGCGGCTGCGCCACGATCGCGGCGCGCAGGACGCGCGCGGTGGCTTCGTGTTCGCCGAGTTCGTCGCGGAGGGTCTGCAGGCGCGGCGAGTCCAGCGGGGCCAGGATCGTGCGGATCGGCGGCAGCATCGACAGACCGTCGCGCAGGGTGGACAGGTCGCGCGGGCGCGCGCTGCGCAGGGCCACCCGCGACAGGATCCGTTCCATGTCGCCGAGGCCGCGGAAGGCCTCGCGCAGCAACTCGTCGGCGTGGTGCTCGATCAGCGCCTGCACCGCGTGGTGGCGCTGGCCGACCACATTGCGATCGCGCAGCGGGCGATGCAGCCAGCGCCGCAGCAGGCGCCCGCCCATCGGCGAGACGGTCGAATCCAGCACGCCGAGCAGGGTGGCCTTGAGGTCGCCGTCGACCCGCGAATCCAGTTCGAGGTGGCGGCGCGTCGCCGCGTTCATCGCCACCGCGTCGTCGCTGGTTTCCAGCGCGATGCTGCGCAGGTGCGGCAGCCGCTGCTTCTGGGTTTCCTCGACGTAGCCGAGCAGGGCCGCGGCCGCGGCGACCGCGCGTGGCTTGCCCTCCAGGCCGAACGCACCGAGGTCGTGCACGCCGAAGAACTGCAGCAGCTGGCGGCGGCCACTGTCGGCGTCGAACACCCACGGCGGGCGGCGTCGCAACCCGCGCGCTTCCAGCACCGCCGGCGGCCAGCCGTCCTCGTCGGCGACCAGGATCTCTGCGGCCTGCAAGCGGGCCAGCTCGGCGTCCAGCGCATCGTCGCCCTCGACTTCGTTGGCGCGCAGGCGGCCGCTGGCGAGGTCGGCCCAGGCCAGCCCGTAGCCGCCCTTGCCGCGGCTGATCGCCAGCAGCAGGGTGTCGCGGCGTTCGTCCAGCAAGGCTTCGTCGGTGACCGTGCCCGGGGTGACGATGCGCACCACCTTGCGTTCGACCAGCCCCTTGGCCAGCGCCGGGTCGCCGATCTGTTCGCAGATCGCCACCGACTCGCCCAACGCCACCAGGCGCGCCAGGTAGCCCTCGTACGCGTGGTGCGGCACGCCCGCCATCGGGATCGGCTGGCCGGCGGAATTGCCGCGTTGGGTCAGGGTGATGTCGAGCAGGCGCGCGGCCTTGCGTGCGTCGTCGTAGAACAGCTCGTAGAAGTCGCCCATCCGGAAGAACAGCAGCACGTCCGGGTGCTCGGCCTTGGCCGCGAAGAACTGCTTCATCAACGGAGTGTGGTCTTGCTGCTTCACGCCGCTGCGTGTTCCTTCACGTGGCACGGTGGGTCGGGCCGCGCCCTCGGCAGGTCGATGCCGGGCGGGCATGCCGCGGGCGCAAGCGGCCTGCGGGCGGGGATCGCCGGGCATTATGCCGGCATCGCGCGGTGGCGGTCAGCCGGAGGAGGACGCTCAACGCGCCCAGGCGTTGCCGATCTGGATGTAGCCGGCGGTGCCGTCCGGGCCGCGGGCGACGTCCACCCCGAAGGTCAGTCCGAACAGCTTCATGGCCTTGAACCGCACGCCCACGCCACCGGCGGTCACCGACTTGCAGCCGCGGTTGCCATCGCGGGTGGAACAGGCGCGGCCGGCCCCGGCAAACCCGAGCACGTCCCAGCGCTTGCCGGCGGGGTGGCGCAGTTCCAGTTCCGCCGACGCCGCGCGCTCGCCGGCATAGCGCATCTTGGCGACGCCGCGCAGCGCGACATAGGGCCGCAGGTAGAACGGCGCATCGCCGGCGCTCGCCTCGGCGATGGTGCGCATGCCCAGCGTCGCCTTGCCGGGCCCGGCGCGGTAGCCGGCCCAGTCGAGCTTCAGCGACTGCTGCGCGAAGCTGGCGCCCAGCGCGGGCGCATGCACGGTCAGGCCCAGGGTGAGCGACTGGCCGCGCGACGGGGTGAACACGTCGTCGCGGGTGTCGCGCGTCCAGCTCAGCCCGAGGCCGGCGATGTCGGCCTTCCTGGCCTCGCCCGCAAGTTCCGGCGGCAGGCCGAGGTCGAACCCGACTTCGCTGCGCGCGGCGAACACGCGCACGCCCAGGCTGTCGGGCCCGTGGCCCAGGCTGCGTTGTGCCTGCACGCTGAAGCCGAGCATGGCCAGGTCGAAGCCGAGGTCCTGGTCGTCCCGCGGCGAGAGGCCGGCGTACTGCAGGCGGATGTCCGCCTTGCCCGCCACCGCGGTGGTGCGCCAGCGCCCATCGGCCCAGGCGCGATGGTCGAAGGCCGCCACCCCGCGCGATCCGCCGCTGGTCCACAACGCCCCGATGCCGTACGCCTGCGGCTTGCTGGGGCCACTGCCGGCGGCGGGGCCGGCGCGCATCCAGACCGGGCCGGCGAACACGCCGGAGCCGATCGCCGGCTCGGTGATCGGGTAGGGCACCACCAGGAAGCGATCCTCGTCGGCCTTCCCTTCCGCGTCCTCCGCAGCATCCTGCGCGCGCGCATCGGGCGAGGCCGCGATGCTGCCCGCCAGCAGGAGGCCGCAGGCGGTCGGCAGCATCGTGCGGTGTCGGAGGGTGGGCAGGGGCATCGGCGGCATCCCGGGCATGGCTGGCTCGGGCGCACGAGACCACGCGCGCGGGTGGCGGGCAATTGGGCCTAGGTCGCAGCCCGTCGCTTCAGCGATGCGCCGGCAGGGACAGGCTGAGGGTGGCGCCGCCGTCCGGGTTGTTGCTGGCCCAGAGCTTGCCGCCGTGCGATTGCACGATGGTGGTGCAGACCGCGAGGCCCAGGCCCATGCCCTCGGCCTTGCTGGTCACGAACGGGCTGAAGATCCGCTCCAGGTCCTCTTCCGGGATGCCGGTGCCGATGTCGCTGACCGCGACTTCCACCTGGCCCGGCGCGAGCAGGCGGGTACGCACGGTGAGCCGGCGTCCCTTGCGCATGCCTTCCATCGCGTCGCTGCCGTTCATCACCAGGTTGAGCAGTACCTGCTGCAGCTGCACCCGGTCGCCGTCGACCAGCGGCAGGCCGGGGGTGAGGTCGAGCACCAGTTCGATGCTGCGGTTCAGCAGGTCGCTGCGGATGATGCGCAGCACGTCCTGCACCACCTCGTTGACCTCGAGCGGGCGATGGTCGGCCGGGTCCTTGCGCAGCATCGCGCGCAGGCGGCGGATCACCTCGCCGGCGCGCTTGTCGTTCTCGACGATGTTGATCAGGCTGCGCGTGACCTCCTCGAGATCGGGCGGGGTGTGCGCCATGAAGCGCAGGCCAGCCTGCGCATTGCTGAGGATCGCGGTCAGCGGCTGGTTGAGCTCGTGCGCGAGCGAGCCCGACAGTTCCGCGAGCAGCGCCACCCGCGAGAGATGGGCGAGTTCGTCGCGTTGCAGCGATGCATCCCGTTCCATCCGCTGGCGCTCGCTGATGTCGGTGACCGACACCAGCACGAACGATTCGCCGGCGATCCAGACGGGGCTGGCAGCGACTTCGACCGGCAATTCGCGGCCATCGGCGCGGCGCGCCATGCGTGGCTGGTCCGGTGCGGTCGCCAGGTCGCCGGTGCGCAGCCAATCCGCCAGCGGATCGCCGTCCGGCGCATCGCCGCCCGCCGGCGGCGGCAACAGGCGGCCGAGCTCGGCGTGCACCAGGCGGCCGCGGTCCTGCCCGAACACGGATTGCGCCTTGAGGTTGGCCAGCACCACGTGGCCCTCGCGGTTGGCCATCAGCATCGCCACCGGCGCTGCCTCGACGACCTGCTGGAAGCGCAGGTCGGCGGCCTTGCGCTCGGTGATGTCGACCAGCACACCGCTGAAGCGCGGGCGCCCGCCCGACGGCGAGGTCTCGACATGCCCGCGGATGCCGAGCCAGCGCATCGCTTGCCGGTTGGCGTCGATGCGGAACTCGGCCTTGAATTCGCCCTGGTGGCGCAGTGCATCGGCCAGCGCCGCCAGCATCGGGGTGCGGTCCTCCGGATGCACGCGGCGCAGCAGGCCGCGCAGGCGGAACGCATCCGGGTGGCGCAGGCCGAGCATGCGCAGGGTGACATCCGACATCCAGCGTTCACCATGGTCGGCATCCCAGCCCCACAGGCCGATGTCGGCGGCGCGCACCGCCAGCGAGGTGCGCAACTGGCTCAGGCGCAGGCTGTCGTCGGAAGCCTTCAGGCGTTGCGCCAGCTGCGCCGCGCGCAGGATGTCGCCGCCCAGGTCCATGCTCATCACGAACAAGACCGGCACGAAGCCCGGATTGATCGAGATCGGCACGTGCTTGCCGAACCAGACGGTGGCGATCGCCTCCACCGCGGCGACCAGCATGAAGAACTGGAGGCTCCCGCAGACCGCCACCACCCGCGCGCGTTCGCGGACGTCGCCACGCCGCCAGACCTCGACGATCACCTGGCCGAGGTAGACCACCATCAGCAGCAGGCTGGCCTGCACCGCGGTCATCCACGGGTTGGCGATGCCCTCCGGCGTGGAGATCACCTCGCCGCCCCACATGCGGATCCGCGCGAGTCCGGTCGTGTGGCTGAAGTGCAGGTTGTCGCCGGTGGTGAAGTTGGCGACCAGGCCGATGAGGTAGAAGGCCGAGATCGCCACGCCCAGGCGCACGCTGCCGGCCCTGAACGACATCCGCACGAACCAGACCAGGCCCACCGTCAGCACGCACATGGCGGCGTGGCCCCAGCGCAGGATCCGCGCGAAGTCGGCAGGCACCAGGGTGCGCATCGCCACCACTTCCATGATCGCGATGGTGCCGACGCAGAGGCAGATCACCGAGAACAGCAGGTGCACCAGGTTGGCGCGGCCGCGGACCCCGATGTCGAAGTGGATCAGCGCGAGGGTGAAGCAGACCCCCGCCATCAATGGCCATGCCAGGTCGATCCAGCTCATGCGTGCCCCGTTGCGACGGCGTGGCGTCGCGCGGCGCGAGGATAGCCGATGCCGGCCCTGCGGCGGGCCGCGGCGCAGGGCACCCGGCTCACTTCGCCTCGGTCTGCCCGAAGCGCCAGCCGATTTCCCAGCGCCATTCCGAGCGGATCCCCGATTCGATGTCGAAGTCGCTCCAGTCGTAGTTCCAGAGCACCCCGAGGTAGAGCCGTTCGCCGAGCGGCTGGCGCAGGCGCAGTTCGAGGTTGGCGTAGCGTCCGTCGCCGAGCGAATCGAGCATCTGCAATTCGCTGGTGAACGTCGTGCGCCCCCAGACCGGGCCCTTGGCGCGCAAGTAGAAGCCCAGCGCCGGGCCGTCGAAGCGTTCGTCGCCGCGGGTGATCGCGAGGTAACCCGCCGCCGGCCCGACGCGCAGGTAGCGGTCGTCGCGTTCCCACAGCCGCCAGCCGTAGGCGGCGCTCAACGAGACCGTGCGGTCGTAGCCCTCAGTAGTCAGGTCGGTGGTCGCGAGGAAGCGCCCGGCGGTGAAGTTGCGCGCGCCGAGGAACTTGTCGTAACTGACGCTGGCCACCCAGTCGTCGTCCTTGAGCACGTCGTCCGAGCGCTTGTAGTCGTAGGCGAGCTTGGCATGCAGTTCGCCGACGTCGGTCCGGCGCACCAGCGTGAGCGCGGCATCGAGGTCGTTCTCGCGAGTCTTGAGGCTGCCCCGGTCCACCGCGAGCTTGGCGCCCAGGTCGCCCTGCCAGATCGGTTTGGCGGGATCGGCGGGTGCAGCCGCGCCATCCGCGGCGGTAGGTGCGGGGGATGCGCTGGCGATGGCGGGCGGCGTGGGTTCCACGCGGGCCTGGCCGGCCGCGACTTCGACCTGGCCCAGCAGGTCCGAGCGGAACACGATGCGGTGCGCGTCCGCGGACACCAAGGTGCCGGTGAGGCGGTCGCCGTTGGCCAGCACCAGGGTGTCGGCCTGCGCCGCCCCGGCGACCAGCAGGGCGACGGAGAGCGCCGCCGGGCGCAAACGGCGATGCAAGGTGGCCGGCACCGGCCCGGCGAGCGGGCGGCGGGGGGTCATCGGCGGGCGTCGGTGCTGGTGACCCAGCTGATCGCGTCCAGCAAGGCCTGCGCGTCGACCGGCTTGCGCAGGAACATGCGCGCCCCCAGTTCGCGCGCCCATGCGCGGGTCTCGTCGTCGTCGCGGGCGGAGACCGTGATCACCGGCAGGCTGATGTGGGCATCGTTGAGGCAGGCCTGGACCTGCATGCCGGTCATCCGCGGCATGGTGATGTCGAGCAGGATGCAGGCGCGCGCCTGGTCGACCACTTCCTCCAGGAAACGCTCGGCGCAGTCGTAGGTGAGCGGGTGCAGGCCGGCCGAGCGGATCAGCCGGGAGAACCCGGTCCGCACCGCTTCGTCGTCGTCGACGATGTACACCACCACCGGTCCTGCAGACACGGCCATACACGCTTCCCCGGCTGGTTCGTTCCGCGCCGCGGGGCTCCCCCGAACCCGTTGCACGCGAAGGACGGGCGGGCCACGACACCACGGGCCTGCCTCCGTTGTGATGGACATTAGGGGCGGCGGCGGGGCGCCGAAATGGGACCTTGATCCCATGCGCCCGGCCACCGCCGGCGCGCGCGGGCCATCAGGCGGGGCGCAGGCCCAGGCGGTCGCAGAGGCGGACCAGTTCCGCGACCGAGCGCACCTGCATCTTCGCCATCACCCGGCCGCGGTGGACCTTCACGGTCTTCAGCGCGATGCCCATGTCGTAGGCGATCTGCTTGTTCAGGCGGCCGCGGATCACGTGCGCCATGACCTCCCGCTCGCGCGCAGACAACTGGGCGTAGCGCTCGGCGGCTGCGTCCTGCTGGCCGCGCTGCGCGCGGGCCTCGCGGCTGCGCTCCACTGCGGTGCCGATGGCGTCGAGCAGGACCTCGGCGTCCACCGGCTTCTCCAGGAAGTCGAGCGCACCACGCTTGAGGGCGCGCACGCTGGTGCCGACGTCGCCCTTGCCGGTCAGGAACACCACCGGGATGTCGATCCCGCGTTCGCCGAGGGTCTCGTGGAGTTCGGGGCCGGTCATCTCCGGCATGCTCACGTCGAGCAGCAGGCAGCTGACGCGCTCGGGGTCGTAGGCCTCGAGGAAGGCGGGCGCGGAGGCGAAGTCCAGCACGTCCCAGCCGGCCGAACGCAGCAGCCGGCACAGCCCGGTGCGCACGTCGTCGTCGTCGTCGACCACGTACACGCTGGCGTCGCTTCCCATCGCGGCTCCCATGCATCGGCTCCCTGCGCAGGGCAGGGATCATATCGCCGATGCCGGCGCGGGCGAGGGGGTCAGAGCAGGATCGACACCAGTTTGTTCATCAACTCGTCGACCGAAAACATGGTCAGGACCAGCGGGGTGACCGGCAGCAGCAGGGCGATGGCCAGCGCGGTCAGCGCGCTGCGGTCGAACACCACCAGGCGCATCTGCTTGAGGTTGGCGTAGGCGTTGCCGAGGTCGGCCAGCGACTGGATGTCGGCGGTGCCGAGCAGGGGCTCGTCGGTGGCCGGCGCGCCGGCGCCCAGCCAGCGCCGGTTGAACTCGGCGGCGTAGCGCATCGACAGGTTGCCGTAGCTGCCCAGGCCGCGTTGGCGGGCGTCGGCGAGGGCCGGGCTGAACATCAGCAGCGGCGCGACGATCGCGGCCACGGTGACCGCCACCACCGCCGCCAGCTCCAGCTTGAAGTCGAGCAGGCGGGCATCGGAGAAGAAGATCTGGTCGGCGATCCAGCCGGCGGCGAGGATGCCCTGCGCCACCAGCAACGGCGCGAACGCGCGCGACAGCTGCGAGAGGAACCCGAGGCCGCCCGCATGGTCGGGGTGCAGGGGCTGCAACTGCAGGTCCAGGCGCGACAGCCGCCACATCAGCGCCCACCAGACCAGCAGCCGGTAGTACCAGCGCAGCAGGAAGAACTGGAACATCGGCACGCTGACAAGATTCAGCCAGTGCCCGGCCATGCTGGCTTCCATCTCGCCGCCGCGGCGGACGCCGTACCAGGCGCTGAGGTCGGTGTCGATCGCCGGTTCCCACAGGCCGCCCGCGCCCAGCGTGTACACGAACACCAGGATCAGCATCTCAGGCCACCACGCGTCCAGCCAGCGCCGGGTGGAGGCGAGGATCGCCTGGAAACGCGGGATGTCCGCACCCACCACGATGCGGCGGTCGATGAACTTCGCGAACGCGGGGCGCATGCGCATCTGCACCAGGCGCTCCGCCGCGAGCAGCATCGGCAGCGCCAGCAGGAACCGGGTGTAGGCATCGATGTCGCGCAGCAGCGGCACCTCGCACCCGTCCCACAGGCGACCTTCCACGCCCGAGATCACCGCCAGCGGCACCCAGGCCAGGGCCACCACCCAGAGCCCGCGGCGGCCCCAGCCTTCCAGCTCCCGGTCGGCCAGCCCGAGTCGTTGCAGCAGGCGGAACAGCGGGCCGGCGTCCACCAACGAGAAGGCGTTGGCGGCGTCGGGCGGGGTGGCGTCGTGCTGGGGCGTCATGGCGTGGCCCGGCCGCTTACTTGGCGTCGGCCTGGTTGAGTTCCTTGTCCGGGAAGTACTTGCTGCCCTTCACGGTCAGGTCGGCCGACAGGCCGGACGAGGTCACCTGGTACAGCCAGACGTCGGGCGAGATCGAGACCGCGCCGGCCAGCGCCGTGCCTTCGTCGCCGTGCTTCAGCGCGACGGTGCTCTGCCCGCTGTACTGCCAGCCGTCATGGATGAACGCGTCCAGCGCCTTGCGGGTCTTGAACACGAAGATCAGGTCGTACTTCTTGATGCCCATGCCGACGCCGGCCTGGACTTCGACGAAGCGCATGTAGGTCGCCTTGCCGGTGCCGGCTTCCACCGCCAGGCCGCGCCCGGTGCCGCCGCCGGCGACCCCGATCTTGATGCCCTTGTTGGAGAAGGTGGCGTAGCCCGCGGCGGATTCGACCGCCTTGCGGGCGCCCGGATCCATCTTGTAGAGGTTGGCGAGGGCGCGGTCGGACTGTTCGCGGATCTCGGTGCGTTCTTCCTGCACGTCGCCCGCGAATGCCTGTCCCGCGGGCAGGGCGAGCACGGCGCCCACCAGCAGGGCGGCGAGTGCGCGGTTGAGCTGGGTCGGGGCGGCCATCAGCGCTTCCCCCCCTGCACGCCGCGCGCGGTATCCAGCTGGGTGCGCAGGATCTTGGCCCAGGCGGCCGCGGCGGCTCGCGCTTCCTGCTTGTTGTCGATGTTGGTGATGCGCTTCGGACGGAAGCTCTCGTCGGCTTCGGCGTGGTCGTAGACGCGCATGACGATGTCGTTGCTGGCGGAATCCCGCAGCTCCGCGATCATGGTCATCTCGCCGGCCGAGATCGCGTACACGTCGACGCGGCCGGCGGTCGGCAGGTCGGGCGCGGTGACGTACAGGTCGACGATCGACAGGTTGACGTCGAGCACGTCATTGCCGGCGGCGGTGACCACCTCGTAGCCGCCCTGCTTGAGCTGCTTGGTCATCTCCTCGCGGATCAGCGTGGCCAGCTGGTCCTTGATCCGCTGCTGCTGGTCGGCGCGCACGCGCATCGTGCCGGGCACTTGTCGCTCCCAGTTCTTGCGGAAGGCCACCGAGATCGGCCCGAGGCGGACCTTCTTGTAGGCGGCGAGGGTGGCGCCGGGACGCGCATAGACGGCGTCGAGTCCCTTGACCGTGCGCTTCTCCAGGCCTTCCTCGGTCCAGGCGGCATTGGCCTGGCCCTTGGTCTTCGGCGCGGCGGACGTCTGGGACGCGGCGGTGAACGTGGTGCAGGCGAGCGCGGCTGCGATCAGCGCGACGGGCAGTTTCCTGGTCATGCTCGGGGCTCCTGGATCTCGGAAGGTTGCGGGAACGCCGGGCGCGGTGCACCGGCAGCGTCCGCGATGGTCGGATGCCGCATCGCGCGGAGCTATGGGACCTTGGGCCGATCCGCCGCCGCGCGCGGTCACTCGCGACGGTAGGCCTCGAACGCGTTGGCGATGTCGGTATCGCCGGGGAAGCGGGCGCGTGCGCGCTGCAGTGCCTGCAGCGCCTCGGCACGGCGTCCGCCATCATGCAGCGCCACTGCGAGGATGTAGACGTAGCGCGGGTTCGCAGGATCGCCGCGGGCCGCGCGGGCAAGCAGGTCCAGCGCCTCCGGCAGACGCTTCTGGCGGACCCGCAGCAGGCCTTGCGCGTGCAGCAGCGCCGGGTCGCCCGGCACCTTGGCAAGGCCTTCGGACAGGGTGGCGTCGGCGAGGTTGTCCTGGCCGGTCTGGCGATAGAGCTCGGCAAGGTTGGCATAGGCCGGCGCGAAATCCGGCTGCAACGCGAGCGCGCCGCGGTAGTCCGCGGTCGCGCGCGCGATGTCGCCGCGTTCGGCGTGGAACAGCCCGAGGTTGTAGCGCGACTCGGGACGGTCGATGTTGGCTTCCTGGGCGCGCACGTACGCGTCGAAGACCTGCTGCAGGCGCGCCTGGGTGGCGGCGTCCTGCGTGGCGAGGTCGACCGGCGCCAGCACCGCCCCGACCTTGACCCGCACCGGGTAGGCCGGGTCTTCGGCCAGCGGCAACGCGAGGCGCAGGCGTTCGCCGACCGGCGCTGCCTGCAGCGCATCCACCGCGGCGGCGCGGACCAGCGGATCACGATCGCCCAGGCCGCGCTCGATCGAGGCCAGCAGGCCCGGGCGCAGCACGTTGCGCATCTCGCGCAGGGCGGTGGCGCGGGCGATCGCCGGCACGCCCGGGTCCGCGACCAGTTCGGCGAGGCGCGCCGGGGCGTCGGCGGCGCCGGTGCGCGCGGCATGCAGCGCGGGCGCGAAGGTCTGGAAGCCCTTGCGGTTCGGCCCGAACGCCCGTTCGATCACGGCTGCGGCCCAGGCCTGGTCGCGCTCGCGGTGGCAGCTGGTGCAGGCGTCTGGCGTACCGAGCGCGGCGCCCAAGTCCGGCCGCGGGATGCGGAAGGAGTGGTCGTGGCGCTGGTCGATGACCATGTAGGCGCGGGTCGGCATGTGGCAGGACGCGCATGCCGCGCCCGCGGTCCCGGCCGGGTGCAGGGTGTGCCGCGGCTGGTCGTACTTGGCGGGGGCGTGGCACTGGCTGCAGACCTGGTTGCCGGCCAGGCGCAACTTGCCCGAATGGGGGTCGTGGCAGTCGGTGCAGGTCACTCCGGCGGCATGCATCCTGCTCTGCAGGAACGAGCCGACGTTGTAGACCTCCTCCCGTTGCTGGCCATCGTCGAAATAGCGGCCGGCCTCGAGCAGCGAGAGTTCATGCGTGTCGAACAGGTCGCGCTGGTGGTCCATCCCCGCGACCAGCGGCGCGCGGCGCGCATGGCATTGCGCGCAGGCCGCCAGCGTGCGGTGTCCCGCCAGGGACGGGCTGCGTCGCGCATTGCCGGTTTCCGGCACCGGGATCCATGCCGCGCCCTTGCGCTCGTCCAGTG
Source organism: Thermomonas mangrovi (assembly GCF_028201335.1). NCBI lineage: Bacteria > Pseudomonadati > Pseudomonadota > Gammaproteobacteria > Lysobacterales > Lysobacteraceae > Thermomonas > Thermomonas mangrovi. The sequence goes on from NZ_JAPEVV010000001.1 coordinate 94,864, forward strand.
CCACCACCAGGCCATGGTGCGGATCGGTGGCGGTAGGCGGCGTCGGGTTGCGCGCCCATGCGACGTGGTTCGAGCCCGGCCCGTGACAGGCCTCGCAGGCCACGTTCATTTCGGCGAAGGTGGTCTGGTAGCGATCGGTGGCCGCGTCGTAGTTCCGTTGCAGGTCGGTGCTGTGGCAATCCGCGCACATCCAGTTCCAGTTCTGGTTGAGGCGGGTCCAGTGCAGGGGGTCGCCGGGCTTGATGTCCTCGTCCGGGTACAGGTGGAACCAGCGGCCGCCGCCCTCGCTGGCGGGCCGGCTGTCCCAGGCGAACGGCAGCGCCTGCAGGCGGCCATCGGGGAAGGCCACCAGGTACTGCTGCAGCGGGAAGACGCCGAAGGTGTGGCTGACCTTGAAGTCGGCGACCTTGCCGTCGGCGCCGGCGGTGCGCACCACGAAGTCGCCGCCGCGACGCAGGAAGCGGGCGGACGTGCCGCGCTGCTCGAAGCGCGCATCGCCGAAGTCGCCGAGCACGGTGGTGGCGGTGGCGTGCTGCATCGATTGGGCGTGTTGCGAACCGCGCCAGGCGCCGGTCTCGGCGGCATGGCAGCCGGCGCAGGTCTCGGCGCCGACGAAGCGGGGCGCGGGCGGCGCCGCAAGCGACGACGCCCCCGGGGAACCGGGGGCGCCATGGTGCCAGGCCAGCAGGCCCAGCAGTCCGAGGACGGCGGCCAGCCCCAGCAGCGCGAGGGTCGGCCACTGCCTCATCGGATCAGAACTTCATCTCGTAACCCACGACGGGCCCGTATTGTGTCACCTTCACGCCGGTGCCGGGCGTGTCCAGCTTGACGTTCATCAGCCGGTAGCCGAGCACCCACGCGCCTTTCTCCGTGCGGTTCCAGCGCAGCATCGCGCTGAAGTTCTCGGTGCCGCCGGTCTCGCCGAGCGAGGCGTCGGCGCGCAGGGTCACTTCGGTGCGGGCGGAGGTCTTGGCGGTGTAGCGCGCGCCGACCATGAAGTCGCTGAACGCCTTGTCGAGGATCAGGCGCGCGTCCGGCACCGACGGGCTGTCGGTCTCCAGCTTGGCGTCGATCTTCGGCTTGATGTAGCGCAGCCCGGCGAAGGCCTCGAAGCCGGAGAAGCGGTCGTCGCCCGGGCTCCACACGCCGGCCAGCTCGAACACCGTGAGGTCGAGCGACGCCTCGGTGCCCAGGCCGTTGCCGTACGAGGTTTCGTCCGACAGCGCGAGGTAGCTCACGTCGGCCATCACGCCGAAGTGGTCGTTCTGGGTCTCGGCGTGGCCGGTCAACACGATGTCGACCTTGCTGATGATGTCGCCGAAGCGGCTGGTGCTGGGCACCGGCGGCTGGTCGAACTTGAGGTCGGTCTTGATGCTCGGCGCCCACAGGTACATGGGGGCGACCCGCCAGCTCCAGTCGCTGTCGGCGGTTTCGTCGGCCTGGGCCGCCACCGGCAGGCCGGCGAGCAGCAGCGCGGCGAGGGTGCCGGCCAGGAAGTTGGCTTTCGCCATGGCATTGCTCCTTGCAGGAAAGGGGCCCCGCCGGCGCCCGTCGCCGGGCGCGGCAGGGCGGGCACTCAGGGATTCACCACCACGTACACGACGTCGTTGCCGTACCAGCTGCGCTGGTAGTACACCGAGCCGCAGTAGTAGTAGCTGATCCCGTTCTTGATGACGGTGGTGCAGCCGCTCGGCGGCAGCGAGTAGTAGTACGAACCCACCACCGCGGCGTGGGTCACCGCGACCGCGCCGATGACCACGCCGGCGGCGACCGGGTAGCGCGGACCCCAGCCGTAGCGATGGTCCACGTCCACGTCGATGTCGACGTCGCGGTCGATGTTGACGTTGTTGTTGCGGTTGATGTTGGTGTTGCGGTTCACGTTGTTGTTGCGGTTCGCCGAGCGGTTGGCGCCGGCGACCGAACTCTGGGCCATGCGCCCGTTCGCGGCGGGGCGTGCGCCGCCGGGGCCGGAGGCGGCGCTGGCATCCATGCCGGCGAGCGCGAGGCCACCGGCGATCACGAGGGCCGCCAGGCCGGTGGTGCGGAAGCTTGCCTTGGTCGTCATGCGGGGCTCCTTACTTCGAGGTGTCGCCGGCCATCAGCGAGACTTCGCTCGCGTTGGCGGGTGCGGTGAACTTGAAGGTCGCGTCGGAGACCTTCGGCTTGAGGTTCCAGTGCATCGTCACCTGGTACTGCGGGTCGCCGACCTCGAAGCGGGTGGTGATGACGATCTTGCGCGGCAGCGCCTGCTCGCCCCTCTGCACCCACAGCTGCCAGTCCACGTTCGACTGGCGGAAGGCCAGGTGGTCACAGGCCACGCCGTCGATGACCGATTCGCCGACCACCGCGCCGCCGCTGACGTTCTGGGTCAGGTTGCCGACCGCGCCCTGGTAGAGGACGTCGATCATCGGCATCTCCACGCCGGCATCGAGCAGGCTGCCGATCAGCTCGGCGAGGTTGCTGACGGTGGCGACGCGGACGTAGGCGGCGTCGTCCGGCGAGTACATCGAGAGCTTCTCGCCGTCGTACACGATGGTGCGGGTGCGCAGGTCGCCCTGCAGCTCAGCGCGCAGCTTGTTGGGGCGCTGCACGGTGAGTTCGGAGTGCTCGTTGTGCTGCAGCTTGTAGCCCTCGGCGAGGACTTCGTCGCGGCTGGAGTCGGCGGAGATCGAGAACGCCTGCAGGCTGCGCAGGTAGTTCGTCATGCGGTCGAGCACGGCCTGCGCGCGCGGGGTGACCGCGGGCGCGGCGGCCGGGCCGCGCGGGGCTTCCTGCGCGGCCGCCAGGGTGGAGAAGCCGAGGAGCAGGGCGGAGGACATCGCCAGCGCAAGCGGGCGGAAGCGGGTATGCGTGGTCATGGTGGGTCCTGTGCGGGTTCGGGGGTCAGGGGATTGCGTCGATGTCGTGTTCGTCGGCGCCTTCCTGCCCCGGCAGGTTGGTCGCGCCGAACAGGATCGGCATCATTGCGCCGAAGGCATTGGCGATGAACTTCGACGGCGCGGCGGTCTTGGCCTCGGCTTCGACCAGCTGCTGCAGCTCGGCGACCTTGGCCGGGTTGGCGGCGGCGAGGTTGTTCTGCTCGTAGGGATCCTTCGCGAGTTCGAACAGTTCCACGCTGCTCGGCAGGGTGGTGCGCCACACCAGCTTCCAGCCGTCCTTGAGGACCGCGGCCTGCTGCGGTTCCACCGAGTAGATCGTGGTGGTGCGCGGCGAGGGCACGCCCTTGGTCAGCATCGGACCCATGTCGATGCCGTCGATCGGCTTGGGCTGCTCCAGCGAACCGCCGGCGAGCTTGATGAGGGTCGGGTAGACGTCGACCACGTGCATCTGGCCGTTGTTCACCGTGCCGGGCTTGATGTGGCCCTTCCAGTTGGCCAGCGCGATCACCCGGGTGCCGCCCTCGTACAGGGTGCCCTTGCCGTCGCGGTACGGGCCATTGCTGGCCGGCAGCACGAGCTTGGAGACGTCGGCCTCGCCCGCGAACTTGGAGGAACGCACGCCGCCGTTGTCGCTCTGGTAGACGATCAACGTGTCCTCGAGCATGCCGCGCTTCTTGAGCTCGGCGACCACGCGCCCGACCTGGTCGTCCAGCGCGGTGATCATGCCGGCGTAGGCGCGGCGGGTCGGCTCGGTGATCCGCGGGTTGCGCGCCTGGTAATGCTCCGGCGCCTGGAAGGGCGAATGCGGGGCGGTGAAGGCGAGGTACAGGAACATCGGCTTCTTGCCGTCGTATTCGCGGATCAGGCGGACGGCGTCATCGCCGAGCAGGTCGGTGGCGTAGCCGTCCTCGCGCACGAGTTCGTTGTCGCGGTACCAGTCGGTCTTGCCGTGAGCGGAATGGGTGAAATAGTCGATCTCGCCCAGCACCGCGCCGAAGTGGTAGTCGAAGCCGCGCTGGCGGGGCCAGTACTTCTGGTCCGCATGGCCGATGTGCCACTTGCCCACCATCGCGGTGTAGTAGCCGGCATCCTTCAGCGCCTGCGGCAGCGTGCGCTCGTCGGTGTCGAGCCCGTAGGTGCCGTTCGAGGGGATGACCGCCGACTGCATGCCGGTGCGATACGGATAGCGGCCGGTCATCAGCGCGGATCGCGTCTGGGTGCACAGCGGCTGGGCATGGAACTGCTCCAGGCGCATGCCGCCGCTGGCGAGCGCGTCGATGTTCGGGGTCTTGATGTCGGAGCCGTGGTAGCCCACGTCCGCCCAGCCCTGGTCGTCGGCGATGATGTAGACGATGTTCGGTTGCTTCGCCGGGGTCTTGGCCGCGGCCTCGCCGGCCAGGCCGACGCCTACCAGCAAGCCGATGCCGGCGAGCAACGAAAAAATACGACGGAGTTTCATGGTGGTTCCCTCGACGTTCCCGGCAATGGATCGCGCAGGGACTGCTCCCCGGCGGATGCAAGGCTAGGAGCGCGCAGGGGAACGGCGAAATGGGACCTTGATCCCATCCGGGCGTGGTCGCGGGTGGCCACGTCGGGGCGACAGGAAGGTGCCCAAGGAGAAGCTTGGTCGCCGTTTTCAGGGGAGTTCGCGCCCTGATCTGGTTGTGTTAGCGTTCCGTTACGGGATGTGTTCCATCCCGCTGCGCGTCCATTCCCCCACGTGGCCGCGCCGAACCCGACTCCCGCCGCACCCGTGGCGGTGGTCGCTTGCGGCGTCCAAACAAACCAGCATTCCTACCGGGGGATCTCATGTTCGATACGCAACCCAAGCGCCGTCGCCTCGCCTTGGCCGTGGTGGCCGCGCTGGCGACCTCGCCTGCCCTGCCTGCCATGGCGCAGGACGCCGCCCAGGCGCCCGCCCAGCAAGAAGCCAAGACGCTCGACAAGCTGGTGGTCACCGCGCAGAAGCGCGAGGAAGCCCTGCAGGACGTGCCGGTCGTGGTGACCGCGCTGTCCGAGGAAATCCTCAAGGACACCGGCGTCCGCGACGTGAAGGACCTGCAGGTACTAGTGCCCGGCCTGACCGTGACCAGCACCCAGAGCGAGGCGCTGACCACCGCCCGCATCCGCGGCATCGGCACGGTGGGCGACAACGCCGGCCTGGAATCCTCGGTGGGCGTGGTCATCGATGGCGTGTACCGCCCGCGCAACGGCGTGGGCTTCGGCGACCTCGGCGAGCTCGAGCGCATCGAGGTGCTGAAGGGGCCGCAGGGCACCCTGTTCGGCAAGAACACCTCGGCCGGCGTGATCAACGTGGTCACCAAGCGCCCCGGCTTCGAGCCTTCGGCCGAGGTCGAGCTGACCGGCGGCAACTACGCCGCGATGGGCATCGCCGGCAGCCTGAACCTGCCGATCGGCGACAACTCGGCGTTCCGCATCTACGCCGCCCAGCGCGCCCGCGACGGCTACATCGACGTGCATATCGGCGCCGGCCCCCGCACCGAGACCGACGACTTCAACCAGGATTTCGGCACGGTGCGCGCGCAGTTCCGCTGGGATCCCAGCGACACCCTGACCCTGAACCTGGCCGCGGACGTCACCAACCGCACCGAGGATTGCTGCACCGGCGTGACCATCATCCGCGGGTCGACTGCCTCGATCCTCGACGCGCTCACCCCGATGCCGGGCGACAGGGGCGTGGCGCCGATCGCGGACCCGTACGCGCGCGAGGCCTGGAGCAACCGCAGCACCGGCCAGCACATCAAGGACAAGGGCCTCTCGCTGCAGGCCGACTGGACCACGCCGTGGTTCGGCGGGGCGACGCTGACCTCGGTCACCGCCAAGCGCAAGTGGAGCTCGGCCAACGGCCTCGACTTCGACTTCAGCACCGCCGACCTGCTGTACCGCAACCCCACCGAAGACGACAACTACAGCGCCTTCGACACTTTCAGCCAGGAGTTCCGCCTGACCGGGTCCACCGATACCGTGGACTGGCTGGTGGGCGCCTTCTACTCCAACGAAGACCTGGACCGCAACGAGGCCTACCGCGTCGGCGCCGCCTACGAGCCCTACCTGTCGGTCGCGATCCTCGGCCGCATCAACCCGGCGCTGGCCGCCAGCCCGACCGCGCCGCTGTTCCTGTCGCAGGCCTCCGGCCGGCCGTTCGGCACCGTGTTCCTGGGCCATGCCGCCGCCGATACCTACGAGCAGAACGCCAAGAGCTTCGCCCTGTTCACCAACAACACCTGGCATGCCAGCGATGCCCTCGACCTGACCCTGGGCCTGCGCTACACCAGCGAGGACAAGTCGCTGTCGTCCCGTTACACCAACCCCAACGGCGGGCTGGGTTGCGCGTCGATGCTGGCCAACCCGGCCCAGGTGGTCGCCGCGCTGGTCGCGCGCGGGCTGACCGTGGCCCAGGCCTCGGCGGCGGCCCCGCAGGTGGTCGGCTTCTCCTGCCTGCCGTGGACCAACGTGCGCCACAATGGGCGCCATACCGAGCAGGACATGTCCGAAGGCGAGTGGTCCGGCACCCTGAAGGCGGCCTACCGTTGGAACGACCACGTGATGACGTATGCCTCGGCGGCGCGCGGCTACAAGGGCGGCGGCTTCAACCTCGACCGCGTGCAGTCCAACACCGGCCTGTCCAGTGGCGTGAGCGGCATCGTGCCGGTCGACGACACGTCCTTCCCCGCGGAATTCGTCGACAGCTACGAGCTGGGCGCCAAGACCACCTGGCTCGGCGGCAACCTGCTGCTCAACGCCACGTTGTTCCACCAGACGTACAGCGACTTCCAGCTCAACAGCTTCCTCGGCACCAGTTTCGTGGTGCGCTCGATCCCGACCGTGACCTCGCGCGGCTTCGACGCCGAGGTGCTGTACCAGAACGGCGGGTTGTTCGTGCAAGGCGGCCTGACCTACGCCAAGACCAAGTATGGCGACGACCTGCTGCCGGACGCGGACCTGGTGCTGCTGCCGGGGAGCACCGCGAGCTTCGCGCCGAAGTGGTCGGCGACCGGTTCGGTGGGCTACGAGTTCGACCTCGGCAAGAACCTGGTCGCGCGCATGCACGTCGGCGCCAAGTACATGAGCGAGTACAACACCGGCTCCGACTTGGATCCGCAGAAGCTGCAGTCCGGCTACACCACGGTCAACGCGCGGGCCAGCCTCGGCGGCCGCGACGGACACTGGGCGGTCGAGTTGTGGGCGCAGAACCTGACCGACGCCGAGTACATGCAGGTGGCGTTCGATGCGCCGCTGCAGACCGGGTCCTGGAATGCGTTCCTCGGCCAGCCGCGGACCTACGGCGTGACCCTGCGCTGGCGTTACTGAGCCAGGCGGCGTCCACCCCGACGGGATGCCGTGGTCGACCACGAAACCGGCCCCTCGCGGGCCGGTTTTGTTTTGCCCGGGCATCGGGTACAACGCGCTGGTCCCCCTTTGCGGCGCCCGCCATGCCTGCCCCCGACGACGACGCACTCGACCGCCTCGCGCATGCCCTCGGCGAACGCCTGCTGGCCACCCGGCACATGCTGGTGACCGCGGAGAGCTGCACCGGCGGCTGGATCGCCAAATGCATGACCGACGTCGCCGGGTCGTCGGCCTGGTTCGACTGCGGCATGGCCGCCTACAGCTACGAAGCCAAGCAGGCCCTGCTGGGCGTGCGACCGCAGACCCTGGAGGCCTATGGCGCGGTGAGCCGGGAGACGGTGGTGGAGATGGTGAGCGGCGCGCTGGTGCACTCCGGCGCCAGCGTCGCGGTGGCGGTGACCGGGATCGCCGGTCCCGGTGGCGGCAGCGCGGACAAGCCGGTGGGCACCGTGTGGATCGGCTGGAAGCGGCGCGGCGGCTACGCCAGGGCGGAACTGTTCCATTTCGATGGCGACCGCGACGCGGTGCGCCGGCAGACCGTGGCCGCCGCCCTGCGCGGCGTCGACGGCCTCCTGGGCTGACCCGGTGGGCATGCGCATGCGCCGCTCGGGTCCTGCTGCCGGCTTGCTCCTGGCCATCGCCGCCGCCGGTGCCATCGCCGGCGACCTGCTGTCCGCGGAGGAGCGCTGGCGCTTCCTGCAGGGCGGCGAACCACCGGATCGCTATGTCCGCTTCCTCCTCGACCATCCCGGCAGCATCCACGTGGCCGAGGCCCGCGCCTGGCTGGAAGCCCGCGACAACGAACCGCTCGGGCGCCTGGTGGCCCCCGATGCCACCTGCCGGGCGATCGTGCAGGAGCGCGCGCAACGCCTCCTCGCGAACGCGCCGCCACCGGAATTGCGCGAGCAATATGCGCTGGCGCTGCCGCCGGATCATTTCCTCGCCGCCTCGCGCTACATCGAGGTCCCGCGCGGCGCGGATCCGGCCAGCACGCCGGTGGAACGACGGATCACGATCAACCTGGTCGCGACCCGCGATGGCGGTTGCACCGTGTTCGAGCGGTGGGGGATCGGCAGCGGGCTGGGCGATGCCTGCCGTTGCGAACCCGTGGAAGCCGGATACCGGTTCCGCTCCCGGCTGGCCGACGGCGTCTTGACCGATGTCGCCCGGATGCGCGCCGGGAGCGCGGCGTGCGGCGCGGGGCTGGACGCGGCGATCGGGACCTTCCTCGGCGAGGTCGTGGCGGCCAAGCGTGGTCGCGCCGATCGCTTGCGCGCGCACCGCGATGCCGGCAAGGCCCTGTATCCCAGCGAACAATCGGAGCTGGCCGACATCGAATACGCCCTTCCGTTCCTGCAGGCCGGGCTTTCCACGCCGCACAAGGAAGAGGAGGAGCGGGCACGCCTCGCGACGCTGACCCCGGAGCAGCGGTCGGGCTACTGCACGGGCCTGCCCGGACGCATCGAGCAGGCACGCCAGCGCGTGGCCATGGCGGAGCCGCCATTGCCCTGAGCTTGGGGCCTTGACCGCGCGGGATTGTTAGTAGTATTACTACTAACCATGGACCTGACCGATACCCAGCGCGCCATCCACGGCTTCCTCGCCGAACGCATCGAAGCCGATGGCTTCGCCCCCTCGCAGGCCGAGATCGCCCGCGCCTTCGGCTTCAAGGGCGTCCGCGCCGCGCAGTACCACCTCGAAGCGCTGGAAGCCGCCGGTGTGCTCGAGCGCAGCCCCGGGCGGGCGCGCAGCCTGCGCTTGCTGCAGTGGCCGGATGGCCCGCGCCAGCTCGACTTGCCCGCCGATGACGACGTGTTGCGCCTGCCGGTGCTGGGCCAGGTCGCCGCCGGTGCGCCGATCGGGGCCGACATCGGCTCGGAGCAGGTGGTGCTGATGGATCGCACCTTCTTTTCCCCCGCGCCGGACTACCTGCTCAAGGTCAAGGGCGATTCGATGCGCGACGAGGGCATCTTCGATGGCGACCTGATCGGCGTTCACCGCACCAGCGAAGCGCGCAACGGCCAGGTGGTGATCGCCCGCATCGACGACGAGATCACCGTGAAGCTGCTGAAGATGGGGCAGGGCCGGATCCGCCTGCTGCCGCGCAACCCGGACTACGCGCCGATCGAGGTGCAGCCCGGCCAGGACTTCGCGATCGAGGGCTTGTATTGCGGACTGGTGCGCCCCAATGCGTGAACCCGGCGCCCGCCGCGCGCCCGTTTCCCAGCCGCGCCTGCGGGTTTCCCCGATGCCGTCGGCGCCGGCCCGGGCGCATCGTCTGTCCACGGCCCGTCGCGTCGCAGCTTTTGCGATGCCGCCCGCCTAACCTGAGCACATCCACGGAATCCACCACTTTGAGGACCAGCACGATGGACGAGAACAAGAAGCGCGCGCTTGCGGCGGCCCTGGGCCAGATCGAACGCCAGTTCGGCAAGGGCTCGGTGATGCGCATGGGCGACCGCACGGTCGAAGCGGTGGAGACCATCGGCACCGGGTCGCTGATGCTGGACATCGCCCTGGGCATCGGCGGCCTGCCCAAGGGTCGCGTGGTCGAGGTCTACGGTCCGGAATCCTCCGGCAAGACCACCCTGACCCTGCAGGCCATCGCCCAGTGCCAGAAGGCCGGCGGCACCTGCGCCTTCATCGACGCCGAGCATGCGCTGGACCCGATCTACGCGCAGAAGCTCGGCGTCAACCTCGACGAGCTCTACCTGTCGCAGCCGGATACCGGCGAACAGGCGCTGGAGATCGCCGACATGCTGGTGCGCTCCAACGCGGTCGACATGGTCGTGGTGGACTCGGTGGCCGCGCTCACGCCGAAGGCCGAGATCGAGGGCGAGATGGGCGACCAGTTGCCCGGCCTGCAGGCCCGCCTGATGAGCCAGGCGTTGCGCAAGCTGACCGGCAACATCAAGCGCAGCAACTGCCTGGTGATCTTCATCAACCAGTTGCGCATGAAGATCGGCGTGATGATGCCGGGCCAGAGCCCGGAAGTGACCACCGGCGGCAACGCGCTGAAGTTCTATGCCTCGGTCCGCCTGGACATTCGCCGCATCGGCAGCATCAAGAAGGGCGACGAGATCATCGGCAACCAGACCCGCATCAAGGTGGTCAAGAACAAGCTGGCGCCGCCGTTCAAGCAGGTCGTCACCGAAATCCTGTACGGCGAGGGCATCAGCCGCGAAGGCGAGCTGATCGACATGGGCGTGGACGCCAAGCTGGTCGAGAAGGCCGGCGCCTGGTACAGCTACGACGGCGAGCGCATCGGCCAGGGCAAGGAGAACGCCCGCCAGTACCTCAAGGAAAACCCCGCCGCCGCGCTGAAGCTGGAGGCCGCCCTGCGCGAGAAGTTCGTGCCGGAGGAGATGCCGCGCGGCGAGGCTGACGGCGCGGACGACGACGCATGATGCGGCCGGGCGGCGATGGCGACGATGCGTCCTCGTCAGCGCGGAAGCGCCGTCGCCGCCCGGAACCATCGCCCACCCAGCGGGCGCTTTCCCTGCTGACCCGTCGCGAGCATTCGAAGCGCGAGCTGGCCCGCAAGCTGCTGGTGCGCGGCGTCCCGGCCGACGAGGCCAGCGAGGCCATCGCGCGCCTGGCCGATGCGGGCTGGCAGGATGATCGGCGCTTCGCCGAGTCGCTGGTGCGCTCGCGTGCCGAAGCGGGCTACGGTCCTGCGTTCATCCGCGCGGAACTGGGCACGCATGGCTTGGGCGCGGATGCGGTGGCCGCCGCGCTTGCCGCTTACGAGGGCGACTGGATGGCCAATGCCCGTGGCTTGGTCAGGCGTCGGTGCGGGCCGACCGGACCGATGGACCCCGCAGCGCGGCGCAAGGCCGGGGAGTTGCTGGTCCGGCGCGGATTCCGGATGGAACAGGTCCGCGCGGCGCTCGGGGACGACGGGGTGTGGTCGGACTGAGCCCGGCGGCCTGTAAACTATGCGGATCGGCTTGCCAACCCGGGTCCGCGCCCGCATCGTGACGGGATCGCGTCGCACCACGGCGCCCGCCCCACACAGATGCCTGCATGAACGCGCCCTCCAAGATCAGTACGTCCGACGTCCGCCGCGATTTCCTCGAATTCTTCGCCTCCAAGGGCCACACCATCGTGCCGTCCGCGCCGCTGGTGCCGGGCAACGACCCGACCCTGCTGTTCACCAACTCCGGCATGGTGCAGTTCAAGGACGTGTTCCTGGGCGCAGAAAAGCGCAGCTACGTGCGCGCGGCCGACGTCCAGCGCTGCCTGCGCGCCGGCGGCAAGCACAACGACCTCGATTCGGTGGGCTACACCGCGCGCCACCACACCTTCTTCGAGATGCTCGGCAACTGGTCCTTCGGCGACTACTTCAAGAAGGACGCGATCGCCTGGGCCTGGGAGCTGCTGACCGAGGTCTGGAAGCTGCCGAAGGAGCGCCTGCTCGCGACGGTCTACCACACCGATGACGAGGCCTATGACATCTGGCGCAACGACATCGGCCTGCCGCCCGAGCGCATCGTTCGCATCGGTGACAACAAGGGCGCGCCGTTCGCCTCCGACAACTTCTGGCAGATGGCCGATACCGGCCCCTGCGGTCCCTGCACCGAGATCTTCTACGACCATGGCGCGCACATCGCCGGTGGCCCGCCGGGCTCGCCGGACGAGGACGGCGACCGCTGGATCGAGATCTGGAACAACGTCTTCATGCAGTTCGACCGCGCCGCGGACGGCACGCTGACGCCATTGCCCGCGCCTTGCGTCGACACCGGCATGGGCCTGGAGCGCATCACCGCGATCCTGCAGGGCGTGCATTCCAACTACGAGATCGACCTGTTCCAGGCGCTGATCAAGCGCGCGGCCGAGCTGACCGGCACGGCAGACCTCGAGAACAAGTCGCTGCGGGTGATCGCCGACCACATCCGCGCCTGCGCCTTCCTGATCGTCGATGGCGTGCTGCCGTCGAACGAGGGCCGCGGCTACGTGCTGCGCCGGATCATCCGCCGCGCGCTGCGGCATGGCTGGATGCTGGGCGTGCGCACGCCGTTCTTCCATCGGCTGGTCGACACCCTGGATGCGCTGATGGGCGATGCCTATCTGGTGCTGCGCGCGGGTCGCGCCACCGCCGAGCGCGCGCTGCTGGCCGAGGAGGAGCGCTTCGCCGAAACCCTCGATGCCGGCATGCGCATCTTCAATGACGTCGCGGCCAAGGTGTCCGATGGCGTCATCCCCGGTGGCGATGCCTTCCGCCTCTACGACACCTACGGCTTCCCGCTGGACCTGACCCAGGACATGGCGCGCGAACGCGGGATGACGGTGGACGTCGCCGGCTTCGACGCCGCGATGGCGCAGCAGAAGGAGACCGCGCGCGCCGCCGGCAAGTTCGGTGGCGGCGTGCAGCTGCCGGCCGACCTCGTCGCCACGCTCGCGCCGACCCGGTTCCTTGGTTACGACAGCCTCGGTGCCGACGACCTGGTGGTGGTCGCCCTGCTGAAGGACGGCAAGCCGGTAAATGCGATCGAGGCCGGCGACGAGGCCCTCGTGATCCTCGACGCCACCCCGTTCTACGCCGAATCCGGTGGCCAGGTCGGTGACCAGGGCGTATTGGCGGACGCGGGTGCGCGCTTGGCCGTGGTCGACACGCTGAAGCTGGCCGGCCAGTTCCACGGGCACGTGGGCACGCTCGAATCCGGGCGCCTCGCCAAGGGCGACCGGGTGTCGGGCGCCGTCGATGCCGGCCGCCGCGCGGCCACCGTGCTCAACCATTCCGCCACGCACCTGCTGCATGCGGCGTTGCGCGGCGTCCTCGGCACCCACGTCCAGCAGAAGGGCTCGCTGGTCGCGCCCGACCGCCTGCGCTTCGACTTCTCGCACTTCCAGCCGGTGACCGATGCCGAACTGGCCGAGATCGAGCGCCGGGTGAATGCCGAAGTCCGCGCGAACCATGCGGGCGAGGTGCGCCAGATGGGCATGCAGGAGGCGCTGGACTTCGGCGCGCTGGCACTGTTCGGCGAGAAGTACGGCGAAGAAGTGCGCGTGCTGCGCTTCGGCCCGACGTCCACCGAGCTGTGCGGCGGCACCCATGTCGGCCGCACCGGCGACATCGGCCTGTTCAAGATCGTGTCCGAGGGCGGCGTGTCCGCCGGCGTGCGCCGGATCGAGGCGGTGACCGGGCAGGGCGCGCTGGACCATGTGGCCGCGGAGGAGCAGCGCCTGCAGGGCGTCGCCAGTCTGCTGGGCAGCACCCCGGCGGAGGCCGCCGACAAGCTGCGCACGCTGCTGGAGCGGCAGAAGAAGCTGGAGCGCGAGCTTGAGCAGCTGAAGGCGAAGGCGGCCTCGGGCGCGACCAGCGACCTGGCGGGCCAGGCCCGCGACATCGCGGGCATCAAGGTCCTCGCGGCGCGCCTGGAGGGCTTCGACGCCAAGGCGCTGCGCGATGCGATGGATCGGCTGAAGCAGCAGCTCGGCGACGCGGTCGTGGTCCTTGCGGGCACCGAGGGCGGCAAGGCCGCGCTGGTGGCCGGGGTCAGCGGCGCGGCGCTGGGCCGTGTCAAGGCCGGGGAACTCCTCGGGCAGGTCGCTGGTCGCATCAATGGCAAGGGCGGCGGTCGTCCGGACATGGCCCAGGGCGGCGGCGAGGATGGCCCGGCACTGGCGGCGGCGCTGGACGATGTCGCACAGTGGGTACGGGAGCGTATGCAGGCCACGTGAGCGCGCGGCTTGTCCAAGCTGAACGAAGCCCCGTATGATCGGGGCGATGGGATGCAGGCGACGGCGGGAGGTGCTCGCGTCGGGATCGCCGCAAGCGACAGGGGAGTTGCAGCATGTTGATCCTGACCCGGCGAGTGGGCGAAACCCTGATGATCGGGGATGCGATCACCGTGACCGTGCTAGGCGTGAAAGGGAACCAGGTCCGCATCGGCATCACCGCGCCGAAGGACGTGGCGGTGCACCGCGAGGAGATCTACCAGCGCATCCAGGGCGATGATGGCGGCAAGGGCGCCGACGACGGCACCTGATGTTTGCCGGATCGCGATGCAGCCTGTATCCTTCGCCGCTCGCGATTTCGCCTCACGGAGACTTGCCCGAGAGGCCGAAGGGGCTCCCCTGCTAAGGGAGTATGGGGTCAAAAGCTCCATCGAGGGTTCGAATCCCTCAGTCTCCGCCAGCTTGGCGAAATCACGAAATCCGCGCGACGCAAGTTGACGCGGGATGCGGTCGAAACGCATAATTCCGCTTCTGCGCCCGTAGCTCAGTTGGATAGAGCACCAGGCTACGAACTTGGGGGTCGGAGGTTCGAATCCTTCCGGGCGCGCCACCATCGAAACGCCGGCCACGTGCCGGCGTTTTCGTTTTTGCGCCCGTCGGATTGCCCGCCCGCCGCACGTATGGCGTCGGGCGTTCGCCTCCCCCGCGAAGCTGCGCTTCGCAGGCGGAGGAAGCTCACCCTTCCGGGCGCGCCACCATCGAAACCCCGGCCTCGTGCCGGCGTTTTCGTGTTGCGCCCGTCGGATTGCCCGCCCGCCGCACGTATGGCGTCGGGCGTTCGCCTCCCCGCGAAGCTGCGCTTCGCAGGCGGAGGAGGCTCACCCTTCCGGGCGCCACCATCGAAACGCCGGCCTCGTGCCGGCGTTTTCGTTTTGCGCGGCTCGTACGGCGCTTGAATCGATGCCCGGCGGACGCCATGTCAACGGGACGCCTTCGATGGAGCCCGCCGATGGAGATGCGTACTTCCCCGACCACCGAGCCCACCTGGCGCGACGTGCTGCACTGGGCGCGCGAGGGTAATCCGCCGCCGCCGCGGCGCGACGCGCGCGACGAGGACGCCTGGCGCGCCGCGCTCGAACCCGAGGCGTTCCGGGTGCTGCGCGGCAAGGGCACCGAGGCGCCGCACAGCTCGCCGATGTGCAGCCTGTTCGAACCCGGCCGCTACGCCTGCGCGGGCTGCGGGACGCTGTTGTTCGACGCGGCCAGCAAATACGACAGCCATTCGGGATGGCCCAGCTTCACCGCGCCGGTGGCAGCCGGACTGGTCGGTTACCACGCCGACCACAGCCATGGCATGACGCGCATCGAGGCCACCTGCCAGGTCTGCGACGGGCATCTCGGGCATGTGTTCCCGGATGGGCCGGCGCCGACCGGCCTGCGCTACTGCATCAACGCGCTTGCCCTGCGCAAGCTCGCCTGACCACGACCCGACCGGAGGCACCATGACCACCGAAACCGCGATCCTCGCCGGCGGCTGCTTCTGGGGCATGCAGGAATTGCTGCGCCGGCGCCCGGGCGTCCTGTCCACGCGCGTCGGCTACAGCGGCGGCGACGTCGCCAACGCCACCTACCGCCACCATGGCACGCATGCCGAGGCGGTGGAGGTCGTGTTCGACCCGGCCCGCATGTCCTACCGCGAGCTGCTGGAATTCTTCTTCCAGATCCACGACCCCACCACGCCGGACCGGCAAGGCAACGACCGCGGCGCGTCGTATCGCTCGGCGATCTACTACTCCAGCGAGGCCCAGCGCCAGGTTGCGCTGGACACCATCGCCGACGTCGAGGCCTCGGGACTGTGGCCCGGCAGGGTGGTGACGCAGGTGGAACCCGCCGGCGACTTCTGGGAAGCCGAACCCGAGCACCAGGACTACCTGCAGCGCCATCCGACCGGCTACACCTGCCACTGGCCGCGGCCCGACTGGGTGCTCCCGCGCCGCGGCGGTTGAGCGCCCGCGCGTCCGGCGTTGCTACACTCCGGCGATGCAGGAACCGCGTCGCAACCGCAAGAAGACCCGCGCCACCTCGATGGACATCGCCCATCGCGCCGGCGTGTCCCAGGCCACGGTGTCGCGCGTGCTGCGCGGCAGCCCGCTGGTCAACGCGGAGACCCGCAAGCGGGTCGAGGACGCGGTCCGCGAGCTCAACTACAAGGTCGACCGCCACGCCTCCAGCCTGCGCACGCAACGCGCGGGCACGCTGGCCCTGCTGCTGTTCGAGGATCCGACCCCGGACGAGTCGCACATCAACCCGTTCTTCCTGGCGATGCTGGGTTCGATCACGCGCGCCTGCGCGCGCCAGGGCCACGACCTGCTGGTCTCGTTCCAGCAGCTGTCGGACGACTGGCATGCCGACTACGAGGACAGCATGAAGGCCGATGGCCTGATCCTCCTCGGCTACGGCGACTACCTGGCCTACGAGAGCAAGCTGGCCCGCCTGGTGGAGCAGGGCACGCATTTCGTGCGCTGGGGGCCGGTGCTGCCCGGCCAGCCCGGCGTGTCGATCGGCTGCGACAACGCCGAGGGCGGCGCGCTCGCCGGCCGCCACCTGCTGGCGCGCGGGCGCAAGAAGATCGCCTTCCTCGGCGACGCATCGACCCACTTCCCGGAATTCTTCGCGCGCTACTGCGGTTGCGATGCCGCGCTGCGCGAGGCCGGGCTGCGCATGAACCCGGCGTTGCAGGTGGATGCGGCCAGCACCGAGCAGGCCGGCTACGAAGCCGCCCGCACCCTGCTTGCGCGCGGCCTCCCGTTCGATGCGGTGTTCGCGGCCAGCGACCTGATCGCGATCGGCGCGCTGCACGCGCTGCGCGAGGCCGGCCTGCGCGTGCCGGAGGATGTCGCCGTGGTCGGCTTCGACGGCACGCCGAT
This sequence comes from Thermomonas mangrovi, assembly GCF_028201335.1. NCBI lineage: Bacteria > Pseudomonadati > Pseudomonadota > Gammaproteobacteria > Lysobacterales > Lysobacteraceae > Thermomonas > Thermomonas mangrovi. The sequence goes on from NZ_JAPEVV010000001.1 coordinate 111,722, forward strand.
GGGCCGCTTCGCGAATCCACCGCTGACCACCGTGGTGCAGGACACCGCGCGCGCCGGCGAACTGCTGGTGGAGACCCTGCTGCGCATGGTCCGCGACCAGCCGGCGGAGAGCGTCACCCTCGCGCCGACCCTCGAGGTCCGCGCCTCCAGCGGCGGCTGAGCCTCAGCGCGGGCGCCTGGCGTCCTGCATCGCGGCATCCAGCGCGGCCACCAGGTCGGGCCGCGACGGCGCGGCATCCAGCAGGTAGACCTGCACGCCATGCGCGGGCACCTCGGCCGCCAGGCTGCCACCCGCCGCCACCTCGACCGTGCCGCCATCCAGCGCGGACCGCCACGTGCCTGCCTGCAGCAGCTTGCCGACCTTGAACGCGGCCGGCGCCTCGCCCTTGTTGAGCAGGACCAGCGCGATCTGGTGTTGGCCGGCATGCTGGAACACCCGGTAGAACGCGGCGCGCTCGCCCTGCAGTTCGATGTCGAGCTGCACGCCACGCTGCAGCGCCGGCGAGGCCTCGCGCACCTTGGCGATCCTGGCCAGCGCGGCGCGGATCGGACTCTGCCGCGCGGCGGCGATGCCCTCGGTGCCGAAGTAGTTGCGGTTGCCGGCGTGCTCCGCGCGGCCGCGCATGAAGCCCATCTCCGAGCCGTAGTAGACCACCGGGATGCCGCGCGCGGTGAACAGCCAGTTGTGCGCGTCGATGAAGCCGGCATCGCTGGCGTCGAGCCGGGGCATGTCGTGGTTGTCGTAGAACGTGGTGAGGTCGTAGGGATTCGCGTAAGGGCCGCCGGTGAGCTGCAGCGCCGGCGCCAGCCGCTCGAAGCCGGCCTGCTTGTGGCCGAACACCTCTTCCATCGCCTGCTTCATCGGGAAGTCGAGCACCGAGGTCTCGCCCTTGCCGGGCAGCGTGTGCACCGCGATCTTGGCGGCGTCGTAGTCGAAGGCCTCGCCGAACATGTAGAAGCCCGGGTGCCTGGCGCGGATGCGCTGGGTGAACGACTGCCAGAACGAGGTCGGCATCCACGCGATGGTGTCGATGCGGAAGGCGTCGGCGCCTTGCTCGATCCAGTGTTCGTAGGCGCCCGCGAGGTAGTCGAGCACCGCGGGATTGGCCGCATCGAAGTCGCCCAGTTGGGCCAGGTTGCCGTCGTAGATCGAGCCCTTGGCGCCATCCACCGGACCGGTGGTGTTGTAGAAGCGGTGCAGCGGATTCTGCGCCGGGTTCAGCTTGTCGGGCGGCAGGTTCTGGTGGTCGGCGAGCAGCGTGCCGTCCTTGCCGTAGACCTTGCCGAACTTGGGCTGGTCGAAGGCCATGGTCCAGGCCGGCGAGCCGTGGTTGCCCACGATGTCGAGCACCAGCTTCATGTCCTTCGCGTGCAAGGCATCGGCGAGGCCCTTGAAGTCCAGGCCCGGGCTGGGCAGGTGCTCGTCCACGCGGTAGAAGTCGACGCCCCAGTAGCCGTGGTAGCCGGCCTTGCCGCGGTCGCTGAGGATCATGCCGCAACCCGGTTGGCTGCCGCCGGTGAAATGCTCGTCGGGGTTGTCGACGACCGGCGTGATCCACACCGCGGAGAAGCCCATCTCGCGGATGTAGTCGAGGTGGTCGACGAGCCCCTTGAAGTCGCCGCCGAGGTAGCCGATGTTGCCGGCCACGCCGTCGCAGGGCGGCAGCGGGATGTCGAAGGTGCGGTACTTGCCGCCCTGGTCGCGGTGGTCGTTGCCGGTGTCGCCGTTGACGAAGCGGTCGGTGACCACGAAGTACACCGCGTTGCGCGCGAACGGCTCCAGCGTGCCGTAGTAATCGGGCGCCTTGGCGGAGGGTTGCGATGCGGTGGGCGCGGCCGGGGGCTGCGGCGCGGAGCAGGCGGCCAGCAGGCCGATGGCGAGGGCGGACAGGGTCGGGCGAAGGCGCATCGGCGGGTCCTCAGGCGGTACGGTCGTGGGGTGCGCGCACCAGCAGCACGCACAGGCCGGCGACGATCATGCTGACGCCGCCGATCGCGAGGGCGTTGATCGCATGGCCACCGAGCAGGGTGTTCAGCAGGAAACCCAGCAGGCTGGCGGCGACCAGCTGCGGGATGACGATGAAGAAATTGAAGATGCCCATGTACACGCCCATCTTCGCGGCGGGCACGCTGTCGGACAGCAGCGCATAGGGCAGCGACAGGATCGACGCCCAGGCGAAGCCGACGCCGGCCATCGACAGCAACAGCCAGTGCGGGTCGCGGATCCACAGCATCGACAGCAGCCCGAGCCCGCCGAGCACCGAATTCACGAGGTGGCTGGCGCGCAGGCCGATCCGCCGGACCATCCACGGGATGGCGATCGCGGCCAGCGCGGCGAACCCGTTGTAGGCCGCGAACAGCACGCCGACCCAGTTGGCGCCTTCGTTGTAGGCGGCGGAGGTGGCGTCGGTGCTGCCGAAATGCACCTCGGTGACCGCGGCGGTGGTGTAGATCCACATCGCGAACAGCGCGAACCAGGAGAAGAATTGCACCACCGCGAGCCGCGCCATCGTGCCGGGCATGTCGCGGATGTCGTCGATGATGCGGGTGAACGCGTTGTCCGCGGCCAGCCAGGTGCGCAGCAGGAAGGCCAGGCCGAAACCCGCCGACAACCCGGCGAGGATGTACAGCGCCTTGTCGAGGCCGCGGCTGGCGACCACCCAGGCAAGGGCGGCGCCTGCCAGCAGGGCCGCGATGCCCAGCGTGCGGATGGTGGCGTCGTTGCCGCGCCGTGCCGCCAGCGGCGGCGCCTCGTCGAAGGCGTGCAAGGCCTCCGGCGGGTACTCGCGGGTGCGCAGCACGGTCCAGCCGATCGCGCCCAGCAACACCGCGCCGCCGGCGTAGAAGGCGTAGCGCACGGTGTCCGGGACCTGCCCCTCGGGCGCGGTGTTCGCCACGCCCATCCGCTCCAGCAGGAACGGCAGCATGCTCGCGACCACCGAGCCGACGCCGATGAAGAAGCTCTGCATCGCGAAGCCCTTGGGTCGCTGGGCCGGCGGCAGCTGGTCGCCGACGAAGGCGCGGAACGGCTCCATCGCCACGTTGATCGAGGCGTCGAGGATCCACAGCATGCCGGCCGCGATCCACAGCGCGGGCACGTTGGGGAAGGCGAACAGGGCCAGCGAGGCCAGCACCGCGCCGGCCACGAAGTAGGGACGGCGGCGGCCCAGCCCGGTCCAGGTGCGGTCGGAGAGGTAGCCGATGACCGGCTGCACCAGCAGGCCGGTGAGCGGCGCCGCGACCCACAGCACCGGGATCGCGTCCATGCTGGCGCCCAGCGTCTGGAAGATGCGGCTGACGTTGGCGTTCTGCAGCGCGAACCCGAACTGGATGCCGAGGAAGCCGAAGCACATGTTCCAGATCTGCCAGAACGAAAGCTGCGGCTTGTTGCCCGTCGCGTGCGATGCCATCGGTCGTCCAGTGCGGTGCCAGGGTGCCGCAGTGTGCAGTGGCGATCCCTGCGCGTCGTGATGCAGCGCCGCATATCCGGGGGGGTTGCGGCCCCCTTCGTGCATGTAAACGTATTCAAGCCGGGCATGACCCACGACGCGCGCGCAGCCGCGCCGGCAGGCGGCATAGTCCGCGCCTGTCGCAGGCACGCGGGGCGGGGATGACGGAACGACACTGGTGGCGTGGCGCGGTGATCTACCAGGTCTACCCGCGCAGCTTCCTCGACACCGACGGCGACGGCGTGGGCGACCTGCCGGGGATCCTCGCGCGCCTCGACTACATCGCCGCGCTCGGCGTCGATGCGATCTGGATCTCGCCGTTCTTCAAGTCGCCGATGGCCGACTTCGGCTACGACATCGCCGATTACCGCGACGTCGATCCGTTGTTCGGCACCCTCGACGACTTCGACCGCCTGCTGGAGAAGGCGCACGCGCTCGGCCTGAAGGTGATGATCGACCAGGTGCTGAGCCACTGCTCGGACCAGCACGCGTGGTTCCGCGAGAGCCGCGAGAGCCGCGACAACCCCAAGGCCGACTGGTTCGTGTGGGCCGATGCCAGGCCGGACGGCAGCCCGCCGAACAACTGGCTGTCGCTGTTCGGCGGCGTGGCCTGGCAGTGGGAGCCGCGGCGCGGCCAGTACTACCTGCACAACTTCCTGCCGTCGCAGCCCGACCTCAACTTCCACCACCCGGACGTGCGCGCGGCGCAGCTGGCGAACGTGCGCTTCTGGCTGGACCGCGGCGTCGACGGCCTGCGCCTGGACGCGATCAACTTCTGCTTCCACGACGCGCGATTGCGCGACAACCCGGCCAAGCCGGCGGAACTGCGCACCGGCCGCGGCTTCAGCCCGGACAACCCGTACGCGTTCCAATACCACTGGCACAACAACACCCAGCCCGAGAACCTCGGTTTCCTCGAGGACCTGCGCGCGTTGCTCGACCGTTACCCGGAGATCGGCGCGCTCGGCGAGATTTCCTCGGAGGATTCGCTGGCGACCACCGCCGAGTACTGCACGCCCAACCGCCTGCACATGGGCTACAGCTTCGAGCTGCTCACCGAGGACAGCAGCCCCGCCTACATCCGCGCCACGGTGGAAGCGCTGGAAGCGAAGATGACCGAAGGCTGGCCGTGCTGGGCGATCTCCAACCACGACGTGCAGCGCGCGGTCACCCGCTGGGGCGGCGTTGCCGACGACGACGCGCTGGCGCGGCAGCTGGTCGCCCTGGTGTGCTCGCTGCGCGGCTCGGTCTGCCTGTACCAGGGCGAGGAGCTTGGCCTGCCCGAGGCGGAGGTGCCGTTCGAGGCGCTGCAGGATCCCTACGGCAAGGCGTTCTGGCCGAACTTCAAGGGCCGCGACGGTTGCCGCACGCCGATGCCGTGGACCGATGCGCCGGACGCCGGCTTCAGCAGCGGTGCGCCCTGGTTGCCGGTGCCGCAGGCGCACCGCACGCGCAACGCCGAGGCGCAGGCGCGCGACCCCGGTTCCGTGCTCAACGCCGCGCGTGCCTTCCTCGCCTGGCGCAAGAAGCAGCCCGCGCTGGTGGAAGGCGCGATCCGCTTCGTCGACGCGCCGCCGCAGGTGCTCGCATTCGTGCGCGAACACGCCGGCCAGCGCTTGCTGGTCGCGTTCAACCTGTCCGCGGCGGCGGTGGAGTGGAGCTTGCCGATGCCGGCGACGGTGCTGCCGATGCCGGGGGTGGACGCCGCGCAAGTCGATGGCGACTGCCTGCGCTTCCCGGCGCGCGGCGGCGCCTGCGCGATGCTCGGATGAAATCGATGCAATGCCGCGCACGCATGGCCTGCGCGGCGTTGCTGCTGTCATGCTCCGCCAGCGCTTCGGCAGTCGAAGCCGCCTGCGACGGCCCCGATGCGGTGGTCCTGCACCCGGCGGCGCAGGCCACGGCGGACGCGCGTGCTTACTGGCTGGATGCCGGCAGCTTGCGCTGGCCCGGCAAGCCGGTAGACGGCCGCTACCGGTTGCTGGCCTCGGCGGACGCGGCCTTGCGCACCTCGCCGGGGACGGTGGCCTCGGGCATCGACGAGGCGCTGGCGCTCGCGCCCGCGGGCGCGCTGGCGGCGGACATCGAGGCCCGCTTCCGGTTCACCGGCCCCGGCGTCGAACTGCAAGTGCCAGCGCAGGATCGCGGCGCACTCCCGCACCTGCTGCAAGGACAATTGCTGCTGGTGCAGGAGGACGCAGGCGGGCGCGTGGTGGACGCGACCCACGTGCAGCACCCGGGTGCGCTGGACGTGCTGTACGCCGCGGCCGACACCGATCGCGGCCCGCTAGGCGCGACGCCGGGCGACGGCAGCACCTGGTTCCGGGTGTGGGCGCCCACCGCGTCGGCCGCCTCTGCCTGCCTGTACCGCGATGGCACCGCGCCGGCCAGCGAGCAGGTCGTGCTGGCGCGCGATGCGCGCACCGGCACCTGGCTCAATGCGCTCCCGCGCGACCTGCGCGGCGGTTACTACGCCTGGCTGGTCGAGGTGTACGTGCCCGGCGTCGGCATCGTGCGCAACCGCGTGAGCGATCCGTACGCGACCAGCCTGTCCACCGATTCCACGCGCAGCTACATCGCCGACCTCGACGACCCCGCGCTCAAGCCGCCGGGCTGGGATGCGGCGCCGCGCCCGGATGCCGCGGCTTCCAACACGGACATGGCGATCTACGAGCTGCACGTGCGCGATTTCTCGGTCGGCGACGCCAGCGTGCCGGCGGTGCATCGCGGCAAGTACCTCGCGTTCACCGACCTCGGCTCGAACGGCATGCGCCACCTGCGCGCGCTGGCCGAGGCCGGCATCACCGACCTGCACCTGCTGCCGGTGTTCGACATCGCGACCATCCCCGAGTCGGGTTGCGTCGCGCCGGCGATCCCGGACGCCGCGCCCGACAGCGATGCGCAGCAGGCCGCGGCGATGGCGGTGGCAGCGCGCGACTGCTTCAACTGGGGTTACGACCCGTTCCACTACACGGCGCCCGATGGCAGCTACGCCAGCGACGCCGCCGATGGCGCGGTGCGCATCCGCGAGTTCCGCGCGATGGTGCAGGCGCTGCACGCGATCGGCCTGCGGGTGGGCATGGACGTGGTCTACAACCACACCAGCGCCGCGGGCCAGGCCGCCCATTCGGTGCTGGACCGGATCGTGCCGGGGTATTACCAGCGCCTGGACGCGCAGGGTCGCGTAGCGACGTCGACCTGCTGCGCCAACACCGCGACCGAGCACCGGATGATGGCGCGGCTGATGCGCGACTCGGTGGCGACGTGGTCGCGCGCCTACCGCATCGACTCGTTCCGCTTCGACCTGATGGGCCACCAGCCGCGCGCGGCGATGCTGGCGGTGCAACGCGCGGCGGACGCGGCGGCCGGGCGCCGGGTCCCGTTGATCGGCGAGGGCTGGAACTTCGGCGAGATCGCCGATGGCGCGCGCTTCCCGCAGGCCGCGCAGGGGATGTTGAACGGGACCGGCATCGCGACCTTCAGCGACCGTGCACGCGATGCGCTGCGCGGCGGCGGCTGCTGCGACAGCGGCCCCGACCTCATCGCGCGGCAGGGGCTGCTGAACGGGCTGGCATCCGCGCCGAATGCGCGCAGCCGTGGCCAGCCCCGCGGCGCCGAGCTGCGGCATGCCGCCGACCTTGCGCGCGCGGGCCTCGCAGGCACGCTCCGCGACTACACGATGGCGTTCGCCGACGGCCGCGTCGGCCCGTTGTCCGCGCTCGACTACAAGGGCATGGAGGCCGGCTACGCCAGCCAGCCCGGCGAGGTGGTGAACTACGTCGAGAACCACGACAACCCGACGCTGTGGGACATCAACGCCCTCAAGCTGCCGCAGTCCACGAGCGCGGCGGAACGCGCGCGGGTGCAATTGCTCGGCGCCGCCTTCGTCGCCCTGAGCCAGGGCGTAGCGTACTTCCATGCCGGCACCGACGTGCTGCGCAGCAAGTCGCTGGACCGCAACAGCTTCGATTCCGGCGACTGGTTCAACCGCCTCGACTGGACCTACACCGACAACCGCTTCGGTGCCGGCCTGCCGCCGGCGCAGGACAACGGCAAGGACTGGAACCTGTTGCGTCCCGTGCTGCGCAACCCGGATGCCAGGCCGTCGCCGGCCGACATCGCGTGGATGCGCGATGCCTTCCGCGACCTCCTGCGCATCCGCGCCAGCACGCCGCTGTTCCGCCTGCGCAGCGCGCAGGACGTGCGCGCGCGGCTGGCATTCCGCAACACCGGCCCGGGCCAGGATCCCGCGGTGATCGCGGGCCATCTCGATGGGCGCGGCGTGGACGCGGGTTTCGACGAGGTGCTGTACCTGCTCAACGTGGCGCCCGATGCGCGCGTGCTGGCGTTGCCGGAAGAGGCCGGCAAGCGCTACGTGCTGCATCCGGTGCAGGCGGCCCCCGCGGCCGTCGATGCGCGGCCGCGGCAGGCGCGTTACGAGGCCGCGACAGGCCGCTTCGAGGTGCCCGGTCGCAGCGTGGTGGTGTTCGTGGTCAAGACAGGCGAGGGGACGCGATGAAGCGGATGCAATGGATGGTGTTGCTGGCCTTGGCGATGCCGGTGGTGGCGCAGGCGGGAGAGGTGGCGCAGGCGCGTTCGCCGGACGGGCGCATCGTGGTCGAGCTCGACCTCAATGGCGAGGGACGCCTGGCCTACCGGGTGTCCCGCGACGGCAAGCCGGTGGTCGCGGATTCGCGGCTGGGCTTCATCTTCCGCAACGGCCGCCAGTTGCTGCGCAACCTGGCCCTGGACGGACAGGCCACGCGCAGTGCCGACACGACGTGGGAACAGCCGTGGGGCGAGCGTCGCTTCGTGCGCGACCGCTACAACGAACTGCGCGCGAGCTTCGTCGAGAAGGACCACGACCGCCGCCGCTTCGACGTGGTGTTCCGGGTGTTCGACGATGGCGTCGGCTTCCGCTACGACGTGCCCGCGCAGCCCACGCTGCGCACCGCGGAGATCGTGCAGGAACTCACCGAGTTCGCAGTGGCGCGGCCGGCCACCGCGTGGTGGATCCCGGCACTGGAGTGGAACCGCGAGGAATACCTCTACCACCGCACGCCGCTGGCCGAGGTCGGCGTCGCGCAGACCCCGATCACCCTGCGCACCGACGATGGCCTGCACCTCAGCATCCACGAAGCCGCGCTGGTCGATTACGCCGGCATGAACCTGATGCGTGGTGACAGCGGGGCGCTGCGCGCGATGCTCACGCCCGGCAGCCCGGCGCCGGTGGTGCGCACCACCCCGTTCGCGACGCCGTGGCGCACGATCGTCATTGCCGACAAGGCGGGCGGCCTGGTCGAATCCGACCTGATCCTCAACCTCAACGAACCGAACGCGTTGGGCGACGTGTCCTGGTTCAAGCCGGCCAAGTACGTCGGCGTGTGGTGGTCGCTGCACCTCGACCAGGAGACCTGGGCCACCGGCCCGCGGCATGGCGCGACCACCGCGAATACCAAGCGGTATATCGACTTCGCCGCGGCGAACGGCTTCCGGGGGGTGCTGGTGGAAGGCTGGAACCCGGGCTGGGATGGCGACTGGTTCGCCAACGGCTGGGGCTTCGAGTTCCGCAAGCCGACGCCGGACTACGACCTCGCGGGCCTGTCGGCGTATGCCGGGTCGAAGGGCGTGCACCTGATCGGCCACCACGAGACCGGCTGCGCGGTCAGCCATTACGAGCGGCAGATGGACCAGGCCTTCGCGCTGTCGGCGCGGCTCGGGATCGACGCGATCAAGACCGGCTACGTCTGCGATGCCGGGCAGATCGAACGCCAGGACGTCGCCGGCGGGCCGGTGCTGCGCGAGTGGCACGAGGGCCAGTGGATGAGCAACCACCACCTGCGCGTGGTCAAGGACGCGGCGCGGCACCATGTCGCGATCAATGCGCACGAGCCGATCAAGGACACCGGCCTGCGCCGCACCTATCCCAACTGGATCTCCCGCGAAGGGGCGCGCGGCATGGAGTTCAACGCCTGGGGCCAGCCGCCGAACCCGCCGGAGCACGAGGTCACCCTGGTGTTCACCCGTCTGCTGGCCGGGCCGATGGACTACACGCCGGGCGTGCTCAGCCTGACCGGCAAGGGCGGGCAGGAGATCGGCAGCACGCTGGCGCGCCAGCTCGCGCTGTACGTCGGCATCTACAGCCCGATCCAGATGGCGGCCGACCTGCCCGAACACTACGCGGCGCATCCGGATGCCTTCCAGTTCATCAAGGATGTCGCCGTCGACTGGGACGAGAGCCGCGTGCTGGCGGGCGAGGTCGGCGAATACGTCGCCATCGCGCGCAAGGCCCGCGGGGCGGGTGAATGGTTCCTCGGCGCGATGAACGACCGCCACCCGCGCACGCTGTCGCTGGCGCTGGACTTCCTGGCTCCCGGCCAGCGCTACCGTGCCGAGGTCTACCGCGACGGCGAGGGCGCGGACTGGCGCGGCGACGCGCGCTTCCGCTTCGTGCGCGAGCAGAAGACCGTGGCCCGCGGCGACGTGCTGTCGCTGTGGCTGGCCGGCGGCGGCGGCGCGGCGGTGCGCTTCGTGCCGCTCGGGGGCTGAGTACGGCTTGCGCTGTTGCGTGCTGCACTGCCGCAACACGCCTTGAATGGCCGGCTTGGTAGGCGCGATTGACGGGACGCGGCCAGACAAAACCCCGTCCGGGGCGTGCAGGAAGCGGTTTTCCCGGAGTGAATGCGATGAATACGTATGCAGCTTCGTGCGTTGCGAAATCGCCCGACTACCATCCAGTCCGCCCACGCTGCCGATCGAGTGCGGCGCGGAGACACCGGAACGAGTGGCGATGACCATTCGTCCATACAACGACTCCTGGAGGGGAAGATGGTGCAGTTGAAGCGAAACCTGCTGAGCGTCGCGCTGGCGTCGGCGACGATGATGATGGCGGCCCATGCGCATGCGCAGTCCGCGACGGACACGGCGCAGACCGAGGAAAGCGCGGCGAAGAAGAAGGCGGAAGACGCCAAGACCCTCGACAAGGTCACGGTCACCGGCATCCGCGGCGGCATCGAGCGTGCGATCGACATCAAGAAGGACGCCACCTCGATCGTGGAAGCCATTTCCGCCGAGGACATCGGCAAGCTGCCCGACGTGAGCATCGCCGAGTCGCTGGCCCGACTGCCCGGCATCGCGGCGCAACGGGTCGCCGGTCGTGCCCAGGTGATCAGCGTCCGTGGCCTGTCGCCCGACTTCGCGACCACGCTGCTCAACGGCCGCGAACTCGTCAGCACCGGCGACAACCGCAGCGTCGAGTTCGACCAGTACCCGTCCGAACTGATGGCCGGCGTCACCCTGTACAAGACCCCGGATGCGGCACTGGTCGGTCAGGGCCTGTCCGGCACCATCGACATGCGCACCGTGCGTCCGCTCGACTACGATGCGCCGGTGATCGCCGTGAGCGGTCGCTGGCAGCGCAATTCGCTGGGTTCCGCCGCCAACGCGGATGCGGACGGCAATCGCTTCAACGTCAGCTACATCGGCCAGTCGGCGGATCGCAAGGTCGGCTTTTCGATCGGCTACTCCCATTCCGACACCCCGATCCAGGAAGAGCAGGTCGGCCTGTACGAGCCCTGGTTCGAGACGGGTGCAGGCTGGCGCCCCGGCATTGCCGCCGGTACCTGGTTCTCGGATGGCATCAAGGCGCTGCGCCGGACGGGCTCCACTAAGCGAGATGGCGTGATGGCCACCCTCGAATTCCGGCCTTCCGAGTCCTGGATCAGCACCCTGGATGCGTTCCACTCCGAAGCGACCCAGGAAGACACCGCCAACCAGTTCGAATCGCACCTGTACTACAACGGCGATTATCCCTGCAGCCCGGCCTGCAGCTGGACCGACGTCACCACCACCGGCAACGACAGCCTCAGCACCGGCAAGGTGATCAACGTGTACCCGCTGGTGCGCGGCATGTACAACAAGCGCAACGACGACATCAGCGCGTTCGGCTGGCGCAACGAGTTCTTCCTCGAGTCGGTCAAGCTGACCGCGGATGCCAGCTGGTCGAAGGCCAAGCGCGACGAGATCAACCTGGAGAACAACACCCAGCTGGTGCCCGCCAAGCAGCTCGACACGCTGACCATCGACTACGGCAACAGCCCGTTCCCGCAGCTGACGCCAGGCCGCGATTACTCAGATGCGACCAAGCTCTATCTGCGCAACACCATCTACGGCTCTGGCTACGGCAAGGTGCCGAAGGTCGAGGACGAACTCAAGAGCTTCCGCCTGGATGCGGCCTTCGCGGCGCCTTCGGCGCTGTCCGATGTCTTCTCCGGCATCGACGTCGGCTTCAACTACGCCGATCGCCAGAAGGACAAGGAGCAGCCGGAAGGGAACATCAACGTCGGCAGCCAGGGCGATACCACCATCGCCTCGGATCTGCAGTACGGCCTGGTCGACCTGGGCTTCGCCGGGCTCGGCTACATCCCGTCGTGGAACGTGCCCGGCGCGGTGGACCGCTACATGACCTTCAACCCGACCGACGATACCGCGGCCTACCTGATCCCGAAGGCCTGGTCGGTGTCGGAGCAGATCACCACCACCTACCTGCGGGCGAACATCGACACCACGTGGGGTTCGGTCCCGGTGCGCGGCAACATCGGCCTGCAGGTGCAGCACACCGACCAGTCCTCGGCCTCGCGCGTGTGGGACAGCTCGCAGCCCGCCGGCAGCGAGATCCGCCCGTACGAGAACGGCAAGCGCTACACCGACGTGCTGCCCAGCCTCAATCTGGCGTTCTCGGTCGCCGACGACCAGACCGTGCGCGTGGCGCTGGCCCGCCAGGTCGCCCGCGCCCGTGTCGACCAGATGCGCGCCTCGGTCGAGTTCGGCGTGGACTTCGGTACCGGCAAGCCCGGCGCCAGCGGCGGCAATCCGCTGCTGGATCCGTGGCGCGCGAATGCGTTCGATATCTCGTGGGAGAAGTACTTCGGGTCCAAGGCCTACGTGGCAGCCGCGTACTTCTACAAGGACCTGCGTTCCTACATCTACACCCAGACCCGCGACGGCTACGACTTTACCGACCTGCTGGTGGGTTACGTGCCGCCGGCAGGCGCCGCACCCGTGCAGACGACGGGGACCATGACCGCGCCGTTCAATGGCGGTGGCGGCACCCTGCAGGGCCTGGAGCTGTCGGCATCGTTGCCGTTGGACATGCTGTGGAAGCCGCTCGAGGGCTTCGGCTTGATCGCCAGCGCCACGTTCAATGACAGCAACATCCAGATCCGCGATCCCGAGAGCGCCAGCAGCGTGGGTAGCGGTGACATCACCCTTCCGGGCCTGTCCGACCGCGTCTACAACTTCACCGCTTACTACGAGCGCAACGGCTTCGAGTTCCGCATCAACAACCGTCGCCGCTCCGACTTCATCGGTGAAATCGGCAACTTCGCGGGCAATCGCACGCTGCGCTATGTGGTCGGCGAGAACATCACCGACGCGCAAGTCAGCTACACCTTCGGCGAAGGCAGCAGCCTGAAGGGCCTCAGCCTCCTCCTGCAGGCCAGCAACCTGACCGACGAGTCCTACCGGACCTATGCGGAAGTGAAGGATCGTCCGCTGGAAACCATCAAGTGGGGTCGTACCCTGCTGCTGGGCGCGAGCTACAAGTTCTGATCCCCGCGATCGGATGAAGTGACCACGCCCCTGCCTGTCCCGCACAGGCAGGGGCTTTTTTTCGCGCATCGTCGGCGCGAGGGGGCAACAACGCGATGCAAACCAATGTCGTGCAACTGGCGGTGTTCCTGGGCCTGACCCTGCTGGTGGCGCTGGCCACCTGGTGGCGCTACCGCAAGGAAGCCCACAGCGCGGATTCCGCGCAGGACTTCTTCCTGGCCGGCAAGCACCTGAGCTGGCCGTTCATCGCGGGCAGCCTGCTGCTGACCAACATCAGCGCCGAGCAGATCGTGGGCATGAACGGCGCGCAGAACATGCTGCAGGTGTGGTGGGAGTTCGGCGCCGCCGCGGGCCTGCTGGTGCTGGCCAAGGTGCTGGTGCCGATGTACTACAAGTACGACTGCACCACGACCACCGAGCTGCTCGAGAAGCGGCTGCCGAACGGGGCCTCGCTGCGACGCACCGTCTCGGTACTGTTCCTGCTGGGCTACATGTTCATCCTGCTGCCGATGGTGCTGTACACCGGCGCGCGCTTCATGAAGTCGCTGTTCCAGCCGGACCTGCCGATCCTCGCGATCGCGGTGCTGTTCGCGCTGGCGGGCCTGGCCTACGCGGCGCTGGGCGGCCTGCGCGCCATCGCCATCTCCGACACCTACATGGGCGTGGTGCTGCTGGTGATGGGTGGGCTGGTGACCTGGTTCGCGCTGGAGCGCATCGGCTGGGACTTCTCCGGCATCCCGGCGGAGCGCCTGACCCTGTGGGGCGCGCCGGATTCCGACATCCCGTGGTCGACGTTGCTCACCGGCATGGTGTTCGCGCACATCTTCTATTGGGGCACCAACATGCTGATCGCCCAGCGCGCGTTGGCGGCGAAGGATATCCGCGAGGCGCAAAAGGGCATCTACGCCGCCGCGCTGCTGAAGTTCCTCACCCCGCTGATCGTGATCCTGCCGGGCATCATCGCGTTCAAGCTGTACGGCGACATCGACGACAACGCCTATGGGCGGCTGGTCGGCGACGTGCTGCCGGCGTGGCTCTCGGGCGCGTTCGCGGCGGCGATCACCGGCGCGGTGCTGTCGAGCTACAACGCCGGCCTGAACTCCGCGGCCGCGCTGTACACGGTCGACATCCACCTGCCGATGGTGAACCCGAAGGCGGACGGCAAGCGCGTCGGCCAGGTCGTGCAGGTGGTCTTCATGCTGGCCTCGCTGGCGCTGGTGCCGCTATACCAGAACGCGAAAAGCATCATCGGCACGCTGCAGCAGCTGAACGGCCTGTATTCGATGCCGGTGCTCGCCAGCTTCTTCGTGGCGATCTTCGTGCGCGGCGCGAATGCCAGGGCCATCCGCATCGCGCTGGTGTTCGGGGTGGCGCTGTACGCGGTGTTCACTTTCGCGTGGACGCCGCTGCACTACCTGCACCTGATGTTCATCACCCTGGTCGCGACCGTGCTGGTCGCGGTCGGGTTGAGCCGCGCGATGGGCGCGCCGGCGGCGAGCGCCGACGCCTGATTCAGCGTAGGAGCGCGGCGGCCTCGCGGGCGAGGTCGCCGATCCGCGCCCAGTCGCGGGCCGCGAGCGCGTCGGCGGGCAGCATCCACGAACCGCCGACGCAGGCGACGTTCGGCAACGCGAGGTAGGCCGGCGCCTTCGCCGCGTCGATGCCGCCGGTCGGGCAGAAGCGCGCCATCGGCAGCGGGCCGGCGAAGCCCTTGAGCGCGCCGATGCCGCCGCTGGACTCGGCGGGGAAGAACTTGAAGCGGCGCCAGCCGCGTTCCAGCCCGCGCATGAGCTCGCCGGCGGTGGCGATGCCCGGGATCAGCGGGATCCCGCTGGCCGCGCCCGCGTCGTACAGGGCCTCGGTGACCCCGGGCGAGATCGCGAAGCGCGCGCCGGCGCGTTCGACCGCGGCGAGGTCGGCGGCGGACAACACGGTGCCGGCGCCGACGCAGGCCTCGGACACCTCGGCGGCGATGCGCGCGATGGCCTCCAGCGCGCAGTCGGTGCGCAGGGTCACTTCCAGCACCGGCAGGCCATTGCCGGCCAAGGCGCGCGCCAGCGGCACCGCGTCCTCCAGCGCGGCGATGGTGATCACCGGGATCACCGGCGCCAGCGCGAAGACCGCGTCGACCTGCTGGGCGTGGCGAGTGCTGTCGAACATGGCGTCCTCAGAGGTCCTTGGCGCGCAGCGCGGTGGCGGCGCCGAGCAAACCGGGTTGCGGGTGGGTGATCACGTGGATGGCGACGCGTTCCAGCAATGGCGCGAAGCGGCCCTTGGCGAGGAAGCGTTCGCGGAAGGCGCTGCTGCGCAGGAACGGCACGAAGCGCGGCACGATACCGCCGGCGATGACCACCGTGCGCGCGCCGTGCACCAGCGCGCAGTCGCCGGCGACGCTGCCGAGTACCGCGCAGAAGCGCGCGAGCGTGCGCCGCGCGGGCAGGTCGTGGCCGTCCAGCGCGGCCGCCACGATCGCGGCGGGGTCGCGCATCGCCGGGCGTTGCAGGCTGCTTTCGCCCGGCAGCAGGTTGGCGGCGGGCGCAACGCTGGCCGCGCCGCGCAGGACCAGGTCGATCTCCGACAGCCCCTTGCCGCACAGCAGGCGCTCGTTGGAGGTGCGGCCGTGCTGCGCGGTCAGCCAGGCATCGATGGCGCGTTCCTCGTCGCCCAGCGGCGCGAAGCTCACGTGCCCGCCCTCGGTCTCCACCGCGTGCCAGCCATGCGCATGCGAGCCGACCAGCAGCGCCACGCCCAGCCCGGTGCCGGGCCCGAGCACGCTGACCGGCCCCTGCAGGGGCGCGTCGGCGTCGCCATGCAGGGTGACCCGTGCATCGGCGTCGAGCGAGGGCACCGCCCACGCGATCGCGCCGAAGTCGTTGAGCATGCGCAACTCGTCGAGGCCCAGCGTCGCCTGCAGTTCGCTGCGGCTGAACGACCAGGCGCGGTTGGTCAGGCGGATCTCGTCCTGCCCGACCGGGCTGGCGACCGCCAGCGCGGCGCGATCCGGGCGGATCCCGACCTCGGCGATGTAGTGCTCGACCGCGTGCTGCACGCTGGCGAAATCGGCGTTGCGCAGCGCGCGCGCGTGCTGCAGCTCGACGGTCGGCGCCGCGAGGTCGGTCAGCGCGAAGCGCGCGTTGGTGCCGCCGATGTCGGCGACCAGCGCGAGCGGCCGGCTCACGGCGTGTCCTCGTCCACGAACAGCGCGCAGGCGCCCTGTTCGGCGGGACCGACCTGCGCGCGCATCACCGCGAACAACTCGCGCCCATGCCCGCTGCGGTTGCCCGACAGGTCGGCCTGGTCCGGCGTGCGCGCCTGCCACTCGGCCTCGGCGACCAGCGCATCCATGGTCCCGGCCTCGGCGTCGATGCGCACGCGGTCGCCGTCGCGGAGCTTGGCCAGCGCGCCGCCGCTCGCGGCTTCGGGGCTGACATGGATGGCGGCCAGCACCTTGCCGGAGGCGCCGGACATGCGTCCGTCGGTGAGCAGGGCGACGCGCTGCCCGCGGTCCTGCAGTGCGGCCAGGGTGGGCGTCAGCTTGTGCAGCTCGGGCATGCCGTTCGCGCGCGGGCCCTGCCAGCGCACCACCGCGACGAAGTCGCCGGCCAACTGGTCGGCCTTGAACGCGGCCAGCAAGGCGTCCTGCGAATCGAACACCCGCGCGGGCGCCTCGATGCGGCGGAATTCCGGCGCAACCGCGGACACCTTGACCACCGCGCGGCCCAGGTTGCCCTGCAGGCGCCGCAGCCCGCCCTCGCGGTCGAACGGATCGGCGACGCCGCGGACGATGTCGGCATCGCGCGACTGCGTGGGCGGTTCGCGCCAGCGCAGCGCGAGGTCGTCGAGCCAGGGCTCCAGCGCCTGCTGGCGCAGGTCGCCGCCGTGCACGCAGGCGATGTCGGGATGCAGCAGGCCGGCGTCGATCAGTTCGCGGATCACCAGGCCGAGGCCGCCCGCCGCCTGGAACTGGTTCACGTCGGCGCTGCCGTTCGGATACACGCGCGCCAGCAGCGGCGTGGCCTGCGAGAGTTCGTCGAGGTCGTCCCAGTCGATGCGCAGGCCGGCGGCGCGGGCGATCGCCACCAGGTGCAGGGCATGGTTGGTGGAACCGCCGGTGGCGGCCAGCCCGACCATTGCGTTGACGATGGCCTTCTCGTCGACGGTGCGCGCCAGCGGGCGATAGTCCTCGCCGAGCGCGGTGATGCGCAGCGCCTGCTCCGCCGCGGCCACGGTCAACGCATCGCGCAGCGGCGTGTTCGGCGGCACGAAGGCGCTGCCCGGCAGGTGCAGGCCCATCACTTCCATCAGCATCTGGTTGGAGTTGGCGGTGCCGTAGAACGTGCAGGTGCCGGGCGCGTGGTAGGAGGCGGCCTCGGCGTCCAGCAGTTCCTCGCGGCTGGCCTGGCCGAGCGCGTAGCGCTGGCGCACCTCGGCCTTCTGCTTGTTGGGGATGCCGGAAGGCATCGGCCCCGCCGGCACGAACACCACCGGCAGGTGGCCGAAGCTCAGCGCGCCGATCAGCAGGCCGGGCACGATCTTGTCGCAGACGCCCAGCATCAGCGCGGCATCGAACATCTCGTGCGAGAGCGACACCGCCGTCGCCATCGCGATGGCATCGCGGGAGAACAGCGACAGCTCCATCCCGGTGCGGCCCTGGGTGACGCCATCGCACATCGCAGGCACCCCGCCGGCGACTTGTGCGCTGCCGCCGGCGTTGCGCGCGGCCATGCGGACCAGGGTCGGGTACTGCTCCATCGGCTGGTGCGCCGAGAGCATGTCGTTGTAGGCGGTGACGATGCCGATGTTGCCGCCCGCGCCGGCGCGCAGGCCCGCCTTGTCCGTGCCCGCCGCGGCGAAGCCATGGGCGAGGTTGCCGCAGGCGAGCGCCCGCCGCGCCGGTCCGTCCGTGCGCTGCGCTTCCATGCGCGCGAGGTAGGTCGCGCGCGTCGCGCGGCTACGGTCGGCGATGCGGGCGGTGACGCGTTCGACCACGGGGTGCAGGGGCATCAGGGACTCCAGTGGATCCGGATGGGCGCGTCGGCGCGCGCATGCAGCAGGGCGGCGACCGGCAGGCCGGTGCCGGCGTCCTGGCGCTGCGCGTCGCGCAGGACGCGGCGCTTGTCGTCGCCGGTGACGACAAGATGGATTTCGCGTGCACGCAACAGTCGCGGCAGGGTCAGGCTGATCCGCGGATACGGCGCTTCCGGCGGCAGCGGGTCGGGCAGCACGCCGATCGCGTCTTCGGGTGCCGCGAGGTCCAAACCCTCGGCCAGGTTGCTGGCGCCGGGGAACAGCGAGGCGACGTGACCATCGGCGCCCATGCCGAGCAGCACCACGTCGAACGCGTGCGGATGGGCGGCGAGGAAGCGGCGCGCGTGCGCCAGCGAGGCCCGTGGATCGCCGTCCGTGCTGGTCAGCGGATGCACCTCGATCGCCGGGTCGGCCGCGAAGGCGGCGCGCAGGTGGCCGAGGTTGCAGGCGGGGTGGTCGTGGGGGACGCAGCGCTCGTCGCCGGGCAGGGCGAGCACGCGGCCGCCCAGTGCGCTGGCGGCGAGGTGGGCGTAGATCGGCAGCGGGGTACGCCCGCCGGCGAGCGACAGATAGGCAACGCCGCGTGCGGCGATCGCCGCGCGGCAGGCGGCTTCCAGCGCGGCGGCGACGTGCGCGACCAGCGCGGGCGCGTCGGCATGGTCGTGCTCGATCCAGCCCATCGCGCGCGCCTCACTCACGCCAGCTGTGGCCGTGGCGCTCGATCAGCGAGACCGCGGCGGCCGGGCCCCAGGTGCCGGCGGGGTAGGGCCGCGGCGCCAGCCCCTGGCTGCGCCAGCCGTCGAGGATGGCATCCACCCAGGCCCAGGCGGTTTCGGTTTCGTCGCGCCGCACGAACAGCGTGCCGTTGCCCTCGATCGCATCCAGGTACAGGCGTTCGTAGGCGATGCGCTTGCGCGCGCTGGCGAATTCCTCGTGGAAGTCGAGGTCCAGCCCCACCTGCGACAGGCGCAGGCCCTGGCGGTCCAGCCCGGGCGTCTTGCTCATCAGGTCGAGCTCGATGCGCTCCTCGGGCTGCAGCTTGATCACCAGCCCGTTCGGGCGCATGTCGGCGGCGGTGCGGCCGCCGAAGATCGAGTACGGCACCTTGCGGAACTGGATGTAGATTTCGGTGCTGCGCGAGGGCAGGCGCTTGCCGGTGCGCAGGTAGAACGGCACCCCCGACCAGCGCCAGTTGTCGATGTGCGCGCGCAGGGCGACGAAGGTCTCGGTGCGGCTCTCGCGCCCCAGTTCCTGGGCGTAGCCGGGGACCGCGACGCCGTCGATCGCGCCGGCGCCGTACTGGCCGGCCACGGATTCCGCCGCGACCTCGTGCGCGCCGATCGCGCGCAGCGAACGCAGCACCTTGATCTTCTCGTTGCGCACCGCGGTGGGTTCGAAGCGCGCGGGCGGCTCCATCGCGACCAGGCACAGCAGCTGCAGCAGGTGGTTCTGCAGCATGTCGCGCATCGCGCCGGAATCGTCGTAGTAGTCGCCGCGGCCTTCCACGCCGACCGTCTCGCCCACGGTGATCTGCACCTGCTCGATGTGGCGCGCGTTCCACAGCGGCTCGAACAACGCGTTGCCGAAGCGCAGCGCGATCAGGTTCTGCACGCCTTCCTTGCCGAGGTAATGGTCGACCCGGTAGATGCGGTCCTCGTCGAAGGCACGGGCGACGCTGTCGTTGATCGCCACCGCGCTGGCCAGGTCCTTGCCGATCGGCTTCTCCAGCATCACCCGGGTGCCCGGGCCGGCGGCACCGTGCGCGGCCAGCGCCTGGCAGGCCGGGCCGTAGAAGCGCGGGGCGGTGCTCAGGTGGTAGAGCACGTCGCCGTCGCGCAGGGCCTGCACGCGCGCGGCCAGCGCCGCCATCGAGGCGTCGTCGTCGACCCCGGCGGCCTGGTAGTCGAGCCGTTCGAGCAGGCCGCGCAACGCGCCCGCATCGCGCTCGTGGGCGGGGATGCGCTCGCAGATGCTGGCTTCGACCTCCGCGACGAAGGTCTCGCGGTCGAGCTCGCTGCGCGCGGTGCCGAGGATGCGCATGCCGTCCGGCAGCAGGCGTTCGGCCTGCAGGCTGTACAGCGAGGGCAGGAGCATGCGCCGGGCGAGGTCGCCGGTGGCGCCGAAGATGGTCAACAGGGAAGCGGGCACGGGCTGCGTCACGAGGGGGTCCGGGGTCACGTCAACGCGAGTTTAAGGGCGATCCGCGCCGGGATTGGCGCTCCCCGGCGCTGTATTGGTTTTCATCCGGGTGAACCGCCCGGCAACGCCCCAGGTCGCATACGCGTAGGTATGTCGCGGGGTGCGGCCCTAGAATCGAGTCTTTACTCCAGACGTGCCCCCGATGACCCGTCCTTCTTCCCTCGACCATGCGCAACTGCTGGCCTGCGCCCGCGGCGACCTGTTCGGTGCCGACAATGCGCGCCTGCCTGCGCCCCCGATGCTGATGTTCGACCGCATCACCGAGATCAACGACGATGGCGGCGCGCACGGCAAGGGCTTCATCCGCGCCGAACTCGACATCCGACCGGACCTCTGGTTCTTCGACTGCCATTTCATCGGCGACCCGGTGATGCCGGGCTGCCTGGGACTCGACGCGATGTGGCAGCTCACCGGCTTCTTCCTCACCTGGCTGGGCGCGCAGGGCCGCGGCCGCGCGCTGGGCTGCGGCGAGGTGAAGTTCACCGGCCAGGTGCTGCCCACCGCGAAGACGGTGACCTACGAGGTCGAGATCACCCGCCTCATCAACCGCAAGCTGGTGATGGCGCAGGCCGATGCCCGCACCCTGGTCGACGGCCGCGAGATCTACACCGCGCGCGACCTGCGCGTGGGCCTGTTCACCTCCACCGAGGGTTTCTGACATGCGCCGGATCGCGATCACCGGCATGGGCATCGCCTCCTGCCTGGGCAACGACCTCGACACCGTCTCGGCCGCCCTGCGCGCCGGCCGCGCCGGCATCCGCTTCCTGCCCGACCACGCGGAACACGGCTTGCGCAGCCAGGTCGGCGGCGCGGTGGACGTGGACCTGGAGGCCGCCATCGACCGCAAGCTGCGCCGCTTCATGAGCGATGCCGCCGCCTACAGCTACCTGGCGATGCGCGACGCGATCGCCGACGCCGGCCTCGACGAGGCCCTGGTCAGCCATCCGCGCACCGGCCTGGTCGCCGGTTCCGGCGGCGGGTCCAGCGAATGGCAGGTGGAGACCGCGGACATCCTGCGCGCGCGCGGCGTGCGCAAGGTCGGGCCGTACATGGTCCCGCGCACGATGTGCTCGACGGTGTCGGCCAACCTCGCCACCGCGTTCAAGACCAAAGGCGTGAGCTATTCGCTGTCGGCCGCCTGCGCGACCTCGGCGCACTGCATCGGCGCGGCCGCGGACCTGATCCGCCATGGCGCGCAGGACATCGTGTTCGCCGGCGGCGGCGAGGACCTGCACTGGACGATGACGGTGATGTTCGACGCGATGGGGGCGTTGTCGACCGGCTCCAACGAGACCCCGGCGACCGCGTCGCGCCCGTACGACGCCAACCGCGACGGCTTCGTCATCGCCGGCGGCGCCGGCATGCTGGTGCTGGAGGACTGGGACCACGCGGTCGCGCGCGGCGCGCGCATCCATGCGGAATTGCTCGGTTACGGCGTGACCAGCGACGGCGCCGACATGGTCGCGCCGAGCGGCGAGGGCGCGGTGCGCTGCATGCGCATGGCGCTGGAAGGGCTGGACCGCCCGATCGATTACCTCAACACCCATGGCACCTCGACGCCGCTGGGCGACGTCACCGAATTGAACGCGGTGCGCGAGGTGTTCGGCGACGCGGTGCCGCCGCTGTCCTCGACCAAGGCGCTGTCCGGGCATTCGCTGGGCGCGGCCAGCGTGCATGAGGCGATCTACTGCCTGCTGATGATGCGCGACGGCTTCATGGCCGGATCGGCCAACATCGAGACCCTGGATCCGCGCTGCGAGGGCTTCCCGATCCTGCGCGAGAGTCGCGATGCGGCGTTGCGCACGGTGATGTCGAACAGCTTCGGGTTCGGCGGCACCAACGCGACCCTGGTGTTCGGCAGGGCCTGATCGCCCTGGTCAGCGGGGCGCCAGCAGGCGCGCCGCGACCGCGTCCGGATGCTTCATCCACGCGTAGTGGTCGGCCGCGGCGCCCAGCGTCGCGGCGTCCACGACGTCCACGCGCACCCGCGCGCCGCGCAGCTTGCCGAGCAGGAACGCCAGCGAGGACGTAGGCGCCAGCCAGTCGTCGGCCAGCACGATGCCGCGCACCTCGCCGCCGAAGCAGGCCATGCCCGCGTCCAGGTCGAGGTCGAGGCCTCGCGCCGCGTAGCGCCCCGACAATGCGCTGCGCGACCAGTCGCCGATCACCCCGCGTGCCTCGTTGCCGCCGAAGCCGATGCGCTTGCCGGGCAGGGCACCATTGCGGCGTGCCAGCCAGTCGAGGAACCGGTAGGCGCCGGGCAGCCACCAGCGGGTCGGCGCGGGGAACGCGCGCCAGTAGGGCGAGCCGCTGCCGACCAGCCACAGCGCGCGTGCCGCATCCGGCGCCTGCGCCACCCGGCAGCACGCCAGTTGCCCGCCGAGGCTGTGGCCGCCGAGCAGGCGCGGCAGGCCGGGCAGGGCGGCGTCGACCGCGCGTTCGCTCGCGGCGATGTCCGCCAGCAGTTCGCGGTAGCCCCAATCCACCGCGCGCGAGGCCCGCAGGCTGCTGCTGCCGTTGCCGCGCCACTCGTGCACGAAGGTCGCGATGCCGCGCGCCGCCATCGCCTCGGCGAAGGGCAGGAAATGCCGCGCGGCCAGCCCCATCCCGGGCAGCCACAACAGGCTGGCGCTGGCGCCGTCGGGAATGCGTGCCTGCAGCTCGGCGCGATGCCCGTCGCCGGTCTCGACCGGCAGTGCGAGGCTGCGCATCAGGACGAGAGCCCGGCGCCGATGTGGTCGAGCACCACCACGTCGCCGCGTCCCGGCCGGTAGCCGCCGCGCAGCGCACGTTCGATGTAGTCGGTGGCGGCTTCCACCGCAGCGGGCATCGGCAGCCCGAGGCAACGGTTGGCGGCGATCGCCGAGGCCAGCGTGCAACCGGTGCCGTGGCCCTCCAGCGGCAGCCGGCGATGCCGGAATTCGCGTTGCACCGCGCCGTCGTCGTAGCGGTCGACCACGCTGTCGCCTTCGTCCAGGTGGCCGCCCTTGAGCAGCACCGCGCGTGCGCCCATGCCCCGCAGCAGGGCGATCGCCGCCCGCGCGTCGTCGCCATCGGCGATGCGCCGGCCGATCAGCAGCTCCGCCTCCGGGATGTTGGGTGTCACCAGGTCCGCCATCGGCAGCAGCCGCGTGCGCAGCGCCTCCAGCGCATCGTCGGCCAGCAGCTTGGCGCCGCCGGTCGCCACCATCACTGGATCCAGGACCACGACCGGCGCGAGCGCGGGCTCCGCTGTCGATGCAGAGCGCGCCATGGATGCCGCGCGTCGGCGAATTGAAGCTGGATGCGAAACCTGAGCCGCTGCATCGACGCGAGGCCGGGATTGCGCCTCGATGAAGTCAGCCACCGTGTGGATCACCTCCGCATTCGCCAGCATCCCGATCTTCACCGCGCCGATGTCGAAGTCGTCGAAGCAGGCCGCCAGTTGCGCGCGCAGGAAGTCCAGTGGCGGGACGTGCACCGCGGTCACCCCGCGGGTGTGCTGCGCGGTCAGTGCGGCGATCGCGGAAACGCCGTGCACGCGATGCGCGGCGAAGGTCTTGAGGTCGGCCTGGATGCCGGCGCCGCCGCCGGAATCGGAGCCGGCGATGGTGAGCGCGGAGCGCATGCCGGGGGTCTGCATGCACGCATTGTGCCGGAGCCACCGTCGGGCGTCAGGACGCGGGCGCGGCGTCCGTCGCCAGCTGGTCGACCAGCGCCAGCGCGGCCTCGAAGTCGCGCACCAGGTGCAGGCCCGCGCCGTGGTCGGAGAGCGGCAGCCGCGAGAGCGTGCGCCGCGGCTGCGCCTGCAGGCCCGAGATGACCAGCGGGATGCCGCGCGTGCGGCAGCGCTCGTACACCGTCTTCAGCGCATGCGCGCCGCTGGCGTCCACCAGCGGCACCTGGCCCATGCGCAGGATGTAGGCCCGCGGCGCCTTGCCGCCGTCGTCCAGCACGCTTTCCAGGCGCCCGGTTGCACCGAAGAACAGCGGCCCGTTGATCCGGTAGACCTGCACGTCGTCGGGGACCCGCGCGCGCTGGGTCAGGTCCTCGGGCGCGTCGTCGGGGCCGGCGAGTTGCAGCCCGGACTGCACGTCCACCACGTCGGCCATGCGCGCCATGAACACGAAGGCGGCGATCACGATGCCGACCTCGATCGCGAAGGTCAGGTCGACCAGCACGGTGGTGGAGAAGGTGGCCAGCAGCACCGCGCGGTCGCCCTTGGGCGCGCGCAGGGTGTGCAGGAAGTGCTCGCGCTCGCTCATGTTCCAGGCGACCACCAGCAGCACGCCGGCCAGCGCTGGCAACGGGACGTAGCGCGCCAGCGGCGCCAGCACCAGCATGAACGCCAGCACCAGCAAGGCATGCAGCATGCCCGCCACCGGCGTGCGCGCGCCGCTGCGGATGCTGGTGGCGGTGCGCGCGATCGCCCCGGTGGCCGGCAGGCCGCCGACCAGCGCGGATGCGGTGTTGGCGATGCCCTGCGCGACCAGTTCGGTGTTGGGCCGGTGCTTGCCGCCGCTCATGCCGTCGGCGACCACCGCCGACAGCAGCGACTCGATGCCGGCGAGGAAGGCGATGGTCAGCGCGGACGGCAGCAGCGCGACCATGCGGTCCACCGAGACCGCGGGCCAGTGCGGCATCGGCAGGCTGGACGGGATCCCGCCGAAGCGCGAGCCGATGGTGTCCACCGGCAACTGCCACAGCGCGGTCGCGCCCGCCGCCGCCAGCACCGCGAGCAGGAAGCCGGGCGCGCGCGGGGCCCAGCGACGCAGGCCGGCAATCAGCGCCACGCTGGCGGCCGCCATGCCCAGCGCCCAGGGATCGGTCTCGCCGAGGTGCGCCGCGAGCACCCGCAACTTCGGCAGGAACTCGGCCGGGACCTTCGCCACGTCCAGGCCCAGCGCGTCCTTCAGCTGGCTGGTCGCGATGATCACCGCGATGCCGCTGGTGAAGCCGGTGACCAGCGGCTGCGGCATGAACCGCATCAGCGTCCCGGTCTTCAACAGCCCGGCGGCGATGAGCATCACGCCGGCCATCAGCGTGGCCAGCACCAGGCCGTCGTAACCGTGGGTCGCGATCACCGTGTAGACGACCGGGATGAAGGCACCGGTCGGGCCGCCGATCTGGAAGCGCGAGCCGCCCAACGCGGAGATCAGGAAGCCGGCGACCACCGCCGTCACCAGGCCCTTGTCCGGCGTGGTGCCGGAGGCGATCGCCAGCGCCATCGCCAGCGGCAGGGCGACGATCGCGACGGTCAGCCCGGCCATCGCGTCGTGGCGGAAATCCGCCGGCCGGTAGCCCTCGTGCAGGACGGTCCACAGCTTGGGCAGGAACGGCGCCTGCCGCGTCGCGTTCATCGCGCCGCCTTCAGCCGCACGCCGCGGCCGCGCCCCTGGCTGGGCTGCTCGTTGCCGATCAGTTCGACGCCGGCCGCGTCCAGCGCGGCCACGATCTTGCTGAGCGTGGACACCACGCCGCGCACGTGTTCATCGCGGCTGGCCTCCATGCGCTGGATGGTCGGCAGGGAGACCCCGGCGAGCGCGGCCAGCGTGCGCTGGTCGATGCCGAGCAGGGCGCGCGCGGCGCGCAATTGGGCGGCGGAGATCATGCCGCGATTGCAGCACTCCAGCGATCGACAGGCAAGCCTAGTGCTTGCTTGTCGATATGTGGAACATCAAATACGGCTCACAGTACCTCGGATGCGTAGTCCGCCAGGCGGGAGCGCTCGCCGCGCCGCAGGGTGATGTGCGCGCTGTGCGCCCAGGACTTGAAGCGGTCCACCGCGTAGGTGAGGCCGGAGGTGGTCTCGGTGAGGTAGGGCGTGTCGATCTGCTCGACGTTGCCCAGGCAGACGATCTTGGTGCCGGGGCCGGCACGGGTGACCAGCGTCTTCATCTGCTTCGGGGTGAGGTTCTGCGCCTCGTCCAGGATCAGGTAGCGCGACAGGAAGGTGCGGCCGCGCATGAAGTTCATCGAGCGGATCTTGATCCGCGACGCGAGCAGGTCGTTGGTCGCCGCACGGCCCCAGGCGCCGCCGTCCTGGTTGTGGGTGAGCACCTCGAGGTTGTCGGTCAGCGCGCCCATCCACGGCGTCATCTTTTCCTCCTCGGTGCCGGGCAGGAAGCCGATGTCCTCGCCGACGCTCACCGTCGCGCGGGTCATGATGATCTCGCGGTAGCGCTGGGCGTCCATCGTCTGCGCCAGGCCGGCGGCCAGCGCCAGCAGGGTCTTGCCGGTGCCGGCGGTGCCGAGCAGGGTGACGAAGTCGATCTCCGGGTCCATCAGCGCGTTGAGCGCGAAGTTCTGCTCGCGGTTGCGCGCGGTGATCCCCCACACCGCGTGCTGGCTGTGGCGGAAGTCGTCGACGATCTGCAGCACCACGCGGTCGTCGCCGACGCGCGCGACCTTCATCTCCGCGTCCTCGTCGCCCGGCAGGAACACGAACTGGTTCGGGTACCAGTCGTCGTCCTCGCCGCGGCCGATCTCGTAATACGTGCGGCCCTTGTCGGTCCACGACTTCAGGTCCTTGCCGTGGCGCTGCCAGAAGTCCTCGGGCAGGGCGGTGGCGCCGGTGTAGAGCAGGCTGAAGTCGTCCAGCGCGCGGTCGTTCTCGTAGTCCTCGCTGACGATGCCGGCGATCGACGCCTTGATCCGCAGGTTGATGTCCTTGGACACGAACACCACCGGCGCGCCCGGGTCGGATTCCTTCAGCGCCAGGATCGCGCCGAGGATGTTGTTGTCCGGGATCACCGTGCCGAAGCGCTTGCCCGCATCGAAGTCGGCGGTCTGGAACAGCAGCCGGCCGGCGCTGGCCGCGCCGCGCAGCTGCAGGCCCTGCGGGCGCACCAGCGCGATGCCGCCATGGACGTCGCTGCTGCCGTGCGCCTCGATCAGCTCGTTGAGGAAGCGGCTGACCTGGCGCGCGTTGCGGCTGGCCTCGCTGGTGCCCTTCTTGCCGTTGTCGAGCTCCTCCATCACCTGCATCGGCAGGTACACATCGTGTTCCTCGAACTTGAACAGCGCGGTGGGGTCGTGCATCAGCACGTTGGTGTCGAGGACGTAGATGCGCTTGCTCCGGGTCATTCGGCTTTCCCTGTGGTCGGACAGCAGCGAGCCGCCACGGCCCGCGGGGCGGGGTGGCGGGATGGTCTTGGAACGGAGGGGGTCACTGGCCGGGTTCGGCCTTCAGTGCGTCGAGCACGGCCTGCGCATGGCCGGGGACCTTCACGGGCTGCCACTTGCGGCGGACCACGCCCGCGGGATCGACCAGGAAGGTGCTGCGCACGATGCCGAGGAATTCGCGGCCGTACAGCTTCTTCGGCTGGACCACGCCGAAGGCGTCGCAGACCGCGCCATCGGCATCGCTCACCAGCTCGAACTTGAAACCCTGCTTCGCGCAGAAGTTCTGGTGCGACTTCAGCGAGTCCCGGGAGACGCCCAGCACGGTCGCGCCGGCGCGCTTGAACTTCGGCAACAGGGCATTGAAGTCGAGGCCCTCGGTGGTGCAGCCGGGGGTCGAGTCCTTCGGGTAGAAGTACAGCACCAGCCACTGTCCCGCGTAGGCGCCGAGGCTGGCGGGTCGGCCGCCGGACAGGGCCAGCGGGAGGTCGGGAACGCGGTCGCCGGGTTCGAGCATCGTCCTCAGTATTTCATCGGATCCATGATGGCGTCGAGGTTCAGGTGGTCGCAGAACTCGAGGAAGTCGTCGCGCAGCGCGGCGATGTGCATGTCGGCCGGCACGCCGATGGTCAGTTGCGCCGAGAACATGTCGGCGCCGGTCTGCATCGCCCGGTAGCGCGAGCAGTGCAGGCTTTCGACGGTGATGTGCTGGGAATCGAAGAAGTCGGCCAGCTGGAACAGGATGCCGGGCTTGTCGGAGGCGATCACCTCGACCACGTAGGGCAGCAGGCTGGACTGCACGGGCTTCGGCCCGGTGCGGTACCACACCAGCTTCAGGCCTTCCTCGCGCTCGAGCTTGGTCAGCATGGTCTCGAGCTTGGCCACCGCGTCCCAGGAGCCGGTCGCCAGGGCGGTGACCGAGACGTCGCGGCCGACCGTGGCCAGGCGGGTGTCGACGAGGTTGCAGCCGGAATCGGCGATGCGCCGCGTCACCGCGAGCAGGGGCGACTGCGGATGCGTGCTGTACGCATTGATCAGCAGGTGGTTTTCGTTCGGCGCAGGCCGGGCAGCAGGATCGGTCAAGGCGGCGTCCGCACGGAGGAGTGGTGCGGGCCGGAGGGGCCCGCCACGGGGACTCAGGATACTTGTCGCTGGTTTCCGCCCGCAAGTAAGATCAAGGCCGTCCCGTGTTCCCCGTCCCCCGCCGCGACGCCCGTCGCGCTTCCCTGCGAGCCCGCCCTTGCACCTGTCCGGCAGCATCACCGCGCTGGCCACGCCGTTCACGGCGTCTGGCGCCCTCGACCTCGACGCCTGGGCGCGGCTGCTGGCCCGCCAACTCGATGCCGGCACCCATGCGGTGGTGGTGGCGGGGTCCACCGGCGAAGCTGCCGCGCTCGACGACCTCGAATACGACACCCTGCTCGCCGCCGCGGTGGCGCAGGTCGACGGACGCATCCCGGTGCTGGCCGGCACCGGCCTGTCGAATACCGCCAAGACGATCGCCGCCACCCGTCGCGCCGCCACGCTGGGCGCGGATGCCGCGCTTGTCGTCACGCCGCCGTACGTGCGGCCGACCCAGGCCGGCCTGCTGGCGCACTACCGCGCGGTGGCCGACGAGGGCGGGTTGCCGATCGTGCTGTACAACGTGCCCGGGCGCACCGGCTGCGACCTGTTGCCGGCGACCGCCGGCGAGCTGTCCTTGCACCCGCGGGTGCTCGGGATCAAGGAAGCGCGGGCGGAGCCGGAGCGCATGGACGCCTTGCTGGCGTTCCGGCGCCCCGGCTTCAGCGTGCTCAGCGGCGACGACCCGACCGCGGCGCGGGCGATGCTGGCCGGTGCCGACGGCGTGGTCTCGGTGGCCAGCAACGTGGTCCCGCGCGCCTTCGTCCGCCTGTGCGGGCTCGCCATGGCGGGCGAAGCCGGGGCCGCGGACGAGTTCGATGCCCGCCTGCACGCGCTCTACCATTTCCTCGGGGTCGAACCCAACCCGATCCCGGTGAAGGCCCTGCTGGCGCTGGACGGGATCGGCCACGGGCTGCGCCTGCCCCTGCTGCCGCTATCATCCACGCATGCCGCCGAGGCCGAGCGCCTGCACGCGGACATCGCCCAGCTCGAAGAACGTTGCCGCGCCATCGCGGCCTGACAGGAGAAACCGATGCACCGCACCCGCACCGCGTCCCATGCCCCGGCGCGCCTCGCCTTGGCCATCGCCGCCGTCGTCCTCGCGTCCGGGGTGTCCGGTTGCCACTGGTTCGGCAAGAAGGACGAGCTGTACACCCAGAGCGTCGAGTCGCGGCCGCTGGAGGTCCCGCCGGACCTCGACCGCCCGTCCGCGGACCGTGCCATGGCGCTGCCGTCGGCAGGCGGCAGCGCGACGGCCTCCGGCGTCGCCAGCGCGGCCGGCAGTCCGGGCGCCGCGGCGCCGATCGGCTTCAACGCCACCGGCGATCGCGACGCGCTGTTCGCCAAGGTCGGCCAGGTGCTGGCCGCCACCGAGGGCGTGACCATCGCCAGCAAGGCCGAGATCCTGGGGACCTACGACGTCAGCTACATGGGCGCGAATTTCCTGGTTCGGGTGACCAAGGTGGGCGAGGGCGCCTACATCTCCGCGGTCGATCCGCGCGGCCTGCCGCCGGTCGGCGAGCCGCCGGTGAAGCTGATCAACACGCTCAAGGCCGCGCTGGCGCCCTGAGCCCGGCACGCAGGTCGTGGAACTGGAAGGGCGCCGCAAGGCGCCCTTCTTCGCATCGCGAGGTCGTCGCGGCGCGGCTCAGCGCTCGAGCAACGGGAGCTTGCCGGTCTTGCCATCCCACTCGGCGGCATCCGGCAGCGGTTCCTTGCGGGTGTTGATCACCGGCCAGGCGCGGGAGAGCTCGGCATTCAGCGCGACGTAGCCTTCCTGGCCCGCCGGCACGTCCTCCTCCGGGTAGATCGCCTTGGCCGGGCATTCCGGTTCGCAGAGGGTGCAGTCGATGCATTCGTCCGGATCGATCACCAGGAAGTTCGGGCCCTCGTGGAAACAGTCGACCGGGCAGACTTCCACGCAGTCGGTGTACTTGCACTTGATGCAGTTCTCGGTGACGACGAAGGGCATGGCGGGTGGGGATCCGTTTCGCGGTGCGCATAGTCTAGCGCCGGCGCCCACTGCCCCGGCGAATCGAGAATCGATGGCGATGCCGCGCCGACGTCGTCGCGCAAAAAAGAAACCCGCGCTTTCGCGGGGGTTCCGCGGTTGGCGCTCCCTGTGGGATGGAGGCGGCACGTCCTGTGCCGCCCCCTTCGCTGCGCTCCGGGCAGCCTGCGGCTGTCCTGCGATGCGCCAGGCATCGCCGTCGAACCCTGCGGGTCCTTGTCAGTCCGGTCGCGCAAAAAAGAAACCCGCGCTTTCGCGCGGGTTCCGGAATTGGTGCTCCCTGTGGGATGGAGGCGGCACGTCCTATGCCGCCCCGTTCGCTGCGCTCCGGGCAGCCTGCGGCTGTCCTGCGATGCTCCAGGCATCGCAGTCGAACCCTGCGGGTCCTCATCCCTGCGGTCGCGCAAAAAAAAGAAACCCGCGCTTTCGCGCGGGTTCCGGAATTGGCGCTCCCTACGGGATTCGAACCCGTGTTTTAGCCTTGAGAGGGCCACGTCCTAGGCCTCTAGACGAAGGGAGCAGGGTGGTGCGCCGGTTGGACGACCGGCTCGGAGGCGACCGGGTCGCGCGCCGAGCTTGCTAGTATAGGCGGCTGCGTCGGCCACTGGCAACGCACCCGTCCCTTTCCAACCCGCGGCCCGCCCGCCCCGCATGACCCAGCCCGATCCGACGCCCGCCCTGCCCACGCCCGTCCTGCGCACGATCCCGCGCGAGGCGCACGGCATCTCCCGCCGGCAGATGAGCCAGAGCGCGCTGCGCGTGCTGTACCGGCTGCGCGAGGCCGGCTACGGCGCGTTCCTGGTCGGCGGCGCGGTGCGCGACCTGCTGGTCGGCGGCGCGCCCAAGGATTTCGACGTGGCCACCGACGCCACGCCCGAGCAGGTCAAGGCGCTGTTCCGCAATTGCCGCCTGATCGGCCGCCGCTTCCGGCTGGCGCACGTGGTCTACGGCCGCGAGATCATCGAGGTCGCCACTTTCCGCGCCGCCAGCGGCGACGACACCGAGGGCGATCGCGAGGTCCATGCCGACGGTCGCGTCCTGCGCGACAACGTGTACGGGACCATCGAGGAGGACGCGATCCGCCGCGACTTCACCGCGAACGCCCTGTACTACGCGATCGAGGACTTCTCGGTGCGCGACTACACCGGCGGCTTCGCCGACGTCGAGGCCCGGGTCCTGCGCCTGATCGGCGATCCCGAGGCGCGCTACCGCGAGGATCCGGTGCGCATGCTGCGCGCCGCCCGGTTGGCGGCCAAGCTCGATTTCAGCATCGACCCCGGCACCGCCGCGCCGATCCCGGGCCTGGCGCACCTGCTGGCCGAGGCCGCGCCGGCGCGGTTGTTCGAGGAAACCCTGAAGCTGTTCCTGTCCGGCCATGCGGTGGCGAGCTTCGAGCGCCTGGAAGCGCTCGGCCTGCTGCCCGCCCTGCTGCCGGAAACCGCGCAGGCGCTGGCCTCCAACAAGTCCGGCGCCTTGCGGCGGATGCTGGTGCAGGGCTTGCGCAATACCGACGCACGGGTGGCCGCGGACGACTCGGTGTCGCCGGCGTTCCTGTACGCGGTGCTGCTGTGGCCGGCCTATTGCCGCGCGCTGGCGCTGTTGCAGGCACAAGGCGTGCACGCGGTCGAGGCCCAGCGCCGCGCCGCCGATCGCGTCACCCTGCACCAGGTCGCGCGCACCGCGTTGCCGCGCCGGTTCTCGCTGCCGATGCAGGAGATCTGGCTGCTGCAGCCGCGCTTCGGCCAGCGCCAGCGCAAGCGCGTGTTCCGTTTGCTGGCGCATCCGCGCTTCCGCGCCGCGTTCGATTTCCTCGAGCTGCGCCTGGTCGCCTCCGAATCGCATGCCGAGGACGTCGCGTTCTGGCGCGAGGCGCAGGCGCATCCGGCGGCCGCCGTGGCCGCAGTGGACGCCGACGGGCACGCGGAGGGCGGCGACGCGGCCGATGCCGGCGATCCGTCCGCCCCGAAGAAGCGCCGCAAGCGGCGTCGCAAGCCGGCTGCCGACGCCCCGGCATGACCCGTGCCGCGATCGGGCTGGGGGGCAACCTCGGCGACGCCGCGACGACCCTGCGCCAGGCCATCGAGGCCCTCGGCGCACTGCCCGGCACGCGCCTGCTGCGCGCCTCGCGGCTCTATCGCACGCCGGCCTGGGGCATGACCGCGCAGCCCGATTTCATCAACGCGGTCGCCGTGGTCGAGACGACGCTCGAGCCGATGGCGTTGCTTGAACACTTGCTCGCGATCGAACGCCGCTTCGGCCGCGTGCGCGTCGACGGCGAACGCTGGGGACCGCGTACCCTCGACCTCGACCTGCTGCTGCATGGCGAGGCGCAGCTCGATGTGCCGGGCCTGCAGCTGCCGCATCCGCGCCTGCACGAACGCGCCTTCGCCCTGGTGCCGCTGGTCGAGGCGTGGCCGGATGCGGTGATCCCCGGCATCGGCGGCGCGCAGGCCTGCCTCGGCGCGATGGCGGGCGAGGGCATCGAGGCGTTACCTTAGCCGCCCCACGCACCGGAGCCCGCGATGAGTGCAGACCGCAAGCCCTGGACCGTGCCGATGCTCTCGGAGGCGCGCGAGGCGGGGCGCAAGCTGGTGATGCTCACCTGCTACGACGCCAGCTTCGCGCGCGTGCTCGACGACAACGGCGTCGACCTCATCCTGGTCGGGGATTCGCTGGGCATGGTGGTGCAGGGCCACGACTCGACCCTGCCGGTGCAGGTCGGCGACATCGCCTACCACGTCGCCGCGGTCGCGCGCGGCGCGCGGCGCGCGCTGAAGATCGCCGACCTCCCGTTCGGCGCCGACGCCACGCCGGAACAGGCGCATGCCGCGGCGGTGCGCTTCATCCAGGCCGGCGCGGCGATGGTCAAGCTGGAGGGCGCCGGCCACAAGCTGGAGATCATCCGCTACCTGGTCGATCGCGAGATCCCGGTGTGCGCGCACCTCGGGCTGACCCCGCAGTCTGTGCTGCGCTTCGGCGGCTTCAAGGTGCAGGGACGCGAGGAGGCCGCGGCCGCGCAGTTGCGCGCCGATGCCCGGGCCGTGGCCGTGGCGGGCGCGGGCTTGCTGGTGCTGGAGGGCGTGCCCGCCGCGCTCGCGGCCGCGCTCACCGCGGCCAGCCCGATCCCGACCATCGGCATCGGCGCCGGTGCCGGCTGCGACGGCCAGGTCCTGGTGCTGCACGACCTGCTCGGCATCGATACCGGCCATCGCAAGCCGCGCTTCGTGCGCGATTTCCTGGCCACCGGCGGCTCGATCGCCGGCGCGGTGCGCGCCTACGTCGATGCCGTCCGTGACGGCAGCTTCCCCGACGCCGGGCATAGCTACGCATGATCGCCATCCACCGGGAACTCGCGGCCCTGCGCGCGCAGGTGGGCGACTGGAAGCGCGCCGGCCTGCGCGTCGGCTTCGTGCCGACGATGGGCAACCTGCACGCCGGGCATCATTCGCTGGTCGCGCTCGCGCGCCGGCACGCCGACAGGGTGGTCGCCAGCGTATTCGTGAACCCGACCCAGTTCGGGCCCAACGAGGATTTCTCGCGCTATCCGCGCACCCCCGGGCAGGATGCCGAAGGCCTGCAGGCGGCTGGTTGCGACGCGCTGTGGCTGCCGTCGGTGGAGACGATGTATCCCTACGGCCCGGAGCGCTGCGTGCGCATGCACGTGCCCGGCGTCACCGACACCCTGGAGGGCGCGCACCGCCCGGGGCACTTCGATGGTGTGGCCACGGTGGTCGCGCGCCTGTTCAACCAGGTGCAGGCCGATGTCGCCGCGTTCGGACGCAAGGACTACCAGCAACTCGCGGTCATCCGCACCATGGTCCGCGACCTCGCGTTCCCGCTGGAGCTGCTCGCCGGCGACACCCTGCGCGAGGCCGACGGCCTGGCGATGAGCTCGCGCAACCAGTACCTCTCGCCGGAAGAGCGCGCCACCGCCCCGGTCATCCATCGCGTGCTGCTGGCGATGCGCGACGCCACCCGCGCCGGCACGCCGCGCGCACGGGTCGAGGCCGAGGCCGACGCCGCCTTGCGCGCGGCGGGTTTCGAGCCCGATTACGCAGCCGTGCGGGCGCCGGATTTCAGCCTGCCCGGCGATGGCGAAGCCGGCCCGCGGGTGGCGCTGGTGGCCGCGCGGCTGGGGCGGACGCGGCTGATCGACAACCTGGAATTCGACGCCGGCTGAACGGGATCCATGCGATGTTGCGGCGCGCCATGCGCTGCCTATACTGCGCGCTGCCGGGCGCCAGCCCGCATCGTTCCCCCGGAGCCAACCCATGCAGCTGACCTTGCTCAAGGCCAAGATCCACCGCGCCACCGTCACCCACGCCGAACTGCACTACGAAGGCTCGTGCGCGATCGACGGCCGCCTGCTGGACATCTCCGGCATCCGCGAATACGAGCGGATCGAGCTCTACAACGTGAACAACGGCGAGCGCTTCGCGACCTACGCGATCCGCGGCGAGGAAGGCAGCGGCGTGATCTCGGTGAACGGCGCCGCCGCGCACAAGGCGCAGGTCGGCGACCTCGTGATCATTTGCGCCTACGGCCAGTGCGATGAAGCCGAGGCGGCCAGGTTCAAGCCCACCCTGGTGTACGTCGATCGCGACAACGCGATGACCCACACCAACCGCTCGATGCCGAAGCAGGCCGCATGAGCGCGGCGCTGGCCGGACTCGATGCCCACGCCCGGCGGCTCGCCGGGGCCAGCCTGCCCGACCTGATCGACGACGACCCGCGGCGCGCGCGCGATTTCTCGCTGCGGGTCGGCCCGCTGTACGCCAATTTCGCGCGCCAGCGCTACGACCGGCTCGCGCTGGACGCGCTGTTCGCGCTGGCGGACGCGCGTGACCTCGCGGGCGCGATGCGGCGCCTGCTGGACGGCGACATCGTCAACCCCACCGAAGGCCGCGCCGCCCTGCACACCGCGCTGCGCGGCGATGCCTCGGATGCGCCAGCGGCGCGCGACGCGCGCCGGCAGGCGCTCGATGCGCAATGGCGGATGCGCGGGCTGGCCGATGCGCTGGCGGCGAGCGAGGTCACCGACATCGTCAGCATCGGCATCGGCGGCTCCGACCTCGGGCCGCGGCTGATCGTCGATGCGCTGGCCACCCGCGACGCGCGCTTCCGCCTGCACTTCATCTCCAACGTCGATGGCAACGCGGCCGAGCGCGTGCTCGCCGGGCTGGATCCCGCGCGCACCGCGGCCATCGTCATTTCCAAGACCTTCGGCACCCAGGAAACCCTGCTCAATGGCGGCATCGTCCGCGCGTGGCTGGGCGACGACAGCCGCCTGTACGCGGTCAGCAGCCACCTCGAACGCGTCGCCGCGTTCGGCATCCCGCCGGAACGCACCCTGCCGATGTGGGACTGGGTCGGCGGTCGCTACTCGCTGTGGTCGGCGGTCGGCTTCCCGATCGCGCTGGCGCTGGGAATGCCGCGCTTCGAGGCGTTGCTGGAAGGCGCCGCGGCGATGGACCGACATGCGCGCGACGCCACCCCGCGCGACAACCTCGCGGTGTGGCACGCCCTCACCGCCGTGTGGAACCGCAACGGGCTGCACGCCGCCGCGCAGGCGGTGCTGCCCTACGACGAACGCCTGCGGCTGCTGCCGGCCTATCTGCAGCAGTTGGTGATGGAGAGCCTGGGCAAGTCGGTGGCGCTCGACGGCAGCCCGCTGGCGGCGCAGACCGTGCCGGTGTGGTGGGGCGGCGCCGGCACCGACACCCAGCACAGTTTCTTCCAGGCGCTGCACCAAGGCACGCAGGTGGTGCCCGCCGACTTCATCGGCGTGCTCCAGGCCGACCATGCGCATGCGGGCAACCACGCGGCGCTGCTCGCGAACCTGTTGGCGCAGACCGAGGCGCTGGCGAACGGCCAGGACGCCGAGGATCCGCATCGCCGCTATCCCGGCGACCGCCCGAGCACGCTGCTGTTGCTCGACCGCCTGGATGCGCATGCGCTGGGCATGCTGGTCGCCCTGTACGAGCACAGCGTGTACCTGCAGTCGGTGCTGTGGGGCATCAACGCCTTCGACCAGTTCGGCGTCGAACTCGGCAAGCAGGTCGCCAGCCGCCTGTTGCCCGCGTTGCACGGCGAGGGCGAAGCCGGCGACGTGGTGACCCGCGAACTGTTGCGGGAATTCAGTACGCGAGGCTGACCGGCAGGACGGACGGGCCCGGCTTGCGCCGGGACCATCGGCGGCATGGATGCCGCCGATGAGCCTGCATGGACGCATTCACGGCGTGTCCCGGAGTGAAGGGGGATCGTCCGGCCCTTCGACGACCACCCTGCGATCCTTCGTGTGTTGTTCGAGCGCCCATGCCACGTGCTCGCGCACGATGGGCGACGGATGCGCGCGCCGCGCGCGCAGGGCCTCGACGACCTCCGGCGTGGTCGGGGCATTGCCCAGCGCCACTGCGAGGTTGCGCAGCCAGCGTTCGTGCCCGCTGCGGCGGATCGCGGAGCCTTCGGTGCGGCGCAGGAACTCGTCTTCGTCCCAGGCGAACAATGCGACCAGCGTGGCCCGGTCGAGGTCGTTGCGCGCGCGGAAGTCGGCTTCGTCGGTGCGCCGCGCGAACTTGTTCCAGGGGCACGCCAGTTGGCAATCGTCGCAACCGAAGATGCGGTTGCCGACCAGCGGGCGCAGTTCTTCGTCGATGCTGCCCGCGTGCTCGATGGTCAGGTAGCTGATGCAGCGCCGCGCATCCACCCGGTAGGGCGCGACGATGGCGCCGGTCGGGCAGATGTCGATGCAGCGCGTGCAGGTCCCGCAATGCGCGCTGGCGGGCGGGTCGACCGGCAGCGGCAGGTCGACGAACAGTTCGCCGAGGAAGAACCAGCTGCCGCCATCGCGATCGATCAGGCAGCTGTGCTTGCCGATCCAGCCCAGCCCCGCGTTGCGCGCGAGTGCGCGTTCCAGCACCGGCGCCGAATCGACGAACACGCGGTGGCCGAACGGCCCGATGGTCGCCGCCACCGCATCCGCGAGGCGTTGCAGGCGGTGCCGCATCAGCTTGTGGTAATCGCGACCCAACGCATAGCGGGCCACGTACGCGCGTTCGCCGTCGTGCAGGTTGGCCCAGGCCGCCGCCTCGTCCTGGCCGTAGTCGAGGCCGACCGACACCACCCGCAGCGTGCCCGGTACCAGGGCCGCAGGCTGTTCGCGCAGTTCGCCATGGCGCGCCATCCAGTCCATCGTCCCGTGCTGGCCCTGCGCCAGCCAGTCGCGCAGGTGGGCCACATCGTCGCCGAGCTCGACGCCGGCGATGCCGACCCGCTGGAACCCGGCCTCGGTGGCGAGCGCGCGGATCCGCGCGGCCAGCGCGGCGGGGTCGGGAGGGGCGATCGGCATGCGTGCAGTATAGGTTCGCGTTCTAGAATCCCCGGATGCACAGCCCGCTCCCGCTGCACGACACCGCCACGCTGCGGCGCCTCGAAGCCCGCGGCATCGCAGCCTGCGATGGCGATGCCTTCGCCCTGATGGCGCGCGCCGGGCAGGCGGCCTGGCGCAGCGTGTTGCGGCACTGGCCGCGCGCGCATCGGCTGGTGGTGGCCTGCGGCCCGGGCAACAACGGCGGCGATGGCTACGTGCTCGCGCGGCATGCGCTGGAGGCCGGCCGCAGCGTGCGCGTGATCGTGCTATCGGAACCCGCGACCGACCTCGCCCGGCATGCGCGCGACGCATTCGTCGCGGCGGGCGGCGTCGTCGCACCGGGCAACACGGCCTTGGGCGACGCCGACCTCATCGTCGACGCGCTGTTCGGGATCGGCTTGTCGCGCGCGCCCGACGGGGCCGGCGCAGCGTTGGTCGAATCGATCAATGCGCATCCGGCGCCGGTCCTTGCCCTGGACGTGCCGAGCGGCGTCGATGCCGATCGCGGGCATGCGCCGGGCGTGGCGGTCGTCGCCGACCGCACCCTGCAGTTCATCGCGCGCCATCGCGGGCTACGCACCGGCGCGGCGCTCGACCACGCGGGCGAGCTTGAACTCGCCGGCCTCGACCTGCCGGAGGCCGTGTTCGACGGCATCGCGCCCGACGCGCTGGCCTGGCGCGCGGATGCCTTGCCCGCTTTCTTTCCGTTGCGCGCGCGCAACTCGCACAAGGGCCGCAACGGCCATGTGCTCTGCATCGGCGGCGATGCCGGCGGTGGCGGCGCGGTCCTGATGGCCGCAGAAGCCGCGCTACGCTGCGGTGCCGGGCTCGGCAGCGTGGCCACCCGCGGCGTGCATGTGCCGGGCGTGCTGGCGCGCCGCCCGGAAGTGATGGCGCATGCGGTGGAGGGCGTCGGCGACCTGCTGCCGACCCTGGCGCAGGCCGACGTGATCGCAATCGGGCCCGGCCTCGGGCGCGAGGCCTGGGGCCACGGCCTGCTGGCGGTCGTACTGGGCCAATCGACGCCGCGCGTGGTCGATGCGGATGCCCTGAACCTGCTCGCCGCCAACCAGTGGACCCTGGCCGAAGGCGACATCGCCACCCCGCATCCCGGCGAGGCCGCGCGCCTGCTCGGCGTCGATACCGCGACGGTCCAGCGCGACCGCTTCGCTGCCGTCGCCGCGTTGCAGGCGAGGCTCGGCTGCACCGTGGTGCTGAAAGGTGCGGGCACCCTCGTTGCGTCGGCAGGGGCACCGATCGCGGTGGTCTGCGCCGGCAATCCCGGCATGGCCACCGGCGGCATGGGCGACGTGCTGGCCGGCGCGATCGCGGCCCTGCGCGCGCAAGGCCTGCCGCCGCATGATGCCGCGGTTGCCGGTGCCTTGCTGCACGGCGCGGCGGGCGATGCCGCGGCCCGCGACGAGGGCGAGCGCGGCCTGTTGCCCTCCGACCTGTTGCCCTGGCTGCGCCGGCTGGCCAATCCGGTGCGGCGTTGAGCGGGGACGATGGCGTGCTGGCGACGCTGGCGCTGGCGGATGCCGCGGCGACCGAGGCGCTCGCGGCCCGGCTGGCCGCGCACTTGCCGATGCGTGCCGTCGTCCATCTCCACGGCGACCTCGGCGCGGGCAAGTCGACCTTCGCCCGCGCAATGCTGCGCGCGCTCGGCGTGGCCGGGACCATCCGCAGCCCGACCTACACCCTGGTCGAGCCGTACGCGTTGCCGGGCGGCGGCCGGGCCCTGCACCTGGACCTGTACCGGATCGGCGATCCCGGCGAGCTGGAATTCCTCGGGCTCGACGAGGATTCCGCGCGCTTGTGGCTGGTCGAGTGGCCCGAGCGCGGGGCCGGGGGGCTGCCGGCGCCGGACCTGCGGGTGCAGCTGGCGGTGGCGGGCGAGGGCAGGCTGGCGCGGATCGAGTCGGGCTCACCCGCCGGCGAGGGATGGATCGACGCTGCACACCTGGCCTGAGGCTTGCCGCACCTTGTTGCGGCCGGGCTGAGGAAAGTTCGGCAGGTTACGGATTATTAAGGGAAAACCTCTTGCATCATCGGCTGGCTGGTGCTTAACTCCCGGCCATGCGCGTCAAGGGGATCCGCGTCGAGCAGTTGCTGATGGCCGCCATGCTGGTGGCGGCGCTCTGCTGGAACCTTGCAAACGCCTCTGAAATCAAGCAGTTGCGTGTGGATGCCGGGGCCACCGGCACTCGTGCCGAAGTCCACCTGGACCGCCCCGGGGCCTACAAGGTCATCGAACTGCACAACCCCGAGCGGCTGGTCGTCGATTTCCCGGGCAGCCGCCTGGGGCGCAGCCTGGGCCTGCCGACGCCGACCGGTGCGATCCGCGCGGTCCGCACCGGACAGCCCGAAGCCGGCACGGTCCGCGTGGTGTTCGACCTTGCGACCTCGACCCGGCCGCTGCCGCCACGGATCGAGGATGGGGTCGGTGGTCCGCGCCTGGTGCTGGAATGGCCAGGCGATGGCGATGCCGCGACCGCCGCGCGCGAACCCGCGCCGCAGGCGACACCGGATCCGATCGCCGCGTTGGCGGCGCAGTCCTCCGCGCCCGCGCAAAGCGCCACCCCGGTCAACGCCGCGCCGCAGCCCACGCCCGCCAAGGTCGAGGCGGCGCCGGTGGCCCCCAAGCCGGCTGACGTGCCGTTGGGCAACACCTCCGCGCCGTCGGTGACCGACGTGCCGGTGCGGCCGGCACGGCCGCTGCCGTCCGGCACCCGCCCGCTGGTGATCGCCATCGATGCCGGCCATGGCGGCCAGGATCCGGGCGCGCACGGGCTGAACGGGACCCGCGAAAAGGACGTCACCCTCGCCATCGCACGAGAGCTGGCGCGGCAGGTCAATGCCACGCCCGGGATGAAGGCCTTCCTCACCCGCGAGTCCGACTACTACATCCCGCTCAACCAGCGCGCACGCAAGGCCAGCGCGAACAAGGCCGACATCTTCCTGTCGATCCACGCCGACGCCGCGGAAAACCGCAACGCGCGCGGCTCGTCGGTGTACGTGCTGTCCACCCGCGGCGCCTCCTCGCAACGCGCGCGCTGGCTGGCCGACAAGGAAAATGCTGCCGACGTGATCGGCGGCGGGCGCGTCCGCGTGGCCGACGACACCCTCGCCTCGGTGCTGCTGGACCTCACCCAGAGCGGCAACATGCGCGCGTCGGAGGACGCCGCCGGGCACGTGCTGGGCGGCCTCAAGCGGGTCGGCAACAACCACAAGCCGGATATCGAGCGCGCCAACTTCGCCGTGCTGCGCACGTCCGACAAGATGCCGGCGATGCTGGTCGAGACCGCCTTCATCTCCAATCCCGACGAAGAGAAGCGGCTCGCCGACCCGGGTTTCCAGCGCACCCTGGCCTCGGCCATCCTCGACGGCATCGACCGCTACTTCACCCGCCAGCCGCCGCCGGGCACGCTGTATGCCTTGCGTGCGCAGGCGGCGCAGGACGCCACCGCGGTTTCCAGTGTCCCGCAGGGCGCGTTCGGTGCGGGGGGAAGCCCCTGACGCGACCCGGTAGACTGGGCGGGTGACGATCCGCCAACTGCCCGACACCCTGATCAACCAGATTGCAGCCGGCGAGGTGGTCGAACGACCCGCGTCGGTGGTCAAGGAACTGGTCGAGAACGCGCTGGATGCCGGCGCGCGCCGCATCGACATCGATCTCGAGGAAGGCGGCGTCCGCCTGATCCGCATCCGCGACGATGGCGGCGGCATCGGGCCGGAGGAGCTGCCGCTGGCGGTGAGCCGGCACGCGACCAGCAAGATCGCCAGCATCGACGACCTCGAGGCGGTCGCCACGCTTGGTTTCCGTGGCGAGGCGCTGCCGTCGGTCGCCTCGGTGAGCCGCTTCCG
Source organism: Thermomonas mangrovi (assembly GCF_028201335.1). Classification (NCBI taxonomy): domain Bacteria; kingdom Pseudomonadati; phylum Pseudomonadota; class Gammaproteobacteria; order Lysobacterales; family Lysobacteraceae; genus Thermomonas; species Thermomonas mangrovi. The sequence continues at coordinate 153,474 of NZ_JAPEVV010000001.1, forward strand.
GCTCGCCTCGCGCCCGCGCGACGCGGCGCATGGCGCGGAGCTGCGGATCGAGGGTGGCCGCCTCGGCGAAGTGGTGCCGCAGGCGCATCCGCACGGCACCACGGTGGAAGTGCGCGACCTGTTCTACAACGTGCCGGCGCGGCGCAAGTTCCTGCGCGCCGAGCGCACCGAGCTGTCGCACATCGAGGAGTGGCTGCGCTCGCTCGCCCTGGCGCGGCCGGACGTGGAGCTGCGGGTCACCCACAACGGCAAGCCGTCGCGGCGCTGGAAGGGCGAGGGCGACCTGCTCTCGGAGGTGCGCCTGCACGAGGCGCTGGGCGAGGAATTCGCGCGCAACGCGCTGCGCGTCGACCATGCCGGCGCGGGCCTGCGCCTGCATGGCTGGATCGCGCAGCCGGCCTACAACCGCGCCAGCACCGACCAGCAATACCTGTACGTCAACGGGCGCAGCGTGCGCGACCGCAACGTCGCTCATGCGGTGCGCCAGGCCTACAGCGACGTGCTGTTCCATGGCCGCCACCCGGCCTACGTGCTGTTCCTCGAACTCGACCCGCGCGGCGTCGACGTCAACGTGCACCCGGCCAAGCACGAGGTGCGCTTCCGCGAATCGCGCCTGGTCCACGATTTCGTCTACCGCAGCCTGCACGCTGCGCTCGCCGAGACCCGCGCGGGCGCCACCGCGGCACCGATGCCGTCGCTGGCCGCCGCCAACGAGGCGCGCTGGTCGATGCCGCCACCGCAGCAGCAGGCGATCGGCCTGCGGGTCGGCGACGCGCCCGCCGCGTATGCCGCGCTGTACGCCCCGCGCGACGGGGCGCTGCCGCCAACGGCACAGCCGGCGATGCCGCAGGACGCGCTAGGCGGGATGCCGCCCCTGGGGTACGCAGTCGCGCAACTGCACGGCGTCTACATCCTCGCCGAGAACGCCGACGGCCTGGTCGTGGTCGACATGCACGCCGCCCACGAACGCATCGGCTACGAGAAACTCAAGGCCGCGCACGATGGCGCCGGCTTGCGCACGCAGCCGCTGTTGGTCCCGGCCAGCCTCGCGGTGTCCGAGCGCGAAGCCGATGTCGCCGAACGCGAGGCGGGCACGCTGGCCCGGCTCGGCTTCGAGGTGCAGCGCAGCGGGCCGCAATCGCTGCTCTTGCGCAGCGTGCCCGCGCTGCTGGCGCACGGCGATGTCGAAGCGCTGTTGCGCGACGTGCTCGCCGACCTCCGCGAGCATGGCAGCACGCGCCGCGTCGACGACACCCGGGATGCGTTGCTGGCGACCATGGCCTGCCATGGCGCGGTCCGCGCCAACCGGCGGCTGACGCTGCCGGAAATGAACGCCCTGCTGCGCGAAATGGAAGCCACCGAGCGCTCCGGGCAATGCAACCACGGCCGTCCGACCTGGACGCGCTTTTCACTGGCGGAGATGGATCGATGGTTCCTGCGCGGACGATGAAGTGGATGGTGTCGATGGCCGCCTTGCTGGTGGCGGTCGCCGCGTGCGCTCGCGAGGCGCAGGTGCCGACAGCCCCGCCCGCGTCCTCCCAGCAGGAGGCGGCCAAGGCCTATGCGCGCGAGCAGTACTTGTGGCGCGCCAAGCGCATCATCGACCTCAACCGGCCGGATGGCTGGACCAGCCTGGTCGGACTGCACTGGCTCGATCCCGGCGTGCACCGCGTCGGCAGCGATCCCGACAACGGCATCCGCCTGGCGATGGGGCCGGCGCACCTCGGGGTGTTCACCGTGCGCGACGGCAAGGCGAGTTTCGTCGCCGACACCGAGGTGACCGTGGATGGACAGCCGAGCCGTGGCGGTGCGCTGCGCAGCGACACGTCGCCAGCGGGCGCCAGCGCGATCGGCTTCGATGGCGGCAACGGCCTGGCCACGGTGATCGAACGCGGCGGGCGCCTGGCCCTGCGGGTGAAGCATGCGGAAGCCGAAACCCGGCGCAATTTCGCCGGCCTCGACTACTGGCTCGGCGGCATGGCCTGGCAGGTGCCCGCGCGCTTCGTCGCGCACCCGCCCGGCAAGACCCTGCCGGTGCTCGACGTGCTCGGCAACACCCAGCAGATCGCCAATCCCGGCGTGCTCGAATTCGAACTCGGCGGCAAGCCGCTGCGACTGGAGGCGCTGGACGAGGGCGAGGGCACGCTGTTCATCGTGTTCGCCGACCGCACCAGCGGGCATGGCAGTTACCCGGCGGGCCGCTTCATCGATGCGCCGATGCCGGACAAGCAGGGGCGCGTGGTGATCGATTTCAACGAGGCCTACAACCCGCCGTGCGCGTTCACCCCGTTCGCCACCTGCCCGCTGGCGCCGCCGGAGAATCGCCTGGATGTCGCAGTCGAGGCTGGCGAGAAGACCTACGCGAAGCATGCGGATGCCGGCGCCGGAGCCGCGCCATGACCCGCCGTCGCAGGGCGTGGCTCGCCCTCGCGCTCGCGGGTTGCGTGGCGAGCGTCCAGGCCGCCCAGGTCGCGGCGACTACGCCCGTCGAGGCCAGGCGACCGCTGCTGTGGAAGGTGTCGGATGCCGACAACGCCGTGTACCTGCTCGGCTCGTTCCACCTGCTGAAGGACACCGACTACCCGCTGCCGGCGGAGATCGACCGCGCCTTCGAGGATGCGGAATCGGTGCTGTTCGAGATCGACCCGGCGGCGATGGTCGCCCCGGAGACCTTCGTGCGCATCCAGGCCTACATGGGCTACGGCGAGGACGCGCTGACCTTGAGTCAGGTGCTGCCGAAGCCGACGCGCGATCGCCTCGAGACCCTGGTGAAGGCCAGCGGCGGTTCGATGGAGGCGCTGGAGCACCAGGAGCCGTGGGCGGTGAGCATGGGGCTGGTGCTCGGGGTGAGCCAGGGGATGGGCTTTCGCGCCGACCTCGGCCTCGACCGCCACCTGATGGCGCGCGCGGCAGCGGCCGGCATGCCTGCCGGCGGGCTCGAGACCATCGACGCGCAGATGCAGGCGATGGATGCGGTGCCGCGCGAGGAGCAGGTCCGCAGCCTCGACGACTTCGTGCGCGATCCGCGGAAGGCGGTCAGGCAGCTGGACGACATGCATGCCTGGTGGCGGGCCGGCGACGTCGCCAAACTGGATGGCGAGATGCGCGCCGAGATGGCCGAGAAGACGTCGGCGTCGTACCGGCTGCTCGACGTGGAGCGCAACCAGGCCTGGCTGCCGCAGGTCGAGGCCCGGCTGGACGCGCCGGCAGGCCAGGACACCTTGGTGGTGGTCGGCAGCCTGCACCTGCTGGGCAGCGACGGCCTGGTCGAGCAATTGCGCGCGACCGGACGCTACACGGTCGAGCGGATCTGCGACGCCTGCGTCGAGGCGCCGGCGCCCTGAGCGCTCAGGCCGTCGCGGGTACGGCCACGATGCAGTCCACCGGGCATGCCGGCAGGCACAGGTCGCAGCCGGTGCACAGCGGCTCGACCACCACGTGCATGTGTTTGGCGGCGCCGATGATGGCGTCCACCGGGCAGGCCTGGATGCACTTGGTGCAGCCGATGCAGTCGGCCTCGACCACGCGCACCGCGTGCGGCGCGGCCTGGATGCCGCGGGCCCGGTCGTAGGGCCGCGGGGCGACGCCGAGCAGGGCGGCCAGGGCGCGTGCGCCCGCATCGCCGCCCGGGGGGCAGTGGTCGATGCCGGCCTCGCCGCGTGCCATCGCCTCCGCATACGGCCGGCAACCCGGGTAGCCGCATTGCCCGCACTGCGTCTGCGGCAGCAGCCGGTCGAGGCGTTCGATGATTCGATCGAGATCGGCGCTGGTCATGCGTGCGCTCGGCATGCGGCGGGCATGGCGTCCCCTCCGTTACCGCGAAATCAAGGAGGAGATGCCGGCCATCGGGCGGCATCGGGGGACATTCGCGGGAGCGGAGGGGACGCCACGGCACGCAGCAATTCGAGCGCCTCAGCGCACCGGCATGCCGGGTTGCGCGCCGCCGTCGGCATCCAGCAGGAACAGGCCGCCGCCGTCGAAGCCGGCCGACAGGATCATGCCCTCGCTCACCCCGAAGCGCATCTTGCGCGGCGCGAGGTTGGCGATGAACACCAGGCTGCGTCCGACCAGCCGGTCCGGCTCGGCGTAGCTGGCGCGGATGCCCGAGAAGATCTGCCGCTGGCCGAGGTCGCCGGCATCCAGCAGGAAGCGCAGCAGCTTGTCGCTGCCCTCCACGAAACCGCACTCCAACACCTTGCCGATGCGCAGGTCGAGTTTGGCGAAATCGTCGATGCCGATCAGATTGCTCCCTCCGCCGCTTGCGGGGGCGGGTTGGGGTGGGGGCGTCTCGCTTGCTTTGTTCGCCAACGCGGGCGCGGCGTCGGCGGCCTTGGCCGGCTTGGCTTCGGTAGGCGCGGGAGCGGCGAGGGTGTCCTTGCTGGCGTCGATCATGGCTTCGATCTGCTTCGGGTCGATGCGGGTGAACAGCGGGGTGTAAGGCTGGATGTTGCGACCGGTGAGGGGTGCCTCGAGGTCGCCCCAGGCCAGCACCGGCGCGCCGAGGAAGGCCGCCGCCTGCGCCGAGGTGCGCGGCAGCACCGGCGCCAGCGCCGCGGCGAGCACGCGGAAGAGATTCAGGCCCTGGGTGCAGACCGCCTGCAGCTCGGCATCGGCGCCGTCCTGCTTGGCGATCACCCACGGCTTGCGATCGTCGATGTACTTATTCGCCTCGTCGGCCAGCGCCATCACCGCGCGCAGCGCGGCGGCGGGATCGTTGCGTTCGTAGGCTTCGCGCACCGGGCCGAGCGCGGCCACGAAGTGCGCGTACTGCGCCGGCTCCGGCAGGGTCGCGGCGAGCGCGCCGCCGAAGCGCTTCTCGATGAAGCCGGCGCAGCGGCTGGCGAGGTTCACGAACTTGCCGACCAGGTCGCTGTTCACCCGCGCGGTGAAGTCGGCCAGGTTGAGGTCGAGGTCGTCCACGCCGCCCGAGGATTTCGCCGCGTAGTAATAGCGCAGCGCCTCCGGGTCCAGGCCGGCGTCGAGGTAGGTGCGGGCCATGATGAAGGTGCCGCGCGACTTGCTCATCTTCGCGCCGTCGACGGTCAGGTAGCCGTTGACGTGCAGCCGTGTCGGCGCGCGATGGCCCGAACCGTGCAGCACCGCCGGCCAGAACAGGCCGTGAAAGTTGACGATGTCCTTGCCGATGAAGTGGTGCAGCTCGGCCTCGCTGCCCGCCGCGAGGTAGGCCTCGGGGTCGATGCCGATGCGCGCGCACAGCGCGCGGAAGCTGCTGAGGTAACCGATCGGCGCGTCCAGCCACACATAGAAGTACTTGCCGGGCTGGCCCGGGATCTCGAAGCCGAAGTAAGGCGCGTCGCGCGAGATGTCCCAGGCGCGCAGGCCGCCCTCGGCATCCAGCCATTCCATCAGCTTGGCCTTGACCCCGGGCACGGCGACGTCGCCGGCCAGCCAGTCGCGCAGGAAGGCCTCGAAGCGGCCGACCTCGAAGAAGAAGTGCTCGGAATCGCGCAGCTCGGGGGTGGCGCCGGAGAGCACCGAGCGCGGGTCCTTCAGCTCGGTGGGGGCGTAGGTCGCGCCGCAGGCCTCGCAGTTGTCGCCGTACTGGTCGGCGGTGCCGCAATTGGGGCAGGTGCCCTTGATGTAGCGGTCGGGCAGGAACATCCCCTTGGCCGGGTCGTAGAACTGCGCGACCGAACGCCGCGCGATGTGGCCGTTCGCCTTCAGGCGCGCGTAGATCGCCTCGGTCACCGCGCGGTTGCCAGCCGAATGGGTGGAGTCGTAGTGGTCGAAGGCGACGCCGAACGCGGCGAAGTCGCGCTCGTGCCCGGCCTGGATGCCGGCGATGAAGGCTTCCGGCGTCTGCCCGGCCTTTTCCGCCGCCAACATGATCGGCGTGCCGTGGGTGTCGTCGGCGCAGACGAAATGCACCGTGTCGCCGCGCATGCGCCGCGCCCGCACCCACACGTCGGCCTGGATGTAGCCGACCAGGTGGCCCAGGTGCAGCGGGCCGTTGGCGTAGGGCAGGGCGTTGGTGACGAGCGCGGGACGGGCCATGGACGCGGGGCTTGCGAGGGGGCGGCGATTATCGCATGGCGACAAACCCCGCCCGGCGCGCTGCCCGGGCGAGCACGCCCACGATCCTGCTCACGAAAAGCCCCGCCGCAGCGGGGCCATGCCGGTGGCGTGGCAGCTGCGACTATTCGCGCAGCCAGACCTGCTGCCGGCAGAGGAAGGCGATGCAGCCGGACATGCCGAGCTTGCGCCCGCCGTCGAGCAGTTCGAGCCGCGCCTTGTAGTCCTTGCCGTTCTCCGGATCCATGACCCGGCCACCGGACCACTTGCCCGCGCCATCCGCGGACAGGCCCCAGAGGATCACCAGGCCCTTGATCGGCTTGCCGCGGTTGTTGCCGGTGCACTTGTCGCAGGCCGGGTTGGGGCCGTCCTTGAGGTCCAGGATCTCGACCACCTTGCCCGCCAGCCGGCCGTCGCGGGCCTGGTAGACCTCGACCACCGACTTCGGCTTGCCGGTGGCGTCATCGATCGTCTTCCAGCGGCCGAGCGCGGATTGCTGCGCGGCCGCCAGGCCAGGCAGGGCGAGTCCGGCGACGAGGAGTGCGGCGAGGCGAAGGCGCATGCGGTGGGCGTCCTGTGCGTGGGGGGGCAACAAGACAACGGCCCGGTGCGCGGGCCGTTGCGATCATGCGGGACCGGGGTGCGCTCAGTCCGCTCGGACCCAGGTGGCGGTGCGGCAGATGAAGGCCACGCAGCCCTTGACCTCGAGCTTCTTGCCGCCGTCGATCAGCTTCACCGACTTGGCGGTGAACTTGCGGTCCTCGGACGGCTTGTAGCCATCGCCGCTCCAGCCGCCGTCCTTGTTCGGCTTGAGGTTCCACAGGGTGACCATGCCGACCATCGGCTTGCCCTTGTGCTCGCCGCTGCAGTCGGCGCAGGTGGCCGGCAGGCCCAGGTTCTCGGTGATCTTGGCGGCGAGGGTGCCGTTCTTGGCCTGGTAGACCTCGGTGACGGTCATCGCCTTGCCGGTCTTGTCGTCCAGCGTCTTCCACTTGCCGACCGGCGAAGCGGCGTTCTGCGCGTTGGCGGAGAAGGCGACGGTGGCCAGCACGCCGGCCAGGATGATCTTGCGCATGGTGTCCCCTCCCAGGGAGCTGTGGGGCGCGGCATGCGCCCGTGCCCGCTTTATACCGCCATCCGCCGCGGTATGGAAAGGCGCAAGCCAAGACGGCCCACTTTGGCATGAACCGGTTCAGGACAAAGGGCAGCGGGAGGCCGCTCGGCTAAAATCCGATGCTTGGAACCACGAGTAACCGCGATGCCACGCCTTCCTCCCCACGCCGTGCAGGGCGAGCTCAAGCCGCTCGCCAACGTCCGCAACATCATCGCCGTCGGCTCCGGCAAGGGCGGGGTGGGCAAGTCCACCACCGCGGTCAACCTCGCGTTGGCGCTGGCCGCCGAGGGCCTGGCGGTGGGCTTGCTCGACGCCGACATCTACGGCCCCAGCGTGCCGATGATGCTGGGCCTGTCCGGGCGTCCGGAGAGCCCCGACGGCAAGACCATCGAGCCGATGCGCGCGCATGGCGTGGCGGCGATGTCGATCGGCCTGCTGGTGGACCAGGACGCGCCGACGATCTGGCGCGGGCCGATGGCGACCTCCGCGCTGACCCAGCTGCTCAACGATACCCGCTGGGGCGACCTCGACGTGCTGGTGGTCGACCTGCCGCCCGGGACCGGCGACATCCAGTTGACCATGGCGCAGAAGATCCCGGTCGCGGGCGCGGTGGTGGTGACCACCCCGCAGGACGTGGCCACGCTCGACGCGGGCAAGGCGCTGAAGATGTTCGAGAAGGTCTCGATCCCGGTGCTTGGCCTGGTGGAGAACATGGCCGTCCACGTCTGCAGCGCCTGCGGCCATGCCGAGCACCTGTTCGGCGAGGGCGGCGCGGCGCGGATGTCGGCGCGCCACGGGGTGCCGGTGTTGGGCGCGTTGCCGCTGGAGATCGGCATCCGCGAGCAGGGCGATGCCGGCGCGCCGATCGTGGTCGCCCGGCCGGATTCGGCGGCGGCACGGGCGTATCGCGCGGTCGCGCGAGCCTTGCTGGCCGAGATCGACCAGCGCCCGAAGCTGCGTGGCGGGATCCTGGCGCAATTGCTGGGCTGAGCGGGCGTCCCCGCCATCCCGGGAGGCGGGGACGGGGGCTTGGCTTAGAATGGCGGCCCCGTCCCGACGAAGACCCGCATGAGCATCAAGAGCGATCGCTGGATCCGCCGCATGGCGCTGGAGCACGGCATGCTGGAGCCGTTCGAGCCGGGCCAGGTGAAGCAGGTCGACGGCCAGCGCATCGTCAGCTACGGCACCTCCAGCTACGGCTACGACGTGCGCTGCTCGCGCGAGTTCAAGGTGTTCACCAACATCAACTCCACCATCGTCGATCCCAAGCACTTCGACCCGAAGAGCTTCGTCGACGTGGTGGCCGACGAGTGCATCATCCCGCCGAATTCGTTCGCGCTGGCGCGCACTGTCGAGTACTTCCGCATTCCCCGCGACACCCTGGTGGTCTGCCTCGGCAAGAGCACCTACGCGCGCTGCGGCATCATCGTCAACGTGACCCCGCTGGAACCCGAGTGGGAAGGGCACGTCACGCTGGAGTTCAGCAACACCACGCCGCTGCCGGCGCGCATCTACGCCAACGAAGGCGTGGCGCAGATGCTGTTCTTCCAGGCCGATGCCGACGACGTTTGCGAGACCAGCTACAAGGACCGCGGCGGCAAGTACCAGGGCCAGACCGGGGTCACCCTGCCGAAGACCTGAGGCGCGGATTCAACCGCGCTTGGTTTCGCATCGATCGCTTCGATCAGCGTGCGGCAGCGTCGCCGCAACTCTTCCATCTGCGCGTTCATCGTCCCGTACTCGAGGATGGTCATCATGAAGCCGTTCTTCAGCGTGCGGTTGCGCAGGTAGGCCTCGAACGTCGCGGCGTCCACCGCGCCCTTGCGCCCGGACCTGCCGCCCGATGCCGCGTATTCGTAGTCGGCGACCAGCGCCTCGGTGTCCATGGTCTCGTACAGCGGCTTGTACAGCGCGGTCTCGGTGTCGAAGCGGTAGTGGTCCTCCTCGCCCTTCATCCTCCGGTAGAGCGCCTGGATGTCCAGCAACTGGTCCTTGATCGCGTGGTTGCGGAGCAGCGCGAAATTGCCGGAGTTCACCAGTTCCTGATAGCTGTTGTCGCCGAGGTAGAAGCGTTCCCAGTTGTAGATGCCGATACCGTCGGCGTTGAATGCGCTGGCGTCCTCGATCGGCTTGCCGTTGAAGTGGTCGAGGATCCTGCGCGCCGCCGCGATCCGCGCGGTGCGGACCTCCAGGGTGCGGTCCATCGCGGCGATGTTGGCCACCAGGTCGGCGCGGATGTTGGCCAGGTGAACGAGTTCCTTCTGGCGGTCCTTGCGCGTGTCGCTCCAGTTGTTGATCTGCAGCGCGATGAGGATGCCGACCACCACCAGCACGATTTCGCCCACCGCGTAGGCCAGGTAGCGGGTCAAGCGGTTCTCGGCCAGCAGGCGGTGGCGGGCGTTGCGCAGGAGGGGGATCATGGCTCGGCAAGCGCCTCGTCGATGGTCTCGTGCGTGCGCAGGTCCGAGGCGATCTCGGTCAAGTGGCCGCGTACCAAGGCGCGCTCGGTGCTGTCTTCGTTCCAGTTCGCGGCCTGGATGCCCAGGAACACGCCGGCGATGAGCAGGACGAACTCGACCAGGATCGTGGTCCAGTTCTGTTCCTTCAGTGATTGCGAGAAACGGCGCAGGATCACTTTCGAGGCTCCTTGCCCGTGGTGCAGGGCTTGCGTTCGATGCGCGCGATCTCCGCGCACATCACCCGGGCCTTGTCGAGCAGGTCGCGGGTCCAGTCCACCTGGGCGATGGTGGCGGCGTTGTTTTCGACGGTGTTGGCCACGAACGCCGGATTCGCGGACAGGGCGGGGAAGTCGTAGGCCGTGCGGATCTGCCGGCGCTCGCCGGGATCGAACGTCGGCGTCGCGCCATCGAACATGCGGCCGTCGTTGCGCGCCACCAGGCGTGCGCGGATGAAGTCGACCTGTCGCTCGAGGTAGGCGAGCTGCGCGATGTAGTCCGACACCGCCTTGCGCAGGCGCGGGTCGCCGAGTTCGGAGTACAGCCCGGTGCTGATCAGCTCGTCGTACACCCCGCGTGGCGGCGACACGGCCGGTGCGTACTGCAGCGAGTCCAGCGCCCGGGCCATCAGCGCGGAATCCGCGCCGGCCCAATCGTTGTCCGACAGGCGGCGCAATGCCTCGGTCCGCAGTTCGGCCTCGCCGGCCATCACGCCCATCCGGCGTTCGAGGTAGGCGATCGCGGCTTCGCTCTCCGCATGCAGGCGGGTGAGCGCCGCGCCCCGGCGCACCTCCAGCTGGCGGTCCTCGTTCCAGTTCGCGGCCTGGATGCCCAGGAACACGCCGGCGATGAGCAGGACGAACTCGACCAGGATCGTGGTCCAGTTCTGCTCGCGCAGCGATTGGGCGAGGCGGCGCGGGCTCATGGCGATGTCCCCGGCGTCTTCATTTGCCGATCGCCATGCCGGGAGGACCGATGGCGACCGAGATCTTCCGGTAATCGCGCCAATCCGCGATCGGCAGGCCGCGCGCCGTGCAGAACCCGGCCATGCCGGAATAGTCGGAACCCGAAGGATACTTGCCGGAGGCGTTGAGGAACCGTTCGACGATGGCGGCTGGCGGCGCGTCGCCGGCATCGGCGATCCTGCGCAGGCGTTGCTGCGCGGCGACCGCTTCGTACCTGCCGATGAAACGCAGCTCGTTGATGGTGGCGAGCAGGCCCGACCGCACCGCAGGGTCGAGCGGGATCGGGTCGCGCATCACCATCAAGCGCCCATTGAGGTGGCGGGCCTCCGCCGTACCGTCGCGGGCCAGCGCCAACTCGCTGCTGATGCGGCCCAGGTAGGCCTGGCGCCGCGGCGCGAAGTGGGAGGCGGTGCCGTCGGCCACCAGCGTGTCCCACACCGGGAATCGATGCGGGCGGTTGGGCATGCGCACCACGTATTGCAGCGAGGTGTTCGCCGTGATCACCGGTTGCGGCACCAGGGTGTCGCCGCTCTCCAGCACGTTGCGGCTCAGCGCGGCCAGCTGCGCGTCGATGCACGGCTGGCTCACGTAGGCTTCCGCGCCCCACAGGAAGGCCCAGGCGATGTCGCCCTGCAGGCGCGTTTCGGCGTCGGCAACCTTCTGCCGCCAGTTCCATTCCTGCACCGCCTCGTTGGCCGCCAGCGCGATCACCACGCCCAGCACCACGATCACGATCTCGCTCCAGAACGCGCGCCAGCCCATCGAGGGCGAGAAGCGCCGCCAGCGCGCGCGGTGCGTGGCGCCTGCAGGTTCCGTGTCCGGTCCGCTCATGGCGTCTCCCCGGCGATCGTGCGCAGGTTGTCCATGACGCTGCGGTTGTTGCGGGTCAGGTCGAAGATCCGTGTTTCGGTGTCGGCGATGCGCAAGCGCAGGAATCGCAGCATGTCCGGATCCGAACGCAGCGCTCGCGCGGCATCGGCGATGACCCCGGCGGGCAGCCCCGTGCGGCAGGGATAGTCGAGCTTGGCGTGGATGGTCGTGTAGTCGCCGGGGATGCTGACGCGATCGCCGCACTGCGCGCCCAACGCACGTTGCACGTCGTTCGGCAGGCGCATGCGGAAGGCCTCGCGATAGCGCGAGCGCATGCCTTCCTGCACCAGGTTGTCGAAGACGGACAGGTTGTAGAGGCGGATGGCCGTGTCGCGCAGGGTGCGGTCGCGGATCAGGTCGATGTTGCCGGTCGAGATCAGCTCGTCGAAGGTGGAACCGCGTTGGTTGCGGTTGCGGTATTGGGTGGCACGGTAGGCGCTGATCAACAAGGCCTCGTCGGACAGCGTCGTCCGGCCCTCCAGTGCCTGGGCCGCGCGGTTGGCGTTGGCCAGCACCTCCCGGTAGTAGGCGAGCAGGAACTGGTAGGTCCAGTCCTCCCCGCGCAGGTCGGCCTTGAGGCGCTCGGTGAAAATGGCGGCCTTCTGTCGGTTCTCGCGTTCGGTATTCCAGTTGGAGACCTGGATGCCCAGGAACACGCCCAGCACCAGCAGCACGAACTCGATGGCGATGGCCATCCAGTCCTGCTTGCGAGCATGGGCGACGAAGCGGCGCAACAGCATGCAGGCCCGCCTTGCGAGAGTGGAGTCGATGGTCCGGTGCGCCCCCCGGCGCACGGGTTCCAGCCTAGCCGATTCCGGCACGGTCCGCCTGCTGTTCAAGATCCACATCCCTGCAGGCGCGCGGGAAACCTGACAGACTCGATCGCGCGCGTGGAGGGCCGGGGAGGTCGTCCGTGCCGCGGCCCGCACCGGGCCCACATCATCCACACTTGGGGAGGGCAGCATGGAAGACCAGAATCCGTATCGCACGCCGGACGCCGTTGTCGCCGAGATCGCCGATGGCGAGTTGGCGGATCGCGGGACGCGGCTCGGCGCCGCCATCATCGATGGCCTCATCATGCTCGCCATCCTGGTGCCGCTGATGTTCGTGGGCGGCTACTGGCGGGCGGCGCTCGAAAACGGCGGGCAAGTCGGCTTCGGCACGACCCTCATGTGGGCCCTGGTGGGCTTCGGTGTGTTCGCCGCCGTGCAGTTCGTGCCGCTGAACGCGACCGGCCAGACCTGGGGCAAGAAATTCCTCAAGATCCGCATCGTCGACATGGCCGGCAACAAGCCGCCGATCGGCCGGATCCTGGGCATGCGCTACTTCCCGGTGCAGTTGGTGGGCAATATCCCCTTCATCGGCCCTTTGCTCGGCATCGTCAATGTCCTGCTGATCTTCCGCGCGGATCGTCGCTGCGGGCACGACCTGATCGCGGGCACCCGCGTGGTGCGCGGCTGATCCATCCGTGGCCGGGTCAGCCCGGCAGCAAGGCGCGCAAGGCGGCCACCCGTTCCACCAGCGACTCGGGCGGGTAGGGCCGCGCGTCGGCGGCGCCCCAGACGGGGCGCGGCCAGGCGATGTCGTCGCGGTAGCGCGCGATCACGTGCACGTGCAGTTGCGGCACCAGGTTGCCGAGCGCGGCCACGTTGAGCTTGTCGGGCTTGAACAGCGCCTTCAGCGCACGGCTGGCGGCATCGATGTCGCTGGCCAGCTGCGTGCGCTGAACCGGGTCGAGGTCGATGATCTCGACCATGCCGGCCACCCGCGGCACCAGCACCAGCCAAGGATGGTTGGCATCGTCCATCAGCCGCACTTCGCACAGCGGCAGTTCGACCACCGGCACCGTGTCGTTCGCCAGTTGGGGGTGCAGTTGCCAGGGAGTCATGCCGCGTGCTCCGCGAGGAAGGCGAGGGTCCGGGTGCGTGCCAGCGCCGCGTTGCCTGGATCATGGTGCGCTGGATCGGTCTGGCGGTTGAACGCGTGGCCGGCGCCTGCGTACACGTGGACCTGCGCCGAGGGTTGGCGTTCCCGGTGCAGCGCGATCGCCTCGGGCGGGATGCTGGCGTCGTCCGCCCCGAAATGGAACATCATGGGTGCGCGGCCTCGTCCAGGAAAGGGGTCGTCCGGGCGCCGTAGTAGCTGACGGCGGGAAGCCCGAGTCGCGTATTGGCGAGGAAGGCGACGCTGCCGCCCCAGCAGTAGCCGACCACGGCCACCCGCAACCCTCCGCGATGCAGCAAGGTTGCGGCGGCGTCGACGACCTGCACCGCGCGTTCGAAGCCCACGGCGTTGCGCAGCGCCACGCCGCGTTCGGTCCCCGCTTGGTCGTAGCCCAGTTCCACCCCGGCCTCCACCGGATCGAACAGCGCCGGGGCCAGCGCCAGGTAGCCCTCGTCCGCGAATCCATCCGCCACCGAACGGATGTGCGGATTGACCCCGAAGATCTCCTGCAGCACGACCACGGCGCCGCGCGCAGGCGCCCGCGGGCTTGCCCGCCAGGCGCGCACCGGGCCGGCGGCGGTATCGAGCTGGATCCAATCGCCCATGGCGTACCTCCCACGCCATCCTACGCCGGGGCCGGCGCCTGCGGCGGCTTATAATCCGCGGCCCTTGCGCGGATCGCTTGCCATGCCCCGACAGAATCCCGCCGCCGCCGGACCCAAGGTCGGCTTCGTCAGCCTTGGTTGCCCCAAGGCGCTGGTCGACTCCGAGCGCATCCTCACCCAGCTGCGGGTCGAAGGCTACGACCTGGTCAACAGCTACGACGATGCCGACGTGGTGGTGGTCAACACCTGCGGCTTTATCGATTCCGCGGTGGCCGAGTCGCTGGACGCGATCGGCGAGGCGATGGCGGAGAACGGCAAGGTGATCGTCACCGGCTGCCTGGGCAAGCGCAGCGAGGTCATCCGCGAGGCCTACCCGGACGTGCTGTCGATCAGCGGCCCGCAGGACTACGCCAGCGTGATGGATGCGGTGCACGCGGCGCTGCCGCCGACGCACGACCCCTTCGTCAACCTGTTGCCGGATTACGGCCTGAAGCTGACGCCGAAGCACTACGCGTACCTGAAGATTTCCGAGGGCTGCAACCACCGTTGCAGCTTCTGCATCATCCCGTCGATGCGCGGCGACCTGGTGTCGCGCCCGGTCGACGACGTCCTGCGCGAAGCCGAGAAGCTGGTGCGCGGCGGGGTCAAGGAACTGCTGGTGGTCTCGCAGGACACCAGCGCCTACGGCGTGGACCTGAAGTACGCGCCCAGGCTCTGGCGCACCGGGATGTACGAAACCCGGATGAAGGCGCTGTGCGAGGGCCTGTCCGAGCTCGGCGCGTGGACGCGCCTGCACTACGTCTATCCGTACCCGCACGTGGACGATGTGATCCCGCTGATGGCCGACGGCAAGTTGCTGCCATACCTGGACATCCCGTTCCAGCACGCCAGCCCGCGCGTGCTCAAGCTGATGAAGCGGCCTGGCGCGGTGGACAAGACCCTGGAGCGCATCCAGCGCTGGCGCGCCATGTGCCCTGAGCTCACCATCCGCAGCACCTTCATCGTCGGGTTCCCCGGCGAGACCGACGCCGAGTTCGAGGACCTGCTCGATTTCCTCGACGAAGCGCAGCTGGACCGCGTCGGTGCGTTCGCGTACTCGCCGGTGGACGGGGCGAAGGCGAACGAGCTGCCGGACCCGGTGGCCGAGGAGGTCAAGCAGGAGCGCCTGGCCCGTTTCATGGATCGGCAGGCGGCGATTTCCGAGGCGCGGCTCGCGGCCAAGGTGGGGACCGTGCAGCAGGTGCTGGTGGATGCGATCGACGGCGAACTCGCCATCGCCCGCTCGATGGCCGATGCGCCGGAGATCGACGGCCTGGTGCAGGTGCAGGACGGCCGCGAGGCCGGCCTGGTACCGGGCGAATTCGCGATGGTGCGGATCATGGGCAGCGACGAACACGACCTCTACGGCGAAGTCGAGTACAACGCCTGAGCGGCGCGCGCATACTGCGGGCGGTCGAACAGGAACCCGCCATGCCCTCCGCATCGCACGCGATCAACCGACTCGCCAAATGGGCCTCGCGCGCCACCGGGCGCCCGCTGGGCTTCGTGCTCGCCTTGCTGGTCGTGCTGGCCTGGATCGTCACCGGGCCGTTGTTCGGGTTCAGCGATACCTGGCAGCTGGTGATCAACACCGGCACCACCATCGTCACCTTCCTGATGGTGTTCCTGATCCAGAACTCGCAGAACCGCGACACCGAGGCGATCCAGCTCAAGCTGGACGAGCTGATCCGCAGCACCCGCGGCGCGCACAACGCCTTGCTGGACCTCGAGGAACTGGAGGAGCGCGAACTCGACGCGTTCCGCAAGCGCTACATCGCGCTGGCCAAGGTGGCGCGGCAGGCGCCGCCGGACGACGAGGCCGCCGCCGGCACGCCGGAAGTCAACGACCTCGGCTGATCGCCGCGGCGCCGTTCACGCGCCGGGGTACGCAACCTCGACGATCGCGTAGCGCACGCTGCCGCCCGGCAGCGGCGCCTCGAATTCGTCATCCACGCGCTTCTTCAGCATCGCGCGGGCGAGCGGGGCGTCGATGCTGATCCAGCCCAGCTTCGGGTCGGTTTCGTCGGGACCGACGATGCGGTAGCGCACGAGTGCGCCGCTGGCGACGTCCTCCAGCTCGACCTCGGCGCCGAAGAACACCGCGTCCCGGTCCGACGGCGCGGCATCGACCACCTTCAGCGACTCCAGCCGCTTGCTGAGGTAGCGCACGCGGCGGTCGATCTCGCCGAGCTGCTTCTTGCGATAGGTGTACTCGGCGTTCTCCGAGCGGTCGCCCTCGGCGGCGGCGGCGGCCAATGCCTTGACCACCTCCGGCCGGCGCACCCGCCACAGGTCGTCCAGCTCGGCCTTCAGGCGGTCGTGGCCGGCGCGGGTGATCAGCGCGGTGCTGCGCTCCGCGGGCGGGCGCCAGCGTCCCATCGGGTCCTGCTCAGCGCTTGCCGCCGAAGATCCCGCCCAGCACGCCACGCAGCACGCGGGTGCCGAGCCGCCGCGCCTCGTTGCGCGCGACCTGCTGGACCACGCCGTCGCGCTTGCCGCCGCGCGGGCCGGTCGAGCCGAACAGGAAGTCGTGCAGCGCCCCGCCGATGCCGCCACCGCCGGCGTCCTCGGGACCCGCCTTGGCCTCCGGCGCCTGCGCCTGCCCGGCCTTGGCTTCGGCCTTCTTCGCCAGCATCTCCGCCGCAGAATCGCGGTCGACGCGGGTGTCGTACTTCATCCCGACCGGGCTGCCGGCGCGCACCTGCTGGCGCTCGGCATCGGTGATCGCGCCCATCCGGCAACGCGGCGGCGCGATCAGCGTGTGCTCCACCGGCATCGGCACGCCCTTGTCCTGCAGGGTGGATACCAGCGCTTCGCCCACGCCGAGCTGGCCGATGGCCTTGGCCACGTCCAGCGCGGGATTGGCGACGAAGGTCTCGGCGGCGGTCTTCACCGCCTTCTGGTCGCGCGGGGTGAAGGCGCGCAGCGCGTGCTGGAAGCGGTTGCCGAGCTGGCCGAGGATCTCGTCCGGCACGTCGTCCGGGAACTGCGAGCAGAAGTACACGCCCACGCCCTTGGAGCGGATGATGCGGACCACCTGTTCGATGCGCTGGCGCAGCGCCGGCGGGGCGTCGTCGAACAGCAGGTGGGCCTCGTCGAACACGAACACCAGCTTCGGCTTGTCCATGTCGCCGACTTCCGGCAGGGTTTCGAACAGCTCCGACAGCAGCCACAGCAGGAAGCTGGAGTACAGCTTCGGCTTCAGGATCAGCTGGTCGGCGGCGAGGATGTTGACCACGCCGCGGCCGTCGGTGGTGGTGCGCATCAGGTCGGACAGCTCGAGCGCGGGTTCGCCGAAGAACAGGTCGGCGCCTTCCTGCTCCAGCCGCAGCAGGGCGCGCTGGATCGCGCCGATCGACTGCGTGCTGACCAGGCCGTAGGAGGTGCTGATGTCCTTGCGTTCCTCCGCGATCAGGCCGAGCAGGGCGCGCAGGTCCTCGAGGTCGAGCAGCAGCAGGCCGCGGTCGTCGGCCAGCTTGAACACGATGTCGAGCACGCCGGACTGGGTGTCGTTGAGCTCGAGGATGCGGCCGAGCAGGGTGGGGCCCATTTCGCTGACGGTGGTGCGCACCGGGTGCCCGGACTTGCCCCACAGATCCCAGAACACCACCGGCGCGGCTTCGTTGCGGTAGTCGGCCATGCCCAGCTGGGCGATCCGCGCCTGCAGTTTCTCGCTGGGCGCGCCCGGCACGGCCAGGCCGGAGACGTCGCCCTTCACGTCGGCCAGGAACACCGGCACGCCGATCCGGCTGAACCCTTCGGCCAGGGTCATCAGGGTCACCGTCTTGCCGGTGCCGGTGGCGCCCGCGACCAGGCCGTGTCGGTTGCCGTACTTCGGGAGCAGCACCACGTTGCCGCTGGTTTCGGTGGTGATGGCCTTGCCGACGAAGAGGGGGTCCATGGGCGTCCCGAAATGAATGCGTGGTTGCGATTCTATGCGAACGCGCACCGCCGCCTGTGGCGCGCGCGCGGGTTGCCGCGGGGCGCGGCAGGCGGCTACCCTGCGGGCTTCCCACGCCGTCCCCGCGAGCCTTGATGCCTCTCCGTCCGTTGCCGGCCGTCGCCGCGTTCGTCCTGGTCCTGTCCGCGGCGCTGGCCGCGCCCGACGCGCAAGCGCTGTCGCGTCGCGAGGAGGCCGCGGTGAAGGCGTTGCAAAAACGCCTCGATGCCGCCGAGAAGCGCTATCGCGATGCGCAACTGGCCGAGGACCCGGAAGCAGGCGCCGCGGCGGGCAGTGCCGCGCTGGCCGAGATCAAGGCGGTGGTCGAGGCCTGCGCGAAGCAGAAGGGCTGCACCCTGGCGCCGATGCTGGCCACCTACGAACGCCTGCTGCAGGCGACGCCGCAGGACACCGGCGAGGGCGAGGATGGCGAAGACCCGATCGACGAACGCGACCTCGCCGACGCCGAGGTGCCGGCGAATGCGGACGCCGCCTCGCTGCTGAGCGAGGAAGGCCAGCGCTTCGTGAAGATGGTCCAGTTCAACCCGGCGGTGCAGGCCGGCATCCGCCGCTGGCTGACCGACATGCGTCCGTCGCTGATGGACAGCTACGAGAACTACCGCTACCTGCAGCAGCAGATGTCGCCGGCCTTCCGCCGCCACGGCCTGCCCGAGGCGCTGCTGTTCGGGATCATGGCCAAGGAATCCAACGGCAAGGTGCACGTGGGCTCGCGCGCGGGCGCGGTCGGCCCGCTGCAGTTCATGCCGGCCACCGGGCGCCGTTTCGGCCTGGGCAACGACGGCACCGGCTTCGATACCCGCTACGACCCGCGCGCCTCCGCCGATGCCGCCGCGCAGTACCTGACCGAGCGCATGGCCCAGCTCGGCAACAGCATCGAGCTCTCGCTGGCCGGCTACAACGGCGGCGAGGGACGCGCGCTGCGCGTGTACCAGTCCAGTGGCGGGCGCAGCTTCTGGGACATCGACGTCTACAACCAGTTCCCCGCGGAAACCAAGGACTACGTGCCGATGGTGATCGCGGCGGCGTGGCTGTACCTGCATCCGCGCGACTACGGGATCACCTGGCCGCGGGTGTACACCCGCCAGGCCAGCATCCGCCTGGCGCAGCCCGCGTCGCTCTACGAGCTGACCATCTGCCTGGGCAATGCCGGCTCGCGCGACGGCTACATGCGCGCCCTGCGCAACCTCAACCCGCGCTGGGACCCCGACAGCACCATGCCGGCCGGCACCGTGCTCGGCGCGACCACCTGGATCGCGCGCCTGTACGAGCGCCATTGCACGCGCGGCCAGCGCCTGCAGCTGGCGGAGCAACTGGTCGCCAGCAACGTGCAGGCGGCGCTGGTGCGGATCGGGCCGGTGACGCCGGCGAACGGCGACGCGGCGACGGCCTCCGCCGCGGTCGCGCCTCCGCCGCCGCCGAAGCCGGCCAAGCCGAAGACCCATCGCGTGGTGCGTGGCGAGAACCTCACCGCCATCGCGCGCAGGTACAGGTGCGACCTCGGCGACCTGGCCAAGGCCAACAAGCTCAAGGCGCCCAAGTTCGCGGTGAAGCCCGGGCAGAGCATCACCCTGCAGGGCTGCGACGGCTGAGGCGGCCCGGCCTCAGCCGCGCGTGGCGAGCCGCTGCCCCAGCCGCACCGGGGCCTCGGCGACCAGCGATGCGGCGAGCGTCGCGGCGCCCTTCGGCAGCAGCACGATCACCGTGCTGCCGTAGTTGAAGCGGGCCATCTCGGCGAAGCGTTCCAGCACGATCCCGCGGCCGCGATAGTCCTTGCGGGTGATGGCATCGGCGTAGGCCGGGATTTCCTCGCCGCTCCACACCGTTTCCACGCCTGACACCAGCAGGGCGCCGACCATCACCTGCACCATCGGCCCGAAGTCGGTGTCGAAATGGCACACCAGGCGCTCGTTGCGGGCGAACAGGCGCGGCACGTTGGCGACCGCGTCGGTGCCCACCGAGAACAGCCGGCCGGGCACGTGCACGGTCTCGCGCAGGGTCCCGGTCCACGGCATGTGCACGCGGTGGTAGTCGCGCGGGGAGAGATAGATGGTCGCGAACAAGCCGTCGGCGAAGGGCGCGGCATCCACGTCGCTGCCCAGCAACTCGGCGGCGGTGAAGCCCTGGCCCTTGGCCTGGAAGATGCGCCCGTCGACGATCGGCCCGCACTGGCTGACGTGGCCGTCGGCCGGCATCAGCAGCGCGCGCGGGTCCGGGTCGGGCGTGCGCGCGCCGGGCTTCAGCGCGCGGGTGAAGAAGGCGTTGAAGCTGGGATAGGCGGTGGGGTCCGGCTGCGCGGCTTCGCCGAGGTCGACGCCGAACTTGCGTGTCACCGTGTCGATCAGCCACTGCTTGACCGCGGGATGGGTCGAGTAGGCCAGCCGCCGCGCGGCGGAGGACAGCGCGCGATGCGGCAGGGCGTAGGTGAGGGTGGTGAGCAGGCTCATGGCGCAGCCTTGGCCAGCGCCTGCAGGTCGGCGGCGATCGCCTTGACGTCGAACGGCGGCTGGATCACGCCGGCCATCCGCGCCTGCGGGTCGAGCAGGACCACGGCGGCGGAGTGGTCGAGGGTGTAGTCGTCGGCCTGGCCGCTCTTGCCGGGCACCTTCATGAATACCAGCGAGAGCGACCGCGCGAAGGCTTCCATCTGCGGCAATGGCGCGGTGGCCGCCAGCGAATCGGGATGGAAGGCATGCGCGTACTGGCCCACCAACTCCGGGGTGTCGCGTTCCGGGTCGGCGGACACGAACAGCACGCGCGGACGGGTGGCCTCCGGGATCGACGCCCACTGCTTCTGCGCGCCGGACAGCTCGGCCAGGGTGGTCGGGCAGACGTCCGGGCAGTGGGTGAAGCCGATGAAGACCAGCGTCCAGTGCCCCTTGAGCTCGTCGGCGGTGAGCGGGGTGCCGTCCGACTGCCGTAGGGCGAACGCCGGGAGCTCGCGCGGATTGGGCAGCAGGGTGGCGCTCTTCACCGCGGGCAGGACGGGCGCGGCCGGGGTGGCGTGGTAGCGCTGCGAGGCCCACAGGCCCAGCCCGGCCGCAGCCAGGACGACGACGGCGAGCCACGCGGGGCGACGGGAAGCGGATTTCGACATGGCGTTCGGCGATGGGGCGGGGGTGGGCAGCGCGCCATGATACCGGCCCGCCGCCGCTATACTTCGGCGCCGACCCGTGCCCACGTGCCCACATGTCCCAGGAACTGCAGACGATCATCGACCTGATCCGCTACGGCGCGAGCCGGTTCAACGCGGCCGGGCTGACGTTCGGGCACAGCTACGACAACGCGCTGGACGAGGCCACCCAGCTGACCCTGCATGCCCTGCACCTTCCCCACGACCTGCCGCCGGCCTACGGCAACGCGCGGGTGACCGAGGCCGAGAAGGAAGACGTGCTCGGCCTGTTCCTGCGCCGGATCGAGGAACGCATCCCCGCCGCCTACCTCACCGGCGAGGCCTGGTTCGCCGGGCTCAGCTTCAAGTCGGACCCGCGCGCGTTGGTGCCGCGCTCGCCGATCGCGGAGATGATCGAGGCCGGCTTCCAGCCGTGGCTGGGCGACCGCGAGGTGCGCCGCGCGCTGGACCTGTGCACGGGCTCGGGCTGCATCGCCATCGCCATGGCCCACCACAACCCGGACTGGCACGTGGACGGCGCCGACATCAGCGACGATGCGCTCGCGCTGGCCGCGGAGAACGAGGCGCGCCTGCACGTGGGCAACGTCCGCTTCGTGAAGTCGGACCTGTTCTCCGGCCTGCAGGGCGAGCACTACGACCTGATCGTCACCAACCCGCCCTACGTCACCAACGACGAGACCGATGCCCTGCCGCGCGAGTATGCGCACGAGCCGGAACTCGGCCTGCGCGCCGGCGACGACGGCCTGGACATCGCCCTGCGGATCATGCGCGACGCCCCGCTGCACCTGTCGCAGGACGGCCTGCTGGTCTGCGAGGTCGGCGAGGCCGAGCAGGCGCTGGTGCGCCTGCTGCCCGAGCTGCCGCTGGCCTGGGTGGAGTTCAAGGTGGGGCAGATGGGCATCTTCGTCGCCGAATGCGCCGACCTGGTCGCGCACCATGCGTCGATCGCGCGCCTGGCCGCGGCCCGCGAGCCGCGCCGCGCGCCGCCCGGCGACCTGTTCTGAGCCCGCGCTGGTGATGCCGTGAACACCTTCGGCCACCTGCTGCGGGTCACCACCTTCGGCGAATCGCACGGGCCGGCCATCGGCTGCGTGGTCGACGGCTGCCCGCCCGGCATCGCGATCGCGCCGGCGGACTTCGCGCACGACCTCAAGCGCCGCGCCACCGGCAATTCCCGCCACGTCTCCCAGCGCCACGAGGCCGACGAGGTCGAGATCCTCAGCGGCGTGTACGAAGGCGTGACCACCGGCGCGCCGGTCGCGCTGCTGATCCGCAACACCGACCAGCGCAGCAAGGATTACGACGCCATCGCCCGCCAGTTCCGCCCGGGCCATGCGGACTACACCTACTGGCAAAAGTACGGCACCCGCGATCCGCGCGGCGGCGGGCGCAGCAGCGCGCGCGAAACCACGATGCGCGTGGCCGCCGGGGTGATCGCGAAGAAGTGGCTGGCCGATCGGCACGGCGTGCGCGTGCGTGGCTGGCTGTCGCAACTCGGCGACGTCGTGCCGGCCGGTTTCGATGCCGGCGTCGTCGACACCAATCCGTTCTTCTGGCCGCATGCGCCGCAGGTCGACGCGCTTGAACGCTACATGGATGCGCTGCGCAAGTCCGGCGATTCGGTCGGCGCGCGGGTGACCGTGGTCGCCGACGGGGTGCCGCCGGGCTGGGGCGAGCCGATCTACGGCAAGCTCGATGGCGAGCTCGCCGCGGCGATGATGTCGATCAACGCGGTCAAGGGCGTGGAGATCGGCGACGGCTTCGCCAGCGTGGCGCAGCACGGGAGCCTGCACCGCGACGTGATGACGCCGGCCGGATTCCAGTCCAACCACGCCGGCGGCATCCTCGGCGGCATCTCCACCGGGCAGCAGGTGCTCGTCTCGGTCGCGTTCAAGCCCACCTCCAGCCTGCGCCTGCCGGTCGCGGGCGTGGACGTGGACGGCAACGTGGTCGACATCGTCACCACCGGTCGCCACGACCCCTGCGTCGGCATCCGCGCGACCCCGATCTGCGAGGCGATGCTGGCGCTGGTGCTGATGGACCAGGCCCTGCGCCACCGCGCGCAGTGTGGCGACGTCGGCGATGTGTCGCCGCGGGTCCCGGCCGGCCTCGCGGACTTCGGCGACAAACGCTAGCGGCGCGCCGCCGGCGGGCCCCTCCGGGCAGCAGCGCGCCGCACCCGCAACAGCGACTCCCCCATCCCGCGCGGCCCGCGAAGGGCCGTGCCACACGAGAGACGATCCCATGGCAGAGGCAACGGCAGGCAGGCGGTACACGGTGGCGGTGGTCGGCGCGACGGGCGCCGTCGGCGAGGCGATGCTCGCGATCCTGGCTGAGCGCCGGTTCCCGGTCGGGGAACTGGTCGCGCTGGCCAGCGAGCGCTCCGCGGGCGGCTACGTCGACTTCATGGACGACGAGGTGCTGGTGCGCGACCTCGCGACCTTCGATCCGGCCGGCGTCGACATCGCCCTGTTCTCCGCGGGCGGCTCGGTGAGCAAGGCATACGCACCGAAGTTCGCCGCCGCCGGTGCGGTGGTCATCGACAACTCCTCGACCTTCCGCTACGACGACGACGTGCCGCTGGTGGTCAGCGAGGTGAACCCGGAGGCGACGCGCGAGCGGCCGCGCGGGATCATCGCCAACCCCAATTGCTCGACCATGCAGCTGATGCCGGTCCTCGCCCCGATCCACCGCGAATACGGCATCGAGCGGATCAACGTGGCCACCTACCAGTCGGTCTCCGGCGGCGGGCGTTCCGCGCTGGAGGAACTGGGGCGGCAGACGGCCGAATTGCTCAGCTTCCAGGGCATCACCCCGTCGCGCTTCCCTGTGCAGATCGCGTTCAACCTGATCCCGCACATCGACGACTTCCAGGACAACGGCTACACCAAGGAAGAAATGAAGCTGGTGTGGGAAACCCGCAAGATCCTCGGCGACGACAGCATCCAGGTGAATCCGACCGCGGTGCGCGTGCCGGTGTTCTACGGCCACTCGGAGGCCGTCAACATCGAGACCCGGCGCAAGGTCACCGCCGGCGAGGCGCGCGCGCTGCTGGAAGGCGCGCCCGGCGTGGAAGTGGTGGACGAGCGCAAGCCGGGCGGCTACCCGACCCCGGTGACGCATGCCTCGGGCAACGACCCGGTGTACGTCGGCCGCATCCGCGAGGATCTCTCGCACCCGCGCGGTCTCAACCTGTGGGTGGTCGCCGACAACATCCGCAAGGGCGCGGCGCTGAATGCCGTGCAGATCGCGGAGGTGCTGGTCGCCGACGGCTTGCCGGCGAAGGCCGCGCGCGGCTAGAGTCCACGCGGGTCGTTCGGGGAATGCACGTGCTCGGTCAATTGCGAATCGCGGTCGCCGCGGCGTTGCTGCTGGCCGCCGGCAACGTGGCGGCGCTGGGGCTTGGGCAGATCCAGGTGAAGTCGCAGCGCAACCAGCCGCTGCTCGCCGAGATCCCGATCATCTCGACCACGCCTGGCGAGCTGGAAGCCCTGCAGGCGCGCCTGGCCTCGCCCGAGACCTTCCGCCGGGTCGGCCTGGCACCGCCCACCGGCGCCGCTGCCGACCTGCAGTTCAGCCTCGGCAGCGACGCCCGCGGCCGCCCGGTGATCCGCGTCACCACGCTGAAGCCGGTCGACCAGTCGGTGCTGAATTTCCTGATCGAGGTCGATTGGGGGCAGGGCCGACTGGTCCGCGAATACACCGCGCTGGTCGATGCACCGCGCACCACCAGTGCCGCCGTGCAGCCCGCGATCGAGGCGCCGCGGGTCGAGGCGCCCAACGTCGTCCAGCGTCCGCCCGCGCCGACGCCTCCGCCTGCGGAGCCGCCAAGTCCGGCGACCCCGGTCGCAGCCGAACCGGTCCCAGCGCCGGCCAACGCCATCCCGCTGCCGGCCGCCCCGCTGGCGAGTGCGGCACCAGCGGCGACGCCGGGCGAGTACGGCCCGGTCAAGCGCGGCGAAGCCTTGTCCAGCATCGTCGGCAAGCTGGACCTGCCCGGGGGCACCAGCCTCGACCAGGCCATGCTGGCCCTGCTGCGGGCCAATCCCGATGCCTTCCTCGGCGGCGACATCAACCGGTTGAAGCGCGGCGCGGTGTTGCGCGTGCCCGGCAGTGGCGAGCTGCGGGCGATCGAGCCCGACGAAGCGGCGATGGTGGTGCGCGAACAGATGCGCCAGTGGCGGCAGGCCCGTCGCCCGGTCGCCCAACCGAGCCAGGTCGACGCCGCCCCCCCGGCGGCCACCCAGGCGGCATCGCCGAAGCCCCCGGTACCGATGGCGTCTGCACCGACGCCGGCACCCACGCGCCAGGCGGCACCGCAGCCATCGGTGCCCAAGGCCGCGTCCCCCAAGGCGGTGGCGCAATCGCCAGGGCGCAGCGAAGCACGCTTGCAGATCGTCCCACCCACCGGCCCCGGCAAGGCCACCGCGACACGAACCGGCGCCAGCGCCGGCGGCGAGGGCAGCATGCTCCAGCAACAACTGCGCCAGAAAGACGAAGACATCGCGGCCAAGGCCGCGGAGATCGGCGAGCTCAAGGAGCGCGTCGCGGAACTGGAGAAGTTGCGCCAGGACCAGCAGGCGATGATCGCGCTGAAGGACAGCGAATTGGCGGCCGCACAGCAGCGATTGGCGGAGGCCAATGCCAAGCCGGGCGCCACGGTCGCCACCCCGCAGCCGGCTGCGGTTGCGGCGAAGCCCGCCGCGGAAGTGCGCCAACCCGTGCCAGAGGAGGGCAGTGCATCGTCGACCACGCCATGGTTGTGGGGCGGCTTGGCCGTGCTGGGCATGGCGGTGCTGGCGTGGCTGGTGATGCGTCGCGGTGCACGCCCCGCATCCAGGCCGCCCGTGCGCCAGCGGACGTTCGATGCGGATGCGCTTGCGGCGAGCTTGCGCGCCCCCAGCCTCGCCGCATCGGACCCCGAACCCGCCGATACCGCGGATGTCGCCGTGACGGAAGAGGCAGGCGCTCCCGGCGTGGCGCAGGACGAGGCGGCGCCTGCCGCTGCGGCACCGCCCCCGGCGCGCAACGAAACGCCCACCTGGCATTCCGGTTGGGTGCAGACCGAGCCTCCGTCGCCGCCGCAACCGGTGGCGCCGCCACCGCGCTTCGTCGCGCCGGAGCCGGTTGTCCCAGCCCAACCGGAGGCGCCCGAACGGGGGCCCCAGGCACCGGCGATCGCGCAGGCCAAGGCTTCGGTCGAACACCGGATGAAGCTGGCGCGCGCCTTCCTCGACATCGGCGACGACCATTCGGCGAAGCAGCTCCTGCGCGAGATCATGGACGACGTCGATCCCGCCGCACGGGATGAGGCGGCGCGCATGCTGCGTGAGCTCGGCTGAGGGCGCGCCGCGAATCGCATGCGCCTGGCGCTGGGGGTCGAGTACGACGGCAGCGGGTTTTCCGGCTGGCAGCGCCTGAGCGCGGCCGGCACGCAAGCCGCCGATGGCAGTTTGCAGACCGCGCTGGAGAACGCCCTGTCCCGGGTCGCCGATGCGCGCATCGACACCGTATGCGCGGGGCGCACCGATGCCGGCGTGCACGGCCAATGCCAGGTCGTCCATTTCGACACCGACGCACGCCGCGACGCGCGTGGCTGGATCCTCGGGACCACCGCCAACCTGCCGCCCACCATGGCGGTGCGCTGGTGCGTGCCGGTGGCCGACGACTTCAATGCGCGTTTCTCCGCGCGTGCGCGGCGCTATCGCTATCGCCTCCTGAACCGCAGCGCGCGCCCCGGCCTGGGGCGGCAGTACCTCGGCTGGGAACGCATGCCGCTGGATGCCGACGCGATGCACGCCGGCGCGCAGGCGCTGCTCGGGGAGCAGGATTTCTCGGCCTTCCGCAGCGTGCAATGCCAGGCGACCCACGCGCGCCGCAACCTGCAGGCGATCTCGGTCCGCCGCGATGGCGACGACGTGGTGGTGGAGGTGCAGGCGAATGCGTTCCTGCACCACATGGTCCGCAACATCGTCGGGTCGCTGCTGGTGGTGGGCCGCGGGGAGCGGCCCATCGGCTGGATCGCCGACCTGCTGGCCGGCCGCGACCGGACCGTCGCCGGGCCGACCGCGCCGGCGCAGGGGCTGCTGTTCATCGGGCCGCGCTATCCGCGACAATGGGGACTGCCGGCGGAAGTCACCGGCGACGAGTGAGCTATGCAGCGCGCCCTGTTCCGCACCCGCATCAAGTTCTGCGGCCTGACCCGCGCCGGCGACATCCGCCTGGCCGGCGAGTTGGGCGTGGATGCCGTCGGCCTGGTGTTCGCCCGGCACAGCAAGCGCAGGGTCGAGCCCGCGTCCGCGCGCGCGCTGCGCGATGCGATGGCGCCGCTGGTCGACGTCGTCGCCCTGTTCATGGACAACCCGGTGGACGAAGTGCGCGAGGCGATCGCGCAGGTGCGGCCGTCCCTGCTGCAGTTCCATGGCAGCGAGGACGATGCCTTCTGCCGCCGCTTCGGCCTGCCGTACCTCAAGGGAATCGGCATGCGCGGGCACGAGGCCGCCCTCAGCGGGCGCATGTTGCATGCGCGCTACCCGAACGCGGCCGGCTTCGTGCTGGACGGCCATGAGGCCGGTGCGGCCGGTGGCAGCGGCCAGCGCCTCGACCTGTCCGCGATCCCGCCGGACATGACCAAGCCGTGGGTGCTGGCGGGTGGGCTGGAGCCGGACAATGTGTTCGCCGCGGTGCGCCGGGCCTCGCCCTGGGGCGTGGACGTCTCCAGCGGGATCGAGGCGCAGCCCGGGGTCAAGGATGGCGCGCTGATGCGCCGCTTCGTCGAGGAGGTCCGGCGCGCGGACTGCGTCGAACTCGGCGAAGACGATGCGTTCAAGTCGTGCAACGCCTGTGGCCGCTGACGGCGCGGGCAGGGCTCGTGTAGGCTACCCGGCATGAATTCCGTGCGCCGCAAACCCGCCCCGTTCGGCCGCTCCTTGCGGCGCTGGCGCCGGGTGCCGGCCGCGATGGTCAGGTGACGCGTCCGGCAGCGAAGCGCCACTTGTCCGCCGCCTGATCGGCTGCCCACGCTCCCGGAAGACTCAGCATGCCCTCCACCTCGATCGATCCCGCCCCCGCCGCGGCCATCGACTACTTTCGTTATCCCAATGCCTCGGGCCACTTCGGCCGTTACGGCGGGCGCTTCGTCGCCGAGACCCTCATCGGCCCGCTGCAGGAACTGGCCGCCGCCTACGATGCCGCCCGCGTCGATCCCGCCTTCATCGCCGAATTCGAGGCCGACCTGGCGCACTACGTCGGCCGGCCCAGCCCGATCTACCACGCCGAACGGCTGAGCCGCGAGGCCGGCGGCGCGCAGATCCTGCTCAAGCGCGAGGACCTGAACCACACCGGCGCACACAAGATCAACAACACCATCGGCCAGGCGCTGCTGGCCAGCCGGATGGGCAAGACCCGGATCATCGCCGAGACCGGCGCGGGCCAGCACGGCGTGGCCTCGGCCACGGTCGCCGCCCGCCTCGGGCTGGAATGCGTGGTCTACATGGGCGCCACCGACATCGAGCGGCAGAAGATCAACGTCTACCGCATGAAGCTGCTCGGTGCGACGGTGGTGCCGGTGACCAGCGGTTCGGCGACCCTGAAGGATGCGCTCAACGAGGCGATGCGCGACTGGGTCACCAACGTCCGCGACACGTTCTACATCATCGGCACCGTCGCCGGCCCGGATCCGTACCCGCGGATGGTGCGCGACTTCAACGCGGTGGTCGGGCGCGAGGCGCGCGCGCAGATGCTGGCGGAATACGGCCGCCTCCCGGACGCCGTGACCGCCTGCGTGGGCGGCGGCAGCAACGCGATCGGCGTCTTCCACGCGTTCCTGAACGATCCGGGCGTGCGCCTGGTCGGCGCGGAAGCGGCGGGCGAGGGCATCGCCACCGGCCATCATGCGGCGTCCCTGGCCGCCGGCCGGCCGGGCGTCCTGCATGGCAACCGCACCTACGTGATCTGCGACGACGATGGCCAGATCATCGAGACGCATTCGGTCTCCGCCGGCCTCGACTACCCCGGCGTCGGCCCCGAACACGCCTTCCTGAAGGACAGCGGGCGCGCCGACTACGTGGGCGTCACCGACGACGAGGCGCTGGCCGCCTTCCACCTGCTCGCCCGCACCGAGGGCATCCTGCCGGCGCTGGAGTCCAGCCACGCCATCGCCCAGGCAATCAAGCTGGCCCGCGACCTGCCGAAGGACGCGCTGGTCCTGTGCAACCTGTCCGGGCGCGGCGACAAGGACGTCCACACCATCGCCGGGCGCGAGGGCATGACGCTCTGAAACGGCGCGACTGGCCTCGCCGGGCTGGTTGCGCGACAATGCCGGGTTCAGTCACCACCCCAGGAGTGCGGCCATGGCCGACGAACAGCAGGCCCCGACCGCGGCCGACCCGCAGAACGCGCAGAACCCGAACCAGCTGGATCCGGCGTTCTTCGATTGCGTCAACGAATACCTCGAGCTGACCAACAAGCAGTCGCAGCAGCAGGGCGTGCGTCGCATCAGCATGGCCAGCCTTTACGCGGCGGCGCGCTTCAATGCCCACGTTTACCTGGTCAGCGTGAAGCCGATCCATGCCGCCGGCGAGCGCAAGGATTTCCTCGACTACATGACCACCATGTACCGCCGGATGCTGAACGAGCATCTGGACGGCATGGGCCAGGAGCGCGGCATCGACGTCGGCGAATCCGAGCTGGCGGCCGAATACGCCGCGGCGGGCGTCCAGGTCGGTCGCGTGGGACCGACGCCGGCGGGTGACTACGTCGCCTCGGCCGGCGCGGTGCCGCCGGCAGCCTCGAACGAATGACCCGGCTGCAGCACCGGCTCGAGGACCTGCGCGCCTTGGGGCGCAAGGCCCTGGTGCCGTTCGTGACCGCCGGCGATCCCGCGTTGGCGGCCACGGTGCCGGTCATGCACGCACTGGTCCAGGCCGGCGCGGACGTCATCGAGCTCGGCGTGCCGTTCTCGGACCCGATGGCCGACGGCCCGGTGATCCAGCGCAGCTCCGAGCGTGCGCTGGCGCGTGGCGTCGGCCTGAAGCGGGTGCTGGCGCTGGTCGAGGCATTCCGCGAGACCGATGCGGCCACGCCCGTGGTGTTGATGGGTTATCTCAATCCCGTCGAGATCCGCGGCGTGGCGACGTTCGCGGCCGCAGCGGCGGAGGCGGGCGTGGACGGCGTGCTGCTGGTCGACCTGCCTCCGGAGGAGGCCGACGAGTACCGCGCGGCCTTCGACCGGCACGGCCTGGCGCTGATTTCGCTGGCCTCGCCGACCACGCCACAGGCCCGCCTTGAGCGCCTGTGCACCCAGGCCGTGGGTTACCTGTATTACGTCAGTTTCGCCGGGGTGACCGGGGCCGACCGCCTCGACGCCGGCGATGCCGCCGGCCACCTGCAGGCGATCCGCGCGATGGCCCGGATCCCGGTGTTCGCCGGCTTCGGCATCCGCGATGCCGCAAGCGCCGCGGCGATGGCGGCGCATGCCGATGGGGTGGTGGTCGGCAGTGCGCTGGTCGCCACCTTGGAAGGGAGCGCCGACGAGGCCGATGCGGCCCGGCGCGCGGGCGACTTCCTGCGTCCGCTGCGCGGGGCGCTCGACGGCTTGCCGGCCGGCGCCTGAGCTAGACTTGCCGATCCGCGCGGCCCCGGTCCGCGCCTGGCTGGAGCAGACCCGACCCGATGTCCTGGCTCAAGAAACTGATGCCCGCCACCATCCGCACCGAGACCGGCGCGGAGCGCAAGCGGAGCGTGCCGGAAGGCTTGTGGGAAAAGTGCGACCGCTGCGGCGCGGTGCTGTATCGCCCGGAGCTCGAGGAACACCTGGAGGTCTGCCCGAAGTGCGGCTTCCACATGGCGATCCGCGCCCGCGTGCGCCTGGCCAGCCTGCTCGACGAGGGCATGGGCCACGAGATCGGCGCCGAACTGGGGCCGGTCGACGTGCTTCGGTTCAAGGACCAGAAGAAGTACGCCGACCGCATCAAGGCCGCGCAGAAGTCGACCGGCGAGCGCGATGCGCTGGTGGCGATGGAAGGCAAGCTGAAGGGCCATGACCTGGTCGCCTCGGCCTTCGACTTCGCGTTCATGGGCGGCTCGATGGGCTCCGTGGTCGGCGAGCGCTTCGCGCTGGCCGCCGAGCGCGCCTTGGAACTGCGCTGCCCGTACGTCTGCTTCTCCGCCAGCGGCGGCGCGCGCATGCACGAGAGCCTGTTCTCGCTGATGCAGATGGCCAAGACCTCGGCTGCGCTGGGCCGCCTGCGCGCGGCGGGACTGCCCTATGTCTCGGTGCTGACCCATCCGACCACCGGTGGCGTCTCCGCCAGTTTCGCGATGCTCGGCGACCTCAACATCGCCGAGCCGGGCGCGCTGATCGGCTTCGCCGGGCCGCGGGTGATCGAACAGACCGTGCGCGAGAAGCTGCCGGAAGGCTTCCAGCGCAGCGAATTCCTGCTCGAGCACGGCGCCATCGACCAGATCGTCGACCGCCGCGAGATGCGCGACCGCCTCGCGCACCTGCTGGCCCTGCTGATGAAGCGGCCGGCCCCGGCGGACGACGCGGAGGCCGCGTGAGCGCACGCCGCTACTTCGGCACCGACGGGATCCGCGGGCGGGTGGGCGAGGGGCCGATCTCGGCCGATTTCGTGCTGCGCCTCGGCAATGCCTACGGGCACGTGCTGGTCGCCGCCGCGCGCAAGGAGCGCGAGTGGCGCAAGCCGATGGTGCTGATCGGCAAGGACACCCGGATCTCGAACTACATGTTCGAGGCCGCGCTGGAAGCGGGACTGGTGGCCGCCGGCGTGGACGTGCAGCTGATGGGCCCGATGCCGACCCCGGCCGTCGCCCACCTGACGCATTCGATGCGCGCCGATGGCGGCATCGTGATCTCGGCCTCGCACAACCCGCACCACGACAACGGCATCAAGTTCTTCTCGGCACAGGGCGAGAAGCTCGACGATGCCACCGAACTGGCGATCGAGGCCGCGCTGGACGCGCCATTCCGCACCGTGGCCTCCGAGCGGCTGGGCAAGGCGGTGCGCACCCGCGACACCATCGGCCGCTACGTCGAGGCTTGCAAGAACTCGGTGCCGCGCGGCTTCAACCTCGACGGCATGCGCATCGTGGTCGATTGCGCCAATGGCGCGACCTACCAGCTGGGGCCGCTGGTCCTGCGCGAGCTCGGTGCGCGCGTGGAGGCGATCGGGGTCGACCCCAACGGCCTCAACATCAACGATGGCGTGGGCTCCACCCATCCCGAGGCGTTGGCTGAACGCGTGCTGGCGTCCGGCGCCGACCTCGGCATCGCTTTCGATGGCGACGGCGACCGCGTGCTGTTCGTGGACGGGCTGGGCCGCGTCCGCGACGGCGACGACCTGCTGTACGTGCTGGCCTGCGACTGGCAGGACAGCGGCCGCCTGCGCGGCCCGGTGGTGGGCACGCTGATGACCAACTACGGGTTCGAGCGCGCGCTGGGCCAGCGCGGCATCGGCTTCGTGCGCGCCAAGGTCGGCGACCGCCACGTGCACCAGCAACTGCTCGCGCACGAGGGCGTGCTCGGCGGCGAGGCGAGCGGCCACATCCTGTGCCTGGACCGTGCCAGCACCGGCGACGGCATCGTCAGCGCGTTGCAGGTGCTGGAGGTGCTGGGGCGCCGCGGCATCCGCCTGGAGGTGGCGTTGGCCGACCTGGGCAAGGTGCCGCAGAAGACGGTGAACGTGCGCTACGAGGCGGGGCGCAGGCCGGCCGAGGCCGACAGCGTCCGCGCCGCGCTGCAGGCCGCCGAGGCGGCGGTGGCCGGGCGCGGGCGCGCGTTCCTGCGTCCCTCCGGCACCGAGCCGGTGGTGCGGGTGACCGTGGAAGCCGACGACCCCGCCCTGGTCGATGCCACCCTGCAGGCCCTGTCCGACGCCGTGCGCGCCGCGGCCTGATCCGGATCAATCCCGATCCATCGCGGCGGTTGCAGACTGCCGCCTCCTTCGAGCGAACCCCAGCCATGAGCGAGCCCTACATCCCGACCCTCGACATCCGCCGCTTCGAGACCGACCGCGCCGCGTTCGTGGCCGAACTGGGCGCCGCCTACCGCGAGTGGGGCTTCGCCGGCATCCGCGGCCACGGCATCCCGCAGGACGTCATCGATGGCGCGTACGACGCGTTCACCGCGTTCTTCGCGCTGCCGGAGGACGTGAAGAAGCAATACCACGTGCCAGGCGGCGGGGGCGCGCGCGGCTACACCCCGTTCGGCGTGGAGACCGCCAAGGATTCCAAGTACTTCGACCTCAAGGAGTTCTGGCACGTCGGCCGCGAGGTGCGCGACGAGAAGTACGCCGAGGCGATGCCGGCGAACGTGTGGCCGTCGGAGGTCCCGGAGTTCCGCGCGCGCGCGCTGGCGCTGTACGACGCGCTGGACGGGCTCGGCTCGCGGATGCTGTCCGCGCTCGCGCTGGGCCTGGACCTGCCGGAGGACTACTTCGCCGACAAGACCAACAACGGCAACTCGATCCTGCGGCCCATCCATTACCCGCCGATCACCACCGACGACGTGCCCAACGTGCGCGCCGGCGCGCACGAGGACATCAACCTGATCACCCTGCTGGTGGGCGCCAGCGCCGAAGGCCTGCAGGTGCTGTCGCGCAAGGGCGAGTGGGTGCCGTACACGGCCGACGCCGACACCATCGTGGTCAACATCGGCGACATGCTGCAGCGCCTGACCAACCACGTGCTGCCGTCGACCACCCATCGCGTGGTCAACCCGCCCGGCGAAAAGGCGCGCCAGCCGCGTTATTCGACGCCGTTCTTCCTGCACCCGAACCCGGATTTCCTGATCGACGTGCTGCCGAACTGCGTGAGCGCCGACAACCCGAGCCGCTACCCCGAGCCGATCACGGCGCAGGGGTACCTCGACGAGCGCCTGCGCGAGATCAAGCTGAAGTGAGCGCCAAGGCCGCCGCAGGGCGGCCTTGCTTTTTCGGGTTGGACCGTCGCGCGCCGTGATGGCGCGCTGTGGCTCACGCCATCCAGAAGAACACCGCGGCCATCCGCTGGTCGGCGAGCAGTTCGCCGCAGTAGGCGGTGGCGCTGTGGATCATGGCCGCGCTGTAGACCAGCAGCCGGTTGAAGCGATTGGGGATGCGGACGTCCTCGACGAAGGCATCGGGTGGCACGAAGCGGGTGCCGAGCGCCTGCACCAAGTTGTCGTGCGGCTTGCCGACCGTATTGCCGCCGAGCTGGCCGCCCGGCAGGCGCTGGCGGTAGAAGCTGGTGCCGCTGTCGGCCGGCGCCGATGGATTCAGGTACAGCACGCCGGCATACCGGCACAGGGCGCGCGAGTCGGTGTGCGGGCGTGCGGCGGCCTCGCGCGCGCCGACCGCCTGCACGCAGTTGTGGTTCAGCGTCTTGCCATCAGGCGCGGCTTCGACCCACAGCTTGCGGCTTCCGGTCGCGTGCATGACGCGGGCCTCGACTTCGGCGAGCTCGCCAGGTTCGAGCGCCGGGATCGCGCGACGGCCCGGCCAGGTCTCGGTGGTATGCGGGAAGCCCAGGCTCCAGTCGGGCTTGGCCAGGCAGCGGGCACGGATCGCCTCCGCGTCGGGCAGGATGTCGTCGATGACCCAGTAATCGCGACCCTCGGTGGGCTTGCGATAGGGCAGGACGCGGGGCGCGGGCGGTCGGTTCATCGCGCGGACTATAGCGCCGTCGGCCCGGGGCGGTTGCTAGACTTGCGCCTTTCTTCGCAGGAGCCGCGCATGCGCCGCAGGATCGTCGCCGGGAACTGGAAACTGCAGGGCGACCGCGCGTTCGCGCGCACGCTGCTCGACGCGGTGGTCGCCGCCCCGGCGCCGGCCGGGGTGCAGTGCATCATCCTGCCGCCGTTCCCGTACCTCGGCGAACTGGCCTGGCAGTACGCCAGGCATGGCCTGGCCTTCGGTGCGCAGGATGTCAGCGAGCACGCGAAGGGCGCGTACACCGGCGAGGTCGCGGCGGGGATGCTGGCCGACGTCGGCGCGCGCTACACCCTGGTCGGGCATTCCGAGCGCCGCCAGTACCACGCAGAGTCCAGCGCCGTGGTCGCGCGCAAGTTCGTCGCCGCGAAGGCCGCCGGGCTGGTGCCGATCCTGTGCGTGGGCGAGACCCTGGACGAACGCGAGTCCGGCGCCACCGAGGACCGCCTGCGCGAGCAGCTCGACGCCGTGTTCGAAGCGGGGGGCGCGGGCGCGATGGCCGACGCGGTGCTGGCTTACGAACCGGTGTGGGCGATCGGCACCGGGCGCACCGCCAGCCCGGAACAGGCGCAGGCCGTGCACGCGTTCCTGCGTGGCGAAGTGGCGCGCCGCGATGCTACAATCGCGGATTCGCTGCCCCTGCTGTACGGCGGCAGCGTGAAGCCGGACAACGCGGCCAGCCTGTTTGCCCAGGCCGACGTCGACGGCGGGCTGATCGGCGGGGCTTCGCTGGTCGCGACCGATTTCCTGGCCATCGCGGCAGCCGCGGCGGCCTGACTGCGCGCCACGGCGCGCGCGTGAGAGAAGACGAACGATGCTGTTGCAACTGATCACCGTGCTGTACGTGCTCATCGCGATCGCGATGATCGCCCTCATCCTGATGCAGCGCGGCGCTGGCGCGCAGGCCGGCTCCGGCTTCGGCGGCGGCGCGTCCGCCACCGTGTTCGGCTCCCGCGGGGCGTCGAACTTCCTCAGCAAGAGCACCAAGTGGCTGGCCATCGCGTTCTTCGCGATCAGCCTGGGCATGGCGGTCTATGCCAGCAAGACCGCGCGCCAGGGCACCGTGGACGCCAAGCCCGACCTCGGCGTGATGGGACAGCCGCTGGCCCCGGCGCCCGCCGCGCCCGCTGCCGCCATCCCGACCGCCCCGGCCCAGCCGGCGGCCACGGCTCCGGCCGCGGTGCCGGCACCCGCACCGGCCGCGCCGCAGCAGCCGGCCCCTGCGCAGGCGCAGTGATCCCGCCTACAATAGGCGGCCGGCGCAGCCCGGAACGTTTCAGCCCAGGTGGCGGAATTGGTAGACGCACTACCTTGAGGTGGTAGCGACTTAGGTCGTAGGGGTTCGAGTCCCCTCTTGGGCACCAATCGCAGCAACGACGAACCCCGCCAAGGCGGGGTTTATCGTATGCGTGGTGCGTCAATCCGCGTCGACGAAGTCCTCGTCGGGGAGCGCGAGGAAGGCCCAGAACGCGATGCCGCGCGCGCGCCAGCCCGAACTGGCTTCGTCGAGCAGGTCGAGCAGGGTCTCGAAGCTGGTTTCGTCCGCATCCCGGACATCGGCCGCCCCCTCGAACAACAGCGCGTAACCCGCGGCGGGCAACCACGACAGGTCGCGCAGGCGATCAGCCAGGGCATCCCAGTTGCGGCCGCTGCCGGCCGGGAAGTCGAGGGCGGTCGCCATGCGCAGCATCAGCATCGGCTTGCCGGTGCAGCCCGCCAGGTCGATGCGCCGCGCGAGCAGGCCGGCATCCCGGCTGGCGGCGTCGAGGGTGGCGATGTCGCCGCTGCCGACGAAGAACACCCCGCTGCGGGCGGGATCGGAAAGGCCGAGGTCGAAGCCGGAGGCGCTCATGGACGGGGGGCACCGGGGTCGAAGCGGCGGAAGGTCTCGTAGTGGTCGTCGGTGTAGTACCAGGCCTGCGGCGGATCGCCGCCGGTGACGATCCGGCGCGCACCGCGATGCCTCAGCCCCGGGGTTTCCACGGTGTACTCGCGGTACCAGCCCCGCGGTTGGCGGGGCAGGTGGCCTTCGCGGTTGCCGAACACGCTGCCATCCTGCGCATGCGGGAAGGGGCCGCCGGAGTGGATCAGGCGCACCGTGCGGCGTGCCTCGGCGGGCAGCCCGGCCATCGTCCCGGTGTCCGCCGATGGCGCGGGCGAGGCGTCGGCGACGGGCGGGCTGGGGGCCGGGCCGGGATCGGCGGCACCCGCGGCAGGCGCGGTCCGAATGGCCGGCGCCTCGACGCCCGGCGACCGGGGCCACAGCAGCCACGCAACGATCAGCAACGCGGCCAACCACAGCCACGGTGCAGCGCGACGGGAGGAGGCTCCGCGCAACGTCAATGACCCCGCAGGCGAAGCCGATGCTGGGCCTGCAGCACGCCGTCCCGGGCGAGCACCGCGCAGTCCTTGCGATCCGGATCCATCAGGACCGCGACCGGATCCTGGAACAGCGGATGGCGGATGAACTTGAGCTCCCAGCCATAGCGTTCGAGTTCGGCCAGGGTGTCCAGTTGTGCTTCGCTGAGTTCCGCGCGCAACGCGCGCCCCGACTTGTGCGCGCCTGTCCTGCGTTCGGCCTGGGCCATGCGCGTCCCCTGTCCGTGGTCGGCATCCGCAGGCAGAATGGCCCCGTCACCGCCACGGTGCAAGTGCATGGCCCGCGACCCCCGCATCGACGCCTACATCGAACGCGCAGCCCCCTTCGCGCAGCCGATCCTCCAACACGTGCGCGTCCTGGTACATGAGGCCTGCCCAGCGGTGGAGGAGACGATCAAATGGGGCATGCCGACCTTCGTCCACGCAGGCGCCATCCTGTGCGGAATGGCGGCATTCAGGCAGCATGCGTCGTTCGGTTTCTGGAAACATGCGTTGGTGGTCGGCGAGGGCGAGCCGCGCGACGGCATGGGCAGCTACGGCAAGCTGGTGTCGCTGGACGACCTGCCGCCGAAACGCACCCTGCTGGCGCACCTGCGCAAGGCGGTGGCGTTGAACGAGGCCGGGGTGAAGTCGCCGGCGCGCAAGTCGGCCCCGAAGCCGCCGCCAGAGACGACACCCGAATTGGCGGCCGCACTCGCGCAGTCGCCGGCCGCGAAGGCGGCATTCGACGCCTTCCCGCCGGGGTGCCGGCGCGAGTACATCGAGTGGATCACCGGGGCCAAGCGCCCGGAGACGCGGGCCCGGCGGGTGTCGGAGGCGGTCGCGTGGATGGCCGAGGGCAAGCGCCGCAACTGGAAGTACGAAAACTGCTGATCGTTCAGTAGACGCGGTCCGTGCGCATGACCGGATAACGATTCGTGCCGGGGTCCCAGGCCGGATGCTGCCGGTAGAAGAAGTCGAGGCGGGCGCCGGGACTGCCGGCGAATGCCGGGTCGCCTTTCAGCCTGCGCTCGAACTCGGCCTTCAACGCGGGGTCGCCGGCGAGCATCTTCCGCGCTTCTTCCTCCGCGACGTAGCCTTCCATGTATTCCTTCTGCTCGAACGCATTGTTGAAGTCGCCCCATGCGGCCATCGAATCCGGCGCCTGCGGCTCCAGGATGTTCGCCAGCAGCCGCGCCTTGGGTTGCGCGATCGGCACGTACAGGCCGCCCGCGGCGATCCGCGCGGGCTGCGGCGTCCATGCGCCGGTGAGGCTCGTGCGCTGGTGGCCTTCGACCGAGCCCGGCGAGAACTGCACGCGATCCGCGACGAAGGCCTGCGCCTGGTCGTCGCGCAACGGCGAGGTCAGCACGCGGAACTGGAGGCCGTGGGCAAGCAGGTGCCTGGCCACCGCCACCGCATGCGCCTGCGGGACGAGGTAGCCGCCGCGCGGCAGGGTGATCGTGGTGCCCGGCACGAGCTCGTCCCGCAGCGGGAGCTTCCACACCTCCGGCTTCGACTCGTCGTAGCGCGTCATCAACGCCCCCGACACCTCCGAAGGCGTGCGCGTGTAGGCATAGCCGAGGAAGTCGATGGTGCGGACCTTGTCGGTGGCCTTGTAGTCGAGCGGCAGCGACGTGCCGCCGAGCGTCGCCGCGCGTGCGTCGGCATCGCGCGCGAGCTGCTGCCAGCGTGGGCCGTTCTCCGCGACGAGTTCCAATGCGTCCAGCACGGTGTCGTAGGTGGCGCGCACGCGCTCCGGGTAGGTGCGCCAGGAGTGGGTCTCGACCAGGATGCCGATGCGGTTGCGCAGCGGGAAATAGCCGTTGGAGAAGCGTGGCGTGCTGACCCCGTGCACGAAGCCCGACGCCGGGTTGTCGTCCTCGACGAAGCTCGGGTAGAACCCGACCGGCTTCGAGCCCTGCGCCACGAGTCTGGCGATGATGCCGTCCTTCAGCGCGTGGCCGGCTTCGCGCAGGCCTTCATCGCCGGAATTGGTGGGTTCGCCGGTGATCGAGATGTCGTGCTGGAACTTGGCGCCGTCGGTGACGTGCAGGTCGAGCATCGCCAGCGGGTCCCAGGCGTTCACCAGTCCCAGCATCGCCTGCATCTCGGGGCTGTCGGCCTTCACGTAGTCGCGGTTGAGGTTGTAGCGTTGCGCGGTGACGCGGAAGCCCATTTCCGCCGGCCCACGCTGGTTCGGCCGGTTCCAGGCGCGGAAGTTCTCGTGGCCATCGACGTTGAACACCGGCACGAACAGGAGCACCTGGCGGTCGAGCAGGCCGGCGCCGGCCTTGCCCTGCAACAGGTCGCGGACCAGCTTGAAGCCCGCGTCCTTGCCGTCGATTTCGCCGGCGTGGATGCCGCCCTGCACGAGGACGACCGGCAGGCCGCGCGCCTGCGCCGTCCTCGGCTCCAGCGCCCCGCTGGTGGAGACCGCCATCGCCTTCATCGGCCGGCCTTCGGGCGTGGTGCCGAAGTCGAAGCAGCGTACCGACGCCGGGTACGCGCGCTGGAACGCCTCGCAGAGCGCGACCACTTCGTCGTAGCGACCGGTCTCGCGGTAGCCGCTGCGTTCGGCGACGGTCAGCAACGTCGGCGAGGCCGCGATGGCGGGCAGGCCGCAGGCAAGCAGCGCGACGGCGAGCAGGGCAGGGCGCATGGTCGGGTTCCCGATGGCAGGGCAGGCGATGGTAGCCCAGCGTCCCGGGGCGGCCGCGTGCCCGAGGTCATGCCGACGCAGCCGGGCGTGCATGCGAAACTCGCGCCTTGCCCATCGTGGATCCTTCGATGACCACCACCCTGTACTACGCCCCCGGCGCCGCCAGCTTCCTCGTGCACTGGTTGCTCATCGAGCTCGACCTGCCGCACGAACTGCGGCTGGTGGATACCGCGGCGAAGGCACAGAAGACCCCGGAATACCTCGCGCTGAACCCGAATGGCGTGGTCCCGACCCTGGTCCTGGACGGCAAGCCCCAATACGAGGCGGCGGCGCTGGCGATGCTGTTGGCGGAACGGCATCCGGATGCCGGCCTGTCCCCGGCCGCCGGCGATCCGCGGCGCGCCGATTACCTGCAGTGGATGTTCAACCTCGCGAACATGGTGCAGCCGCTGTTCCGCCAGTGGTGGTACCCCGGCGAACCGGCGGGCGAAACGCAGGCCGACGCGGTGCGCGCGCATTGCGCGCCGCGCATCGATGCGCAGTGGCAGCGGATCGACGCGCACCTCGCCGCCGGCGGCCCCTTCCTGCTCGGCGACGCGCCCACGGTCGCCGATTTCTACTTGGTGATGCTGATGCGCTGGTCGCGCAACATGCCGCGCCCCGCCACCGAATGGCCGCAGCTGGCCGCGCTCGCGGCACGGCTGAAGGTGCGGCCGTCCTTCACGACGCTGTATGCGCGCGAGGGCCTGACCGAGTGGGCCTGACCGCCGCATCCGGTAGGCTGCCCGCAACCCGACCCGAGACCCACGCATGAACCAGCCGATCGCGGCCGACCCCAGCGCGCGCCTGCCGCGCCAGATCCCCTACATCATCGGCAACGAGGCCTGCGAGCGCTTCAGCTTCTACGGGATGCGCAACATCCTGGTGCAGTTCCTGGTCAGCAGCGTGATCCTGGCCTACGTGCCGGAAGCGGAGCGGCAGTCGGTCGCCAAGGACGTGTTCCACAGCTTCGTGATCGGCGTGTACTTCTTCCCGCTGCTCGGCGGCTGGCTGTCGGACCGCTACTTCGGCAAGTACAACACCGTCCTCTGGTTCTCGCTCATCTACTGCGCCGGCCACGCTTGCCTGGCGCTGTTCGAGGGCCACCGCACCGGCTTCTACACCGGCCTGTTCCTGATCGCGCTGGGCAGCGGCGGGATCAAGCCGCTGGTGGTCAGCTTCTGCGGGGACCAGTTCACCACCGCGAACAAGCACCTCGCGAAGATCGTGTTCGACGCGTTCTACTGGACGATCAACTTCGGCAGCTTCTTCGCCTCGCTGCTGATGCCGTTGTTCCTTCGCAACTTCGGCCCGGCGGTGGCATTCGGGATCCCCGGCATCCTGATGTTCATCGCGACGCTGATCTTCTGGCTGGGTCGCAAGCAGTACGTCCGCGTGCCGCCGACCCGCGGCGAAGACCCGCATTCGTTCTTCAACGTGGCACGTACCGCATTGACCTCGCGGGTCGCCGGGCAGGGCAGGCCGGGCTTGCTGGTGGCCGCTTCCGGCGCCGCGCTCGCGGTCTTCATGCTGGCCTGCTGGGCGACCGGGCCCGCGTTCTGGCCGGAGGGCTTCCACTTCGTGATCACCGCCTGCCTCGCATTGGGCGCGCTGATCGCGTTCGGCGGCATCGGCGTGTCCATGCAGCTGGAGCGCGCGCGCGGTGCCCACCCGGATGCGGCGGTGGATGGCGTTCGCGCGGTGCTGCGGATCCTGATCGTGTTCGCGCTGACTACCCCGTTCTGGTCGCTGTTCGACCAGAAGGCGAGCACCTGGGTGATCCAGGGCAAGGCCATGGCGGTGCCGCACGACAGCTGGTGGTGGCCGAGCTGGCTGGTCAAGGAGGCAGGGCAGATGCAGGCCTTGAACCCGCTGCTGATCATGCTGCTGATCCCGTTCAACAACCTGCTGCTGTACCCGGCCTTGCGGCGGATGGGCTACGACCCCACCCCGCTGCGC
Source organism: Thermomonas mangrovi (assembly GCF_028201335.1). NCBI lineage: Bacteria > Pseudomonadati > Pseudomonadota > Gammaproteobacteria > Lysobacterales > Lysobacteraceae > Thermomonas > Thermomonas mangrovi. The sequence continues at coordinate 195,315 of NZ_JAPEVV010000001.1, forward strand.
CGCATGGGCTGGGGCATCGCCTTCGCCGGCATCGCGTGGGTACTCGCTGGCTTGATCCAGTTGGAGATCGACGGCGGCGCGCAGGCGTCCCTGGCGCTGCAGACCTGGCCCTACCTGCTGCTCACCTTCGGCGAAGTTCTGGTGTCGGCGACCGCGCTGGAATTCGCCTACAGCCAGGCCACCGCCTCGATGAAGGGCGTGATCATGGCGTTCTGGTACCTCACCAGCACGTTCGGCAGCCTGTGGGTGCTGCTCACCAATGTCGCGGTGCGCAACGAGGCGGTCACCGCGCGCATCGCCGCCACCGGCTACAGCGAGAACGCCTTCCTGATGTTCTTCTTCGCCGTGTTCGCGTTCGTTGCCGCATTGGCGTTCGCCGCGTATGCACGCACCTATCCGATGCAAGACAATTACCGGGCGGCCTGAGCCATGCGCATCTCCATCACCCTGGCCATCGTCGCCATCACCGTGCTGGTGTCGTGGCGCGCGTTCGGCGACCGCCGCCTGCTGGAGCGCCTGATCCTGTGGCCGCCGGCGGTGGAGCGGGGCAGGCAGTACGACCGCCTGCTCACCTACGGCTTCGTCCACGCCGACTGGATGCACCTGCTGTTCAACATGCTGGCGCTGTGGTCCTTCGGCACCGCGGTGGAGCAGGTGTTCACGCAATGGCTGGGGCCGCTGGGCTACGTGCTGTTCTACCTGTCGGCGATCGTGGTCTCGATCCTGCCGACCTACATGACGCATCGCCACGACCCGCATTACCGCAGTCTGGGCGCCTCCGGCGGGGTGGCGGCGGTGCTGTTCGCCTTCATCCTGTTCGACCCCTGGTCGAAGTTGATCATCTTCCCGATCCCGGTGCCGATCCCCGCGTTCCTGTTCGCGCTCCTGTACGTGGGCTACAGCGTGTGGATGGACCGCCGCGGCCGCGACAACGTGAACCACAGCGCGCACCTGTGGGGCGCCGCCTATGGCGTCCTGTTTACGGTGCTGCTGGAACCCAAGGTTCTCGCCCATTTCACGCAGAGCCTGCTGGGATAGCCGCTCCATCCCACCGGAGGCAGCGCATGGAAGAGGTCAGGCACGACGCGGCGCACCAGCGCTTCAGCGTGACGGTGGACGGGCACATGGCGGTGCTGGACTACGTGCGCGGGGACAGCGCGATCGCGATCACCCATACCATCGTGCCGCCGCCGATCGCAGGCCGCGGCATCGCCGGCGACCTAGTGCGGGCGGCGATGCTGCATGCCCGCAACGAGGGCTTGCGGGTGGATCCGCAGTGTTCCTATGCCGATGCGTGGATGCGCCGGCACCCCGAATTCGACGCCCTGCGCGCCTGAAGCCCGCGGGGCGTAGAATGCGCCCCCCATGCGCCTGAACCGCTACATCGCCGACACCGGCGCCTGCTCCCGCCGCGAGGCCGACCGCCTGATCGCCGAAGGCCGGGTGACGGTGAACGGCGTGCGCGCACGCATCGGCGCCGAACTGGCCGATGGCGACGAGGTGCGGTTGGACGGCAATTCACTGGCCGCGCGCACCGCGGCCAAGGGCAAGCGCCGGCATGTCTACATCGCGCTGAACAAGCCGGTCGGGATCACCTCCACCACCGAAGCCGATGTGAAGGGCAACATCGTCGACTTCGTCGGCCACGAGCAACGGATCTTCCCGATCGGCCGGCTCGACAAGGACTCCGAGGGCCTGATCCTGCTCACCAGCAACGGCGACATCGTCAACCGCATCCTGCGCGCCGAGAACAAGCTGGAGAAGGAATACCTAGTTGCGGTGAACCACCCGGTGACCCCGGAGTTCCTGCGCGGGATGAGCCGCGGCGTGCCGGTGCACGGGCAGACGACCCTGCCGTGCAAGACCGGCAAGCTGGGCAGCCAGGGCTTCCGGATCGTGCTGACCCAGGGCCTGAACCGGCAGATCCGCCTGATGGCGGCGCACTTCGGCTACCGGGTGAAGCAGCTGCTGCGGGTGCGGATCGGCAACGTGAAGCTGGGCCGCCTGAAGCCGGGGCAGTGGCGCAACCTGACCGACGCCGAGCTGCGCGGCCTGCTGCCGGAACAGGCCGACTGGTGAACCACCCGGCCCGGGGCGCGGGCGGGTGGAAAATTTCTTGCCCGCCATTCACACATGTGCACGAAAACAGGGTATGGTGCGCCCACTGTTTCAAGCGGGATCACGGTACATCGTGACCCGATGCGGTAGATCCATCGCGATCCGCTACATCGTGTGCGTTACCCCTTGCTCGACAGTCGCGCCCCAAGCGGGGCGTGTGTCCATCCCAACTGTTCACCAGGAGTAGCAAACATGTCGGATCGTCAGACTGGTACCGTCAAGTGGTTCAACGACGCCAAGGGCTTCGGCTTCATCACCCCGGAAAGCGGCCCGGACGTCTTCGTCCACTTCCGCTCGATCCAGGGCACCGGCTTCAAGTCCCTGCAGGAAGGCCAGAAGGTCTCCTTCAAGGTCGTGCAGGGCCAGAAGGGCCTGCAGGCCGACGAAGTGCAGGCGATGTAATTCGCCTGGCGCCTCGCGCCAAGGAAAGCCCGGCTCCGGCCGGGCTTTTTGTTTGCGCGGACGCAAGCCCTTCACCCGCGCCTTGGCTATCCTGTGCACCGTTCCCCCACGCTTCGAACCGCTCCCGCCATGCCCCGCGCCAGACTCGCCGCCGCCGTCCTCCTCGCCGTGCTGGCGTCCGCCTGCGACCGTGGCCGCGCGCCGCCCGCGCAGGATGCCGCCACGTCGACCCCGCCCGCCGCGGCCCCGGTCGTACTGGCGGACGTGGTCGAAACCACGCCGAACTACATCGTCGGCATCAGCTATCCGAAGTCGGCGGCGAAGTACCCCGAGCTGGCGCGCGCGCTGCAGGCCTACGCCGATGCCGCCCGCGGCGAGTTGATGCAGGCGGTGCAGGGCCTGGGCGGGCAGAAACCCACGGCGCCCTACGACCTCAGCCTGCAGTTCACCGGCCTGGTCGACACGCCCGGCATCGTGGTGGTCGCCGCCGACGGCAGCAGCTACACCGGCGGTGCGCACGGCAATCCGCTGGTCGAGCGCTTCACCTGGCTGCCGGACCGCAACGAGCGGCTCACCGCCGAGAAGCTGGTGGTGGCGCCGGACGGCTGGCAGGTGGTCGCCGATGCCGCCCGCGAGCAGTTGATGACCGGGCTCGCCCAGCGCCTCGACGCCGATGCGGTGGAAGGCCCGGACCGCGCCGCGATGCTGGAGAACGGCAGCAGGATGATCGCCGACGGCACCGCGCCCAAGGCCGCGAACTTCGCCCGCTTCGAGCCGGTGGTGGATGCCGACGGCCGCATCCGCGCGCTGCGCTTCGTGTTCCCGCCGTACCAGGTCGGGCCGTATTCCGATGGCACGCGCACGGCGGACGTCCCCGCGGCGGTGCTGTTGCCGGTGCTTGCCCCGGAGTACCGCCGGCTGTTCCGCGGCGGCTGAGGCCGCCCGCGTCTCAGGATCAGAGACGGCGGGCGCGCAGCCTGCGGGCGTGAATGCCCAACTGCGCATCGACTTCCTGACGCCCGTTCAGGCCGGCCCGGCCAGCGCGGCCGATAATCCGGCCATGGCCGTGCATCCCGCGCTCGAGGCGTTCCATCCGGCGGTCGCCGGTTGGTTCGCGCGCCGCTTCCCGGCCCCCACCGAGGCCCAGCAAGCCGCATGGCCGGCGATCGTCGGCGGCCGCGACGTGCTGGTCGCCGCGCCCACCGGTTCGGGCAAGACGCTCACCGCCTTCCTCGCCGGCATCGATGCGCTGGTGCGCGAAGGACTGGCGAGCGGGCTGCCGGACGCCACCCTGGTGCTGTACGTGTCGCCGTTGAAGGCGCTGTCGAACGACATCCACGTCAACCTCGAGCTGCCCTTGCAGGGCATCCGCGAGGAGCTGGCCGCGCTGCAGCTGCCGGACGTCGAGATCCGCACCGCGGTGCGCACCGGCGACACCCCGCAGAACGAGCGCGCGTTGCAGCGGCGACGGCCGCCGCACCTGCTCGCGACCACCCCGGAATCGCTGTACGTGCTGCTCGGGTCGGCCTCCGGACGGGCGATGCTGGCGGGCGTGCGCACGGTGATCGTGGACGAAATCCACGCGCTGGTGCCGAACAAGCGCGGCAGCCACCTGATGCTGTCGCTGGAGCGCCTGCAGGCCTTGTGCGCGCACCGCATCAACCGCATCGGCCTGTCCGCGACGCAGGAACCGATCGTCGCCGCCGCGCGCTACCTGGTCGGCAGCGGGCGCGTGGATGCCGCCGGCACGCCGGATTGCGCGATCGTCGACATCGGCCATGGCAAGCGCCGCGACCTCGCGCTGGAGCTGCCGCCGACGCCGCTGGCGGCGGTCGCCAGCAACGAGCAGTGGGAGCAGGTCTACGACCGCCTGCAGGCGCTGGCGGCGACCCATCGCACCACCCTGGTGTTCGTCAACACGCGACGGATGGCCGAGCGCGCCGCACGCCACCTGTCGGAACGGCTGGGCAAGGAACACGTGGCCGCGCACCACGGTTCGCTGTCGCGCGAGCTGCGGCTGGACGCGGAGCAACGCCTCAAGCGCGGCGAGCTGACCGTCCTGGTGGCGACCGCATCGCTGGAACTGGGCATCGACATCGGCGACGTCGACCTGGTCTGCCAGCTCGGCAGCCCGCGCAGCATCGCCGCCTTCCTGCAGCGGGTGGGTCGCGCCGGCCACCACGTCGGCGGGGTGCCGAAGGGACGCCTGTTCCCGTCCACCCGCGACGACCTGCTCGAATGCGCCGCGATGCTGGATGCGATCCGCCGCGGCGAGCTCGACCAGCTGCGGATGCCGGAGGCGCCGCTGGACGTGCTGGCGCAGAGCCTCGTCGCCGAGGTCGCCAACCGCGACTGCGACGAGGACGAGCTGTTCGCGCTGGTGCGCCGGGCCTGGCCCTACCGCGCCCTGCCGCGCACCGACTTCGATGCGGTGCTGGGCATGCTGGCCGAGGGCTACGCGAGCCGCTTCGGGACGCGCGGCGCGTGGGTGCACCGGGATGCGGTGAACCGCCAGCTGCGCGGGCGCAAGGGCGCGCGCCAGGTGGCGACCCAATGCGGCGGCACGATCCCCGACGTCGGCGACTACACCGTGTTGCTGGAGCCGCAGGCGGTGTCGATCGGCACCGTCAACGAAGATTTCGCGATCGAGAGCCTGGCGGGCGACATCTTCCAGCTCGGCAATGCCAGCTACCGCATCCGCAAGATCGAGCCCGGCAGGTTGCGGGTCGAGGATGCGCAGGGCGCGCCGCCGTCGATCCCGTTCTGGCTGGGCGAAGCGCCCGGGCGCAGCGACGCGCTGTCGTATGCGGTCTCGCGCCTGCGCGAGGAACTGCAGCAGCGGCTGGCGCAGGGCGTGGAGATTGCCGGAGCCTGGCTGCGTGACGACGTGGGCCTGGGCGACGCCGCGTCCGGGCAGTTGCTCGCGTACTGCGCGGAGCAGGTGGCCGGGTTCGGGCTGCTGCCGACGCAGCGGCAACTGGCGATGGAGCGCTTCTTCGACGAGGCCGGCTCCACCCACCTGGTGATCCACGCGCCGTTCGGCAGCCGCATCAACAAGGCCTGGGGCCTGGCCTTGCGCAAGCGTTTCTGCCGCAGCTTCAACTTCGAGCTGCAGGCGGCGGCCACCGAAAACGCCATCGTGCTGTCGCTGTCCACCAGCCACAGCTTCCCGCTGGTCGACGTCGCCGGCTTCCTGCATTCGAACACCGCCCGCGACATCCTGGTGCAGGCGTTGCTGGATGCGCCGCTGTTCCCGACCCGGTTCCGCTGGAATGCCGTGACGGCGCTGGCGTTGCCGCGCTTCTCGTCGGGCAGGAAGGTGGCGCCGCAATTGCAGCGGATGAAGTCGGAGGACCTGCTGGCCACGGTGTTCCCGGACCAGGTGGCCTGCCTGGAGAACATCGTCGGCGACCGCGAAGTCCCGGACCACCCGCTGGTGCGGCAGACCCTCGACGACTGCCTGCAGGAGGCGATGGATGCCGAGGGCTGGCTGGCGGTGCTGCGCGGCATCGAGTCCGGCGCGATCGACATCGTCGCCCGCGACCTCACCGCGCCGAGCGTGTTCGCCGCGGAGGCGCTGAACGCCGCGCCCTACGCCTTCCTCGACGACGCGCCGCTGGAGGAGCGTCGCACCCAGGCGGTGCAGGGCCGCGGCCTCGGCGGTGCCGCGGCGCGCGACCTCGGCGCGCTGGATGCCGAGGCGATCGCCGGCGTGCGTGAGGACGCGTGGCCGGTGCCGCGCAACCCGGACGAGATGCACGAGGCGCTGATGCAGCTCGGCGTGGCGACGCAGGCGGAAGCCGCGCGCGATGGCTGGCTGGCGTGGCTACAGGCGCTGGCCGCCGCCGGTCGCGCGACCCGCGTGCAGGTGGGCGAAGGCCTGTGGGTGGCGACCGAGCGGCTGCATCAGGTCGAGGCGGTGCATGCCGGCGCGGCCCGCCATCCCGAGGTGCGGGTGCCGGCGGCGTTCGCGGTTGCGTGGTCGCGCGAGGAGGCGCTGCGCGAACTGGTGCGCGGCCGCCTGGGCGCAAGCGGCCCGCTGCGAGCGGCCACGCTGGCGGCCTTGCTCGGCGTGGGCGAGGGGGATGTCGCGTTGGCCGCCGCCGCGCTGGAAGTCGAGGGCACCGCGATGCGCGGGTCGTTCGATCCGGCGCTGGCTGGCGAGCAGTGGTGCGAACGCCACCTGCTCGCGCGCATCCATCGCAATACCCTGGGCCGGCTGCGCCGCGAGATCGAACCGGTCTCGCCGGCGGATGCGATGCGCTTCCTGTGCGACTGGCAGCATGCGAGCGCGCGTTCGCGCCTCCGCGGTCCGGATGCGCTGGCCAGCGTGCTGGCGCAGCTGGAAGGCTGGGAAGCGCCGGCGGCGAGCTGGGAAGCCGAACTCCTGCCGACGCGCCTCGCCGATTACGCGATCGACTGGCTGGATGCGCAATGCAGCGCCGGGCGCATCGCCTGGACGCGCCTGCGCGCGCCCGCGGCGGACACCCGCAAGGGCGGGCGCGGGCCGGTGCGCGCGACCCCGCTGGTGCTGCTGCCGCGGCGCGAACTGGCGCGCTGGACGCGGCTCGCCGGCGGCGGGCGCGACGACGCGCCGCTGTCCTCGCGCGCGCTGAAGGTGCGCGATGCCATCCAAGCGCATGGCGCGCAATTCTTCGATGAGCTGGAAGCGCGCTGCCGCCTGTTGCAGCCGGAACTGGAGGACGCGCTGGCCGAACTGGTCGCGCGCGGCCAGGTCACCAGCGACAGCTTCGGCGGGTTGCGCGCGCTGCTGCTGCCGCAGGCCAAGCGCCCGCCCGCCGGGAGCCGGCGCCTGCGCCGCGGCCAGTTCTCGGGCATCCGCGATGCCGGGCGCTGGGCGCTGGCGCGGCCGGCGTCGCCCGCAGGCATGCAGGACGGCACCGACGATGCGGCGCTCGAGCACGTGGCGCGCGTCCTGCTGCGGCGCCATGGCCTGGTGTGCTGGCGCCTGCTCGAGCGCGAAGCCGACTGGTTGCCGCCCTGGCGCGACCTCGTGCGCGTGTACCGGCGCATGGAGGCCTCGGGCGAACTGCGCGGCGGCCGCTTCGTGGCGGGCCTCGCCGGCGAGCAGTACGCATTGCCGGAAGCGGTCGCGGCCCTGCGTGCCATCCGCAAGCGCCCAGTGGATGGCGAATGGATCGTGGTTGCCGCCAGCGATCCGCTGAACCTGGTCGGGACCCTGCTGCCCGGCGAGAAGCTGCCGCGGCAGTCCGGCGCGCGCCTGCTGCTGCGCGATGGCGTGGCAGTGGCGCGCAGGCTGGGCCAGCAGGTGGAACTGCTGGTGCCGCTGGCGCAGCAGGAGGCTGACGAGGCGCGGCAGCGGCTGTTGCGCGATCCCAGGCGGCTGCCGCAGGGCTGGGCGCCGGTGCCGGCGGACCTCAACCCGGCGACGTCGCTCGCCTGACCTCGACCAGCGCCTCGCCATTGCAGGCCACCGCCGCCTCGCCGGCGGCGAGCCGGATCGGCGTCCCGCCGGTGAACGCGGAGAACGCGGGCAGCACGGTGCAGTCGCGCCGCAGCCAGAACGCCGGTGCACGCGCGAGCCCGGGCAGCTTCAGGACGGGGTGGAGGTGTCCGCACAGCACATGCCGGTGCGGATCGCGGGCCGGCGCATGGCGCAGCAGGAAGGGCCCCTCCTCGACGGCATCGCCCAGCAACGCCAGGTCGAGGCCGGCGCCGGCCAGCGCGCGGTCGTGGTTGCCGCCGACCACCGCGATCTGCAGCGCCGGGGTGGCCTCGCGGAAGCCATGCCAGGCGCGACGCCAGGCGCGCAGGTCGGATCGTCCGTGGAGGACGTCGCCGAGGATCCACGCCGAGGTCGCACCGGTGGATCGGGCCAGTGTCGCCAGCCGCCCAAGGTCGAGCGCGGTGCCGCCGCTGGGCAACGCGATCCCCGCGGCGCGGAAGGTGTCGGCCTTGCCCAGGTGCAGGTCGGCGACCAGCAAGCGCCGACGCGCGGGCCAGTACAGCGCGCGATCCGCCAGCAGCCGCATCGGTTCGCCGGCCAGCGCGAGCGCGAGTCCGTCATCCATGCCGGCGCTCCAGCGCGTCCGCGGCGCGGCGCATGCGCGTGCTCCAGTCCTCCGTGCTCAGGCTGCCGCGCATCGCTTCCGCCCACAGCGGGAAGGCGAGCGGCGTCAGCGCGGCCGGCGCCTGCATCGCCAAGCGACGGTCGCCGAGGTCGCGCAGGGTCGTGCGCAGCGCCTGGACGTCCAGTTGCGCGTCCAGCACTTCGCGCCGGGCCTGGGCCAGCAGCAGGTGGCCCGGATCGAATCGGGCCAGCACGTCGAACAGCAGGCCGCTGGAGGCCTGCAGCTGGCGCATCGAGCGTGGCGCGCGACCGGGCAGCGAGGGCGGCAGCAGGCCGGCGACGCGGGCGATGTCGCGGAATTGCCTGCGCGCCAGTTCGGCCATGTTCAACGCCGCCTGCAGGTCGTCGAGCAGGTCGGCTTCGTCCAGCAACCGGCGGAGCTGGAGCGCGTCCAGCGCATGTGGGGCCTGCGCGGTGAGCGCGAGGCCGTAATCGTTCACCGCGAAGCCGAAGGTGTTCGGCTGCAGGCGTCCCCAGCGCAGGGCGAGCAGGGCGGCCAGCCCTTCATGCACGGCGCGGCCCGCGAACGGGTAGAGGAACAGGTGCCAGCCTTCGCGGGTGGCGAGTTGCTCGACCAGCAGCGTGCCCGGCGCGGGCAGGGCGGACATCCGGGACTGGGTGTCCAGCAGCGGGGCCACCGCACGCAACTCGGGGGTGTCGCGCGGTCCGGACAGCGCGGCCTCGACCGCCGCGCCCAGCATGCTCGACAGGGGCATCCGGCTGCCCTGCCAACGCGGGACGATGCCGTCCGGCCGCTTGGCGAGGCGCACGTAGGCGGTCATGTCCTTCAGCTGGACCAGCTCCAGGGTCTTGCCGGCGAACTGGAAGCGGTCGCGCGGCCGCAGCCTGCCGATGAAGCTTTCCTCCACCGCGCCGAGCCGCCCGCCCTTGGCGAATTGCACCGAGACATGGCCATCGCTGGCGATGGTGCCGATCGACAACCGGTGGCGGAACGCGACCTTGGGGTCGATCACGCGGTACAGGCCGTCATCGCCGATCACCACGCGGTGGTAGTCGGGGTAATGCGCCAGCGCGGCGCCGCCCTGCACGATGAAGTCGAGCACCGCCTGCCAGTCGGCCGGGTCCAGGCCGGCGAAGGCATGCGTGCCGCGGACCTCGGCGAACAGCGCATCGCGATCGAAGCCGCCGCCCAGCGCGAGGGTGACGCAATGCTGGGCGAGCACGTCCAGCGACAGGCGCGGCGGCGTCCTCGCCTCCACGCGGCCCGCCTGCAAGGCCTTGCGCGCGGCGGCGTACTCGACCAGTTCCAGGGCATGGGTGGGGACGCAGAGGACGTGGCCGGCTTCGCCCGGGCGGTGGCGCGCGCGCCCGGCGCGCTGCAGCAGGCGCGACAGGCCCTTCGGGCTGCCCAGCTGGATGACCTGGTCGACAGCCGGGAAATCCACGCCCAGGTCGAGGCTGGAGGTCGCCACCACGCAACGCACGCTGCCGTCGCGCAGGCCCTGCTCGGCGGCCTGGCGCAGCGCGGGATCGATCGAACCGTGGTGCAGCGCCAGCGTGGCGGGATCGTCCAGCCAAACCGACTGCAGGGCCTTGTGCCACAGCTCCGCCTGCGAGCGCGTGTTGGCGAACAGCAGGGTGCTGCGCACGCCGGCAAGCCGGGCGACCACCCGCTGCAACTGGGACAGGCCCAGGTGGCCGGCCCAGGGAAAGCGTTCGCCGGCGTCGGGCAACAGGGTGTCGAGGGTCAGCGAACGTGGCCGGGCGGCATCCAGGATCGGCGCATCGGGTGCATGCGGCAGCAGCACGTCGCGCGCCTCGGCGAGGTTGCCCAGCGTCGCCGACAGGCCCCAGGTGCGCACCCGCGGCGACAACGCGCGCAGGCGGGCCAGGCACAGTTGCAGCAGCACCCCGCGCTTGCTGTCGAGCAATTCATGCCACTCGTCGACGACGATCGCGCGCAGGCCGTGGAGTTGCGGCGCGGTCTCGGGATAGGACAGGAGCAGGGCCAGCGACTCCGGCGTGGTGACCAGCACCTCGGCTTGCCCGTTGCGCGCCAGGCGTTTGTCGCGCGCCGAGGCATCGCCGGTGCGCATCGCCACCGTCCACGGCAGCCCCAGTGCGGCCAGCGGTTCGCGCAGGGCGCGCGCGGTGTCGCTGGCCAGCGCACGCAGGGGCGTGATCCACAGGACACGGGTGCGCGGTGCCGCCGGCTGGCCGCGCTTCGCCTTGGGCTGCGGGGGTTCGCGCAGGGCCTGCAGCAAGGGACCGCCGAACGCGGCCAGGGTCTTGCCGCTGCCGGTCGGCGTGACCAGCAGGCCGTCGCGGCCGGCGAGGTAATGCGACCAGGCCTTGCGCTGGAACGGGGCGGGCGTCCAGCCCTGGCGTGCGAACCACTCGGCGAGGGGCGCATCGATGCGGGCGCGCGGCGTGCCGGTCATCGCGCCAGCGCCTTCAAGGCGTCGAGGCGGTCCGCCTCCTGCATGGGCTTGTCGTGGCGCCAGCGCAGGATGCGCGGGAAGCGCACCGCGACGCCCGACTTGTGGCGGGACGAACGGTTGACGGCTTCGAAACCGAGCTCGAACACCTGCTGGTGGGTGACCGCCCGTACCGGCCCGAAACGCTCGGTGGTGTGCGCCCGGATCCAGGCGTCGAGCTTGAGGATCTCGCGGTCGTCCAGCCCGGAATAGGCCTTGGCGACCGGCACCAGCGCGTCGCCATCCCACAGGCCGAAGGTGTAGTCGGTATAGAGCGTGCTGCGCCGCCCGTGGCCGGCCTGCGCATACAGCAGCACCGCGTCGATGGTCAGCGGATCGATCTTCCACTTCCACCAGTCGCCGCGCTTGCGCCCGTGTTGGTACGGCGCGGCCCGGCGCTTGAGCATCAGTCCTTCGACGCCGCGTGCGCGGCTGCCCGCGCGCAACCCGGCGGCATCCGCCCAGGTGGCGGCCTCCACCCGCGGCGACACCGCGATGCGCGGATCGCCATGGCGATCGAGCAGGTCTTCCAGCAGGGCGCGGCGCGCCTCCAGCGGATGCGCGCGCAGGTCGTCGCCATCGAGCTCGAGGAGGTCGTAGGCGAGCACGCGCACCGGCGTGTCGGCGAGGGTCTTCGCGCCGGGCTTGCGGCGCTGGATGCGGGTCTGCAGCGCGGTGAACGGCAGCGGGGCATCGCCATCGCGCCAGCCCAGCAGCTCGCCATCGAGCACGGCATCCCGCGGCAGCGTGGCGAGCGCGGCTTCGATCTCGGGGAATCGGCCGTCGAGGCGTTCCTCGCCGCGCGACCACATCGCGATGTCGCCGGCACGGCGGATCAGCTGCAGGCGGATGCCGTCCCACTTCCATTCGAGCAGCCAGTCCGCGATCGGGCCCAGCCCGTCCGGTTCGCCTTCGAGCGGCGACGCGAGGAAGAACGGGTAGGGCGACGCCGCATCGCCCGGCTGCGCCTCGCGCGAGGTGAGCCGCTGCAGGAACGCCGCGCTCGGGCTCCACTCGCCCAGCATGCGTTGCGCGATCAGCGCGATGTCGACACACGAGGCTTCGGCCAGCGCCTGCTGCACCAGCCCGCGCGACACACCGACCCGCAATGCGCCGGTCAACAGCTTGTTGAACAGGAAGCGCTCGGCGAACGGCAGGCTGCGCCATGCCGCGACGACCACCTCGCGGCGCGATGCCGCGTCGGCATTCGCGACCGGCAGCAGGCGCTGCTCGATCCAGGCATGCAGGGGCAGGTCGGGCGCCGGCGTGGCGGGATCGTCCAGCAGCAGGGCGAGGGTCTCGGCGAGGTCGCCCACCGCGTCGTAGCTGTCGTCGACCAGCCACGACGGGGTCGCGCTCTCCTCCGCGATCCAGGCACGCAGTTCGCCGCTGGACGCGATCCGCGCGCGGCTTCCGCCGATCTTGCCGCCGGACAGCAGCCAGAGCGCCCACGCAGCGTCCGCGGGCGGCGCGTCGCGGAAATACGCGACCAGCGCGGCGCGCTTGTCGCCGGTGCCGGTGCTGCGATCCAGGCGGGTGAACAGGTCGGCGAAGCGGCGCATCAGTCGTCGCCGCCGTAGTCGGTGCGGAACACGCCCGTGGCGATGCCGGCGTCGTTCAGGGCGCGGACCAACGCGTCGGTGGCGCCGTGGGTGGCGATGACGCGGCGCGCGCCGGTCTCGCGGACGGTGCGCAGCAGCGCCGGCCAATCGGCATGGTCGGAGACCACGAAGCCACGGTCGTAGTTGCGTCGGCGGCGGTTGCCGCGGATTCGCATCCAGCCCGAGGCGAAGCCCTGCTGCGCCTTGCGGAAGCGGCGGATCCACGGGCTGCCGGCGGCGGAGGGCGGGGCCAGCACCAGTTCGCCGGCGAAATCGCCGCCACGCGCCTCGTCGGCCACGCGACGCGTCCCGAGCATGGGGATGCCGGCATCGCGGTAGATCGCGGTGCCGGTGTCGATCGCGCCGTGCAGGAAGGCCGGGCGGTCGGTATGCGCGGCGAGCTCGGCGAGCAGGCGCTGCGCCTTGCCCAGCGCGTAGCAGTACAGGATCGCGGTTTCGCCGCGCGCGGCGCATTCCTCGCGCCAGGCCACGATGTCGCGCGCCACCTCCGCGGTGTCCGGCCAGCGGTAGATCGGCAGGCCGAAGGTGGCCTCGGTGATGAACACGTCGCAGGGCACGACCTCGAACGGCGCGCAGGTCGGGTCGTGCTGGCGCTTGTAGTCGCCGGACGCCACCCAGACCACGCCATCGACCTCGATCCGCACCTGCGCGCTGCCCAGCACGTGGCCCGCGGGATGCAGCGACACCCGCGCATCGCCGAGCGCGAAGGCGTCGCCGTAGGCGTGCGGGTGGTAGGCCTGCGCCCCCAGCCGCCATTGCAGGATCGGCAGCCCGGGCGCGGCCGCGTGGTAGTCGCCCATACCGCTGCGCGCATGGTCGCCGTGGCCGTGGGTGATGACCGCCCGCGGCACCGGACGCCATGGGTCGATATGGAAGTCGCCGGCGGGGCAATACAGGCCTTCCGGGCGCAGGACGATCAGGTCGGTCATCGGCGGATGCATGTACGCGCGTGGCAAGGGGATGGATGCCGCGCCACGGGTTCGCAAGGCGGACAGGATGAACGATTCAGCGTGACGGCCGTGGCAGCACAGGTTCGCGGCCCCTGGTCTCACCCGTTGCGATGCGCGGGCCGGACAATGCGGGGGTGGACATCCGCACCAAGCTGGCCATCCTGGCCGACGCCGCCAAGTACGACGCTTCCTGCGCGTCCAGCGGCGCCAACAAGCGCAATTCCAGCAAGTCCGGCGGCATCGGCAGCACCGAGGGCATGGGCATCTGCCACAGCTACACGCCCGATGGCCGCTGCGTGTCGTTGCTGAAGATCCTGCTCACCAACTTCTGCGTGTTCGACTGCGCGTACTGCGTCAACCGCGTCTCGAGCAACGTGCCGCGCGCGCGCTTCGCGACCGAGGAGGTGGTGCGGCTCACCCTCGATTTCTACAAGCGCAACTACATCGAGGGCCTGTTCCTGTCCAGCGGGATCATCCGCAACGGCGACTACACGATGGAGCAGCTGGTGGAGGTCGCGCGCAGCCTGCGCGAAGACCACGCCTTCGCCGGCTACATCCACCTTAAGACCATCCCGGACGCCTCACCCGAACTGCTGGCGGCCGCTGGGCGATACGCCGACCGGCTGTCGATCAATGTGGAACTGCCGACCGAGGGCGGACTGAAGCGGTTCGCCCCGGAGAAGTCGCAGGCCGGCATCCGCAGCGCGATGGGCCAGCTGCGCTGGCGCATCGAGGAGGCGAAGGAGGCGCGCAAGCCGTCGAGTGCCGGCATCGCCACGCCCATTCGCAAGGCGCGCCCGCCGCGCTTCGCGCCCGCCGGCCAGAGCACGCAAATGATCGTCGGCGCGGACGGGGCCAACGACCGCGACATCCTGCTCGCGTCGGATCGCCTGTACGGCGACTACCGCATGCGCCGGGTCTATTACTCCGCCTTCAGTCCGATCCCGGACGCGTCCAAGGCATTGCCGCCGGTCGCGCCGCCGCTGCAGCGCGAGCATCGGCTGTACCAGGCCGACTGGCTGTTGCGCTTCTACGCATTCCAGGTGGAGGAGATCGCGCCCGACGCGGCCAGCGGCATGCTGGACCTCGACATCGACCCCAAGCTGGCCTGGGCGCTGCGGCATCCGCAGGCATTCCCGGTGGACCTCAATACCGCGCCCAAGGAAGCCTTGTTGCGGGTGCCGGGGCTGGGCGTGCGCAACGTCAAGCGCGTGCTGATGGCCCGTCGGCATGCACGCCTGCGGCTGGCCGACCTGGCCCGCCTGCGTGCGCCGATGGCGAAGCTGCTGCCCTTCATCGCGACCCTCGACCACCACCCGCGGCAGCGCCTCGACGATCCGGGCGCATTGCGCGCGCAACTCGCGCCGAAGCCGCGCCAGGCCGACCTGTTCGGATGATTGGGTGGCGATGAGGTGGTCTGCGGCGGTGGCGCCGGGCTGGTCGTTCGACGCCTTCCGCGACGTCGCGCGCGCGGCGCTGCGCGCCGATATCGCGCCGGAGCACCTGGACTGGCAGGCAGGCGGGCAGGGCGGGTTGCTGGCGGCGCCGGACGTCCAGGCCGCGCCCGCCGTGCGCGAAGCGCCGCGGGTGCCCGCCGCGTTCGTGGGGTTGGCCGGGTGCGTGCTGTGCCACCGCGATCCGGCGCGACATGCGCTGCTCTACCGCCTGCTGTGGCGATTGGCGAACGGCGAGCGCCACCTGCTCTCGGTGCCGACCGACGCCGACGTGCGCCAGGCCATGCAATGGGCGCAGGACGTGCGCCGCGACAGCCACAAGATGAAGGCCTTCGTGCGCTTCCGCGAGGTGCCCGGCGAGCGCGACCGCTTCATCGCCTGGTTCGAACCGGCGCATCACATCCTCGAGCGGGTCGCGCCGTTCTTCGCGCGGCGGTTCGCCGGCATGCGCTGGGCGATCCTCACGCCCGAGGCGAGCGCGCTGTGGGATGGCGAGGTGCTGCGCTTCGGCCCCGGCGGCGCGCCCGGCGACGCACCCGCGGAGGACGCCGGCGAAGACCTGTGGCGCACTTACTACGCGCACATCTTCAACCCGGCGCGGCTCAATCCCCGGATGATGCGGCAGGAGATGCCCAGTCGTTACTGGAGGCACCTCCCCGAGGCGCAGTTGCTGCCGACGCTCATCCAGGGGGCCGGTGCCCGCGTGCGCGCCATGGCCGAACGCGCGCCTGTCGCGCCGCGGCGTCGCATCCCCGTGCCAGCGGTGCAGCCACCGGCGACCGACACCTCGCGCAACCCGTCGTTGGCCGCCTTACGCAGGGCCGCGCAGGGATGCCGGGCGTGCCCGCTGTGGGAACCGGCGACGCAGGCCGTGTTCGGCGAGGGGCCGGTGGATGCGCGCGTGCTGGTGCTCGGCGAGCAGCCCGGCGACATGGAAGACCTGTCCGGGCGTCCCTTCGTCGGACCGGCGGGCAAGCTGCTCGATCGCGCGCTGGCCGAACTGGGCATCGACCGCGCGCAGCTGTACCTGACGAATGCGGTGAAGCATTTCCGCTTCGAGCGGCGCGGCAAGCTGCGCCTGCACCGCAACCCGGAGCCTTCGCATGTGCAGGCCTGCCGCAGCTGGCTGGCCGCCGAGATCGAGCGGGTGCGGCCGCAGGCGATCGTCTGCCTCGGCGCCACCGCCGCGCTTGCCGTGTTCGGCGCGGGCTTCCGCCTGATGGAGCGCCGCGGCGCCTGGGAGCGCCTGCACGACGGCACCTGGGCGCTGGCGACGGTGCATCCGGCCTGGATCCTGCGGCAGCCGCCGCACCTGCACGAGGAAGCCTATCGCCATTGGCTCGACGACCTCCGCGGGCTGGACGAAGTCCTGCAGAGGCAGTCCCGCGACGCCTGATCCCGCGTCGCGCCAGCGGTCGGCCGAGCTGGCACCCCCGGCCTGCTTTCTGCGTACGCTATGGCAACGCCACCAAGGTTGGTCCCATGCTCCTGCGCCTGTTGCTGCTCTGCCTGCTCGCCGCGAGTCCCCTCGCCACCGCCCAAGCGCCCGTCGCCAAGCGCCAACCCATCCTCGACATGCACCTGCATGTGCTCGCCCCGGATGCCCAGGGGCCGCCACCGTTGGCCATGTGCACGCCGATCGCCGAGTTCCCGGCGTGGGATCCCGGCCAGGGGGCGTATGCCGACGTGTTCATGGGCCTCTTCAAGCGCCCCGCCTGCAAGGACCCGGTGTGGTCGCCGGAAACGGTCGACGAGATGCGCCGGCGCACGCTGGCAGAACTCGAGAAACACGACGTCATCGGCGTCCTCAGCGGCGACAGCGACCAAGACATCGCCACGTGGCGCAAGGCGGCGCCGGACCGGATCCTGCCCGGACTGGGCGATGGCATCGACATCCTGCACGTGGATGCCGCCGCGGTGGCGCGTGCCAAGGCGATGAAGGACCGCGGCGACCTCGTCGTGCTCGCGGAAATCGCGCCCCAGTACCAGGGCATCGCGCCGACGGATCCCCGGCTTGAACCCTTCTGGCAGATGGCCGAGGACCTGGACTTGCCGGTCGGCATCCACATCGGCACCGGTCCTCCGGGCACGCCCTACCTCGCGCCGCCGCTGAAGGACTACCGGGCGCGCCTGCACAGCGCGCTGGTGATCGAGGAGGTGCTGGCCAGGCACCCGAAGCTGCGGGTCTACCTGATGCATGCCGGCTACCCGATGATCGACGACCTGCTGGCGGTGCTGTACACGCACCCGCAGGTGTACGTGGACGTCGGCGTGATCGTGTACACGCAGCCGCGGCCGGCGTTCTACCGCTACCTGCAGGCGATCGTCGACGCCGGCTTCGGCAAGCGGGTGATGTTCGGTTCCGACAACATGGTGTGGCCGGAGACCATCGGTCGCTCGATCGAGGTGATCCGGCAGGCGCCGTTCCTGAGCGAACAGCAGAAGCGCGACATCCTCTACGACAACGCCGCGCGCTTCCTGCGCCTCGACCAGGCGACCATCGAGCGGCACCACGGCTTGTGACCGCAGCAACGAAAACGCCGCCCGAGGGCGGCGTTTTCGCATCGGGGCGCGGCGCGCTTACTTCGTGCTGAGCCCGCGCTTTTCCAGCAGCGGCTCGATCCTGGCCTCGTAGCCGGCGAAGTTCGGGAACAGCTTGCCAGCTTCGATCTCGCCGCCAGGCGCCAGCACGTACTTGCGCAGGCGGTCGCCGTTGGCGAGGGTGAGCCCGCCGTGCTGGCGGATCCACTGCTCGGTGTTGGCGCCGAGGACCTCGGACCAGATGTAGGCGTAGTAGCCGGCCGCGTAGCCGCCCATGATGTGGCTGAAGTAGGGCGTCTTGTAGCGCGGCGGCACCGGCGCGTAGTCGAAGCCGTCGAGGCGCAGCGCCTCGGCCTCGAACGGCATCACGCCGCCCTTGTCGGGGATCTGCTCCAGTGGCAGCTGGTGCCAGCGCTGGTCCAGCATCGCCGCGGCCAGGTATTCGGTGGTCGCGAAGCCCTGGTTGAACTTAGACGCGGCGATCACCTTGTCCAGCAGCGCCTTCGGCATCGGCGCGCCGGTCTGGTAATGCTTGGCGTAGTTCGCCAGCACGCTCGGCCAGTCGGCCCACATCTCGTTGACCTGCGAGGGGTACTCGACGAAGTCGCGCGGCACGTTCATCGAGTAGTACGGGTAGCGCACGTCCTGGAAGAAGCCGTGGAGCGCATGCCCGAACTCGTGGAACGCGGTGGTCACCTCGTCCCAGGTCATCAGCGTGGGCTTGCCTTCCGACGGCTTGGGGATGTTGAGGTGGTTGGCCACCACCGGCTTCTCGCCGGTCAGGCCGGACTGCGCCACGTAGGTGTTCATCCACGCCCCGCCGCGCTTGGACGCGCGCGCGTACGGGTCCCAGATGAAGATGGCGAGGCGGCTGCCGTCCTTGTCGAACACGTCGTAGATCCAGGTGTCCGGGTGGTACTTCGGCAGGTCGGTGCGTTCCTTGAAGGTGATGCCGTACAGCTGGGTCGCGGCATGGAACACGCCGTTCTCCAGCACGTTGCGCATCTCGAAGTAGGGCTTGAGCTGCGATTCGTCGAAGCTGAACTTGGCGGCGCGGACCTTCTCGCTGTAGTAGGCCCAGTCCCAAGGCGCCAGCTGGAAGCCGGGCTGGCCCTTGGCCTTCTGCTCGGCGTCGATCATCGCCTGCAGCTCGGCGCCCTCGCGGCGCGCGTTGCCGACCGCCTTCGGCGCCAGCGCACGCAACATGCGGTTGACGTTGTCCTGGTTGGCGGCGGTTTCGTCGGCGAGGACGAAGTTCGCGGAGGTGTCGTAGCCGAGCATGCGTGCGCGCTCGGCGCGCAGCTTCAGCACCTGCGACACGATCGCGGTGTTGTCCCACTGGTTGCCGCGGCTGCCGCGCGCGACCGAGGCCTTGTGCAGGCGTTCGCGCAGGCTGCGATCCTCGAGCTGGGCCTCGGCCGGCTGGCCGGTGGTGTTGAGCAGGGCGATCACGTACTTGCCGGCCAGGCCGCGGGCCTTGGCGGCCTCCGCGGCGGCGGCGATCTGCTCCTCGCTCATGCCCTTGAGCTGCGCGCGGTCGTCCACGACCACCGCCGAGTCGTTCACCTCCGCCAGCACGTTCTGGCTGAACAGGGTGCCGAGCTTGGACATCTCGGTATTGATCTCGCGGATGCGCGCCTTCTGCGCATCGGTGAGCGCCGCGCCGCCGCGCACGAAGTCCTCGTAGCGGCGTTCCAGCAGGCGCTGGTCGACCGCGTCCAGCCCCAGGGTCGCGCGGGCGTCGTGCAGCGCCTTGATCCGCGCGAACAGCTTCGGGTTGAGGGTGATCGCGTCGCGGTGGGCGGAGAACTTCGGCGCGTAGTCGGATTGCAGCTTGTCGCGGGCGTCGTTCTTGTCGGTGCCGACCAGGTTGAAGAACACGTTGCTGGCGCGGTCCAGCAGTTGCCCGCTCTTCTCCATCGCCACGATGGTGTTCTGGAAGGTCGGGGGCTCGGGATTGTTGGCGATCGCGTCGATCTCGCGCAGCTGTTCGGCCATGCCGGCATCGAACGCCGGGGCGAAGTCGCTGTCCTTGATCTGGTCGAAGCGCGGGTAGTTCAGGTCCAGCGTGCTCGGGGTGGCGAACACGCCGCTGTAGGCGGTGGCGGGCATCGGGGCCTCCGTCTTGGTGGCCGGGGTGGGGGAGGTGGCGCAGCCGGCCAGCGCGGTGGCGATGGCGAGGGCCAGGGCGGCGGCGATCGGTTGGTTCATGTAAGCCTCGTCGGCGTGGGCTGGGCAAACCGCAAGGGTAGCTCAGGCCGCCGGAGCGGGCGCGTGACGAAGGGCATGGCCGGCGTGCGGATCCGGGGGCGTTCGCCGGGGCAGGCACGCGGCATCGATCCGGGCGAGAATCGTCCATCCCCCAATCCGCAGGACGCCCATGGCCAAGACCGCCTACGATTTCGATGCCGCCGCCCTCGACGGCTCGCCGCAGCCGCTGTCGGACTACCGCGGCAAGGTCCTGCTGGTGGTGAACGTGGCCAGCAAGTGCGGCTTCACCCCGCAGTACGCCGGGCTGGAGCAGCTGTGGCGCGACTACGGCCCGCGCGGACTGGTGGTGCTCGGTTTTCCCTGCGATCAGTTCGGCCACCAGGAGCCGGGCGATGCCGACGAGATCCGCAATTTCTGTTCGCTGACCTACGACGTCAGCTTCCCGATGTTCGCCAAGGTCGAGGTGAACGGCGCCAATGCCCATCCGTTGTGGCAGTGGTTGAAGGACGAGAAGGGCGGGCTGCTCGGCTTCGACGCGATCAAGTGGAACTTCACGAAGTTCCTGGTCGGCCGCGATGGCCGCGTGATCAAGCGCTATGCCCCGACCGACAAGCCGGAATCCTTGGCCCGCGACATCGAGGCGGCGCTGGCGGCCTGAGATGCACGCGCCCGATCCCCCGTTCCGCATCGAGTACCAGCGCGACGGCGGGCTGCTGCGCGCGCACGTGACCGGGGTCAACGGCACCCTCGAAACCACGCTGGATTACTGGATGGCGTTGGCCGGCGAGGTGCGCCGCGTGGCCCCCGCCGCGTTGCTGGTGGTCGACGACATGGAGGGCGAGCCACCGCCGCCGGAGCAACTCGAGCTTTTCGTCCACGCGATGGTGGGGATGGGCTTCGAGGGCATCCGCGTGGCCTACGTGGAGGGCCACGCCAACCAGATCGCGCAGGTCGAGGTCGGCGAGATCCTGGCGCGCGAGCGCGGCTACGACGTGCGCGTGTTCGGCGACGAGCGCGCGGCCCGGCTCTGGCTGCGCCACGGCATGCGCTGAGCCGCGGCCACCGGCCTCACTTCTCGACGAAGGCGCGCTCGAACACGTATTCGCCGGCGGTGCCGATCCGCGGCGAGGCGGTGAAGCCGCGGCGGTCGAGGATCGCGCGGAAGTCCGCGAGCATCTGCGGGCTGCCGCAGATCATGGCGCGGTCGTGCGCGGGGTCCAGCGGCGGCAGGCCGAGGTCCGCGGCCACCCGGCCGCCGTCCAGCAGGTCGGTGACCCGCCCGCGCTGCAGGCGCCCGTGCCAGAAGAAGTCCTCGCGGCTGACCGCCGGGTAGTACAGGAGCTTCTTGCGCACGTCCTCGCCGAGGTACTCGTGGCACTGCAGGCCGCGGCTGATGTAGTCGCGGTAGGCGAGGTCGGGCTCGCCGCGCACGCCGTGCACCACGATCACCTTCTCGAAGCGTTCGTAGGTCGCCGGGTCCTTGATCACCGCCAGCCACGGCGCCAGGCCGGTGCCAGTGGACAGCAGGTATAGGTTGCGGCCGGGGTGCAGGTCCGAGATGAGCAGGGTGCCGGTCGGCTTGCGGCCGATCAGGATCGTGTCGCCGGGCTTGATGTGCTGCAGGCGCGAGGTCAGCGGGCCGTCCTGCACCTTGATGCTGAAGAACTCGAGTTCCTCTTCCCAGTTCGCGCTGGCGATCGAGTACGCGCGCATCAGCGGCTTGCCCTCGACCTCCAGCCCGATCATCACGAACTGGCCGTTGTCGAAGCGGAAGCCGTCGTCGCGGCTGGTGGTGAAGCTGAAGTACGCGTCCGTCCAGTGGCGGACGTCGAGCACCGTTTCGGTGCCGTATGGGGAGGCCATGCGCAGGGGATTGCAGCGGTGTCGGCGCGCATTTTACGCGGCGCGGCGGCCTCGCGTTTGATTCCGCGCAAACGAC
The DNA here is from genome assembly GCF_028201335.1 of Thermomonas mangrovi. NCBI lineage: Bacteria > Pseudomonadati > Pseudomonadota > Gammaproteobacteria > Lysobacterales > Lysobacteraceae > Thermomonas > Thermomonas mangrovi. The sequence goes on from NZ_JAPEVV010000001.1 coordinate 217,102, forward strand.
CGGGGGTATCAGCCGCCAGTGGGCGGGATCAGCGCGAGCAGGCGGCCATTGTCGGCATCGGTCAGCACGTACACGGTGCCATCCGGGGCCACCCGCACGTCGCGGATGCGCTCGCCGCGGTCGGCCAGCAGCCGTTCCTCGCCGACGATGCGGTCGCCATCGAGTTGCAGGCGGATCAGCGCCTGCTGGGCGAGTGCGCCGAGGAACAGGCTGTCGTTCCAGGGACTGCCGGGGTGGCCGGTCAGGAACGCCATGCCGGACAGTCCCGGCGACTGTTCCCAGGCGTGGTAAGGCTGCTCCATGCCGGGGGCTTCGCGACCGCGTGTCTCCGGATAGGGGCGGCCGGTGGCGTAGTCCATGCCGTTGCTGATCACCGGCCAGCCGTAGTTCTTGCCTGGCTCGGGGAGGTTCAGCTCATCGCCGCCGCGCGGGCCGTGTTCGCTTTGCCACAGGCGGCCGCTGCGCGGGTCGACCGCCAGCCCCTGCATGTTGCGGTGGCCGTAGCTCCAGACCACCCTGCGCACCCCGGGCGCGCCGGCCCACGGGTTGTCCGCCGGCATCGTGCCGTCGAGATTGAGGCGCACCAGCTTGCCTTGCAGCACGTCCAGGTCCTGCGCCATCGCCTTCTGGTTGCGCTCGCCCTGGCTGATGAAGACATGGCCCTTGCCATCGAACGCGATCCGCGACCCGAAGTGCGCGCCGCCGGCCAGCTTGGGCACCTGGCGGTAGAGCACGTGGACATCGTTGAGCGCGTCCTCACCAAGCGTAGCGGTGGCCACCGCGGTGCCGGCGGTGCCGTCTTCCCCGGGTTCCGCGAAGCTGAGCCAGATCCGGCGGTTGTCGGCGAAGCCCGGGTCGAGGACCACGTCCAGCAACCCGCCCTGACCCTGCGCGAACACCGCGGGCACGCCGGCCAGCGGTGCCGAGACCGTGCCGTTCGGCGCGATGCGGCGCAGGCGCCCGGGGCGCTCGGTGACCAGGAAGCCGGCATCGCCGGGCAGGATCGCCACCGCCCACGGGTGGGCAAGTCCGGTGGCGATCACCCGCACCCCGGGGGCAGTCGCGGTGGCCACGCTCGCGGCTGGCGGGCTGGCGGGCGCGGGCACGCCGGCGATCGGTGCCTCCGTCTTCGCGCAGGCATCCAGCGCCAGCGCGAGGATGACAAGGCCGAGCCAGCGCAGCCCGGCCCGCATCAGGCGATCCAGCCGCGATGCACGGCCTTGCGCGCCAACAGCACCAGCCCGATCGCGATCACCAGCACCAGCCCCTGCATGATCAGCGGCGCGGGTCCGGCGCTGCGCACGGCATCGGTAAGCCCGAACATGCCGATGTCCTGCGCGACCAGGCCGACCAGCGACACCACCAGCAGCGGCCGCGCCCAACGCTTGCGCAAGGCCAGGCCGAGGCTGCCCAGCAAGCCGCCGACCACCGCCGCGCCGGTCGCAAGCACCGCCCAGGCCGGGCGGGCCGCGTACATCGCCTGCTGCTCGGGCGGCAGGCGGGCCACGTCGTCCGCGGTGAGCATCAGGTCGCCGGCGAAGGCGATGCATCCCATCAGGTTCCACAACACGGCCAGCACGGCCACCGGCATGAACCACTTCGGCGCTGCGTTCATCGACTTCCCCTCCCAAGGCGTGGATGTGCGCTCAACGGTACCCCGCGGCCTGCAGCTCGAACAACTCGGCGTAGCGTCCGCCCTGCGCCATCAATTCGGCGTGAGTCCCGCTGGCTTCGACCTTGCCGTCGGCGAGGACCAGGATGCGGTCGGCCATGCGCACGCTGCTGAAGCGGTGGCTGATCAGCACAGCGGTCTTGTTGTCCGACAATTCCTTGAAGCGCTCGAACACCTCGTACTCGCTGCGTGCGTCGAGCGCCGCGGTGGGCTCGTCGAGGATCATCACCTGCGCATCGCGCATGTAGGCGCGGGCGATCGCGATCTTCTGCCACTGCCCGCCGGACAGGTCCACGCCGTCCTTGAAGCGGCGGCCGATCACCTGGTCGTAGCCCCGCGGCAGGCCGGCGACGACCTCGTCGGCCATGCCCTTGCGCGCGGAGCGTTCGATCCGCGCGCGGTCGCCCATCGCGTCGATCTGGCCCACGCCGATGTTCTCCGCCGCGGTCAGGTGGTAGCGCACGAAGTCCTGGAAGATTACCCCGATGTTGGCGCGCAGGTCGTCGAGGTCGTAGTCGCGCAGGTCACGCCCGTCCAGCAGGATGCGGCCTTCGTCGGGGTCGTACAGGCGGGCGAGCAGCTTCACCAGCGTGGTCTTGCCGGCGCCGTTCTCGCCGACCAGGGCCAGCACCTCGCCGGCATGCAGCTCGAAGCTCAGCCCGCGCAGCGCCCAGCGCTCGCTGCCCTCGTAGCGGAAGCCGACGCCCTCGAACACGAAGCCGCGGCGGATCGGCGCCGGCACCGGCAGCGCCCCCGGCTTGCTGCGGATCTCCGGTTCGATCTCGAAGAAGGAATACAGGTCGTCGAGGTACAGGGCCTGCCCGGCGACCTGCGAGAACCCGGTCAGCAGGCTCTCCAGCAACTGGCGCAGGCGGCGGAAGCTGCCGGCGAGGAAGGTCAGGTCGCCGATGCTGAAGTCGCCGCGCACGGTGCGCCAGGCGATGTAGGCGTAGGCCACGTAGTAGCCCAGCGTGCCCAGCGCCGCCAGCACGGTGCCCCAGGCCGCGCGGCGCGCGGCCAAGCGCCGGTTCGCCTGGTAGAACTTGTCGGAGAGCGTGCGGAACCGTTCGATGAAGAAGCGGTTGAGGTTGAAGATCTTGACCTCTTTCGCGGTCTCGACGCTCGCGCCCATCTGCCGCAGGTATTCCAGCTGGCGGCGTTCCGGCGTCCACTGGAAATTCAGCGAGTAATTCAACGCGTTGAAGTGGGATTCGCCGATGAAGGCGGGTACCAGCGCCACCGCCAGCAGCACCATCAGCCAAGGCGCATAGGCGAGCAGGCCGGCGGCGAAGCTGAGCACGGTGATGGCGTCCTGGGCCTGGCCGAACAGCTGGCCCATCAGGCTCATCCGGCCCATGGTCTGGCGCCGCGCGCGATCCAGCTTGTCCTGCAGGTCGGCATCCTCGAAATCCTCGAGGTCCAGCTCAGCCGCGTGCTCCATCAGGCGGATGCTGGTGGCGTTGGTGAAGCGCTCCGACAGCAGCGTGTCCACATAGCTGGTCATCCGCCCCAGCAAGTCGGAGCCGATCGCCAGGCCGAATTCCAGCCCCAGCAGGACCATCAGGTGGTCGAGCTGGCCGCGCTGCCAGGCCTCGGCGACGTCGCCGGCCACGCCCGCGCCGACCAGCCGCAGGGCCTCGTCGATGATGAGCTTGCCGACGTACAGGGTCGCGATCGGCAGGAAGGCGCGAACCAGGCGCAGGCCGATGGTGGCCAGCGTGAGCGGGCGGCTGGTCTCCCAGATGCCGCGGAGGAAGGGCGGGATGTTGCGCATCGCCCCGAGGCGCTGGCGGAAATTGAGCTGCTGGGCGGGGAGCGGTGGCGGCATCCGGCCAGTGTGCCCGGTTCGGGACGAGGCCGGGGTGAAACGGCGAACCGGCGTAAAATGGCGGCATCCCCCCGCCCACCCGGATGCGCATGTCCCCCGATTCCGCCGCGCCCGCGCCGATCCGCCAGGACGACCTGGTCCAGTCGATCGCCGACGCCTTGCAGTACATCAGCTACTACCACCCGGTCGATTACATCAAGAGCCTCGCCGCCGCCTACGAGCGCGAGCAATCGCCGGCCGCGCGCGATGCCATCGCGCAGATCCTGATCAACTCGCGGATGTGCGCGGAAGGCCACCGGCCGATCTGCCAGGACACCGGCATCGTCACCGTGTTCCTCGAAGTCGGCATGGACGTGCGCTGGGCGGGTTTCACCGGTTCGCTGGAGGACGCCGTCAACGAGGGCGTGCGCCGCGCATACAACCATCCTGACAACCGGCTGCGCGCCAGCGTGCTGGCCGATCCCGCCGGCAAGCGCAGCAACACCCGCGACAACACCCCGGCGGTGGTCAACGTGAAGATCGTGCCGGGCGCGAAGGTCGACGTGATCGTCGCGGCGAAGGGTGGCGGCAGCGAGGCCAAGTCGAAGTTCGCGATGCTCAATCCCTCCGACTCCATCGTCGACTGGGTGCTGAAGACGGTGCCGACCATGGGCGCCGGCTGGTGCCCGCCGGGCATGCTTGGCATCGGCATCGGCGGCACCGCTGAGAAGGCCATGCTGCTGGCCAAGGAAGCGCTGATGGAGCCGATCGACATCACCGAGCTGCAGGCCCGCGGCCCGTCCAACCGCGCCGAGGAGCTGCGGCTGGAGCTGTACGAAAAGGTCAACGCGCTCGGCATCGGCGCACAGGGCCTGGGCGGCCTGGCCACCGTGCTCGACGTCAAGGTCAAGGACTATCCCACCCACGCCGCGAACCTGCCGGTCGCGATGATCCCGAACTGCGCGGCCACCCGGCATGCGCACTTCACCCTCGACGGCAGCGGGCCGGTGATGCTCGACCCGCCCTCGCTGGAGGACTGGCCGCAGCTCACCTATGACGCGTCCAAGGGGCGTCGCGTCGATCTGGACACGGTGACCCGGGAAGACGTCGCGTCGTGGAAGCCGGGCGAGGTGCTGCTGCTGAATGGCAAGCTGCTCACGGGCCGCGACGCCGCGCACAAGCGCATGGTCGAGATGCTCGACAGGGGCGAGGCGTTGCCGGTCGACCTGCGCGGCAAGTTCATCTACTACGTCGGCCCGGTCGACCCGGTGCGCGACGAGGTCGTCGGCCCGGCCGGCCCGACCACCGCCACGCGCATGGACAAGTTCACCGAGCAGGTGCTGGCGCAGACCGGGCTGATGGGCATGGTCGGCAAGGCCGAGCGCGGCCCGGCGGCGATCGAGGCGATCCGCAAGCACCAGTCCGCCTACCTGATGGCGGTGGGCGGCGCGGCCTACCTGGTGTCGAAGGCGATCAAGGCCGCGCGCGTGGTCGGGTTCGCCGACCTCGGCATGGAGGCGATCTACGAATTCGAGGTCCGCGACATGCCGGTGACCGTGGCGGTCGACGCGCAGGGCACCTCGGTGCACCAGACCGGGCCGAAGGAATGGCAGGCGCGGATCGGCAAGATCCCGGTGGTGGTCGCGTGACCGCGGCCCGGACCGTCGACGGCCCGGGCTTCCGCATCCAGTACCTGCCAGGCCCGGGCTACCTCCGGGCCCATGTCTTCGATGGCGTCGACTCGATCGACGTGTCGATCGCGATGTGGCGGATGCTGGGGGCGGAATGCGCGTCGCAGGGCGTCGATCGCCTGCTGGTGGTCGAGGACCTCGCGGCGACCGTCGAGACCGGCGAGCTGGAGCGCCTGGCCCAGGCCATGGAGGAGGCCGGCTTCGCCCGCATCCGCACGGCCTTCGTCGAATTGCGCGACGACATTGCGGGCAACGAGTTCGGCGAGATCCTGTGCCGCGAGCGCGGGATGGCGATCCGCGTGTTCTCCGACGAAACCGAGGCGCGTCGCTGGCTGGTCTACGGCGACTGAGGCGGCAGCCCGCCGTGGCGGGCTACAGCTGCGACTTGAGCGGCAGCACGAACTTCTCGAACAGCTTTTCCTTCAGCGGGCGCTGCTGCCACATGGCGTGGGTGTAGCGCACCGTCGGCTTGAGGTCGGCCTCGAACACCTCCGTCATGCGCGCGGCGAAGGCGGCATCGTAGACATTGAGGCTGGCCTCGTCGTTGAGCCGGAAGCTGCGCACGTCGAAGTTGGTGGAGCCCACCGAGGTCAGCAGTCCGTCCACCACCAGCAGCTTGTTGTGCATCATCGTGGGCTGGTATTCGTAGATCTCGACGCCCGCCAGCAGGAGTTCGCCCCAGTGCGCCTTCGAGGCCAGGCGCAAGGTTTCCGAATCGATGTGCTTGCCGGGGACGATGACGCGCACGCGCACGCCGCGGTGCCGGGCCGCCTGCAGGGCCTTGATGATCAGGGCATCGGGGACGAAGTACGCGGCCTCCAGGTCGATCGAGCGCTCGGCCGCGGCGATCGCCATCAGGTACATCAGGTGCATGCTCTCGCTGCCGCCGGCCGGCGAGGCGATGAACATGTGCGCATCCATGTCGCCGGCGGGCTGCACCGCGGGGAAATAGTCCGGGCCGTTGAGGACCACGCCGGTGGTCTTGATCCAGTTGTCGTTGAAGGCGGCCTGCACCTGCGCCACCACCGGGCCCTCGATGCGGAAGTGCAGGTCGCGCCAGTGGTCGGCGTCCTGCGCATGGCCTTCCCACTGGTCGGCGATGCCGACGCCGCCGGTGAAGGCCACCGTGCCGTCGACCACCAGCAGCTTGCGATGGGTGCGGTTGTTGAGGCGGCCGACGTTGTACCACTTGAGCGGCCGGTACTGCTGGATGTCGACGCCGGCGCCGCGCATGCGCTCGAGCAGGTCGTCCTCCATCTTGATGCTGCCGGCCCAGTCCAGCATCACATGGACCTTGACCCCGGCGCGCGCGCGCTCGGCGAGGGCGTCGGCGAACTGGGTGCCGATGTCGCCGGACCAGTAGATGTACGTCTCGAAGGTGATGGTGCGCTGGGCGCCGCGGATCGCCGCGAGCATCGCCGGGAAGATCTCGTCGCCGTTCTCGAGGTCGGTCACCACGTTGCCGTGGATGATGCCGGGGCCGAGCATGACCCCCATCTCGCGGCGGAACTGCGGGTCGTCGGTCGCGTAGCGATGCTCGATCTTCCGTTCGAGCGATTTCTCCGGCGTCTTGAAATTGGCGGCGAGGGCGACGACCAGCAGCGTCGCCAGGATGGTGATGACGATCGTCCAAGCCATGCGCTTGCGGCTCCAGCGTGCGGGCATCGGGGTCGGTCCCGGGAAGGCAGGCCGCACTGTGGGCGGAGCCCGTTCAGCGTGGCGTGAAGCCGAGCCTCACAGCCACCACGCCAGTCCGAACAGGCCCAGCATCGCGAACGCCAGCGCCAGCTTCAGCACGGCGCCCAGCAGCAGGCCGAGCCAGGTGCCGAAGCCGATCTTGGCGGCATCGCCCATGTGCCTGGCCTCGATGCTGCGCCGATGCAGGAGCTCGCCGCCGAGCGCGCCCAGGAATGGACCCGCGAGCAAGCCGAGCGGCCCGAGGAAGAGTCCGCCCAGCGTGCCCACGGTCGCCCCGACGACCGCCAGCCGGCTTGCGCCCACGCGTTTCGCGCCGGCCGCGCCCGCCCAGAGGTCCACGACGATCGACGACAGGGTCAGTACGCCCAGCAGCGCCAGCCACCCCCACGACACCCGTTCGAATCCATCCGTCCATGCGGCGACCAGGAGGCCGGCGAAGACCAGGGGCACGCCGGGCAGCGCAGGCAACACGGTGCCCGCCAGGCCGGCCAGCACGAGCAGGCCCGCGAGCAGGTACAGGAGCCACTCGGCGGTCATCGCGCGCGCGGCGGGTGGCGATCGAGCATGTCCAGCGGCAGTCGCGGCGGCATGCGGCTCAGCTGCGGAAGTCCTGGTGGCAGGCCTTGCAGGACTCGCCCAGCGACTTCATCGCGGCGCCCACGCCTTCGCAGGTCAGCGGCGGGTTGGCCACCGCCTTGTCGGCCGCGGCACGCATCGCCGATGCGGCGGTCTTGAAGCGTGCATCGTCGCGGAGGTCGGGGAAGGCGGCCTCGAGGTCGTTCGCCGAGAGGCGCAGTGCCTGCAAATGCGGCAGGACGTCGGTGGCGTTGCAGCGGTTCTGCTCCATGTCGCCCTTGAGCTGGCCCATGTGCCATTGCTGGACGTGCATCAGCGCCTCGGGGAAATGGTCCTTGCGCTGCTCCAGCGCTCGCATCGCCATGACCGTGGCGACCACCCCGAGCACCAGGCCCAGGATCAGCAGGAACAGGTAGCGGCCGGCATTCGAGGGGCGGCGGTTCGGGTCGACGGAGGACATGGCGGCTCCTGCTGCGATGGATTGCCCGGGACGATACCACGCGCTTGCGCCGCTTAAACTGGGCGCCATGGCAGAGCAGGCGCGGAATCGGTTCGGCGGCATCGACCGCCTGTACGGGGCGGGTGCGCTGGCGCGCCTGGGGGCCTGCCACGTCACCGTGGTCGGGGTGGGCGGGGTGGGTTCCTGGGCGGTCGAGGCACTGGCCCGCAGCGGCATCGGCAAGCTGACCCTCGTCGATGCCGACGACCTGTGCGTGTCCAACACCAATCGCCAGCTGCCCGCGCTGGATGGGCAGTACGGACGCGCCAAGATCGAGGCGATGGCCGAGCGCTGCCGTGCGATCAACCCGCGCATCGTGCTCGACCTCCGCCCACAGTTCCTCACCCCGGCCAACCTCGGCGAGTTGCTCGATGTCCCCGGCGACCTGGTGCTGGATGCCTGCGACAGCTTCCGCAGCAAGGTCGAGGCGATCGCGTACTGCCGCCGCCGCAAGCAGCCGATCATCACCGTGGGCTCTGCCGGCGGGCGCAGCGACGTCACCCAGATCCGGGTGCGCGACCTCTCCCGCACCGAGCACGATGCGATGCTCTCGCTGATCCGCAAGAAGCTGCGCGGCGAGTTCAATTTCCCCAAGAACCACGACCGCTACTTCGGCGTGCCGGCGGTGTACTCGTTGGAGAACGTGCGCTACCCGCAGGCCGATGGCAGCGTCTGCGGCATCCGTCCGCAATTGGGCAAGGACGAGGCGCTGAAGCTGGACTGTGGCGCCGGCTTGGGCGCGGCGACCCATGTCACCGGGGCCTTCGCGTTCGCGGCGGTGGGCAAGGCGATCGAGCTGCTGCTCAAGCCGAAGCGGGCAGGTTGAACAGGCGCACCGCGTTGTCGCGGGTCGCGGCGGCAATGTCGTCCCGCGGCTCCTTGCGCAACGTGGCGATGGCGTCGAGCACTTCCAGCAGGTGCGCCGGCTCGTTGCGTTGGCCGCGATGCGCGGCGCCCGGCTGGTCGGGGCTGTCGGTTTCCAGCAGCAACTGCTCCAGCGGCATGCCGGCCACGATCCCGCGCAGGCGGTTGGCGCGCGCATAGGTCACCGGCCCGCCGATCCCGAGCAGGAAGCCGAGCCGGTGCAGCTGCGCCGCCTGCTCGGCGCTCCCGGAGAAGCTGTGGACCACTCCGCGCAGTCCGCCGATGCGGCGGATCGCGGCGATCACGGCATCGACCGCGCGGCGGGCGTGCACGATCACCGGCAGGTCGAATTCGCGGGCAAGGCGAAGCTGGCTGTCGAAGTAGAACGACTGCGCCTCGGCGTCGAGGCCTTCGACGAAATAGTCCAGCCCGCATTCGCCGACCGCCAGCGGGCGTTCGCGCTCGATCCACGCGCGCAATGCCGGCAGGTGTTCCGGGCGGTGCGCGTCCAGGTACATCGGATGCAGGCCGTACGCGGGCCACAGGCCGGGGAGGCCGGCGCAGGTCTGGCGCAGCTTGGGCCAACCCGCGGCGTCGACCGCCGGGACGATTTGCGCGACCACGCCCGCGGCGACCGCGCGGGCATGCGCGGCGGCGCGGTCGGCGTCGAACTCCGCGGCGTCGAAGTGGCTGTGGCTGTCGACCAGGCGCACGTCAGCGCGCGGGGTCGCCCGGCGGGGGCAATGGCGACTTGCGCTTCTTCCAGTTGGCCAGCAGCAGGGTGCCGAGGCCCAGCAGCAACTCGTCCGCGAACGGGATGAAGTCCGGGACCACCAGGTCGATCGCGAACAGGATCGCGCTCAGGGTGAACAGCCGCGGATAGCTCAGTTTGCCGAGGAAGCCGAGGACGGGGGCGAGCAGGGGATTGGCCATGGCGGATCGACGGCATCGGATGGATGGAACGCTAGCATGCACATGGCGTTCACGCGCGTGAACGGCAAGCGTCGGTCATGGCGGGTGCTTCACCGCGATTCAGCCCTGGCCTGCTGGAATCGGCGCGGAACAGGGACCGTCCCGTCGAAGCAGACGACATCGTGGAGTCGCGCATGAAGCAGAACACCCTCGTCATCGCCTTGGCCGCACTGCTGGTGGGCGGCGTTGCCACCGCCGGCTACATGAACAGCCGCGGCGACAGCCAGCCGGCGCCTGTCGCGGCCCCGTTGAACGCCAACGCCGACATCCTGGGCCCGAACGGCGAGCCGTTGCCGCTGGATGCCGCCATCCCGGCCTCGGGGCGCCTTGAATACGCGGACGTCCTCGACGTCACCCCGATCACCGAGCGCGAGCCCTTGTACGCCACCGTGATCGGCAGCGAGCCGGTCCGCGAAACCAGCACCAGCAGCAGCCCGCAGGAAGTCTGCGAGGACGTGGTGGTGCAGCAACGCATGCCCGAGCGCGACGGCAACGTCGGTGGCACCGTGGCCGGTGCGCTGATCGGCGGGCTGGTCGGCAACCAGGTCGGCGGCGGCGATGGCCGCAAGGCCGCGACCGTGGCTGGCGCTGTCGCCGGTGGCGTGATCGGCAACCGCGTCGACCGCAACCACGTCGGGGGCCAGGTGGTGAGCCGCACCGATCGCCGCTGCCGCACCGTCGACCGCACCTCCACGCAGTCGCGCACCGTGGCCTGGAACGTCACCTACCGTAATCCGGACGGCAGCACCGGCACCATGCGCACCGACGCGAAGCCGGGCAAGCGCATCGCCCTCGGCGACGACACCCGCACCGTCGGCTACGACGTGCGCTACAGCTTCGACGGCGAGACCCGCACCATCCGCATGGACCAGAAGCCGGGCACGCGCCTGCCGGTCATCGATGGCCAGGTCGTGACGCAGGTGGCGGCGGTGGACGGCACGGTCTCCCGCTGACCATCGAAACGCAAGGCTTTCCCGCAAAGGCCGGCAGATCGCCGGCCTTTGTTTTACGGATCGCACGTACCGTTTGCGCGGCCTGCACGAATACAATGGCGGATCGTCCGAAACCGCTTCCGCCATGGCCCTGCATCCCTACGACCTGTACGACGTCCGTTCCCTGCTGAGCGAAGAAGAGCGCGCGGTGCAGGACACCGTGGCCCGCTTCACCGACGAGCGCGTGATCCCGATCATCGGCGACGCCTTCGACCAGGGGCGCTTCCCGCGCGAGCTGATCCCGGAAATCGCCGAACTCGGCCTGCTGGGCTCCTCGCTGCCCGAGCAATACGGCTGCGCCGGGCTCAACGGCGTGAGCTACGGCCTGATCTGCCAGGAACTGGAGCGCGGCGATTCCGGCATCCGCAGCTTCGTGTCGGTGCAGAGCTCGCTGTGCATGTACCCGATCTACGCCTACGGTTCCGAGGAGCAGCGCATGCGCTGGCTGCCGGACATGGCCGCGGGCAAGGTGATCGGCTGCTTCGGCCTGACCGAGCCGCATGGCGGTTCCGACCCCGCGAACATGAAGACCCACGCGAAGCGCGACGGCGACGACTGGGTGATCAACGGCTCCAAGATGTGGATCACCAACGGCAACCTGGCCGACATCGCCATTGTCTGGGCGCAGACCGAGGACGGCATCCAGGGCTTCCTGCTGGAGAAGGGCATGCCCGGCTTCACCGCCCAGGAGATCAAGCACAAGATGTCGCTGCGCGCGTCCGTGACCAGCGCGCTGTTCTTCGACAACGTGCGCGTGCCGGACAGCAGCCGCCTGCCGAACGTGAAGGGCCTGAAGGGGCCGCTGGGCTGCCTGACCCAGGCCCGCTACGGCATCACCTGGGGCCCGATCGGCGCGGCCGTCGCCTGCCTGTCCGAGGCGGTGGACTACACCAAGGAGCGCATCCTGTTCGGGCGCCCGGTCGCGGCGACCCAGAGCGCGCAGATCAAGATGGCCGACATGGCCCGCCGCATCACCCTGGCGCAGTTGCTGTCGCTGCAGCTCGGCCGGTTGAAGGATGCGGGCACGATGCAGCCGCAGCAGGTCTCGCTGGCGAAGTGGAACAACTGCCGGATGGCGATCGACATCGCCCGCGAATGCCGCGACCTGCTCGGCGGCGCCGGCATCACCACCGAGCACGCGGCGATCCGCCACGCGCTGAACCTCGAATCCGTGATCACCTACGAAGGCACCGAGACCGTGCACCAGCTGGTGATCGGCCGCGAGCTGACCGGCATCAACGCGTTCTGATCTTTTTCTCCCTCTCCCGCTGGCGGGAGAGGGATGGGGTGAGGGTGGTGAGCGGATGACGAACGTCGGGCCGACCCTGGAGACCGAACGCCTCCTGCTGCGCGTGCCGCAGGCGGGTGACTTCGAGCGCTTCGCCGCGATGCTGGCGGATCCGTCGTCGGTGCACATCGGCGGCCCGGTGCCCCGGCACGATGCCTGGCGGCGCTTCCTGCAGATGCCGGGCGCGTGGATGCTGCAGGGGTTCGCCATGTTCGCGGTGGTCGAGAAAGCCAGCGGCCGATGGCTGGGCCAGGCCGGCCCCTGGCAGCCGGATGGCTGGCCCGGGACCGAAGTGGGCTATTCCTTCCACCCGGATGCGCGCGGCCAGGGCTACGCCACCGAGGCCTGCGCCGCGGCGATGGACTTCGCCTTCGACGTGCTGGGCTGGGACGAGGTGATCCACTCGATCGCGCCGGCCAACACGGCGTCGCAGGCGGTCGCGCGTCGCCTCGGTTCGCGCAACCGCGGCCCGGGCGCGCTGCCGCCGCCGCTGGACGTGCATGCCGTCGACGTCTGGGGCCAGACCCGCGCCGAGTGGGCCCTCAACCGGACGCGCCTCGCATGATCACGCTGTACGGCATGTCCAGCTCGGGCAATTGCTACAAGCTGCAGCTGGCCTGCGCGCAGCTCGGCATCGCCCATGTTTGGGAAGAGATCGACATCACCCGCGGCGAGCAGCTCTCGCCGGAGTTCCTGGCGATGAACGACCGCGGCAAGGTGCCGGTGCTGAAGCTCGGCGATGGCCGCACCCTGGCCGAGTCGAACGCGATCCTGCATTACCTGGCCGAGGGCTCCGAGCTGCTGCCCGCGGATCGCTGGACGCGTGCCAAGACCCTGCAATGGATGTTCTTCGAGCAGTACAGCCACGAGCCCTGCATCGCGGTCTCGCGCTTCATCCACAAGTACCTCGCCGCCGACCATCCCCGGCGTGCCTCGCTGCCGGCGCTGAAGGCCTCGGGCGAGGAGGCGCTGGCCGCGATGGAGCGCCACCTGCACCGGCTGCCGTGGTTCGGCGGCGAGTGCTACACCATCGCCGACATCGCCCTGTTCGCCTACACCCACGTGGCGGAGGAGGGCGGCTTCGACCTCGGCGGCTTCCCGCAGGTCGAGCGCTGGCTGAAGCGGGTGGCTCAGACCCCCGGCTTCGTGCCGATGCGCGACGCTGGCGCCGTGGCGCATGCCCTGATCGACCGTTCTTCCTGACACCCTCACCCCAGCCCTCTCCCGCACGCGGGAGAGGGGGAGAAGCGCATGTTCGCGACCGTTCCCAACCCCATCCCGGCCCGCATGAAGGGCCTCAACCGCGCCGAGATCTGCGACGTCAACTTCCAGGCCTTCGTGCGCGACTGGCAGGGCGAGTCGCTGCCGAAGCCGGCACCTGGCGAGGCCATCCTCGACGGCAGCGCGCTGGATGCCCGGGGCTTCCGCGAGCTGTTCGAATCGCAGCTGATTTCGCGCCACCTTGACCTGATGGCGCGCGTGCTGCGGGTGCAGAACAAGGTCTTCTACACCATCGGCTCCAGTGGCCACGAAGGCAACGCGATGGTCGCGCGCGCGACCCGCCACACCGACCCGGCGTTCCTCCACTACCGCAGCGGCGGCTTCATGGCCGAGCGCTTCCGCAAGCTGCCGGGCATGGATCCGATCATGGATTCGGCGCTGAGCTTCGCCGCCAGCGCGGAGGACCCGGCCAGCGGCGGGCGCCACAAGGTGTGGGGCAGCAAGCCGTTGTGGGTGTTGCCGCAGACCTCGACCATCGCCTCGCACCTGCCGAAGGCGCTGGGCACCGCGGTGGCGATCGAAGCCGGCAAGCGCCTCGGCGTCGGCCTGCCGATCCCCGACGATTCGATCGCGATCTGCTCGTTCGGCGACGCCTCGGCCAACCACGCGACCGCGCAGACGGCGTTCAACGCCGCGTCGTGGACCGCTTACCAGAAGCTGCCGGCGCCGGTGCTGTACGTGTGCGAGGACAACGGCATCGGCATCTCGGTGAAGACGCCGACCGGCTGGATCGGCGAGAGCTTCCGCAACCGCCCCGACCTCGACTATTTCTTCGCCGACGGCCTCGACCTGGCCAGCGGCTACGGCGACGTGCTGCGCGCGGCCGAACACTGCCGCCGCACGCGCCGCCCGACCTTCCTGCACCTGCGCACCCAGCGGATCATGGGCCACGCCGGCACCGACTTCGAGATCGAGTGGCGCAGCATCGAGGAGCTGTGCGCGGTGGAGGCGGGCGATCCGTTGCTGCGTTCGGCCGCGATCGCGCTGGAGTCCGGGGCGATGACGAAGGACGAGGTCCTCGCCCAGTACGAGGACACCCGCCGCAAGTGCTTCGCCGCCGCCGAGGACGCGGATCGCCGCCCGCGCATCGAGACGCTGGCGCACGTGATGCGACCGCTGGCGCCGTACACGCCGGACAAGGTGATGGCCGAGGCCACCCGCGCGCCATCGCATGAAGCCCGCATCAAGGCCTTCGGCGGCGAGGACAAGCTGCCCGAGCAGCAGGTGCCGAAGCACCTGGTCATCCAGATCAACCAGGCCCTGCACGACCTGTTCGCCAAGTACCCGGAGACGCTGCTGTTCGGCGAGGACGTGGCGCAGAAGGGCGGCGTGTACACGGTCACCAAGGGCCTGCACAAGGCGTTCGGCAACAAGCGCGTGTTCAACACGCTGCTCGACGAAACCATGATCCTGGGCATGGCCCAGGGCTTCGCCAACATGGGCATGCTGCCGATCCCCGAGATCCAGTACCTGGCCTACCTGCACAACGCCATCGACCAGCTGCGCGGCGAGGCTTGCTCGCTGCAGTTCTTCAGCAACGACCAGTTCCGCAACCCGATGGTCGTGCGCATTGCCGGCCTCGGCTACCAGCGCGGCTTCGGCGGGCACTTCCACAACGACAACTCGGTGACCGCGCTGCGCGACATCCCGGGCCTGGTGGTCGGCTGCCCGTCGCGCGGCGACGATGCCGCGATGATGCTGCGCACGCTGGCGGCGCTGGCCAAGGTGGACGGCCGCGTCACCGCCTTCCTCGAACCCATCGCGCTGTACATGACCAAGGACCTGTACGAGGCCGGCGACGGCCAGTGGCTGACCGAGTACCCGGCGCCAGAGCAGGCGCTGGTGCCGGGCGAGGAGCGCGTCTACAACCCGGATGCCACCGACTGCGTGATCTTCAGCTTTGGCAACGGCATGCCGATGAGCCTGCGTGCCGCGCGCGAAATCGAGCGCAAGCATGGCTGGAAGGTGCGCGTGGTCGACCTGCGCTGGCTGGTGCCGCTCAACCATGCGGCCATCGCCAAGCATGCGGGCGGCTGCGACCGCATCCTGGTGGTCGACGAAGGCCGCTTCAGCGCCGGCATCGGCGAGGGCGTGATCACCGCGATCACCGAGGCGGGCTTCGGCGGCAAGCCGATCAGGCGCGTGGTCGGCGCGGACACCTATACGCCGCTGGCCGGTGCGGCGTTCCTGGTGATCCCGAAGGACGAGGACATCGTCGCCGCGGCCGACGCGCTGGCGGGCTGATCAGCGCGCCAGCCCGCCGAGCAGTGGGCGGTCGTGCAGGGCGATGCCTTCGGCCTGCAGCGGCCCGGGTTCGCGTTCCAGCGGGAGCACCGCCAGGCACGCGCCTGAGGCCGCCGACACCACCGTGCCGATGTCGCGTCCGCCTGCGACCACATCGCTGCCGGCTGCCGGCGCAGGGGTGGCGTCGAACAGGGCCAGCCCGCGCTTGGCCTGGCCGAGGAAGTGGGTGCGCGCGACGATCTCCTGGCCGGGATAGCAGCCCTTCTTCACGCTGAAGGCCCGCAGGCGTTCGAGCGAGAGCTGCTGCGGCGTCCATTGCGACGATTGTTCGGCGTCCAGCCGGGGCAGGCCATGCGCCAGGTCGGCGACATTCCAGCAGGCGAGGGCATCGGCATCGATCGATGCCGGCATCGGGCCGATCCGCAGGGTGCGCGGCCCGCCATCGCCCCCCATGTCGAGTTCGACCCCGCCGTCCCCTGCCTTGGCGAACGTAATGCCTTGTGCTTGCCGGGGCGCGCCGAAGCGACCCGCCACCGGCATGTCCAGCGGCGTCAGCGTCACCTTGCTGCGGAACACGAAGCGTTGCAGGTCGGCGGCGAGGGTGGCGGCGGATGCATCCGGCAGCAGCATCCACAGCGTATCGGCGTCGTGCCGCAGCAGGGCGAACAGCGCGACGACCCGGCCCTTGGGCGTGAGCCAGCCGTTCCACTGCCACTGGCCATCGCCCAGCGCGGCGACGTCGTTCATGCATTGCGCCTGCGCGAACGCCACCGCATCGCGCCCGGCGATGGCGAGGACGGCATGGCCGGGCAGGGCGAATTCGTGGCCTGGCGCGGGTTGCGGGTTGTCGGGCATCGGGGGCGGGTCGTAAACTTGCGGGGTTGTGAACGCGTCGATGATAGGCCAAGCCACTCCCGCCCCAGCGCCCGAAGACGCCCAGGTCCCGCCTGCCGGGACGCCGGCCGACGGAGCGCCGAAGGCGTCCCCGTGCCCCGCCGAGGTCGGCGGCCGGGACGGTCCCGAGCCCACGCGCTACGGGGACTGGGAAAAGAACGGCCGATGCATCGACTTCTGAGCCACCGCCTCGCGGCCCCCGCCGCCCAGCCCGGAGAGCGTACCCGCCATGGCTGCTCCTGATTCGCCCGCGTCGCCGCGGGTCCGCGAACGCCCGCTGTCGCCGCACCTGCAGGTCTACAAGCGCCAGGTGCAGATGATGACCTCGATCACCCATCGCGCGACCGGCATGGTCCTCGCGGTGGGAGCGCTCGCGATGGTCTGGGGCCTGGGCGCCCTGGCCGCCGGTCGTGGGCCCTGGACCGAATTCGTCGCCTGCGTGGGATCCCCGCTCGGCAAGGTGGTCCTGTTCGGGTTCACCTGGGCCCTGGCCTACCACCTGATCAACGGCATCCGGCACCTGGTGCAGGACGCGGGGCATGGGTTCGCGATCCCCGACTTCATCCGCAGCAGCTGGATCTCGGTGATCGGCAGCGTGGTCCTGGTCGTGCTCGCGTGGGTGGTGGTCCTGGCGCGTTGGGGGCAGGCATGAGCGGAATCGGAAGGGATTTGCGGACGCCGCTCAAGCGCGCGCGCGGCCTGGGCTCGGCGAAGGACGGCACCAGCCATTTCCTGTGGCAGCGGGTGACCGCGATCGCGCTGGTCCTGGCCGGGATCTACCTGCTCGGCCTGCTGATCGGCCTGTCCGGCGCTGACTACGATTTCGCGCGGGCCATCGTGTCCGATCCGTTCAACGCCAGCGTGCTGCTGGCCTTCGTCGTCGCCGCGTTCTGGCACGCCAAGCTGGGGCTGCAGGTGATCATCGAGGACTACATCCACGCGCCGCTGCTGGCCGGCATCGCGCATCTCGCCAACATCTTCGTCTGCGCGCTGGCGGCCATCGCCGGCGTGCTGGCGGTGCTGCGCATCGCCACCCTGGGAGTCTGAGCACGTGTCCGCATACAGGATCGAGGAACACAAGTTCGACATGCTGGTGGTCGGTGCCGGCGGCGCCGGCCTGCGCGCCACCTTCGGCCTGGCCCAGAAGGGCCTGAAGACGGCCTGCATCACCAAGGTCTTCCCGACCCGCAGCCATACCGTGGCCGCGCAGGGCGGCATCTCGGCCGCGCTCGGCAACATGGGCGAGGACGACTGGCGCTTCCACTTCTACGACACCATCAAGGGCTCGGACTGGCTGGGCGACCAGGACGCGATCGAGTACATGTGCCGCGAGGCCATCCCGGCGATCATCGAACTCGAGCACCAGGGCGTGCCCTTCAGCCGCACCGAGGACGGCAAGATCTACCAGCGTCCGTTCGGCGGCATGACCACGCATTACGGCCAGGGCATCGCGCAGCGCACCTGCGCCGCCGCCGACCGCACCGGCCACGCGATCCTGCACACCCTGTACCAGCAGTCGCTGGCGCACGACGCGCAGTTCTTCATCGAGTACTTCGCGCTCGACCTGATCATGGACGAGGAGGGCGCCTGCCGCGGCGTGCTGGCCCTCGACATGGCCGAGGGCACGCTGCACCTGTTCCGTGCCCAGGGCGTGGTGCTGGCCACCGGCGGCTACGGCCGCGCCTACTTCTCCGCGACCTCGGCGCATACCTGCACCGGCGACGGCGGCGGCATGGCGCTGCGCGCGGGGCTCGGCCTGCAGGACATGGAGTTCGTGCAGTTCCACCCGACCGGCATCTACGGCGCCGGCTGCCTGATCACCGAGGGCGTGCGCGGCGAAGGCGGCATCCTGCGCAACAGCAACGGCGAGCGCTTCATGGAGCGTTACGCGCCGAACGCCAAGGACCTCGCCTCGCGCGACGTGGTCAGCCGCTCGATGACCATCGAGATCCGCGAAGGCCGCGGCGTGGGCGAGCACAAGGACCACATCTTCCTCGACCTCACCCACCTCGACCCCAAGGACATCCACGAGAAGCTGCCGGGCATCGCCGAGAGCGCGCGCATCTTCGCCGGCGTCGACGTCGAGAAGCAGCCGATCCCGGTGATTCCGACCGTGCACTACAACATGGGCGGCATCCCGACCAACTACCACGGCGAGGTCGTGCAGTTGCGCAATGGCGATCCCGACGCGGTGGTGCCGGGCCTGTACGCCATCGGCGAGGCGGCCTGCGTGTCCGTGCACGGCGCCAACCGCCTCGGCTCCAACTCGCTGCTCGACCTGGTGGTGTTCGGGCGCGCGGTGGCCAACCGCTGCGCGGAGACGATCACCCCCGGCGCGACCCACAAGACCCTGCCGGCGGACGCCTGCGACAAGGCGCTGGCCAACCTAGACAAGCTGCGCAACGCGCACGGCGGCACCCCCACCGCGGTGATCCGCAGCAACATGCAGCGGGCGATGCAGAAGGACGCGGCGGTGTTCCGCACCGGCGAGACCCTGGCCGAGGGCGTCAAGGCGATCCGCGACATCCACGCCAGCTTCGCCGACGTCCACGTCTCCGACCGTTCGCTGGTGTGGAACTCGGACCTGGTCGAGACCCTGGAGTTGCAGAACCTGCTGGGCCAGGCACTGACCACGATCGTCTCGGCCGAGAACCGCACCGAGTCCCGCGGCGCCCACGCGCGCGAGGACTACCCGGAGCGCGACGACGCCAACTGGCACAAGCACAGCGTGTGCTGGGTGGACGATGCGGGCAACACCCGCATCGACTACCGCCCGGTGCACATGTACACGCTCAGCGGCGACGTCGACGTCGTGCCGCCGAAGCCGCGCGTCTATTGAGCGGGAGAGACCACGACCATGGCCGAATTCACCCTCCCGAAGAACTCCGTCATCCAGAAGGGCAAGCACTTCCCGGCGCCGGCCGGCGCGAAGCAGCCGCGCACCTTCAAGGTCTACCGCTGGAACCCGGACGACGGGTTGAACCCGCGCGTGGACACCTACGACGTCGACCTCGCGACCTGCGGGCCGATGGTCCTCGACGCGCTGATCAAGATCAAGAACGAGATCGACCCGACGCTGACCTTCCGCCGCTCCTGCCGCGAGGGCATCTGCGGCTCGTGCGCGATGAACATCGACGGCACCAACACGCTGGCATGCACCAAGGCGATCGACGACTGCGGCAAGGGCAACGGCGAGGTGCCGATCTACCCGCTGCCGCACATGTCGGTGGTCAAGGACCTCGTGCCCGACCTGACCCATTTCTACGCGCAGTACGCGAGCATCCGCCCGTGGCTGCGCACGCAGACGGTTGCGCCCAGCCGCGAGCGCCTGCAGTCGAAGGACGACCGCGCCAAGCTGGACGGCCTGTACGAATGCATCCTGTGCGCGTGCTGCAGCACGTCCTGCCCGAGCTACTGGTGGAACGGCGAACGCTACCTCGGCCCGGCGATCCTGTTGCAGGCCTACCGCTGGATCGTCGACAGCCGCGACGAGGACACCGGCGCGCGGCTGGACGACCTCGAGGATCCGTTCAAGCTCTACCGCTGCCACACGATCATGAATTGCGCCCGGACCTGCCCGAAGGGGCTCAACCCGGCCAAGGCGATCGCCGAGATCAAGAAGCTGATGCTGGCGCGTCGCGCCTGACCCATGAACGACGACGAGGTCGAGCTCCGCAAGCTGCGCTGGCGTTGCCGGCGCGGGATGCGCGAGCTGGACCAACTGCTCGAGCGCTGGCTCGACCAGGCATGGCGGCAAAGTCCGACCCGCGAGCGCGAGGTCTTCCTGCGCCTGCTGGACACCGAGGACGACACACTCTGGCGCTGGTTCCTCGGCCACGAGAGTCCCCCCGATGTCGAAACCGCGGCGCTCGTCGAACGCATCCGCCATCCCTGACCTGCCTTGCCGTATTCGCTGGCGGCCATCGGCCTGGCTGGGCGGTGCCCTGTGGACGCTGGCATTGCTGACCCCGTGCGCGGTGCTGGCGAGCGACCTGCCTGCATCCTGGGCCTGGCCGCTCGCCTTGGCTGCCGGCCTGCACGGCATCGTCCTGGCGCGCCGCCACCGGCGGCAGCCTTCGATGCGCTGGATCATCCCGCCGGGGCGTGGCCAGCCCACCTGCGATGGCATGTCCATGCCCGGCCTGCGCGTGTCCTGGCGGGGACCGCTGGCCTTCGTGGCCTGGCGCGGCGGCAACGGGCGATGGTGCCGGCATGCGCTGGGGCCGGACGTGCTCGATGCAGCCGGCCGACGTGAACTGAAGCTGGCGCTGCAGCGACGCGAATCCGCCGCGACGGGAGACCCGATGGCAGGATGAGCGCCGTCGACGCCAGCACTCACGCAAGGCCCCGTAGACTGTGCGGGCCGCGCGCAGGCGCATCCGGCGCACGCTGCCGCGTGGCGGGCATCCCCAAGGAGTTCCATGTTCAAACCGGTCCCCGTCGCCATCGGCCTGCGCTACCTGCGCGCGAAACGCCGCAACGGCTTCATTTCCTTCATCTCGCTGGCCTCCATCCTCGGCATCGCGCTGGGGGTGACCGCGCTGATCACCACGCTGGCGGTGATGAGCGGTTTCCAGCGCGAGATCCGCGACCGCATGCTGCAGATGGCCGCGCATGCCACGGTCAGCGGCTATGGCGAGCCCCTGCAGGATTGGCGGCACGCGGTGGACGTGGCGATGCAGGACAAGCGCATCGCCGGCGCCGCGCCCTACATCGAGAAGGAGGCCCTGCTCTCCGGCAGCAACAACCAGCCGGCGATGCTGCGCGGCGTCGTGCCCGCCGAGGAGGGCAAGGTCTCGGTGCTCGGCGACAAGATGGTGCAGGGCAAGCTGTCCGAGCTGGCGCCCGGGCGCTTCAACATCGTGCTGGGCCGCGAGCTGGCGATGTGGCTGGGCGTCGGCGTCGGCGACGACGTGGTGGTCACCCTGGCCGATTTCCGCAGCACCCCGGTGGGCGGCGGCATGGGCACGATGAAGCGGTTCCGGGTGAGCGGCATCTTCGAGGCCGGCTACAACGAATTCGACAAGGGGCTGGCGGTGGTCGCCCTGGCCGACCTGCAGCGCCTGTTGCGGATGGGCGACGGGGTGACCGGCGTGCGCCTGAAGATGCACGACATGGACCAGGCCTTCGAAGTCGGGCGCGACCTCGCGCTGAAGCTGCGCGGCCCGTTCCGCGTGACCGACTGGAGCCAGGACAACGCCAACCTGTTCCGTGCGCTGAAGATGGAGAAGACGGTGATGGCGATCCTGCTGTCGCTGATCATCGCGATGGGCGCGTTCAACCTGGTGTCCTCACAGGTGATGCTGGTCACCGACAAGCAGGCCGACATCGCCATCCTGCGCACCCTTGGCCTGACCCCGCGCCAGGTGATGCAGGTGTTCATGGTGCAGGGCAGCCTGATCGGCATCATCGGCACCGTGGCCGGCGTGGTCGGCGGGATCCTGCTCACCCTCAACCTGGATGCCATCCTGCGCGGGATCGAGGCGGTGCTCGGGGTCCAGTTGCTGCCGGAGGATGTCTACTACATCACCGGCCTGCCGACCGACCTGCAGGCACACGATGTCGCCACCATCGCCTGCGTGGCGCTGGCGATGGCCTTCGTCGCCACCCTGTACCCGGCCTGGCGCGCGGCACGCACCGCACCCGCGGAGGCACTGCGCTATGAGTGAGGCCATGGACGACGTGATCCGCGCCGAGCGACTCGGCAAGACCTACGCGGAAGGCTCGCTGCGCACGCCGGTGTTCGACGGGCTGGAGTTCCGGGTGGCCGCGGGCGAGACCGTCGCCATCCTCGGCGCGTCGGGCGCGGGCAAGAGCACCCTGCTGCACCTGCTGGGCGGCCTGGACGTGCCCACCGCGGGTGAGGTCTTCGTCGCCGGCCATCGGATGAGCGCGTTGTCCGACGCCGAGCGCGGACGCCTGCGCAACCGCGCGCTGGGCTTCGTGTACCAGTTCCACCACTTGCTGCCGGAGTTCACCGCGCTCGAGAACGTGATGATGCCGGTGCTGCTGGCCGGGCAGGCGATCGAGGTGGCGCAATCGCGCGCGCAGGCGTTGCTCGAATCGGTCGGTCTGGGCCATCGCCTGCAGCACAAGCCGGGCGAACTGTCGGGCGGCGAACGCCAGCGCACCGCGGTGGCGCGCGCACTGGTCAACCAGCCGGCCTGCGTGCTGGGCGACGAGCCGACCGGCAACCTCGACGAAAAGACCGCGGCGAACGTGTTCGCGCTGATGCTGGACCTCAATCGCGCGCAGGGTACCAGCCTGGTGCTGGTCACCCACGACCGCCGCCTTGCTGCACGCCTGGACCGGGTACTGGAGCTGCACGAAGGGCGCCTGCGCCCGGCGGTCATGGGGTGACCGGAAAAGCCTGACCCACGGGCGCGGCTGCGCCCGATCCCGCGGCGCGCGACCGATCGGCAGGCTGCATCGATGCCTGCCGCCATGCCGCTGTTCGGTCCCGCCGCGGCGCTCGCCTTGCTGGCCGGCGTGTGCGCCAGCCTTGCCTTGCCGGTCGCCATGCCGATCCCGCTCGCCCTGTGCCTGCTGGCGATCGGCCTGCCGCTGGCCGTGCGGCCGGGCTTCGCACGGCTGGCCGGCATCGTGCTGGCAGGCATCGGTTTCACCGCGCTGCATGCAACCTCGGTACTGCAGGCGCAATTGCCGCGCACGCTGGAGCGGCGGCCGCTGATCGTCGAAGGCCGCATCGTCGACCTGCCGTTGCACGAGGCACGCCGCACCCGGTTCGAGTTCCAGGTGGACGCTGCGACCGGCCAACCCGAGTCGCTGCGCGGGCGACGCTTGCGCTTGGCCTGGTACGAAGACGATCCGGTGGCGCGCCGCGCCCTCGTGGCAGGCAGTCGCTGGCGGCTGCCGGTGCAATTGCGGCCACCGCAGGCCTTGCGCAACCCGGGCGCCGGCGATGGCGAGAAATATGCGCTCGCGTCCCGGCTGGTGGCGACGGGATACGTGCTGGAGCCCGCGTTGGCGCAACGCCTGGCGCCGCCGGACGGCATTGCCGGCTGGCGCGAACGCATGAGCGGGCGCATCGATGCGGCGATCCATCGCGACAGCGCACGCTTCATCCGGGCGCTGGTGCTGGGCGATACCCGCGGGCTGGACGACACCGACTGGGCGCGCTTGCGCGCGGCGGGCCTGACCCATCTGATCGCGATCTCGGGCTTCCACGTGGGCCTGGTTGCCGGCTTCTTCGCGTTGGTGATGGCCGGGATCTGGTGGTGCCTGCCGCGCCTGGCGTGGTGGCTGCCGCGACCATTCGGGGCCGGCCTGGGTGCGGTGCTGGGTGCCTTCGCGTATGCGGCGGTCACCGGCTTCGCGCTGCCGACACTGCGTACGGCGGTGATGATCGCGGTGCTGGTCGCCGCCCGCTGGTTGCGGCGTCGCCAGCGGCTGGTCGACACGCTGGCGCTGGGCTGCATCCTGGTCCTGCTGCTCGACCCGCTGGCGGTGCTGGGGGCGGGCTTCTGGCTGAGTTTCGCCGGGGTCGCGTGGTTGCTGTGGTGCCTGCCTGCGGACCAGGGGCCGCGCGGCTGGGCGCTGGTGCATGGCTTTGTCGGCGCGCAGGTGGTCGCGACCATCGGCCTGTTGCCGCTGACCGTGGTGCTGTTCGGGCAGGCCTCGTTCGCCGGCCCGCTGGCGAATATCGCGGCGGTCCCCTGGTGGAGCCTGGTGGTGATCCCGTTGGGCTTGCTGGGCTTGCTGCTGGACACGCTGCATGCGGGATGGGGCAACGGGGTGTGGCAGGCCGCTGCCTGGACGTTCGACCTGCTGTGGCCCGGGCTGGCATGGATCGCCGACGGACCGCTGGCGATGGCCTGGTTGCCGGAACCGCGCTGGTTTGCCTTGCCGCTGGCGCTGCTGGGGGCGTTCTGGCTGCTGCTGCCGCGCGGCGTCCCCGGGAAGGCCTTGGCCTTGTGCCTGTGGCTGCCGCTGCTGTGGCCGGATCGGGGAGTGCCTCGGCCGGGCGAGGTCGACGTGGTCGTGGTCGACGTGGGGCAGGGCCTGTCCGTCCTCGTCCGCACCGCCACCCACGCCCTCTTGTACGACACCGGCCCGGCCGAAGCCGATGGCTTCGATGCCGGCGAACGCGCGGTGGTGCCGACCTTGCGCGCCCTCGGCGTGCGGCGGCTGGACGCGGTGGTGCTCAGCCATGGCGACAACGACCATGCCGGCGGGTGGACGGCGGTGGCGCGCGCGTTGCCGGTCGCCGCCGTGCTGGCGCCGGCGGGCAGTCCAGTGCCTGGGTTGCAGGCCTGCCATGCGGGGATGTCCTGGCAGTGGGATGGCGTGCGCGTGGAGGTGCTGCACCCCGGCGCGGACTTCCCTTACCTCGGCAACGAAGCAAGCTGCGTCCTGCGCGTCGTCGGTGCACATGGCGCCGTGTTGCTGGCAGGCGACATCGGCCACTACGCCGAGCGTGCGCTGGCGGCGCGCGACCGCGCCCGCCTGCGCAGCGAGGTGGTGCTGGTCCCGCACCACGGCAGCGCGGGATCGTCGGATCCTGGCTTCGTCGCGGCGACGGGCGCGCGGCTGGCGGTGGTGTCCTCCGGCGCCGGCAACCGGTTCGGCCATCCGCGCCGCGACGTGGTGCGTCGCTGGTGCGAGGCCGGCGCCGAGTTGCTGGACACCTCGCGCAGCGGCGCGCTGCGCATCTGGCTGGGCGCGCGCGGCCTGCAGGTCGAGGAGCGGCGGATGGCGCATGCGCGGTTGTGGGACGCCGCGCGCCGTCGCCACGGAACGGCTGGGCTATGCTACGCGGCGGAAACGCAGCGGCCATGAGGGCCGGAGGATCGACGCGTGCTGGAACTGGTCCGGGCCGGCGGATGGCCGATGATTCCCTTGCTGCTGCTGTCGGCGGTCGCCCTGGGCATCATCGTGGAGCGCTTCTGGAGCCTGCGGCGGGACCGGGTGATGCCGCCGGGCCTGGGCGACGAGGTGCGCGCCTGGGTGGCGCGCGGCAAGCCGCTGGAACCCGCGCACATCGATTCGCTGCGCTCGACCTCGCCGCTGGGCGCGTTGCTCGCCGCCGAGCTGGACGTCCGCATGCGCGGCCGCGAAGTCATCCGCGAGCGCGTGGAGGACGTCGGTCGCCACCTGGTGCACCGGATGGAGCGCTACCTCAACACCTTGGGCACGATCGCCGCCGCGGGCCCGCTGCTGGGCCTGTTCGGCACCGTGGTCGGCATGATCGAGATGTTCCTCGGCATCCTCGACCACGGCATCGGCGATGCCAACCAGCTCGCCGGCGGCATCGGCAAGGCGCTGATCTGCACCGCCACCGGCATGGTGGTGGCGATCCCGGCGCTTGCGTTCCATCGCTATTTCCGCGGGCGCATCGCCGCCACCATCGTGGACATGGAGCACGAGGCGATCCGCCTGCTCGACGTGCTCGACGCCCATCCGGCCGCCACGCAGGCGCGCAAGGGCTGAGGCCGCGGCATGCGGATCCAGGACTTCCGCCAGGACGACATCCCCGAGATCAACCTGGTGCCGTTGATCGACGTGCTGCTGTGCCTGCTGATCTTCTTCGTGGTGACCACGACCTTCGATGCGCGCTCGGTGCTGAAACTCGAGTTGCCGCGCGCCGATGGACAGCCCGCGGAGGCGCCGTCCAAGGCGCTGAGCCTGCTGGTGAACGCGCAGGGACGCTACTTCGTGGGCGACCGCGAGGCGCTGCGCACCGACGTGGAATCGCTGAAGGCGACATTGCGCGAGGTCGCCGGCGATGATCGCGACCGCCCGGTGCTGCTGCGCGCCGATGCCCGCACGCCGCACCAGGCGGTGGTGACCGCGCTGGATGCGCTGGGGCAACTCGGGTTCCGCCGGATCGCCATCGCCACCGCGCCGGAGCCGGCCACAACGGGGGCCGCGCCGAAGTGAGCGAGGACGCCACCCAGGCCACCTACCGCCGACTGCGCCGGTATGCACGCCCCTACCGCGGCCTGATCGCGATCGGGATCCTGGCGATGGCGCTGGAGGCGGCGGCGAGCGCCGGCACCCTCAAGCTGCTGGGCCCGATCGTCGACGACATCTTCGTGCGCCATGCCTTCAGCTACTGGCTGCCGGGCGGGCTGGTCCTGCTGCTGCTGGCGCGCGGACTGTTCGGGCTGGTGGCCGACTACGCCATCGCGCGTTCCGGTCGCGGGGTCGCCCGCGACCTGCGGCTGCAACTGATGGCGCAGTACTTGCGCCTGCCGGGGGCGCGCTTCGACGCCGAGCCGGTACCGTCGATGCTGACCCGCCTCGGCGCCGACAGCGAGCAGGTCGCGCAGGCCGCGGTCGACGCGCTCAAGGTGATGGTCAGCAACGTCCTCGGGATCGTCGCCACCCTCGGGATCATGGTCTGGACCAGTTGGCGGGTGTCGCTGGTGCTGTTGCTGCTGGCGCCGGCGATGGCGTGGATGATGGGCAAGGTGGGCAAGCGCTACCGCCGGCTCAACCACGCGATCCAGGAGTCGGCGGCGCAGATGCTGCAGACCGCGGACCAGGCGCTCAACGCGCAGCAGGACGTCAAGGCGTACGGCGCGCAGGACGCCGAGATGGGCCGCTACGGCGCGCAGACGCTGCAGAACCTGCGGCTGGCGCTGAAGATCGAGGTCACGCGCGGCACGCTGTCGATGCTGGTGCAGGTGCTCGGCGCGCTGGGCGTGGCGGTGATGCTGGTGGTGGCCGGGCTGGAGGCCGCGAAGGGGCGGCTCACCGCCGGCGACTTCATGACCCTGATGACCGCGATGGTCAGCCTGGTGCCGTCGCTGCGCCAGCTGACGAACGTGCAGAGCATGCTGCAACGGGGCATCAGTTCGGCGGAGCGGGTGTTCTCGGTGCTCGACGCCGCGCCGGAGCGGGATGCCGGCACGCAACCGCTGGCGCGCGCCCGCGGCCTGCTCGAGTTCCGCCATGTCGATGCGCGCTACGAGGGCAGCGAGGGGCTGGCCCTGCACGACGTCAGCTTCGTCGCGCGGCCCGGCACGGTCACCGCGATCGTCGGCCGCTCCGGCAGCGGCAAGTCGACCCTGGCCAAGCTGATCCCGCGCTTCTACGAACCCGCGGCGGGCGAGGTGCTGCTCGACGGCCTGCCGCTTGCGGATTACCCGCTCGCCGACCTGCGCCGGCAGGTCGCCATGGTCGGCCAGCAGGTGATGCTGTTCGACGGCAGCGTCGCCGGCAATGTCGCCTACGGCGAGTTGGAGCGCGCCGATCCCGAGCGCATCCAGGCCGCGGTCCGCGATGCCAATGCCATGGAGTTCGTGCAGCGCCTGCC
Organism: Thermomonas mangrovi; assembly: GCF_028201335.1. Classification (NCBI taxonomy): domain Bacteria; kingdom Pseudomonadati; phylum Pseudomonadota; class Gammaproteobacteria; order Lysobacterales; family Lysobacteraceae; genus Thermomonas; species Thermomonas mangrovi. The sequence continues at coordinate 244,861 of NZ_JAPEVV010000001.1, forward strand.
CGGCCAGCTGGAGGCGCACATCGGCGCCAAGGGCGGCAAGCTCTCGGGCGGCCAGCGGCAGCGCCTGGCGATCGCCCGCGCCATGCTCAAGGACGCCCCGATCCTGGTCCTCGACGAGGCCACCGCCGCGCTCGACAACGCCTCCGAGCGGCTGGTGCAGGACGCGTTGGCGAAGCTGATCCCCGATCGCACCACGCTGGTGATCGCGCATCGCCTGTCGACCATCGAACACGCCGACCAGGTGCTGGTGCTCGAGGCCGGCCGCCTGGTGGAGCAGGGCACGCACGCGGACTTGCTGGCGCGCGGCGGGGTGTACGCCCACCTGCATGCGATGCAATTCCGGGACGCGCCATGAGCCAGGCACGCCGGCCCGCGGGGCCGCCGGCCTGGTGGTACGACGGGAGCCCGCCGCCCTGGCACGCGCGCCTCGTCGCGGGTGTGTATGGCGCGCTCGTCGCGCTGCGGCGCAGTGCGTACAGGCGGGGGTGGCGGAAGCGCGTGCACCCGGGGGTGCCGGTGCTCGTGGTCGGCAACCTCGTCGCCGGGGGCAGCGGCAAGACGCCGCTGGTGATCGCCTTGGTCGAGCGGCTGCGTGCGGCGGGCTGGACGCCGGGCGTCGCCAGCCGCGGGCATGGCCGCGAAGACGCCGGCATCGCGCGTTGGGTGGCATCGGGCGACGCTCCCGCGCTGGCCGGCGACGAGCCCCTGTTGATCGCCACCCGCACCGGCGCACGCGTGCGGGTGGACCGCGACCGGGTTGCGGCCGCGCGCGCGCTGCGCGACGCGGGTTGCGACATCGTGGTCTGCGACGATGGCCTGCAGCACTATCGGCTGGCGCGCGACATCGAAATCGAGGTGCTGGACGCCCGTCGCCGTTACGGCAACGGCCTGCTGATGCCGGCCGGCCCCTTGCGCGAGCCGCTGGAGCGCGCCGCCGACTGCGCCTTCCGCGTGCTCAACCTCGGCGCGGTCGCGGAGGATGCGCTCGCGGCGCAGGCCGGCCTCGGCGAATGGCCGATGCGCCTGCAGGTGCAGGTGGCGATGCCGCTGCAAGGCGGGCGTGCGCAGCCGCTGGCGGCGTTCGCCGGACAGCGCGTGCACGCCGTCGCCGGCATCGGCGACCCCGAGCGCTTCTTCGCGACCCTGCGCGATGCCGGGATCGCGGTGGTGCCGCATGCCTTCCCCGACCACCACGCCTATGGTCCGGGCGACTTCGCCTTCGGCAGTCCGTTGCCCGTGCTGATGACCGAGAAGGATGCGGTGAAGTGCCGGGGCTTCGCGCAGCCGGGCTGGCATGCGGTGCCCGCGAATGCGCGGCTGCCCGAGGCCTTCTGGGTGGCGTTGTGTGCCAAGTTGCCGCGCCGCGCCTGATTTTCACCTCTCCCCTTGTGGGAGAGGTCGATGCGCGCAGCGCATCGGGAGAGGGGCGAACGCACGCCCATTCCCCTCTCCCGCCCTTCGGGCACCCTCTCCCGCAAGGGGCGAGGGAAGATCAAAAGCTGCGTCGTAGATAATGCCGGCATGACCGTTCCCGAATTCGTCGTCGCCATCCCGGCGCGCCATGCCTCCACCCGCTTGCCGGGCAAGCCGTTGCTGCCGATCGGCGGCGAGCCGATGGTCCTGCACGTCGCCCGTCGCGCGCTCGCCGCGGGTGCGCGCGAGGTCTGGGTCGCGACCGACGACCAGCGCATCGCCGACGCCCTGCACGGGCGCGGGGTGCAGGTCGCGATGACCTCGTCCGGGCACGCCTCGGGCACCGACCGCCTGGCCGAATGCGCGGCGATCGCCGGCTGGGCCGACGATGCCATCGTGGTCAACCTGCAGGGCGACGAACCCTTCGCCCCGGCCGACGGCATCGCCTGCGTGGCGCGCACGGTGGCCGACAGCGGCGCCGGCATCGCCACCCTGTGCACGCCGATCGACGCAGTGGAGACGCTGCTGGACCCGAATGCGGTGAAGGTGGTGCGTGCCGCCAATGGCGATGCGCTCTACTTCAGCCGGGCCCCGGTGCCATGGCCGCGCGATGCGTTCGCCCGCGACCGCGGGACGCTGCCGCCGGGCGAATGGTTGCGGCACATCGGCCTCTACGGCTACCGGGTCGCGGCGCTGCGCGCGTTCGCCGGGTTGCCGGCGGGCCGGCTGGAACAACTCGAGGCGCTGGAACAGTTGCGCGCGCTGGAAGCGGGATGGCGGATCGCGGTGGCGCTGGCGCCGTCGCCGTTCCCGCCCGGCGTCGACACGCCCGAGGACCTCGCCCGCGCCGAGCGCTTCCACGCATCGATGCAGGCTGCCCATGGCTAGGCCGATCGGGATCCTGATGGTGTGCATGGGCAACATCTGCCGCTCGCCGATGGCCGAGGGCGCGTTGCGCGCAAGGTTGGAGGCAGCCGGCCTGGGCGAACGCGCGCGGGTGGATTCGGCCGGCACCAGCCGCGCCCACGCCGGGCAGCCGCCGGACGAACGCGCGATCGCCTGCGCGGCGCGCCATGGCGTCGCGATCGACGCGCAGCGCGCACGCGCTTTGTCGGTCGACGACTTCGACGGGTTCGACTTCATCCTGTGCGCGGACCGCACGGTCCTGCACGATGCCGGCATCCGCAAGCCGCGCACCGCGCATGGGCAGGTCGAGCTGTTGCTGGACTGGGCCGGGGTGGGGCGCAAGGACGTGCCGGATCCGTACTACGGCCATGCGCGCGACTTCGAGCGTGCCTGGTCGCTGGCCGACGCCGCGGCCGAGGGGATCGTCGAGCGCATCCGCCAGGGCCGTTTCTGAGCGGGCCGTGGTGAGCAAGCGCAAGCCCGACGACGCGACCCGGGCCTTCGACGGCAAGGCCGCCGCCGCGGCGCTGCCGCTGGCCCCGGGCGTGTACCGCATGCTCAACGGCGCCGGCGACGCGCTGTACGTCGGCAAGGCGCGGGCGCTGCGCAACCGCGTCGGCAGTTATTTCAACGCGACGCCGAAGCCGACCCGCATCATGGCGATGCTGGCGCAGGTCGCGCGCATCGAAGTGACCGTCACCCGCAGCGAGGCCGACGCCCTGCTGCTCGAGAACCAGCTGATCAAGTCGCTGCAGCCGCGCTACAACGTGATGCTGCGCGACGACAAGAGTTATCCCTTCGTCCTGCTCACCCGCGAGGCGTGGCCGCGGATCGCCTTCCATCGCGGCCCGCGCGCGACCGGCGGCCGCTACTTCGGCCCTTACCCGAGCGCGGCCTCGGTGCGCGAGACGCTCAACCTGATGCACAAGCTGTTCCGCCTCCGCAGTTGCGAGGACAGCGTGTTTAAGAACCGCAGCCGTCCCTGCCTGCAATACCAGATCGGCCGTTGCAGCGGGCCGTGCGTCGGCCTGGTCGAGGCGGGCGATTACGCGGAATCCGTGCGCCGCGCCGCGCTGTTCCTGGACGGGCGCAGCCAGGAGCTCGGCGACGAGCTGGCGGACGCGATGCAGCGCGCCAGCGACGCGCTGGAGTTCGAGGAGGCCGCGCGCCTGCGCGACCTGATCGGCACCATCCGCAAGCTGCAGGCGCGGCAGACCATGGACGGCCGCAACGCCGACCTCGACGTGCTGGCGGTGGCGATGCAGGGCGCCAGCGCCTGCGTCCTGCTGCTGGCCTTCCGCGACGGCCGCAACCTCGGCACCCGCGCCTTCTTCCCGCGCACCAACGGCGAGGACAGCGCGGAGGAAGTGCTGGCGGCGTTCGTCTCGCAGTACTACGCGGAGCAGCCGCCGCCCGCCGAGATCGTGCTGGACCGCGAGATCCCGGAGCGCGAGCTGATCGAGCAGGCCTTGTCCGGGCACGTCGGGCGCAAGGTCGAGCTGCGCAGCAACGTGCGCGGGGAACGCGCCGCGCACCTGGACCTGGTCCGGCGCAACGCGGAGCTGGCGCTGGCCACCGAGCTGACCAGCAGCAGCGCGCAGCAGGCGCGGGTGGAGGCATTGCGCGACCTGCTGGGCCTGGCCGAGCCGCCGCAGCGGATCGAATGCTTCGACATCAGCCACACGCTGGGCGAGGCGACCGTGGCCTCGTGCGTGGTGTTCGACGCGAATGGCCCGGTGCGCAGCCAGTACCGCCGCTACAACATCGCCACCGGCGGCAGCGACGGGATCGCCCCGGGCGACGACTACGCCGCCATGCACCAGGCCCTGCGCCGGCGTTTCCGCCCGGCGGCCGAGGGCGAGGCCGAGGCCGTGCTGCCCGACGTGCTGCTGATCGATGGCGGCGCTGGGCAGGTGGCGCAGGCGCGCGAGGTCCTGCAGGAGAGCGGCGTCGCCGGGGTGGCCCTGGTCGGCGTGGCCAAGGGCCCCGAGCGCAAGGCCGGCGCCGAGGCGTTGCTGTTGCCGGATGGCCGCGAGGTGCGCCCGGGCGCAGCCTCGCCGGCGCTGCAACTGGTCCAGCAGGTGCGCGACGAGGCCCACCGCTTCGCCATCACCGGCCATCGCGGTAAGCGCCAGAAGGCGCGGACCACCAGTCGCCTGGAGGACATCGCCGGGATCGGGCCGCGCAGGCGGGCGGCGTTGCTGCGCCATTTCGGCGGCTTGGGTGGATTGAAGGCGGCTGCGGTGGACGACATCGCACGGGTCGAGGGGATCAACCGCCCGCTGGCCGAGCGCATCTGGGCCAGCCTGCACGGACTGGCGCGAGACGGGCAGGAACCGACGCCGGGAGCATAGAATCGCCGCATGAAGCTGACCATCCCGACGTGGCTCACGCTGGCGCGGATCGCCCTGATCCCGGTGCTGGTCGTCGTGTACTACCTCGACTACCGATGGACCAACGTCGCGGCGACCACGATCTTCGTATTCGCCTCGATCACCGATTGGCTGGACGGCTGGATCGCGCGCCGCTACCAGCAGTACTCGGCGTTCGGCGCGTTCCTCGATCCGGTGGCCGACAAGCTCATGGTCGCGGTGGCGCTGGTGATCACCGTGCAGTACCACCACACGGTGTGGATGGCGTTGTGGGCCAGCGTGATCATCGGCCGCGAGATCGCGGTGTCGGCGCTGCGCGAATGGATGGCCGAGCTCGGCCAGCGCGCGAAGGTGGCGGTGGCCACGGTCGGCAAGATCAAGACCATCGTGCAGATGGTCGCGCTCGGGTTCCTGCTCTACCGCGAGCCGCTGCTCGGGATCCCGGTGTTCGTGGTGGGCGAATGGCTGCTCGCGGCGGCGGCGATCCTCACCCTGTGGTCCGGGTTCGAGTACGCGCGCGCGGCGTGGCCGGCCCTGCGCGCGGAAGAGACAAAAACTGTTGACAGCCCATGAAAGGCCCGTAAAATGGCGGGCTCAACGCGGGAATAGCTCAGTTGGTAGAGCACGACCTTGCCAAGGTCGGGGTCGCGAGTTCGAGTCTCGTTTCCCGCTCCAGGTTCCGCACAAGGCCCCGTTCGCGGGGCCTTGTCGCATCCGGGCTTCGCATGCACGGACGCTTGTGGAAGAATGCAGCACGCCATCAGTTTCGGCCGGGTGGCAGAGTGGTTATGCAGCGGACTGCAAATCCGCGTACGCCGGTTCAATTCCGACCTCGGCCTCCAACACGACACCCCGCTCCGGCGGGGTGTCCTGTTTCCGGAGGGCGCATTGCATGACATGCATGCGGCGAGAGATCCATGACATGCGCCCTTGCCGCAGGCGTTAAGCTGCCGCGCAAGCCTGGGTGGCGAAACCGGTAGACGCATCGGACTTAAAATCCGCCGGCCGCGAGGCCATGAGGGTTCGAGTCCCTCCCCAGGCACCATCGACCGGAGGTGCCATGTCCCGATATGCCGCGTATGCCGCGAGCCTGGTTTTGACCCTCGCCTGCCTGTGGCTGGCGCGCATCGAACCCGCATGGTGGTGGGGCGCGGCGATCTTCGGCGGCCTGTCCGCGCTGGGCACGCTGGACCTGCTGCAGCGACGCAGCACCCTGCGCCGCAACTATCCGATCCTCGCCCATTTCCGCTACGGGCTGGAGGCGATCGGGCCGGAGATGCGGCAGTACTTCATCCAGTCCGACACCGCCGAGGTGCCGTTCTCGCGCGAGCAACGCGCGTTGGTCTACCAGCGTGCCAAGGGCGTCAACGACGTGCGCCCGTTCGGCAGCCTGCACGACCCGTACGCGGTGGATTACGAATGGATCAACCATTCGCTGGCGCCGGCGCGCATCGCGTCCGCCGATTTCCGCATCGTGGTCGGCGCCGGGCGCGCGCAGCCCTACGCGGCCAGCGTGTTCAACATCTCGGCGATGAGCTTCGGCTCGCTGTCGGCGGCGGCGATCCGCGCGTTGAACGGCGGCGCCAGGCAGGGCGGCTTCTACCACGACACCGGCGAGGGCTCGATCTCGCCCTACCACCGCGAGGCCGGCGGCGACCTGGTGTGGGAGATCGGCTCCGGCTACTTCGGCTGCCGCAACGACGATGGGAGCTTCAGCGAAGAGCGCTTCGCCGCGAATGCCCGCGACCCGCAGGTGCGCATGATCGAGGTCAAGCTGTCGCAGGGCGCGAAGCCCGGGCATGGCGGCGTGCTGCCTGCGGCCAAGGTCAGCCCCGAGATCGCGGCCACGCGCGGGGTCCCGGTCGGGCAGGACTGCGTGTCGCCCGCCGCGCACGCCGCCTTCGACAGCCCGCGGGGTCTCCTCGCGTTCGTGGAACGCCTGCGCAACCTGTCGGGCGGCAAGCCGACCGGCTTCAAGCTGGCGATCGGGCATCCATGGGAATGGTTCGGGATCGCCAAGGCGATGCAGGAAACCGGCATCCTCCCCGACTTCATCGTCGTCGATGGCGCAGAGGGCGGTACCGGCGCCGCGCCGGCGGAGTTCATCGACCACGTCGGCCTGCCGATGCACGAGGCGCTGATGCTGGTCCACAACACCTTGGTCGGATTGGGATTGCGCGACCAGGTCCGGGTCGCCGCGGCGGGCAAGATCGTCAGCGCCTTCGACATCGCGCGCACCCTCGCGATGGGCGCCGACTGGTGCAACGCCGCGCGCGGCTACATGTTCGCGCTGGGCTGCATCCAGTCCTTGAGCTGCCACACCGACCGCTGCCCGACCGGCATCGCCACCCAGGATCCGCGGCGCTGGGGCCGGCTCGACGTGCCCGACAAGGCCGCGCGGGTCGCGGCCTTCCACCGCAATACCCTGCACGCGCTGCGCGACCTGCTGTGCGCGGCCGGCCTGCAGCACCCCGACCAGCTGGGCCCGGAGCACATCCTGCGCCGGGTCAGCCCGACCGAGGTGCGCTCGCTGGGGGCGCTGTACCGTTTCCTGGCCCCGGGTGAGTTGCTCGATGGGCGTGTACCCGAGCACGCGGTGTTCCGCAATTTCTGGCAGGTGGCCAGGAGCGATGCCTTCGCGCCGCCGGCCAACGTGGGGTCGGCGCGGCCGGGGCAGGGCGCTTGGTAAACTGCGGGGCCTGCACCGTGGCCCGCCTGCCTTGAACACCGGACTGTCCCACCTCGACCGGCTGGAAGCCGAAAGCCTGCACATCCTGCGCGAGGTCGCGGCCGTCTTCCGCAACCCGGTGATGTTGTATTCGGTCGGCAAGGACAGTTCGGTGCTGCTGCACCTGCTGGTCAAGGCCTTCCACCCGGCGCGCCCGCCGATTCCGCTGCTGCACGTCGACACCACCTGGAAGTTCCGCGAGATGATCGCTTTCCGCGATCGCCGCGCGGCGGAAACCGGCGTCGAATTGCGCACCTGGACCAACCCCGACGGCCTCGCCGCCGGCATCGGCCCGGTCAGCCATGGCGCGACCGTGCACACCGACGTGATGAAGACCCAGGCGCTGAAGCAGGCGCTGGACCACTGGGCCTTCGATGCCGCGATCGGCGGTGCGCGCCGCGACGAGGAGAAGTCGCGCGCCAAGGAGCGCATCTTCAGCTTCCGCAGCGCGCAGCACCGCTGGGACCCGAAGCAGCAGCGCCCGGAGCTGTGGAACCTGTACAACGCGCGCATCCACAAGGGCGAGTCGGTCCGCGTGTTCCCGCTGTCGAACTGGACCGAGCTCGACATCTGGCTCTACATCTACCGCGAGAAGATCCCGGTGCCGTCGCTGTACCTCGCGGCCGAGCGCCCGGTGGTGGAACGCGACGGCGCGCTGCTCATGGTCGACGACGATCGGCTGCCGCTGCGTCCGGGCGAGGTGCCGATGCGCAAGTCGGTCCGCTTCCGCACGCTGGGCTGCTATCCGCTGACCGGCGCGATCGAGTCCGGCGCCGACACGCTGGAGAAGATCATCGCCGAGATGCTGGTGGTCACGACCTCGGAGCGCCAGGGCCGGGTGATCGACCATGACCCGAGCGCGTCGATGGAGAAGAAGAAGCAGGAGGGCTACTTCTGATGCGTGCTGACGACGCCGACGCGCAGGTTGCCGCCTACCTGCGCCAGCACGAGACCAAGGGCCTGCTGCGCTTCATCACCTGCGGCAGCGTGGACGACGGCAAGAGCACCCTGATCGGGCGCCTGCTGCATGACACCAAGCGCCTGTTCGACGACCAGTTGCGCGCGCTCGAGGCCGACAGCCGGCGCCACGGGACGCAGGGCGATGCGATCGACTTCGCGCTGCTGGTCGATGGCCTGGCCGCCGAGCGCGAGCAGGGCATCACCATCGACGTCGCGTACCGCTACTTCGACACCGATGCGCGCAAGTTCATCGTCGCCGACTGCCCCGGCCACGAGCAGTACACCCGCAACATGGCCACGGGGGCGTCCACCGCCGACGTCGCGGTGGTGCTGGTGGACGCGCGCAAGGGCGTGCTCGCGCAGACCCGCCGGCACAGCTACATCGTGTCGCTGCTGGGCATCCGCCACGTGTTGCTGGCGGTGAACAAGATGGACCTGGTGGGCTACGACCAGGCGGTGTTCGACGCGATCGTCGCGTCCTATGGCGACCTGGCCGCGCAACTCGGCATCGCGCAGGTGCAGGCGGTGCCGCTGTCGGCGCTGCAGGGCGACAACATGACCTCGGCGTCCGCCGCGACGCCGTGGTACCCCGGCCCCAGCCTGCTGGGCTGGCTGGAAACCGTGGAAGTCGCGCCGCCGCCGCGCCAGGACGGTTTCCGCCTGCCAGTACAGTGGGTGAATCGCCCGCATCAGGACTTCCGCGGCTTCGCCGGCACCGTGGCGGCCGGCGTGGTGGCGGTCGGCGACGAAGTCGTGGTGCTGCCTTCGGGCCGGCGCTCGACCGTCGCGCGCATCGTGACCGCCGACGGCGACCTGGCCGAGGCCGGCGAGGGTCGTGCCATCACCCTGGCCTTGTCCGACGAGGTGGATGCCAGCCGCGGCGACGTGATCGCCGCCGCCGGCGACCCGCCGGAGGTGGCCGACCAGTTTGCCGCGCACCTGCTGTGGATGGGCGACGAGCGCCTGCTCCCGGGGCGTCCCTACCTGCTGCAGGTCGGCGCGCGAACGGTGGGCGCGTCGGTGACCGAGATCAAGCACAAGGTCGACGTCAATACCCAGGAGCATCTCGCGGCGAAGCATCTGGAACTGAACGAGGTCGCCTACTGCAACCTGCACCTCGACCAGCCCATCGCCTTCGAACCCTACGCCCGCAACCATGCGCTCGGCGGCTTCATCCTGGTGGACCGGCAGAGCAACGCGACCGTCGCCGCCGGCACCCTGGACTTCGCCCTGCGCCGCGCCGGCAACATCCATTGGCAGCACCTGGACGTGGACAAGGCCGCGCGCGCGCGGATCAAGCACCAGCAGCCGCGCTGCCTGTGGTTCACCGGCCTGTCCGGCGCCGGCAAGTCGACCATCGCCAACCTGGTCGAGAAGAAGCTGCTCGCGATGGGGCAGCACACCTACCTGCTGGACGGCGACAACATCCGCCATGGCCTGAACAAGGACCTCGGCTTCACCGACGAGGACCGCGTGGAGAACATCCGCCGGGTCGCGGAGGTGGCGCGGCTGATGACGGATGCTGGCCTGATCGTGCTGGTCAGCTTCATCAGCCCGTTCCGGGCCGAGCGCGACATGGCACGCTCGCTGTTCGCGCCGGGCGAGTTCCTCGAGGTATTCGTGGACACCCCGCTGGCGGTGGCCGAGGCGCGCGACGTGAAGGGGCTCTATGCGAAGGCGAGGCGCGGCGAGCTGCGCAACTTCACCGGCATCGACTCGCCTTACGAAGCGCCTGAAGCGCCGGAGTTGCGCCTGGACACCGGCGTGGAGGCCCCGGCGCGCCTGGCGGACCAGGTGGTGGCGGCGCTGGGATTGGGCTGAGCGCGGCGGTCGCGCACACGCAAGAGGCCGGCGCCGTGGCGCGGGCCTCCCGGGTGTCACGGTGGAAGCTGCTCAGCGCTGCAGTTGCGGCACCGGCTCCTCGTTGCCCCCGCGCGCGCAGTAGGGCAGGTCGCGGTAGCGGTTGATCCAGCGGTGGATCCACATGTCGAGGGTGGCGCCGGTGTAGCCCTTCTCGCAAATGTTCTGGCACCAGGTCAGCTTGGTCCCGGTATAGCCCTCGCTGGCGCAGGTGGTCTGCGGCGGCGGCGCGCATTCGCTGTCCAGTGTGCAGGCGATCAGGTTGGTGGCATAGGCCTTCATCCCGGGGACGGCGGCGGTCACGCTGGCGCACTGGGAACCCAGGTAGCACTGCAGCGGGATGGTGGAGTAGATCACCTGGCCCGCGCCGTAGCCGTAGGTGAAGGTCACCACTTGGCCCGGATCGGCCGTGGTCGCCCATGTCGTCGAGCCGGCCGGCAGCGAAGCGGGCAACACCGTGCCGTGGTTGGACCAGCTGCCGTTATCGAGGCTGGTATTGGTCAGCGTGCCACCCGGCCCGGTCAGGAAGGGCGCGGAGGCGGTGAAGTCGATATCCGTGCCGCCGATGTTGTTTTTGACCAGGTTCGCGCCGCCAGGCAGGAACGCGCCGTTCGTATACCCGCTGTCGTGGACGATCAAGACCATGCCGTTGGCGACGGCTTGTGCCACGCCCGGGTCGGTGAGGGAGCCGCAGTTCTCCGCCCAGAGGATCGAAACCCCGGCCAGGTTGGTGGCGTTGGGCGCAGCCGACAGCGCCAACGGGGTATGGCCGGCGGCGATGATCTCTGCCTCCGGATTGCCCGGATAGCAGAGGCCATGGTAGGCGACGGTCGCGGCCTGCGCGTGGCCGCTGGCGAACAGCGAAGCGATACCGGCCAACGCGGCCAGGCCGATGGACTTCAAATGCGATTTCATGTGAATCCCCCTGTGGACCCGGCTGGCGGGCGATGGGCGGAGTCTAGCGAAAGGAATCGGGGCATTCGACGTGCGACCTGCACGCACGGCGCGGCGATGGACGCTCCACGTCGATGCAAAAGCGCGATGCGTCCGGAAGTGCCCATCCTGGGCAGGGCGCAGGCAACAAAAAGCCGGCGCGTGGCCGGCTTCTCGATCGATCTGGTGGGCGGTGCAGGGTTCGAACCTGCGACCCTTGCCGTGTGGACATACCTAAGTCTTCGTGTCCATCGTGCCGGTCAGCTTCATCGGCCCGTTCCGGGCCGAGCGCGACATGGCGCGTTCGCTGTTCGCGCCGGGCGAGTATTTGTGGACACCCCGCTGGCGGTGGCGCTGGGATTGGGCTGAGCGCGGCGGTCGCGCACACGCAAGAGGCCCGCGCCGTGGCGCGGGCCTCCCGGGTGTCACGGTGGAAGCTGCTCAGCGCTGCAGTTGCGGCACCGGCTCCTCGTTGCCCTCGCGGGCGCAGTAGGGCAGGTCGCGGTAGCGGTTGACCCAGCGGTGGATCCACATGTCGAGGGTGGCGCCGGTGTAGCCCTTCTCGCAGATGTTCTGGCACCAGGTCAGCTTGGTCCCGGTGTAGCCCTCGCTGGCGCAAGTCACGGGCGGTTCCCCGATCGTTCCGAGTGCCCAGCCCAAGGCGTTGAGGAAATAGGTCTTGATGCCCGGGTACAGGTATTGGCTCGGGGTGTAGACGGGCGTGTGCGACCACTGCGAATTCGACACCGCGACCTGGCCGGCTCCATGGCTGTAGCCGAGCGCGCCGGCGTTCAGGCCATCCGCGGTGGTCACGAACGGGATGGCGCCGGCAGGCAGTGCGGCGATGGAGGTGGCGCCCATGATCGAGCAATATCCGCCCGTGCCACCGGGTCCGCCAACGTCGAGGCTGTCATCCGTCAGCGTTCCTCCCGGACCCGTGGTCACCGGAGATGCCGGCGCCAGCGAATAGTTCACGTCGCAGCCGCCCGCGTTGAAATCGAGTGCCGGTGCGCCCGGCAACACCCCGCTGTTGACCCCCGTGGTATCGAGGATCAGGTCCATGCCGTTGGCCACCGCGGCGTCAACGTCGGCATCCCCTCCGTACGTGCTGCAGGTGCGCAGGATCAGTGCATCGAGATTCTGCAGCGAGGCTGCGTCCAAGGTGGCCACCGACACCCAGGTGTGGCCCGCGGCTGCCACCGGCACGCTGAGGTTCTCGGGATTGCATGCCGGGTTGATGTACTCACCCACGATCCCCGCGTTCGCTGCTTGCGGTGCTGCTGCGATTGCGAGCCCGCACAACAGGGCACCGGTGCTGCCGATCAGTGATTTCATGACATCTCCCCATGTTCTGCCCTTTGGCGGGCGATGGCGGGAGTCTAGCCAAACGAAGTCGGGTATTCGATGTGCGACCTGCACGCACGGCGCGGCGATGGACGCTCCATGTCCATGCGCAAGCGCGATGCGTCCGGAAGTGCCCATCCCGGGCATGCCGCAGGCAGCAAAAAGCCGGCGCGTGGCCGGCTTCTCGATCGATCTGGTGGGCGGTGCAGGGTTCGAACCTGCGACCCTTGCCGTGTGAAGGCAATGCTCTACCGCTGAGCTAACCGCCCGGGTGGGGCGCGCATTGTACATGAACCGATCCGGCGATCAACGCTCGCCGCGGCGGCCGGCGCGGCATGCGGTCCAAGCTGGATCGTGACGGCTTTGGCATCCCCGCGCATGCGCCGCATAATGTCGTTCCTGCGAAAGGAATCCTCGATCCATGCCCAGACCATGGTTGCGTTGGTGGGTGGTGATGCTGCTGGTAGGGCTGCTGTCCGCCTGCGCCAGCGGCGGCAGCGTGCGCGCCGACCAGCCGATGCTCCCCGCCGCGTCCCTGCCGGCGCCGGATTCCACCACGGCCTCCGGTGCCTACGAAGGCGCGTCGGATTACCGCATCGGCGCGCAGGACCTGCTCAACATCAGCGTCTTCGGGGTCGAGGAGCTCACCCGCGACGTGCGGGTCAACTCCAACGGCCACATTTCGTTGCCGCTGGTCGGGACGGTGATGGCGGGTGGGCGGACGATCCCGGAACTGGAGTCAGACCTGGCCAAGAAGTACGCCGAGGGCTACTTGCAGCGGCCGCAGGTCACCGTATTCGTGAAGGAGTTCACCAGCCAGCGCATCACGGTGGAGGGCGCGGTGAAGAAGCCGGGGATCTATCCGATCACTGGCCGCACAAGCCTGCTACAGGCGATCGCCCTCGCCGAAGGCGTGGATGACCGCACCGCCGACCTCGGCGGGATCGTGGTCATGCGCAAGGTCGACGGGCGGAAGCAGGCGGCGGTATTCGACTTGCGGCAGGTGCGCAAGGGCCTGGTCGAGGATCCGCAGCTCTACGGCGACGACATCGTGGTGGTCGAGCAATCCGGCAGCAAGACCGCCTTCAGGCGTTTCATCGAATCGGTTCCGGCCCTGGGCATCTTCGCCTGGTTCTGAGATCCAGGGAGCAAGCAACCGCATGAGCGACACGCAACTCCCCGTCGGCCCGGGACATGCCGGCGGTCATCTTCCCGCCCGCCACGAGGCCGCCTATCCGCTGGCGCAGACCCGGGGCGTGCTGCCGGCGTTGCTCGAAACCCAGGACGATCGGCGCGACGAGGACGGCATCGACCTGCTGGCCTACTGGCACATCCTGCTGAAGCGGCGTTGGCTGGTGCTGGGCGTAGCGGCGGGTGTGCTCGCGTTGTCCCTGCTGTCGGCGTTGATGACGACGCCGGTGTATCGCGCCAGCGTGCTGCTGGAGTTGCAGAAGGAGGGGACCCAGGTCGTCCAGGTCGGCGGTCTCCAACCCGGGGACTTCGGCGGTTGGGATCCGGAATTCCTGCAAACCCAGTACGAACTGATCCGCAGCAAGTCGCTGGCGGAGCGGGTTGCGAACGAGCTTGCGCTGGATCGTGCGGCGGTAGAGCGCCTGAACGAGCCTGGCCCGGTCGGGCGCATCCTCGCGCTGCTCAGGCCGCAGCCCCGCCCACCCGCGAAAGCGACCGCAGCGGCTTCCGCCAAGGACGCGCAGGCCGACCTGGATGCGGCCGCCGGGATGATCCGCGCCGGGCTGGTGGTCGAGCCCGTGCGCGATTCGCGGTTGGTGCGGATCAATTTCGACAGTGTCTCGCCGCAGTTCTCGGCGCGCGTGGCGAATGCGATCGCCGACGGCTACATCGCCGCCGGGCTGGAGCGGCGCTTCGGCGCGACTTCGTACGCCAAGACGTACCTCGAGGACCAGTTGAAGCTGGCGAAGGCCAAGCTCGAGGATTCGGAGCGCAAGCTGGTGTCGTTCGCGCAGAAGGAGAGCCTCGTCAACACCGGGGAGGACGGGCAATCGCTCGCCACCCAGAACCTGACCCAGCTGAATGCCGCACTGGCGGCTGCGCAAGACCAGAGGATCCGCGCGCAGGCGCGTTGGCGCCAGGCGTCGTCCGGTGGGGCCCTGCCAGCGGACATGATCGGCAACTCGAATATCCGCATCCTCCAGCAACAGCAGGCGCAGTTGCAGGGCCAGTACCAGCAGAAGCTGCAGACCTTCAAGCCGGATTATCCCGAGATGCGGCAGCTGAAGGGCCAGCTCGACGACCTCGGCCAGCAGATCGCGCGCGAGGTCGCCGGGGTGCGGGCGTCGGTCAAGGCCGAATACGATGCGGCGTCGTCGCAGGAGGGCATGCTGAAGGCCCAGATCGCCGCACTGCGCAACGAGGCGTTGTCGGTCGACGGCCGCAGCATCGACTACAACATCCTCAAGCGCGAGGCGGACACCAACCGGCAGCTCTACGACAACCTGTTGCAGCGCTACAAGGAAGTGGGCGTGGCCGGCGACGTGCGGGCCAACAACATCTCGATCATCGACCGGGCCGACGACGGCTGGCGGATCAAGCCCAGCCTGAGCCGCAACCTCTCGTTGGGGCTCCTGGCCGGGCTGCTGCTTGGCATCCTCGCCGCGTTGCTGCTGGAGTTCCTCGACGACACCGTCAAGACCCCGGAGGACATCGAGCAGAAGATGCGCCTCGCGGTGCTCGGCGTGGTGCCCAAGCTCGCGGCGCGCCAGAACGTGGCCGACGTGGTCGACGATCCCCGATCGGCGTTCTCGGAGGCGTACCGCTCCATCCGCACCGCGCTCCAGTTCGCGACCGACCACGGCGTCCCCAAGACCCTGTTGATCACCAGCACGCGCCCGGGCGAGGGCAAGTCGACCACGGCCCTGACCCTGGCCCGCCACTTCGCCCAGCTCGGCAAGCGCGTGCTGCTCATCGAAGCGGACCTGCGCAATCCGTCGTTGCACAGGACGCTGTCGATGAGCCCCAATGGCGTTGGCCTCAGCAACCTGCTGGCCGGCGGCTGCACCCTGTCGGAGGCCACCACGCAGAGCGAAGAGCCGCGCCTCGACATCATCCTCGCCGGCCCGTTGCCGCCAAGCCCGGCCGAGCTGCTCGCCGGCAGCAAGCTGGTGTCCGCCTTGACCGTGGCCGCCGAGGTTTATGACCAGATCATCATCGATGGCCCGCCGGTGCTCGGCCTCGCGGATGCGCCGATCCTGTCGAACGCAGCGGACGGCACGTTGCTGGTCGTGCACGCGGGCAAGACCAAGATCAAGCCGGCCCTGCTTGCGCTCAAGCGCCTGCTCGCGGCGCGCGCGCGCGTGGTGGGGGCGTTGTTGTCCAAGTACGATGCCCGCGCCTCCGGCTACGGTTACGGCTACGGTTACCACCACTACGATTCCTACTATGCCTACGGGGGCAAGCCCCGCCTGGCCAGGGAGTGATCGGTGGCGGGCGCGAAGGGGACCGCGCTGGAATGGGCACTGGCGCTCTCGCGGGCGCCGATGGAGCGCCATGCGCTCCGGCAGCGCGTGCTCCCGGACGGGATCGATGCGGTCCTGGGGATCGCGGCCGACGCCGCGCCGGATCTCCTGGAGCAGGCAGTCCGCGCAAGCGGGGAGTCCCCGGCCAGCGTCCGCGAGGCGGCTCGCTTCTACGTCCGCGAGATCCTGCTGTTCCCGACCGCGGATGCCTATCGCACCTTGGGTGTGCCACGCGACGCCGCGTCGGCGACGATCAAGGCGCATCACCGCCTGCTGCAGCATTGGCTGCATCCGGATCGAACCACCAGTGCCGACGATGCCGTCTTCGCGGCGCGCGTCAACACGGCGTGGAACCAGTTGCGCAACCCCGATCGCAGGCAGGCGTACGACGCGGTGCTCGATGCGGCGGAGGCCTCCGCCATCGCGTCCTCGGTGACCCACGGGGCGGCGTTTTGGAGCGGATTGCAGCCGCCGCCGTCCGAAGCGCCGACCGGGTGGCGACATCGCGCCCCGGTGATCGTGTTTGCCCTCGCGAGCCTGGTGCTGGGCGTCCTGGCCTGGCGTGAACAAGGGCGCAGTCCAGAGGGCGTCGAACCTGCAAGCTTTGATGCCGTCGATGCGGTGGCGGCCGACCCCGGGATCGACGAGGATCCACTGCCGATCCGCGTGCAGGCCGGCATGCAGCGTCCGCAGGACGCCTTCGAGCCGGATGCAGTTCCGGGTGCGGCGACCATCGAGACCGGACATCGCGCCCGGGTGCCCGCACGGTCCCTTCGGGAAGCGGTCAAGGTGCCGGCATCGTCCTCTGCCGCCTTCCCGCCCGCCGTGGCGACCTCGGTGGTGGCTCCCAGGGTCGTGGTCGCCTCCGGCGCATCGCCGCGGACTGTCCCGGCAATCGTGCTTGCGGGCGACGACGCGGGGGCGCAGCGCATCGCCGTGGCGAGCGTTGGGGGCGCAGGCGAGCGGGCATCGCCGCCGCCGGCGAACCCGGCAACCCCCGCCGCATCCGGTCCACCGCCCGCGACGCGGCCGCTGCCTTCGCCCGCGCAGATCGACTCCGCGAGGCGCACGGGGCAGCAACTGCTGCGTTACATGGCGGATCGGCGCCGGGCGTCCCCGCCGATCTGGAACAGTCCCGCCGTCCAGTCCAGCGCGGACCAACTCCGCGGCGAGCTGCCCGACATCGGCGCACGGCTGCGCACCGGCGACCCCGAGTGGCGCATCGGCCAAGGCATGGCGGTGATGACGGCACGCCTCGAGGGCGCGCACGCGGATGCGGCGACGGTGAGCGCGGACCTCGTGTGGCGCGAAGACCAATGGTTGGTGGTCGGGCTGAGCCTGGAGCGTTCCCGTTGATGCCCAGCATGCGGCCGTTCATCGCGTTCGGCCTGGTGCTGGCGTTGTCGTTCGCGGGATGGCGCGTGGCGGGCATGCTGGTGGCGGAGCGCGAGGCGATGCAACAACCGGCGCGTGCCCTGGCTTGGCGGCCTGCGGACCCGCAGGCGCTGCAGGCGCTCGCCGAATCTCGATTGAAGCAAGGCGACCTCGCGGGGGCGGAGGCTGCCGCCCGTCGTTTGTTGGCGCTGGAGCCGCTGCAGGGGCGTGCTTTCGGGGTATTGGCGGAAGCGGCAGAGGCACGCGGCGACGCGGGCCGGGCCCTGCGCCTGCAAGCGATCGGCGCCGCGCGCGCGCCGCGCGACATCCGTGCGCATGCCTGGCTCGCCCAGCGCTACCTCGAGCGCGGCGACCATGCGGCCGCGCTCGGGCACGTGGATCGCATCCTGAGGATCGCGCCCGCGCGTGCCACCACGCTCGAGCCGGTGCTCGTGAAGCTTGCCTCCGACCGCGCCTTCGCGCTGGCGTTGGCGGAGGTGCTGCGCCAGCAACCACCCTGGCGGGAAGGCATGCTGGCGGCGCTGCAGGATCCGACGGCGGGCGACCCTGTCGCCGCCGGCATGGTGCTGGGGGCTCTCCTGCGTGGCGGGGGCTTGTCTTCCGCGGAGCGGGCGCGTTGGCTCGACGGATTGATCGCGCGCAAGCGCTGGGGCGAGGCCTACGCGCGCTGGGCAGGCATGCTGTCCGGCGACCACGAGCGCTTGCCGTTGCTCTACAACGGCGATTTTTCGGGCGAGCCCGCCGGGGGCTTCGATTGGCGCGTGACCCGCGTTGCCGGCGTTCTCATCGCGTTCGAGCCGGTGGCCGGGAGCGAGGGGCCCGTCGCGTACCTGCGGTTCCTGGGGCGACGGGTGGGTGCCAGCGGCCTCGAACACCCCTTGTTGCTTGCGCCGGGAAGCTACCGGCTGCACATGCGCATGCGCGCGCAGGCACTCCACAGCGAGTCGGGGCTGCAATGGCAGATCGCCTGCGATGGCCCGGTCAACGTGATCGCGCGCAGCGAGCCCGTGGACGGCAGCTTCGGGTGGCGGACCGAGGCCCTGTCCTTCGACATCCCGGCGAGCGGTTGTCCGGGACAGTGGCTGCGACTGGTCAACCCGACGCCCGAAGGCGCGGCGCAGGCGGTCGGCGGCGAACTCTGGGTCGATGACATGCGCATCGATCGCTAGATGAACGAAGTAGGTGCGCCGATGTTGCAGGACCGCATGCCCCTTGCTACCCTTCGTGACGATTGTCCCAAAAGCGCGGCCCCACTCTGATGCGAACCATCGTGAATCAATCGGCGGCATGGATGGCCCTCGCGTTGCTGGCGATGTCCGGCTTCGCGCATGCCCAACAGGACCAGGGCAAGAGCGACTGGGACAAGATCGTGCTGGAGGAAAAGGCCGGCAGCGTCATGACCAGCAACGGTGGCGAGTACCAGACTGCGAGCATCGGCAAGCAGATGGTGGTCGGCGAGCACATGATGCTCAGCGGCGACAAGCCGAAGGCGAAGGTCGTCTACTACGAGCTGGACGACGAAGGGCGCGTGGTGGACAAGTGCATCCGCGACTACGTCGATCCGAACGTTTACATCATCGACGCGACCTGCAAGCCGGTCGCAGCATGGATGTCCGGCAACAAGGGCATCGTGGCCGGTACGGTGGCGGGTGCTGCCTTGATTGGCGGGGCGATGCTCGGAACCGACGAGGATTCGGACCCGGTGAGTACCGGCGCGCGCTGAGCGCCTCCCCGGGACACCTACAGGTGCCACGCATTCCTACGGGGCGGGTCGCAAGACTCGCCCCGTTTGCTTCCAGTAGCCGATGGGCGGACAGGCGATGGCCAACGTCCCGCTGAACCGCCTCCTGGCCCTCGCCGTGATGGCCCTGCTGCTGGTCTTGTGGCTGGGCGGTGGCGTCACCCGTGACAGTACCTCCGCCGACGAGATCCTCGAGCTCTTGTCGCTGCCGGTCATCGCGCTTGCCGCGTGGGTGCTCGCGGGGCAGGGCGTGCGCGATCGCCTGCAGTGGGCCGGACTGCTGGCCTTGGCGTTGGTGGCCTTGGTCCCCGCGTTGCAATTGCTGCCGTGGCCCGACGGATCCTCCGCCATCGCTTGGCGCCGGCAACTGCTCGGCGACTTGGCGTTCGCCGGCGTGGACGATCCGCGACTGCGCTGGTCGCTGGTACCTGCGGCCACCGAGCGCGGCTTGTGGGCGCTGTTGCCCGCGGTCGCGGTCTTCCTTTCCGCGATCGCGCTGGATTCCATGCACCGCCGCTGGCTGGTGAAGTGGATCCTCCTGCTGGTCGGCTTCAACGTCGCCTTCGCGTTCTTCCAGGCCGGGTTGCCATTGGACAGCCCGTGGCGCCTTTACCACGGCTTCGATCCCCGTTTTGGCGGCCTGTTCGCCAATACCAACCACCACGCCACCGCGCTGGTGATCGGCATGGTGCTGGCGCTGGGGCAGGCGATCCACGCGCGCAGGCGCGACCTCGCCGGGCGCGGCCGGCCGGGCGCGTGGCTCTGGTACGCGGGGTTCGCGGCGAGCTGCCTGCTCCTGTTGCCGCTGACGACCTCGCGCGCGGGCATCGCACTCGCGCTTCCGGCGCTGGCGGCGACATGGATCGCCTGTGGCGGGCTTGGTGCACGCGGCTTGCGATCGCCCCGCTTGCTCGTGGGCACCGCCGCCGCCGGCATCCTCGCCATCGTCGGCATCCGTGCCGGCTCGGGCTGGCTCGAGGTGGACCGGGTCCATGAGTTGCGCGACATCATCGCCGGCACCACGTGGACCCTCGGCAATGCACAGGCGCCGCTGGGCAGCGGAATCGGCAGCTTCGTCCAGGTCTTCGAACAGGGCGCGCCGCGCCGCTTGTGGCTGGATGCATACGTCAACCACGCCCACAACGAATATGCGCAATGGTGGCTCGAGGCCGGTTGGGCGGGGATGCTCGCGCTGGCGGTTGCCGTTGCCGTCCTGGGCGCGGCCGCCTGGCGGGTGGTGCGTGCCCGCGGTCGCGACGGGGATGCCTTGCTCGCCGGTTCCTGCCTGGTGGCGATCGTCGCGGTGCTGGCGCACTCCTGGGCGGACTACCCGCTGCGCACCCTCGCCCTGATGGCGACCACCGCCGCCTTGGCAGGCGCGATGCTGGGTGCCCTGGCCGATCTGCAGGCACGACGCATGCAAGCGCCGCAACGGCTGGCGAGGCACCCCGAAGGGCGTGCCCGGCCGGCATAATGCTGCGCTGCATTTGGCATCGGACCGGCGGGAAGTCATGAGGGAACGTCTGCAAGCGGCGCGCATCGCCATCGTCGGTTTGGGCTACGTCGGCCTGCCGCTGGCGGCGGAGTTCGGCAAGCGGCACCACACCATCGGCTACGACATCCACGCCGCGCGCGTGGCCGAGTTGCGCCAGGGCAAGGACAGCACCCTCGAAGTCGAGCCCGAACTGCTGGCCGAGGCCGCCAGGCTCACTTACACCGACCAGCTGGCCGACATCGCGGGCTGCAATGTCTTCATCGTCACCGTGCCGACCCCGATCGACGCCGCCAAGCGGCCTGACCTCACGCCGCTGGTGAAGGCGAGCGAGGCGATCGGCAGCGTGCTCAAGCCGGGCGACACCGTCATCTACGAATCCACCGTGTACCCGGGGTGCACCGAGGAAGTGTGCGTCCCCATCCTCGAACGCGCCTCCGGCCTCACCTTCGAAGCCGCCGCTCTTCCCCCTCCCTTGCGCGCGCAGCGCGAAGGGGAGGGCCGGGGAGGGGTGGCTCTTGATCTTCCCTCTCCCCTCGCGGGAGAGGGTGGCGCGCAGCGCCGGGAGAGGGGCCTCTTCGCCATCGGCTACAGCCCCGAGCGCATCAACCCCGGCGACAAGGCCCACCGCGTCACCAACATCCTCAAGGTCACCTCCGGCTCCACCCCCGAAACCGCCGATTTCGTCGACGCCCTCTACGCCAGCATCATCACCGCGGGCACCCACAAGGCACCGAGCATCAAGGTGGCCGAGGCCGCCAAGGTCATCGAGAACACCCAGCGCGACCTCAACATCGCGCTGGTCAACGACCTCGCGATCCTGTTCAACAAGCTGGGCATCGATACGCTGGACGTGCTGGAAGCGGCAGGCACCAAGTGGAACTTCCTGCCGTTCCGGCCCGGCCTGGTCGGGGGCCACTGCATCAGCGTCGATCCGTACTACCTGACCCACAAGGCGCAGGAGGTCGGCCACCATCCGCAGGTGATCCTGGCCGGCCGCCGCACCAACGACGGCATGGGCGGCTACGTCGCCGACCAGGTCCTGAAGCTGATGGTGCGCAAGGGCATCAACCCGGTCGGCGCGCGCGTGCTGCTGCTGGGGCTGGCGTTCAAGGAAAACTGCCCGGACCTGCGCAACACCCGCGTGGTGGACATCATCGAGACGCTGCGCGGGTACAGCTGCCGCGTGGATGTGCACGATCCCTGGGTGGATCCCGCCGAGGCCGCGCACGAGTATGGCCTCGCGACGATCGACGCGCCGGCGCCGGGCGCGTACGACGCCGTCGTGCTTGCGGTCGGCCACGACCAGTTCCGGGCATTGGGCGGCCAGGGCGTGCGCGACTTCGGCAAGCCGTTGTCGGTGGTGTACGACGTGAAGTGCCTGTTGCCGCGGGATGCGGTGGACGGGCGGCTGTGAGCTGGCGCGGTTTGCCTCGCCGCCATCGCGGCATCCCCGAGCCGCGGGGCTTCGGGTGGACCTGAGGTTCTGGCGCTGGCCGCTGGCGCGCCTGCTGCGTCGCGCCAGCGTGGGATATCTCGTCGTCTGGGTGCTGTCCCCGCCGTTGGCCTACGGACAGCAGTGGCGCGTCGCCGCGATCCTGGCCACCGGACTGTGGCTTCTGCTCGAGTTGCGGGCCTCGCGCAGCGTCCTGCTCCGGCCCAGCTGGCCCGTGCTCGGCGCGTTCGGCTTCGTGTTCTACACGGCGGGCGTGGAGTGGGCGGTTCCGGACAGCGCCGGCATCACCTACCACTTCCAGGTCTGGATCATGCTGTTCTTCCTGTTGGTCGGGGAGAGCCTCGCGCGGGGCCGCGATGACGATGCGCGGTTCTACTTCTGGCTGGTGCTGCTGGTCCTGCCGGTGTGGTCGTTGGCCACCCTGCGCGGCATCGAGACCATCAGCCAGGACGTTGCGAGGACGATTTCCCGCTCTTCGGCGGAAGCGCGCGAGTTGTCCGAGCGGGGCATCGGCGGCTACGGCTTCGTGTACGCGGTCCTGCTCAGCCTGCCGTTCCTGTACCAGATGGTGTTGCGTGCGCGCGCCAGCGGCATCGGTCGTGGTTGGTGGTGGCGCGCAGGGAAGGCCTTGCTGGCGTTGAACGCGCTGGTCGGCAGCCTGCTGGTGATACGAGCGGGCTATTCGATCGCCCTGGTACTGGCCGGCTCCGCGTTGGCGCTGGTGCTGCTGGCACGCTCGCGCCGGCCCTTGCCGCTGGCGATGTCGGTCTGCCTGTCGGCGTTGCTGGTGCTGGCCGGCACCAGCCTGGTGCAGCCCGCGCTGGAACGGTTGCAGGATGTCGCGACGGGGACCGAATACGCCTCGAAGGTCCGCGACGTCCGCAGCTCGCTCGCGAGGGGCGAGGGCACGGGGACTGTCGAAGGTCGAACCGAACGCTACGGGCGCAGCCTGCAGCTGACGATGGAGCACCCGGTCGGCGGCACCCTGGCCTTCGATCCGGTCGGCAAGCATTCCGCGATCCTGGACCGCTTCGCGCAGTACGGGGTCCTGCTGGGCGGGCTGTTCCTCGGCCTGCTGGCGTACTTGCCCTGGCGCGCGTTGCGCGACCGCCGGGTGCCGGTCGGCCTGGCCCTGGCATTCCTGGTGGTGGGGCTCGGCTTCCCCTTCCTGGACACCATCTTCATGGCCTGGGGCCTGCTGTTGTTCGTGTTCTCGCGGGGTGCGCTGGCGGTCATGGGGGTGCCCCTGGACCGGCGACGCCCCAGCGCCCCGCCATCCGCCGGAGCACGCACCGCATCCGCGTGGCTGGCTGCACAGGCACGGGATGCCCACTGGACGACGGGAGGCGGTAGCCGTGGATGAGGACAACCGGGGAATGCGTGCGTTCGGGCTGGTGGAGTTGCCGAACGTCATCGACGCGCGCGGCAATCTCACATGGGCGAGTTCGGGCGTCACGTCCCGTTCGATGCGAAGCGCTACTTCATCGTGTACCAGGTCCCGCTGGTCGAGGTTCGCGGCGAGCACACGCACCGGGACTGCCACCAGTTCCTCGTGTGCGTGCGCGGGCGGATGTCGGTGGTCGGCGACGACGGCCGCGAGCGCCGGGAGTACGTGCTGGACCGCCCGAACCTGGGGTTCTACATGCCGCCGATGACCTGGGGCGGCCAGTTCGACTACTCGCCGGATGCGGTATTGCTGGTGTTCGCCTCGCATGCCTACGACGCCGGCGACTACATCCGAGACTACGCGGAGTTCCGGCGCCTGGCGGGCGTGTCGCCATGAGGCGTGGCGTGCGCGGCGAGCCCCCCGCGGACCGGATCGAAGGTGGCCGATGACCTCGACGCCATACCGCCCCGACATCGATGGACTGCGCGCGATCGCCGTGCTTTCGGTGGTCCTCTACCACTTCGGGTTGGGTGGGTTGCGGGGCGGGTTCGTCGGCGTGGACGTCTTCTTCGTGATCTCGGGCTACCTGATCACGGGCATCGTGCAGGCGGAGATCGCCGCCGGGCGCTTCACCCTCGCGCGCTTCTACGAACGGCGCGCGCGCAGGATCTTCCCCGCACTGTTCGCGATGCTCGGCGTGGTCCTGGCGGCGGGCTGGTTCCTGTTGCTGCCCAGCGACCTGGCGCGGCTGGGGCAGGCGACGCTGGCCACCGTGCTGTTCGCGTCGAACCTGCTGTTCGCGACCCAGGGCGGCTACTTCGACGAGAGCGCGGACTTCAACCTGCTGCTGCATACCTGGAGCCTGGGGGTGGAGGAGCAGTTCTACCTGGGCCTGCCCTTGCTGCTGCTGGTGGTCGCGCGCTGGCGCCCGCGCGCGCTGGTTCCCGTGCTGGCGGCGGCGACCGTGCTGTCGCTCGCGGCCTGCGTGGCCGGGCAGTGGGTGAAGCCGAAGGCGGTGTTCTTCCTGTCCCCGTTCCGCGCGTGGGAGCTGCTCGCGGGCGCCTTGCTCGCGGTGCGCGCCGTACCCGCGATCCGGAATCGTGGCGCCCGCGAGCTTGCGGCCGCGCTGGCCTTGGCGATGCTGCTCGCGACGGTTGCGTGGATGCGGGCGGATGCGGAGTTCCCCGGATGGCGCGCGACGATCCCGGTGCTCGCGACGGCAGTGTTGCTGCACATCGGCGGCACGGGCGGTTCGCGCGTGCATGCCCTGCTGGGATGGCGACCGCTGGTCTGGGTTGGCCTGGTCTCGTACTCGCTCTACCTGTGGCACTGGCCCTTGCTGGTGCTGGCGCGCTACCGCGACGGCATGGAGCCGCCGGGCACGGGTGTCGCGCTGGTGTTGCTGGGCGCCTCGTTGCTGCTGGCCGCGCTGAGTCATCGCTGGATCGAAACGCCGTTTCGGCGCCGGGGGCCGAGTGGTTCCGCCGCTCCCCGCCGCGTCTTCCTGGCGTCGGGCCTGGCGGCCGCGATCCTGGCGATGGCCGGCGGCGGGTTGCTGGCAGCGGGTGGCGCACCATCGCGGGTGGGACCGGAAGTCGCCGCACTCGATGCCCTGCGCGCGCCGGAGATCCCGTACCGGCGCTGCGATGGGGTATTGCCGGACCTGGCGAACCGCGCCTGCACCATCGGTGCAGCCGATGCGGGCACGGTGGCCCTGGTCTGGGGCGACAGCCATGCGCTGGCTTGGGCGCCGGGCCTGGATGGCTTGTTCAAGTCACGCGGAATCCGTGGCGTGCTGGCGGTTTTCTCCGCCTGCGGCCCATTGGTCGAGGTGCACAATCCGCGTAATCCCAAGTGCTTGGCGCACAATCGAGGCGTCGTCGCGTGGTTGCGTGCGCATCGGCCGGACATCGTCTACCTCGTCGCGGCGTGGCCCGTGCATTCCAATGCAGAGGGCGGTTACGACCTCCGGCGTCCCGATGGCACAACGGGCAATCCACGGGTCTTCCCGCCGGCGTTCGCGGAAACCCTGGCGCTTGCGAGTGCTTCGGCGGGCGAAGTGCAGGTGTTGGGGCCCACTCCCTATGCGCCGGAACTCCTGCCGTTCAAACTCGTGATGTCCAAGTGGACGGGGCGCGGGTCGCCACCCGATACCTCGCTCGACGCCCACCTTGGCGTCGTCGCCAATTTCTGGAGCGTCGCGCGCACCATGCACCACCGTTTCCCGGAGGTTCGCTTCCACGATCCCACTCCTTGGTTCTGCGACGAGAGGGCGTGCCACTACCGTGCCGACGGATCGGTCCTGTTCCGCGATGGGGATCACCTGAACGTCGCCGGCGCCCGTTTCGCCGCCGCGCATTTGCGCATGGCCGAGGCTTCGGCTGGGGCAGGGCGCGCGCAATGATGCGGCCGGCCAACATCCACGTCTGCGCGGCGCGTGTGCCCGGGAGCACAGGGTGAGCGCGCCCCTCCGCATCCTGTGGGCGGTGAACGTCCCGCTGCCCGCCGCAAGCGAGGCGCTGGGCCTGGCGAAGACGCCGTTCGGCGGCTGGTTGTCGACCATGACCCAGCGCCTGGCGCAGGTGCCGGGCGTGCAGCTGTCGGTGGCGATGCGCGCGCCGGTTCCGGACTTGCGGACCGCCGAGGTTGACGGCATCCGCTACTACGCATTGCCCGAATCCGGGCGCGGCGGCCTGGATGCGCGGGCCGGCGACTGCGCCCGCCTGCTGGCCGATGCCAAGCCCGACCTGCTGCATGCCGAAGGCTCGGAGATGGCCTACACGCGCCGCCTGCTGCAGGCCTGGCAAGGTCCGCGACTGCTCAGCCTGCAGGGCGTCATCAACGGCATCGAACCGCATTACCTCGGCGGACTGGCGTTCGCTCCGATGCTGGCGGCGGGCCGTTGGCGGCAGGTGGTGGCGATGGCCGGCCTGTTGGCGAACAAGCGGCTGCGGTTCATGCCGCGCCTGCGCGGCGAGCGCGAGACCATCGCCCTGGCCAGCCACATCATGGGTCGCACGCCCTGGGACCGCGCGCAGGCGTGGGCGCTCAACCCGGACGCGCAGTACCACCACTGCGCACGCACGCTGCGCCCCGCGTTCCGGGCCCGGCGCTGGGCGGTCGCGGACTGCGAGCGCCACGCGATCTTCCTCGGCAATTCGGCGGTCGCGCTCAAGGGCGTGCACGTGGTGCTGGATGCGCTGCTGCTGTTGCGCCGGCAGTTCCCATCCGCGCGGCTGGTGATCGCCGGGCCGCGACCCGGCACCGGTGGTGGCCTGCGACGGGTCCTTGGCTACCAGGCCTACCTGCTCGACCGTATCGCGCAACTCGGGTTGCAGGCTGCGGTGGAATTCACCGGGCCGCTGGAGGCCGAGGCGATGGCCGCGCGCATGGCCGGGTGCCATGCGTACGCGATGGCGTCGCTGATCGAGAACAGTCCCAATACCCTCGGCGAAGCGATGCTCCTGGGCATGCCCTGCGTGAGCAGCCACGCCGGTGGTGCGCCCGGCATGGCGCGCGACGAGGAGGAGGCGCTGTTCTTCCGTGCCGGGGACCCGGTGGGGCTGGCGTGGCGGCTGCAGCGCATCTTCGCTTCGGATGCGCTGGCCGGACGCCTCGGCGACGCCGCGCATGCGCGGGCGGTGCAAGCCCACGATCCGGAACGCAACCTGCAGGACCTGCTGGCGGCGTATCGCGCGATCCTGGGCCGCGAGGTGGGCGCATGAGCCGCACCCTCGCGCCAGTGGTGGTATTCGCCTACAACCGCCCGGTCCACCTGCAACGCACCCTGGACGCGCTCGCGGGATGCCGCCTTGCGGCGGATGTCCGGGTGGTCGTGTTCGCGGACGGTCCGCGCAAGCCCGAGGCCGCCGCCGCGGTGGCCGAGGTACGGCGGGTGCTGGAGGCCGAGGGCGGGGCAGGGCGGTTCGGCGCCTTCGAGGTGCATGCGGCGGAGCGCAACCTCGGGCTCGCCAATTCGATCATCGGGGGCGTCGGGCGGGTGATCGAACGCGATGGCCGCGCGATCGTGCTCGAGGACGACTTGCTGGTGTCGGAAGACTTCCTCGCCTTCATGAACGATTGCCTCGACTTCTATGCCGACGACCCGGCGGTGGGCGCCGTCAGCGGGTTCTGCCCGCTGCAGGCGATGCCTCCCGGATTCGAGGGCGATGTCTTCCTGGCGATGCGCAATGCCAGCCAGGGCTGGGGGACATGGAAGCGGGTATGGGAGGGCGTGGACTGGTCGGCATCCGGAAAACAGCGCCTTGACCGCAATTGGGCGATGCGCCGGGCATTCAACCGCGAGGGCAACGATCGCTACGACCGCTTGCGCAGGCAAATGGCGGGGAAGATCGACTCGTGGTCGGTCCGGTTCGGGCTGTCGCTGTTCCTGCGTGGACTGGGCACGGTCTATCCCGTGGTGAACCGGGTCGGCAACACCGGCTACGACGGCAGCGGCGTGCATTGCGGCAGCGGGGCGCCGATCAACGAACGCATCGCGGAATCCGACTACAGCCTGCAACAGGTGGCCCTCGATCCGGCGATCCAGCGGGCGTTCCATCGGACCTATTCGGGGTCCCTGCGCGGCCGCCTGGCGCGCGAGGCGTTGGCGCTCTGGCCGGCCCTGGCGACGCGACTGGGGCGCTGATGCGGGAGGATTCGCGTCCCTGGATCGCCTACGTCGGCCCGTTCCCGTATCCGGACGGCGGTGCCGCCGCACGTCGCGTGCGTGGCATGGCCGAGAGCTTCTCGCTGGCCGGCTTCGACGTGGTGGTGGCCAGTGGTGCCGGAGATTCGGAGGACGCCGCCGATACCCTGCTGCCGCAAGGCCCCGGAATTTCGTACTGCCTGCTGCCGGAACGCATGGCCGAGCACTGGCCGCGCCCGCTGCGCCGGTTCCGCTATGCGTGGATGGGCGCGCGCACGGTGGCTTGGTTGGCGTCGCGCCCCACGCCTCCGGCTGCGGTGGTCCTCTACAGCGGCTACACGCCCTACCTGCAGCGCCTGCTGCCGTGGTGCCGCCGCCGACGCATCCCGCTGCTGTTCGACGCGGTCGAGTGGTACGAGCCCGAGCGGCGATCGGGCTACCTGACCTCGCCCTATCAATGGAACATCGAATGGGCGATGCGCCGACTCATCCCGAAGACCGACGGCGTCATCGCGATCAGTCGCTACCTGGCCGACTACTACCGCGCGCGCGCGCTGCCGGTGGCCATCGTGCCGCCGACGACCAGCGCCATCGATGCCGGCGACTGGGTGCCCGAGCGCATGCTGCGCCTGTGCTACGCAGGCTCGCCGGGCGCACACAAGGACGACCTCGGCATCGTCCTGCGCGCGGTGGAGGCGATGGCGTCGCGCGGCGCGGCGATCCGCTTGGCGGTAGCCGGGCCGGCGCCCGCCGAAGTCGCGGCCCGGCTCGGACGCCGCGATGTCGCCGGATTGCCCTGGCTGCAGGCGCTCGGGCGCCTGCCCCAAGGCGAGGTCGCAAGCGTGGTGGGGCGCTCGGATTTCACGGTGCTGGTGCGCGCGGATCGACGCCAGTCGAACGCGGGATTCCCGACCAAGTTCGTGGAAAGTTTCGCGGTCGGCACGCCGGTGATCGGCAACCTCACCAGTGACCTGGGCGACTACCTGCGCGAGGGCGAGACCGGGATCGTGTGCGATGGCGACCAGTTCGACGCGGTGCTCGCGGCGCTGGCGCGCGCGGCCGCGGTCGAGCCGGACGCGCGCGGCCGGATGCGCGCGGCCTGCCTGGCGCGCGCACGCGAGGCCTTCCATCCGCGCTGTCATGCCGATTCACTGGGTCGCCTCGTCGCGGGGATTTCCTCGGCGCCGGTGCCGCGTCGATAACGCTGGCAGAGGTCTGCTTCGGTCGACCGCCTCGGCGATTCAGTTATCATTTATCGATAGGTCCGGGAAGAGGCCACCGCAGGGGCGAACCAGTGGTGACGACGATTTCAAGCAGGCTGAGCATCGACGGACGGTCCTTCGAGTACGACCTCAAGGGGAATTTTTCCTGGGGGCCGGACGAAGTGCTCTATCGCGAAGACGCGGATGTGCTGGAAGGCACGAGTCTGAAGTCGCTGGGCTACGCCAACGTGCCTTTCCTGGACGAGACCGAGCAGGTGGAGTTCAAGTGCCGGGTCAAGGCGGTCATCGACCGGATCATCGCCGGTATCCCGCAACTGCACGGCCAAATCCTGCCATCGCTGGAGCGCTACCACGAGTTGATCTCCGACCCGGACCTGCACCGTGAGGTCATTTCGCAGACACGCGAACTGCGCTTTACCGACCTGGGCCTGGACCCGCACATGATCGAATCGAGGATCGGCGGATTCCTTGGCGTGACGCTGGATTCCCATGTCAAGAGACTAGGCCGCGACCATATCCAGTTGCGCATCAGCCGGCCAAATTCCTACGATATCAATCCACCGCACCGGGATGCGTATCTCGACGTCTGGAAGAATGTTCTGAACCTGTGGCTGCCGGTCTGCGGCTGTTCCGACTTGTCGTCGCTTCCGGTGCTCGCCGGAAGCCACCTGATCAACGAGAAGGATGTCTTCCGCACGTCCAACAGCGGGGCCGAGATCGGCGAAAACCAGTATCGGGTTCCAGGGATCGCCGATACGCGGGTGGGCATGACCATGGTGCGCCCGAATCCCGCGGCAAACGAGGTCCTGGCATTCACCCCGTTCCTGATCCATGGCGCCGCGTTCAATCAGGATCATTCCACCACGCGCATGGCGCTTGAATTCCGCCTCGAGATCGAAGGACAGCGGTACTAGTGGTTTCCGCAACGCACAGCAAAGCGAGTCGCGGCTTGCCCTGTCCGCGCGAGTGCGTGTGCTATGCCGCAAGTCACGAACGATGCTTCGCTTGATGATTCGAAACAAAAAGGGCGTCTGATGACACGTGGACCGAGCCAACGAGACATCCAGGCATACGAGAATGTCTACGCATCAGACTATGATTTCGAGCCGATACTGGTCAGGTACCGGCGCGATGCTGCACTTCGCAGCCTGCGAGAACACAAACCTGACTACATCATCGAAATCGGCTGCGGGCTGGAACCCTTGCTGCCGCATTATCTTGCATCCGGCGAGGAGGCAGTCCGACGTTGGGTGGTTGCCGAGCCTGCGCAGAAGTTTGCGGAAGCGGCGCGGATGGTTGCCGCAGATCACCCTGAAATGGCAGTGGAGCAGGGGTTCTTCGAGGATATCGCCGATCGGATCGTCAGTGAGTACGGTCGCGCCGACATGGTCATCTGTTCCGGACTGTTGCACGAAGTCCCCGACCAGATACGCATGTTGCATGCGATCAGCCAGGTGATGGGTCCGGATGCCGTCGTGCATGTTAGCGTCGCCAATGCCACCAGCCTGCATCGCAGAATGGCAAAAGCGATGGGGCTGATCGACGATCTCCAGCAGATGAGCGGCCGCAATCTGCTCTTGCAGCAACATCGGGTGTACACCCTGGAGTCGCTGATCAGGGATTTGCAAGGCGCGGGGCTGCAGCCGGTGAAGCAGGGCGGGATCCTGCTCAAGCCGTTCACGCATGAACAGATGCGATTGGTCCTGGCCGCGATCGGTAGCGATGTCTTGGCGGGGCTCGGCAAACTCGGGGAGGAGTTCCCGGAGCTTGCGTCAGAAATTTTCGTCGACGCACGCCTGGTCGAAGGATGAAGGAATGGACATCACGATCGAGCGGTATCAGCCGCGACTGGCAGGTGCCTGGAGAGACGTATTGCGCGACGCAAGGAACGGCATCTTCCAGTTCGATCGCGGCTACATCGAGTACCACGGAGACAGGTTTGAGGACATGTCGGCGGTGGCATACGTGGACGGGCGTCCATCGGCGATCATGCCGTTGGCCTTCGATCCCGCCCTGCGCAAGGTCGTCAGCCATCCGGGCCTGACTTTCGGTGGTCCTGTAGTGATTCGGGAGTTGCGCGGCGATGCAGTGTTGGCTGTCGTCGATGCGCTGCTAGATGCTCTACGGGACTGGGGGGCGACGTCGTGTCTCGTGAAGTTGCTCCCGCAAATCCTGGCCACCTATCCATCCGCCGAGGTCGATTACGGGTTATGGCGACGCGGCTTCGCGTTGGTGCGGAGGGACCTGTCCAGCCTGCTCCCGCTCGCTGGTGCGATCCCCTTCAATACCTCGAAGATGCAAGCCGTGCGACGGGCCCGAAAACAGGGCGTCACCGTGACGGATGCGGCTGTCGAAAATTTCTACGGCCTGCTGTGCGACGTCCTCTTGGCCCAACACGGGGTAACGCCGGTTCATAGCTTGGCCGAGCTTGAACAACTGCATGCAACATTCCCGCGGGACATCCTTGTCAGACTCGCGGTCCTCGACCAACGGGTGCTGGCCGGGACGCTCGTCTACAGGTATGGACATGTCTGGCACACCCAGTATCTGGCGAGTTCGGACGAGGGACGTCGCGTCGGTGCGCTGGATTTGGTGATCGCAGAACTGATGGCCGAGGCTACCGTTGCGGGCGCGTCTCATGTGAGTTTCGGCGTATCGACGGTCAATCAGGGAATGGACGTTAACGCTGGACTGTTGTGGCAGAAAGAGAGTTATGGTGCACGCACGATGGTCCACGACTACATGGAGGGACCGCTGTGAATCCTAATCTTCAGGCCCACGCCGGGCCGTCCGGAAGCATTGATTTTTGCGGGCTGCGCGATCTCCCGAAGATTTCCGACCCGCGTGGGAGCCTGACCTTCATCGAGGGCAAGCAGCACGTCCCGTTCGCGATCCAGCGCGTGTATTACCTGTATGACGTACCGGGCGGCGCCGAGCGCGGCGGCCATGCGCACAAGGCCCTGCACCAGCTGATCGTGGCAATGTCGGGCAGTTTCGACGTGGTGCTCGATGACGGCCGCCTGAAGCATCGCTTCCACCTCAACCGTTCCCACGCAGGACTCTACGTCTGCCCGATGATCTGGCGCGAGCTGGACAACTTCTCGTCTGGGTCGGTGTGCATGGTGCTGGCATCCAATCGCTATGACGAAGACGACTACTTCCGCGACTACGGCACGTACCTCGCTGCGCAGGCGCTGGCATGAGGATTCCGTTCCTCGACCTCCAGGCGCCGTATGTCGAGCTGAAGGATGAAATCGACGCTGCGATCGCTCGCGTGCTGCACAGCGGATGGTACATCCTCGGGCCGGAAGTCGAGGCCTTCGAGTCCGAGTGGGCCGCGTATTGCGGAGCGGATCATGCGATCGGCGTGGCTGACGGGTTGGACGCGTTGCAACTTGCCTTGCGCGCCATGGATGTCGGGTTGGGGGATGAAGTCATCGTGCCCTCCAACACGTACATCGCGACTTGGCTCGCCGCGAGCCAATGCGGCGCGATGCTCGTGCCGGTCGAACCCGATCCATTCACCGGCAACATCGACCCGGCGCGCATCGAGCCGGCAATCACTTCGCGGACGAAAGTCATCTTGCCGGTGCACCTCTATGGCCAGCCAGCGGATATGGCCAGCCAGCGGACATGGAAGCCATCCTCGCACTGGGCCGGAAACATGGTGTCCGCGTGCTGGAGGATGCCGCCCAAGCGCATGGCGCTCGTTGCAAGGGGACAACGATCGGTGCGCACGGCGACGCCGTAGCCTGGAGTTTCTATCCTGGCAAGAACCTCGGCGCGCTTGGGGATGGCGGTGCGGTCACCACCAACGACCCGAAGATCGCCGACCGTCTGAGGGTGTTGCGCAACTATGGCTCGCGGCTGAAATACGTCAACGAGGTCCAAGGCTGCAATAGCCGCCTCGACCCGCTCCAGGCGGCGATCCTCAGGGTCAAGCTCCGGTACCTGGATGAGTGGAACGCGCGTCGGCGGTCGATCGCCCAACAGTACATGGATGGACTCGCGGGATGCGAACTTGTGCTTCCCGTCGTGCGGGAGTGGGCGGATCCTTCGTGGCATGTCTTCGTTGTGCGTCATCCCCGGCGGGAGTCAATGCAGCAACGACTAGCCGAGGCAGGCATCGGCACATTGATCCATTACCCGATCCCGCCGCACCGGCAGCAAGCGTATGCGGCGATGAAGGTCGCGCCGGATGCGTTCCCGATCGCGAACGAGTGGGCGGAACAGGTGCTCAGCCTGCCGATCGGCCCGCACCAGAGCGCGTCCGCGACTGCGAAAGTCATCGACGCAGTCCGCGCTTCTTGCTAATTCCATGAGCGAGCAGAGTTCGTACCAGCGGATCATGCATTCGTCATCGATCATGGGTGGCTCGCAGGCGATCACCCATCTCGTCAGCCTACTGCGGGTCAAGGCGGTGGCGGTGCTGCTGGGGCCGGCCGGGGTCGGCATCGTCGGCCTTTACGCCACCACGGTGAATCTTGCGACCGAAGTGACCGGGCTGGGTCTTCAGCGCAGCGCCGTACGGTCGATCGCCCAGGCCCATGACGACCCGATTGCAGTCGCGCGCGCCATCCGCATGCTGCGCCGGCTGTGCTGGGCCACTGGCATCATGGGCTGGTCGGCTTGCGCGGTACTGGCGATTCCCCTCAGCCGGATGATTTTCGAGTCCACAGCGCATGCATGGGCGATCGCGGTGCTGGGCAGCACGGTGCTGTTGAATGCGATCAATGGCGGGCAGATGGCGTTGTTGCGCGGGCTCCGCCGCATTGGGGATATTGCGCGCGCGCAGGTGGCCAGTGCGCTGATTACCACTGCAGTCATCGTCGCGCTGTATGCATGGCTGGGGGAGCGGGGCATCGTCCCGGTACTGCTCGCCAGCGCGGCGGTTTCGCTGACGATGAGTTGGTGGTTCGTGCGACGCGTGGACGTCGCCGAGATCACGATGACATGGCGCCAAGCAGTAAACGAGGCCAGGCCGATGGTCTCGCTCGGCGTGGCACTGATGATTTCATCCGCATTGGCCACGCTTCTGGAGTTCTATACGCGTGCGATCCTAAGCCGCGGACATGGTCTGGAAGCGGTAGGCATTTACCAGGCGGCATGGTCCTTGTCCGGCATGTTCGCAGGTTTTGTCCTGTCGGCGATGGGAACCGATTTCTATCCAAGGCTGGCCGCTGTGATCGACGACCGTGCTGCGGCGGCCCGCGAGATCAACCAGCAGACCGAAATTGGCATCCTGCTGTCCCTGCCGGGACTCCTGGCGACGCTGGTCTTCGCGAAATGGGTAATCTGGCTCCTGTACTCGGCGTCATTCGCTCCCGCAGGCGAGGTGCTGGTCTGGATGATCCTCGGTGTGTTTGGCCGTGTCGTGTCGTGGCCACTGGGTTACATCCAGGTGGCGATGAATGCCAAGCGCTGGTACTTGGCGACGGAAATCTTCTTCATCGCCCTCCAGGCCGCACTCGTGGCTTGGTGGGTGCCGCTGTACGGCGCCGCGGGCGCCGCCTATGCGTTCTTCGCCTGTTTCGCGTCCTACTTCCTCACCATGATGTGGGTCGCGCATCGATTACTGGGATTCCGCCATTCGCCGACCGCGCGCCGCTTGATAGCGATATCGGCCTTGTTGTTGGCGTCCGCCATGGCATCGGATCGATTGCTTGGTGAGTCTGCCTCCTTGGGAATTGGGGCAATATTGGCGCTGTTGACGGGATACTGGTGCTTGCGGGAACTCGCAGGACGCATCGGGCATGAACACTCACTGATTCGTAAGCTTCGAAGGCTTCCTGGTCTTGCGCGCATCACCGGTCATCGCGATGCATGAGATGGAGCGCTTGGAGACGGACGCAGCCATGGAAACCGAGCAAAAACCTTTGGCGACATTCGCCATGTTCGCTTATAACCAGGAGGCGTACGTGCGGGATGCGGTGCGTGCCGCCCTCGCGCAAACCTACCGGCCGCTCGAGATCATCCTGTCCGATGATGCATCGAGCGATCGGACGTTCGAGATTATGGAGGAGGAGGCGCGGGCATGCCCGGCGGATGTGCGCCTGATCCTGAACCGGAACCAGAAGAACCTTGGCATCGGCGGGCACATGAACGCCGTCGTCGACATGTCCCGGGGCGAATTCCTCGTCTATGTCGCAGCCGATGATATCAGCCTACCGCAGCAGACCCAAGTGTCGGTAGATGCTCTGCTGGCGGATGATCGCAAGCGCATGGCTCTGCACGCAACGGTGACGAACGTCGATGCCGCAGGAAATTTTCTCTACGAACGCTGGAATCCGCATCGCGACATCGTGGATTCGCCGGAAGCGGTCCTCGACAACGATGTCTACCTCACCGGCAGCGTGCTGACAGTCAGGCGCGGGCTGTATGCGGACTTCCCGAAACTTCGCACCGACGTCGTCAACGAAGACAAGGTCATCGCCTTCAGGTGCGCATTTTTCGGCGGTGCGATCTATGTCGAAACACCACTGATGATCTACAGGTCCGGAGTAGGGAATTCGACTCTGCAGGGTGAGCTGATGCATGGACGGGATGATCCCGAGCGGGAGGCGAGGTATGTGCGGACCACCGTTGCGTGGCGTCTTTCACTCTTGAAGCAGTTCCAGTTGGATGTCGCCAGTCCAGTCTTGGCGGGGCGCGTAACGCCGGCACTTAGGAGAAAGATCGACAAGATGGCCGCCTCCGTGGCGCGTGTCTTGCAATTCATCGAGGCGCCGACGCTATCGAAGCTGCCGGCTTTGTTCGCCTCGGGTGGGCTGAATAGGAAGATGATGAAAGTCGCCATACTGTTCCTGATGCCAGACTGGTTCCGGAGCTACAAGCGTCTTCGGCATCGCAGTGGCAAAAAGGAGCAAGCTTGATGGGCGAACATTCGATATTCGACGATCGGGTACTCCTGATCACCGGCGGCACGGGATCGTTCGGGAATGCGGTGCTGCGCCGCTTCCTGCAGACCGGGATCGGCGAGGTCCGCATCCTCAGCCGCGACGAGAAGAAGCAGGACGACATGCGCAAGCGCCATGCGTCGGGAAAGCTGAAGTTCTACATCGGCGACGTGCGCGACCCGGCCAGCGTGATGAACGCGATGCGTGGGGTGGATTACGTGTTCCATGCCGCGGCGTTGAAGCAGGTGCCGTCGTGCGAATTCCATCCGATGGAAGCGGTGAAGACCAACGTCATCGGCACCGAGAACGCCGCGGAGGCGGCCGTGCAGTGCGGGGTCCGGCGGATGATCTGCCTGAGCACCGACAAGGCGGTGTACCCGATCAACGCCATGGGCATCTCCAAGGCGATGATGGAGAAGGTCTTCGTGGCCAAGTCGCGCAACGTGGACCCGGCGAAGACGACCATCTGCGGCACCCGCTACGGCAACGTCATGGCCTCGCGCGGGTCGGTGATCCCGTTGTTCGTCAACCAGATCAACGCCGGCACGCCGATCACCATCACCGACCCGGGAATGACCCGGTTCATGATGACCCTGGACGACGCGGTGGACCTAGTGCTGTACGCCTTCGAGCACGGCAACAGCGGCGACATCTTCGTGCAGAAGGCGCCGGCCGCGACCATGGACACCCTGGCGCGCGCGCTCACCGAATTGCTGGGCAAGCCGGACCATCCCATCCGCATCATCGGCACCCGCCACGGCGAGAAGAAGCACGAGGCGTTGATGAGCCGCGAGGAGATGGCGCATGCCGAAGACCTCCCCGGCTATTTCCGCGTCCCGCCGGACCTGCGCGACCTGAACTACGGCAAGTACGTGGAGCAGGGCGAGAAGCGCATCAGCGAGGCGGAGGATTACACATCCGCCAACACGGAGCGCCTCGACCTCGATGGCATGAAGGCGCTGCTGATGCGGCTCGACTTCATCCGCGACCTGGTCGCCGGCCGTCCGGCCGTGCCGGTGGATTGACATGAAGGTCCTGGTCACCGGTGCCGACGGCTTCATCGGCAGGAACCTGCGCGTCGCCCTGGGCGAACGCGAAGGCTTCGAGGTATTGCCGGTCACGCGCGCCAGCAGCGAGGCCGACCTGGCCGCGGCTGCCGCGGGCGCGGACGCCGTCATCCACCTGGCAGGCGTCAACCGGCCGGCGGATCCCGTCGAGTTCGCGACCGGCAATGCCGACTTCACTGCGCGCCTGTGCGCATTGCTGTCGGCCACCGGGCGCGCCATCCCGGTCGCGTTCGCCTCGTCGATCCAGGCGGCGCGCGACAACGCCTACGGCGCCAGCAAGCGCGCCGCGGAAGCGCATCTCGCGGCGTACGGCGAGGCCACCGGGGCAAGCGTCGCGCTGTACCGCTTCGCCAACGTGTTCGGCAAGTGGAGCCGACCCGATTACAACTCCGCGGTGGCCACCTTCTGCCACAACATCGCCCGCGGCCTGCCGATCCGCATCGACGATCCATCGGCGCCGTTGCGGCTGATCTACATCGACGACGTGGTGGCCGAGCTGCTGCGATTCCTCGCCGATCCGGGGCAGGGCGTGCGCTTCCCCGAGCCCGGTCCGGTGCATGCCACGACCGTGGGCGAACTGGCACGGCAGGTCGAGGCCTTTCGGGACGTGCGCAGCACCCTGGTCAGCGAGCGCGTGGGCGCCGGGCTGGTGCGGGCGCTGTACGCGACCTATGTGAGCTTCCTCCCGCCCGGGTCGTTCAGCTATCCCGTGCCGATGCACGGCGACGCGCGCGGCGTGTTCGTGGAAATGCTGAAGACGCCGGACTGCGGGCAGTTCTCGTTCTTCACCGCGCATCCCGGCGTCACCCGCGGCGGCCATTACCACCACACCAAGACCGAGAAGTTCCTGGTGATCAAGGGTCGCGCGCGCTATCGCTTCCGCGAACTGCTCACCGACCAGACCTTCGAGGTCGAGAGCGACGGTGGCACCGCGCTGGTGGTCGAGACCATCCCCGGCTGGGCGCACGACATCACCAACATCGGCGACGACGAACTGGTGGTGATGCTGTGGGCGAACGAGATCTTCGACCGGCAACGACCCGACACGGTGGCGAGCAAGGTATGAACGAACACGTCATGGCCCGGCGCAAGCTGAAGGTCGCCACCATCGTCGGCACCCGCCCGGAGATCATCCGGCTGTCGCGGGTGATCGCAGCGCTGGATGCCCATTGCGACCACGTCCTGGTGCACACCGGCCAGAACTACGACTACGAACTCAACGGGATCTTCTTCGACGACCTCGGCATCCGTCGGCCCGATGTGTTCCTGGAGGCGGCCGGCGCCACCGGTGCGGAGACCATCGGCAAGGTCATCATCGCCGCCGACCGGGCGCTGGCCGACATCCAGCCGGATGCGGTGCTGGTGCTGGGCGACACCAACAGCTGCCTGGCGGTGATCCCGGCCAAGCGCCGCAAGATCCCGATCTTCCACATGGAAGCCGGCAACCGCTGCTTCGACATGCGGGTGCCAGAGGAGATCAACCGGCGGATCGTCGACCACACCGCCGACATCAACCTGACCTACAGCGACATCGCCCGCGAATACCTGCTGGCCGAAGGCCTGCCGCCCGACAGGATCATCAAGACAGGCAGCCCGATGTGCGAGGTGCTGGCGCACTACGCGCCCAGGATTGCGGCATCCGATGCGCTCGACCGCCTGGGCCTGCGGCCTGGCGGCTACTTCCTGGTCAGCGCGCACCGCGAGGAGAACATCGAGTCCGACCGCAACTTCGGGGGCCTCGTTGAGGCGCTCAACGCGGTGGCCGCCGCCTACGACCTGCCGGTGGTGGTCTCCACGCACCCGCGCACCCGCAAGCGCATCGACGCGCTGGCCATCAGCCTCGACGCCCGCGTGCAACTGCTCAAGCCGCTTGGCTTCAGCGACTACGTGCGCCTGCAGATGGATGCCAAGGCGGTGTTGTCCGACAGCGGGACGATCAGCGAGGAAGCCTCGATCTTGAACTTCCGCGCGCTCAACCTGCGCGAGGCGCACGAGCGGCCGGAAGCGATGGAGGAGGGCGCAGTGATGATGGTCGGCATGAACGCCGAGCGGGTGATGCAGGGGCTGGCGGTCCTGGAGTCGCAGCCCGTCGGCGACGAGCGGGTGCTGCGCCAGGTGGCGGACTACGCGATGCCGAACGTGTCCGACAAGGTGGTACGGATCCTCCACAGCTACGTGGATTACGTGAACCAGGTCGTCTGGAACAAGCAATGATCCGGTCAGGTTCCCGGTTGCCTCGCCGGCGCGGGGAGGTGGGCTGATGTGCGGCATCGCGGGCGCCTTCCATCCTGACGCGCTCTCGCCGACCGCCGTGGCGGCGGTGCGCAGGATGCAGGCGGCCCTCGCCCATCGCGGCCCCGACGGCGAAGGCCTGTTCCAGTCCCGGCGGGTGGCGTTGGCGCATCGCCGGCTGAGCATCATCGACCTCGACGGCGGGCGACAGCCCGTTCGCGGCGAGCACGAGGGCGTGGTCGCGGTAGTGAACGGCGAGGTCTACAACTACGTCGAGCTCCGCCAGGCGCTGCTGGCGCGCGGTGCGCGCCTGCGTACCGTCGGCGATAGCGAGGTCGTGCCCTGGTTGTACGAGCGCGACGGCGAGCGGTTCGTCGAGGCGCTGCGCGGCGCCTATGCGTTCGCCCTGTGGGACGAGGCCCGCCAGCAACTCATGCTGGTCCGCGATCGCCTGGGCGAGAAGCCGCTGGCCTATGCAACGGGGGGCGACGGTACGTTCTATTTCGCGTCCGAGATCGGGGCGCTGGTGGCATCCGGGATGGTGCCCCTGGATCCCGATCCGGTCGCGATCAATCGCTATTTCCATTTCCGATTCGTGCCGGAGCCGGCCACGCCGCTTGCGGCGGTTCGCAAGCTTCCGGCCGGCCACCGGCTGCTGTTGTCGCCCGAATCGCCGCAACCCGTCCCCACCCCCTATTGGGACGTAGCGCATGCCCCGCGCCTGGACCGGGACCCGGTCGAGGTCATCCGCGGGGACCTCGAGGATGTCGGCAGGATCATCGTGCGTTCCGACGTCCCAGTCGGCGTCGCCCTGAGCGGCGGCCTCGATTCCAGCATCGTCGCCAGCCTGGCGGTGCGTCACGCAGCCGGACCGGTGAAGGCGTTCAGTGTCGGCTACCCAGGGCGGCCGCCCTGCGACGAGCGGGCCGACGCATCCGCATTCGCCCGCCACCTGGGGATCGACTGCATCGAGGTCGAACTGGATGCCTCCGACGTGGTCGCCGGGTTCGATGGGCTCGTCGCGGACATGGCCGAGCCGATCGCGGATGTCGCAGGCTCCAGTTACCGCGCGGTGATGCGCGCGGCGAGTCGCGAGGGCATCAAGGTGATGTTCCAGGGGCAGGGCGCGGACGAGCTGTTCTGGAGTTACGGATGGATGCGCCAGGCCCTGCGCGAGAACGAGCTCCGGGATGGCCAGCCCGGCTACCTGCAGGCGTTGGCAGCCAGCCTGCGCGACCGCATGCGCGGGCCGCCGCTGGGGTCGCCGCGTGGCTTGGCGCAGTGGCTGGTGCAAGGCGGCGGGTTCGCCGATGCCCTCGCGCAGGCGGGACGGCTGCGCCGCGGCCCGGAGGCAGCGGGGGCCTTCTGGGACGTGGCGCGGCCAGCGGGTCGCATCGCCGATGCGGTTGCCGGCATCGCGGGTCCTCGCCTCGCTCCGGAAGCCCGCCTTGACGGGCTGCTGGCCTCGTTCCCGCGTCGGGGGCGGGGCGAATCGTGGCGACGCTCGCTGGTGCGCGCGATCCTGGCGACCTATCTCCTCGAGAACGGCATCTCCCAGGCGGATCGTTACAGCATGGCGACGGGGGTGGAGGCGCGTTTGCCGTTCGTCGACCATGTGCTGGTGGAGCACGCGGTCGGACTCAACGATGCCTGTGCGGACGCCGTGGCGCCCGGAAAGCGATGGTTGCGTGCCGCCGTGGCGCAGGACATCCCCGAGTGGGTGCTGAATCGACCGAAGCGTGGATTCTCGCCGCCAACGCGGGATTGGGTTGCCTCGCTGGTACGGGAGCGCGGCGCCGAACTGGCGTCCGGCGATCTCGTCGGGACCGGATTGTTATCCAGGGAGGGCGCCAGGCGGCTCTCGCGTCCCTCTGGCCGGTTCGACCGGGGCCTGCGCGACCAGATCGCGTACCAAACGCTGGTGCTGGAACAATGGTTCAGGTCGATGCGCGCACGCGTACCCAGCCCCGGGGGGCAGTGATGGATGCCGGGTCCTCCGGTCGGGGCACGGTGAAGCTCCTCCTGCACTATCCCGTCCTCAATACCGGCGGAGCGGAGCATTCCACGCTGCGCCTGCTTTCGGCGCTGGTCGAGCGGGGGTGCGAAGTGCACCTGGTACTGACCACGCGAGGAGGGACGCTTGAGCCACAGGTCGATCCGCGGGTGGTCGTGCACCACCTGCGCGACGGGGCGGCCGAGCTGCCGAACCGCCTGGCGGGCATCGCCGATGCGTTCCGCTACCTGCGCGGGATCGCGGCCTGGTGCCGTGGCAGGGTCCAGCAAGCATGGCGGTCGCGGCGCTTCCACGCGATGGCGTTCGATGCCGCCATCGTCGGTCTGCACGGGACCTCGCCTGCGTTCGTATGCCGGCATGTTCGCGCCACCACGCGGCTGGTCATGGTCAGGAGCGACGCAGCCGATGACCCGCGGGGCCGCCTGCGCCGCAATATCGCGCGCTTCGCCGACGCCATCGACGCGTACGTCTGCGTCTCTGGCGCGGTACAGGCGTCGCTGCTGGCGCGTTTCCCGCACCTGGCGCCGAAGGCCGTCCGCATCTACAACCTGATCCAGCCCGAAGGCATGCGCGCGCGCGCCGCGGAGGCACCGGATCCGTTCGGCGTCGCCGGTGATCAAGTTGGCCCGCGGGTCCTCAGCGTCTGCCGCCTGCAGGAATCGCAGAAGGCCTTGCTGCGCATGGTCGAGGTGCACCAGCGGTTGCTGGATGCCGGCATTCGGCACGAATGGCATGTGCTGGGCGATGGTCCGGACCGCTTCCTGCTGGAACGCGCAATCGCGGAGCGCGGCGCCTCAGGCACCTTCATCCTGCATGGGGCCGTGGCCAATCCATTCCCCTGGTATGCGCACGCCGACCTGGTGGCGGTGTTGTCCTATATCGAAGGACTGAGTGGGGTCGTCAACGAGGCGCGCGTGCTGGAGCGCCCGGTCATCGCGACCGGCTTCGCGGGCGTCGAGGAACAGATCGAAAGCGGGGTCAACGGCCTGATCGTGGAGCAGGAGACGGATGCCATCGTGTCGGGGATGCGTCGCCTGCTCCTGGATCCGGCGCTGCGGTCGCGCCTGGCGGCGGGAGGGTATCCCGAGGCGCTGATGGACGATGGCGCAAAGATCGACGCGCTGTTGGCCTTGGTCGAGACGCCACGCGCTGCGGACGGGTCGCGGCGGTGAGGGTCCTGTTGCTGGCCGGGTTCGCGGCGTCGGTGGTGCGTTTCCGCGGCGACCTGATTCGCGCGATGCAGGCATGCGGCTGCGAGGTGCACGTGGCGGCCCCGGGGTTGTCCGCCTGCCGCGAGGTCGCCGAAGCGTTGTCGCGCATGGGCGTGCGCATGCACGACACACCCCTCGGGCGGACCGGGACCAGCATCCCTGCGGACCTCGCCTACTTGTTCCGCAGTTGGCGCCTGATGCGGCGGGTCAGGCCCGCGGCCACGCTGGCGTATACCGCCAAGCCCGTCATCTACGGGACCTTGGCGGCCTGGGTTGCCGGCGTGCCGTACCGCTACGCCCTGGTCACTGGGCTCGGGTTCGCCTTCACCGCCGGTCGCCGCGGGATGCTCACGCAGGTGGTCGCTTTCCTGTACCGGATCGCACTGGTGCGGGCACGCTTGGTGTTCTTCCAGAATCCGGATGACCAACGCCTGTTCCGAGCGCGGGGCCTGCTCCTCTCCTCGACGCCGTCGGTGGTGGTGGATGGCTCGGGCGTCGACGTCGCTTCCTACGCTGCCACCCCGCTGCCGACCGGGTCCCCGGTCTTCCTGATGATCGGTCGCCTGATCGGCGACAAGGGCGTCCGCGAATACGCGGAGGCCGCCCGGTGCGTCAAGCTGCGGTTTCCCGCCGCGCGCTTCCGGTTGGCGGGCTGGATCGACGCCAACCCGGATGCGATCGCACCGGAAGAACTGGACGCCTGGGTCGCGGACGGCACCATCGAGTTCCTGGGCAGGCTGGAAGATGTCCGGCCCGCCATCGCCGCAGCCACGGCGTACGTGCTCCCGTCCTATCGCGAGGGAACCCCGCGCACGGTGCTGGAGGCGATGGCCATGGGCCGCCCCATCATCACCACGGATGCGCCTGGCTGCCGGGAAACCGTGATCGACGGGGAGAACGGCTTCCTGGTGCCGGTCGGTTCCGTCGACGCGCTGGTCGAGTCCATGGTGAAATTCATCGGAGACCCGGCGCTCGCCCCGCGAATGGGTGAACGCTCGCGGGGAATCGCGGAGGAGAAGTACGACGTGCACAAGGTCAACGCCGTGATGCTGCGTGAGATGGGCATTGCCCCACCGCAGAGTGGTGCGCCTCATGCAGGCTGACGATTCGTTCCCTGCGCTGGTTGCGCACGTCAGGGCGCTCTACGGGGAGGGCTACATCCCCCTCCATCGCCCCGTCTTCGAGGGCAACGAGCGTCGGTACCTGGTCGACTGCATCGACTCCAACTTCGTGTCGTCGGTGGGAGCGAAGGTCGCCGAGTTCGAGCA
Source organism: Thermomonas mangrovi (assembly GCF_028201335.1). Lineage (NCBI taxonomy): Bacteria > Pseudomonadati > Pseudomonadota > Gammaproteobacteria > Lysobacterales > Lysobacteraceae > Thermomonas > Thermomonas mangrovi. The sequence continues at coordinate 288,901 of NZ_JAPEVV010000001.1, forward strand.
GCAGGTTGCCGCCTTCACCGGCGCGAAATACGCGATCGCCACCGTCAACGGGACCGCAGCGCTGCACGTGGCGCTGCAGTTGGCCGGGGTGCAGCGTGGCGACGAGGTGATCAGCCAGGCGCTGACTTTCGTCGCCACCTGCAATGCGCTGCGCTATGCCGGTGCCGATGCGGTCTTCATCGACGTGGATCTGGATACCTTGGGGCTGAGCCCGCTGGCGCTGCGCCGCTGGCTGTCGGCCAATGCGGAGGTGCGCGAAGGACGGGCATTCAACCGCACGACCGGCCGCCGCATCGCCGCCTGCGTGCCGATGCACACCTTCGGGTTCCCGCTGCGGATCGCGGAGGTGGTCGCCGTTTGCGATGAATACGGCATTCCCGTCGTGGAGGACGCGGCCGAATCGCTCGGCAGCTACGTCGGTGGTCGCCACACCGCCACCTTCGGCAAGCTAGCCACGCTCAGTTTCAACGGGAACAAGACCATCACCACCGGTGGCGGCGGCATGATCGTCACCGATGATGAGGCACTGGCAAGGCGCGCCAAGCACATCACCACCACCGCCAAGATCCCGCATCCGTACGAGTTCGTGCACGACGAGGTGGGCTACAACTATCGCCTGCCCAACCTCAACGCCGCGCTTGGGTGCGCGCAGATGGAACGGTTGCCGGAGATGTTGGCCGCCAAGGCTGAGGTGGCACGCCGCTACGCCGGGTTCTTCGAAGCCAGCGGTGTCCGCTTCGTGCAGCCCATCGAGGGAGCGACAGCCAATCGGTGGCTCAATGCCATCGTGCTGCACGACCAGGCGCAGCGTGATGCACTTCTGGAATACACGAATGCGCAGGGCGTGATGACCCGACCGATCTGGCGGCTGATGTCGCGCCTCGACATGTTCAAGCATTGCCAGCACGACGGGCTGGAGAACTCGCAGTGGCTGGAGGCGCGGGTGGTGAATTTGCCATCCAGCGTTCCGGATGGCGCCATGCGGAAATTCCAGGGATGAACGTGTTGCAGCTGATCGGGCGCGAGCGTCCGTTGTTCGAGGACGATATCCAGGCCCACGAGGTGGAACTCTCCGCGATGGTGAGTGGAGGCCGCTTCCTGGTCATCGGCGGCGCGGGTTCGATCGGCCAGGCGGTGACTCGCGAGATCTTCAAGCGCAAGCCGCGTGCGCTGCACGTGGTGGACATCAGCGAGAACAACATGGTCGAGCTGGTGCGGGACATCCGCAGCACGCTGGGCTACATCGAAGGCGACTTCCGCACTTTCGCCATCGACTGCGGTTCCCGCGGGTTCGCCGCGTTGATGGCGGCCGGGCAAGGCTACGACTATGTGCTGAACCTGTCCGCACTCAAGCACGTCCGCAGCGAGAAGGATCCGTTCACCCTGATGCGGATGATCGAGGTCAACGTGCTCAACACGATCTCGACCGTTGCCCAAGCGCAGGCGGGCGGGGCGCGCAAGTATTTCTGCGTGTCCACCGACAAGGCGGCCAACCCGGTCAACATGATGGGCGCCAGCAAGCGGATCATGGAGATGTTCCTGATGCGCGCAAGCGAGTCGCTGCCCATCTCCACCGCGCGCTTCGCCAATGTGGCCTTCTCCGACGGGTCGCTGCTGCACGGCTTCAACCAGCGCTTCGCCAAGCGCCAGCCGATCTCCGCGCCCAACGACGTGCGCCGTTACTTCGTCACCCCGCAGGAGTCCGGCGAACTGTGCCTGAGCTCCTGCCTGTTGGGCGACAACCGCGATATCTTCTTCCCCCAGCTGAGTGCGCAACTGGACCTGACCCGCTTTTCCGACATCGCCGTGCGCTACCTGCAGTCCCTGGGCTTCGAGCCCTTCGAATGCGCCAGCGAAGGCGAGGCGCGGGACCGTGCCGCGGAGTTGATCGCGCGCAAGCAATGGCCGGTGTATTTCTTCGCCAGCGACACCACCGGCGAGAAGGATTTCGAAGAGTTCTACACCGGGGCCGAGGCGCTGGAATTGGACCGCTTCGAAGCCATCGGCGTGATCCGGAACGAAGCGGTGTACGACGGGGAAAAGCTGGACTACTTCCTGGCCACCATCGAGCGCCTGCGCGCCCAGCCCACCTGGGACAAGCCGGAATTGGTGGAGCTGTTCAACCACATGATCCCGGAGTTCCGGCACAAGGACACCGGCAAGTACCTCGACGGGCGGATGTAGGCCATGCAGCGCTTCCTCGACATCCTGCTCTCTGGCTTGGCCCTGCTGGTGCTGTCACCGCTGCTGCTTCCCGTCATGCTGATTCTGCGCCTGACCGGGGAGGGCGAGGTATTTTTCATCCAGCAGCGCGTGGGGCGCGGCGGCCGCCCATTCGGACTCTACAAGTTCGCCACCATGCTCAAGGACAGTCCCAACATCGGCACCGGAACGGTGACGGTGAAGGGCGATCCGCGTGTCCTGCCATTGGGCCGCTTCCTGCGCAAGACCAAGCTGAACGAATTGCCGCAGATGCTGAACATCCTGAAGGGCGACATGAGCATCATCGGTCCGCGCCCGCAAACCCAGCGCTGCTTCGATGCGTTCCCGCCGGAATCGCAGGCGCAGATCATCAGGGTGCGCCCCGGCCTGTCCGGCATCGGCTCCATCGTCTTTCGCGACGAGGAAGAACTGATGCATGCCCGCCAGGAACCGGAGCGGTTCTATGACGAGGTGATCATGCCGTACAAGGGCCGGCTGGAAGAGTGGTACGTGGCGCACCAGGGGCCCAGGACTTACCTCGCCGCGATCTTCGTGACCGCATGGGTGGTGCTGTTCCCGAATTCGCAACTGGTCTGGCGGTTGTTCCGGGGCCTGCCAGCGCCTCCGGCGGAACTGGCGGGTTCGATCTGAGGAGACGCGCATGGAGCTCGTGTTTAATCATCGGATGTTCCGGCACATCAACGAGTCGGCCATCAAGGAGCGTGGGAAAGCTTCCTGTGCGATGTTGCTGGCGGAAAGATTGCTGCAAAACCCAGCGGTCGCGCTGCCCTTGTCGGTTGTCGAGCACGTTGTTGGATTCGTGCTTGCATTGCCGGTTCCGATCTACAGCGGCGTTATCTACGCAATCGTGACCTCCGCGCGCGGACTCCCGCATTTTTCTGGAATGTATCTCAGGGCACTCTATTACCGCCGGAAGCTTGGCCGTATGGAACCTAATGTCTTTATCGATCAGGGGGTCTTCTTCGCGTATCCCCAGAATATCGAGCTGAAGGAGTTCAGCTACATTGACAAGAACGTGATCATCATGAGCCGCACAGCGAAGGTCGGGCGACGCGTGCACATAGCACCGCGTGTGTTCGTCAGCGGTGGTGGTGATTTCGAGATTGAGGATTACGCATGTATCGCAACCAACTCCAACATCATTACTTCCACTGAGGTGCTGAAGGACGGTGCGCGGTGCTCCGGCCCCATGGTTAGCGCAGACCAACGGAATGTATTACGAGGAAAGGTGTTCATTCGGAAGGATGCGTTCATTGGTGCAAACGCGACCCTATTGCCTGGTGTAACCGTCAAGCCTGGTAGCGTTGTTGGTGCTGGCGTCACAGTGACCAAGGACACAGCTCCCTGGGGAATCTATGTGGGAGCGAAAACGCAGCAACTGGGTGAGCGTCAGCCGGTCAAGTGGCCGGACAATTGATCGAGGAAATGAAATGAAGGTCCTGGTCACCGGCACCGCCGGGTTCATCGGTTCCCACCTGGCCCATCGCCTGCTCGACCGCGGCGACGAGGTCGTCGGTTTCGACAACCTCAACGACTACTACGACGTCACCCTGAAGCAGGCACGGCTGGCGCGGCTGCAGGCGCGCGCCGGTTACACCCACGTGGCCGGCGACCTCGCGGACCGTGCCGCCGTCGAAGCCGCCTTCGCCGCCCACAAGCCGCAGCGCGTGGTCAACCTCGCCGCGCAGGCCGGGGTGCGCTACGCGGCGGAGAACCCGCACGTGTACGTGCAGAGCAACGTGGTCGGCTTCCTGCACGTCCTCGAAGGTTGCCGCCACCACGGCGTCGAGCACCTGGTGTATGCCTCCACCTCGTCGGTCTATGGCGCCAACACCGCGATGCCCTTCAGCGAGCACGCCTCTGCGGAGCACCCGCTGACGCTGTACGCGGCGAGCAAGAAGGCCAATGAGCAGATGGCCCACAGCTACAGCCACCTGTATGGCATCCCCACTACCGGACTGCGCTTCTTCACGGTGTATGGCCCTTGGGGTCGCCCGGACATGGCGCTGTTCCTGTTCACCCGCGCGATCCTCGATGGCAAGCCGATCCGCGTGTTCAACCATGGCCGGCACAAGCGCAGCTTCACCTACGTCGACGACATCGTCGAAGGCGTGCTGCGCACGCTGGACCGCGTGCCCGTGAAAGATGCGGGTTGGGACAGCGCGAAGCCCGACCCCGCGACCAGCGGGGTCGCCCCGTACCGGCTGTACAACATCGGCAACGAGCAGCCGGTGGAATTGCTGCGCTACATCGAGGTGCTCGAGGACTGCCTGGGCCGCAAGGCGCAGATGGAATTGCTACCGCTGCAGGCGGGCGACGTGCCCGACACCGAAGCCGACGTCTCCGACCTGATCGCCGACGTGGGCTACCGCCCGGTGGTGCCGGTGGAGACCGGGGTGGCGCGTTTCGTGGAGTGGTACCGGGGTTATTACGGCGCCTGATCGCCGCCCTCGCCTGCGGGGGTACTGGCGCCCGGGAAGCGGTCCAGCAGGCGCGCGCCTCCGTACAGGACGAAGGCGGCCATGACCCGCCCGCTCGACTCGGTGCCGGCCCAGAAGACGAGGCTGCGGCGGACCAGCGGGCGATCCTGCGCAGGGGCCGGGTGCAAGGGATGGTCGGGCGCAGCGATACGGTCGAGTGCGTGCCGTCGCAGTGCGCCGATGCGGCGGCCGAGGGCGTCGATGCGCGCCTCGAGCGCGGCAGCACGGGCAGGATCCAGCTCGCGCAACGCCAGGCAGTGCAGCGCCTGCCGCAGCGCGGCGAACAAGGCAGGTCGCAGGTGGTGCCTGCGTGCGCGTTCCTGCAGCGCGAGCCAGTCGGCATCCGCCATCCCGTCGACGAAGCGCAGGAGATCGAGGTACTCGTGCAATGGCCGGTGCATGCCGCTGCGTGCGACGTGCAGGGCGATCATGCAGGCGCTGTCGTGGGCATCCGGGATGCGGAGGCCGTCGCGGCTCTCGCGGCTGCCGAGGATCGAGCGGGTCAGCGAGGTGCACATCGGGGGTTCGGTGACCCGGGCATGGATGTCGAGGTTCTCGTAGGTGGGGCCTTCGCCGCGCCACACCATCCAGCCTTTGCTGAGCCACCGGGTCAGGCGCGAACCCATGGGCGGCGACCGGAATCCGCGGCGGGCGAGGAACGCGCGGAATGCGTCGGCCTCCGCTTGCGGCACGATGAGGTCGTAGTCGGACAGGGGACGCGTCTCACGGGTCTCTGGCCAGCGGGCATGGATGGCGCCGCCCTTGAACAGCACAGGCGAGAATCCCGCCGTACGTGCCGAGGCGAGCGTTTCGCGCAGGCGCTCCCAGCGCCGCGCGATCCCGGCCGAAAGATGCATGCCGGCCATGGCGGCCTCGCGCGGTGCCTGCATCCCATGGCGCGCGCGCAGGTTGGCCCAGGTCGCCCCGAGCCCGCTGCGCTGCATGCTGTCCACGGAGGGCAGCGCATGCAGCCAGGTGGGATCCCCGCTGGCCATCGCCAGGTAGCAGGCGCCTGCCAGCCGGCGCACGCCATCATCGTCTGCACTGGCCGCAACGATCGGGGAGGGAGTGCGTGTCATGCGTGGGCGGTTGGCGGCATGCCGCGATGATACGGGGTCGAGTTGCGGACGCCCTTGGCGGGTTAGCTCCGGGGGTGCGGCGGTCGTCGCTGGCATAATCCGCCGATGATCCCCGTCATCCTCTCCGGTGGTTCCGGCACGCGGCTGTGGCCGCTGTCGCGCGAAGCCTTCCCGAAGCAGTTCCTCGCCCTGGTCGGCAGCGATTCGATGCTGCAGGCGACCTGGCACCGGGTCGCGCCATTGGCCAGCGGCGCGCCGATCGTGGTGGCGGGGGAGACGCATCGCTTCATGGTCGCCGAGCAGTTGCGCGAGGCCGGCTGCGCCGACGCCACGATCCTGCTGGAACCGCTCGCGCGCAATACCGCCCCGGCGATCGCGGCGGCCGCGCTGGAGGCGACGTGGAACGGCGCCGACCCGCTGCTGCTGGTGCTGCCCTCCGACCACGTGATCGTCGACGCCGCGGCGTTCCGCGCCGCGGTGCTCGCCGCAAGCGCCGCCGCCGAAGCGGGGGCGCTGGTGACCTTCGGCATCGTGCCCACCGGGCCCGAGACCGGCTACGGCTACATCAAGGCGGCGGCGGGCGAGGGCGTGCGCGCGGTCGAGCGCTTCGTGGAGAAGCCCGATGCCGCCACCGCGGCGGCCTATGTCGCCAGCGGCGACTATGCGTGGAACAGCGGCATGTTCCTGTTCCGCGCCTCCGCCTACCTGGCGGAGCTCGAGCGCCACCAGCCGGCGATGCTCGCGGCCTGCCGCGAGGCGCTGGCGCGTGCGCGGCGCGATGTCGATTTCGTGCGCCTGGACCAGGCGGCGTTCGCCGCTTCGCCGTCGGATTCGATCGACTACGCGGTGATGGAGAAGACCGCGCATGCCGCGGTGCTCGCGATCGATGCCGGCTGGAACGACGTCGGCAGCTGGGCCGCGCTGTGGCAGGTCGCCGAGCAGGACGGGCAGGGCAATGCGCACCACGGCGACGTGGTCGCGCAGGACTGCCGGGACACCCTGGCATGGGGCGATGGCCGCCTGCTGGCGCTGCTGGGCCTGCGCGACGTGGTGGTGGTGGACACCGCCGACGCCGTGCTGGTGGCGCACAAGGACCGCGTGCAGGACGTCAAGGGCATCGTCGCCGAGTTGAAGCACCGCGCGCGCCCTGAAACCGGCCTGCATCGCAAGGTCTACCGGCCCTGGGGCCATTACGATTCGGTCGACGTCGGCGAGCGGTTCCAGGTCAAGCGGATCACGGTCAAGCCGGGTGCGGCGCTGAGCCTGCAGATGCACCACCACCGCGCGGAGCACTGGATCGTGGTCAGCGGGACCGCGAAGGTGACCCGCGGCGAGGAGGTCATCCTGCTCGGCGAAAACCAGAGTACCTACATCCCGCTGGGCGTGAAGCACCGGCTGGAGAACCCCGGCGTGGTCCCGCTGGAACTGGTCGAAGTGCAGTCGGGCAGCTACCTCGGCGAGGACGACATCGTCCGTTTCGAGGACGTTTACGGTCGCGACGCGCCCGGGTAGGCGCACGCCTGCGGGTGTGGTGCGATCGGCGATACTCGCCGGATGCGCACCGATGACCTCCCGCCGCCCGACGCCGACGTGCGCGGGATCTTCGCCAGCCTGTTGCGGCCGCAGGCGACGACGCTGGCCCTCACCGCGTGCCTGCTGCTTGCGCAAAGCCTGGCGATGCTCGGGTTGCCTTGGGCCGCGGGGCGCGTTTCCGCGGCCCTGGTGTCGGCGCAAGGCGTGGCGCCATGGCTGTGGGCGGTGTTCGGGCTGGTCGCCTTGCAGGCGGGCTTGTCGTGGTGGGTGGCGGTGCGGATGCAGGACACCGCGACCGGCATGGTGGCCGACGGCAGCGGTCGCCTGTTCGCGCATCTGCAGGCGTTGCCGCTGCCCTGGCACCAGGCGCGCCGTCGTGGCGACATCCTGGCGCTGCTGACGGAGGACATCGAACGCCTGGGTTGGTTCCTCGGCAGTACCCTGGCGTCGGTGCTGCCGTTGCTGTTCACCTGCATCGGCGCGCTGGGCATGATGCTGTGGATCGCCCCGGCGCTCGCGTTGCCGGTCGCGGTGCTGGTGCCGCTGGGATGGCTGGGGTTCAAGCTGCTGGGGCGTCGCCTGCGCCCGCTTGGCCGGCACTTGGCCGATGCCTACGCACAGCGCGCGGCGCAGGCGGAGGAGGCGCTGGCGCTGCTGCCGCTGGCGAAGGCCTTCGGCGCCACACCGCGCGCGGTGCAGCGCTTCCGCGCGCAGCTCGCGCAGGTGCGTGCCCTCGAGCGTCGGCTCGGGCGCTGGGAAGCGGCGATCCCGCCGCTGGTTCGGCTGCTCGCCTCCGCATTGGTCCTGGGCCTGTTGTGGATGGCGGCGGGGCGGGTCGCGGCAGGGACCCTGGCGGTGGCGGACCTGGTCAGCCTGATGTTGTACGGCTTGCTGCTGGCGCAACCGGTCGGCGAGCTCGCGGGCGTGTGGGGCCAGTGGCAATCGGCCCGCGGTGCCGCCGAGCGCATCGCGCGCGCGCTGGCCACGGCGCCCGAGCCCCCGGGCGGGATGCGCCTCCCATCCGCGGCGCGCGGCGAGATCGCCTTCGAGGCGGTGTCGTTCGCCTACCCGGGGGGCGAGCCGGTGTTGCAGCGCCTGGACTTGCGCATCCGCGCCGGCGAGACGGTGGCGGTGACCGGCGCCAACGGCGCGGGCAAGAGCACCTTGCTGCACCTGCTGCTGCGGTTCGCGGATCCGGACGCGGGCCGCATCCTGTTCGACGGAACCGACCTGCGCGCGTTGCCGCTGGACTGGCTGCGGTCGCAGGTCGGCTGGGTGTCGCAGCAGGTGCTGCTGGCGAATGCAAGCATCGGCGAGAACATCGCCTACGGGCGCCCGGGGGCCAGCCAGGCCGAGATCGAGGCGGCGGCCCGCCTGGCGCGCGCCGATGGCTTCATCGCGGCATTGCCGGCGGGGTATGCGACGGCGGTCGGCGACGATGGGGTGCGCCTCTCCGGCGGCCAGCGCCAGCGGATCGCGTTGGCGCGCGCGCTGCTCCTGGATCCGCCGGTGCTGGTGCTCGACGAGGCCACCGCGATGTTCGACCCGGCCGGCGAGGCGGAATTCGTCGCCGCCTGCCGCGAAGGGCTGCGCCATCGCACGGTCCTGCTGGTGACCCATCGGCCGGCCAGCCTCGCGCTGGCCGATCGCGTGCTCCTGCTCGAGCGCGGGGGCTTGCGCGAGGCGGTCTGATCCGTATCGTGGCGACACGCCATCCGCGGCGTGTCATGGCCTGCGGAATTCCTACGTTTTCCTGCGGGAGTGCCAGTGTTCCGGGGCTTCGATCCGACCAGCGCCGTGGCCGCCTTCGTGTTGGCCGCCCTGTTGCCGTGGTGGCTGGAGCCAGCGGCGCGTCGCCTGGACCTGATGGACTATCCCAAGGGGCGCAAGGACCATGAGCGCCCGACCCCGGTCACCGGCGGGCTGGCGATGGCGATCGCCAGTGTCCTGGCCTACTGGGCCGCGCCCAACCTGACGCCATCGATCCAGGCGTTCTGCATCGCCGCCGTGCTGTTGGTGGCGGTCGGCCTGTGGGACGACAAGCACGACCTGCGCTGGTACTGGCGGGTCCTGGCGCAGGTCGTCGCGGCGCTGGTGGTGATCTTCTGGGGCGGCGTGCGGGTGGAGCAGCTGGGGCCGTTGTTCGGCCTCGGGCAGACCTCGCTCGGGTTCCTGTCGGTGCCGTTCACGGTGTTCGCGACGGTCGGCATCATCAATGCGATGAACATGATCGACGGCGCGGACGGCCTGGCCGGGATGCTCGGGCTGGCGGCGCTGGCGATGCTCTGCGCGGCCTCGGTCTATGCCGGCAACCTGGTGCTGGCCGAGCGCGTGGCGGTGCTGTGCGGCGCCCTCGCCGGATTCCTGGTGTGGAACCTGCGTTTCCCCTGGCGTCCGCGCGCGCGGGTGTTCATGGGCAATGCCGGCAGCGGTTTCCTGGGCTTGGTGATCGCCTGGGTCGCGTTCCGGCTGACCCAGAACGATGGCCACCCGGTGAACCCGGTGCTGGCGCTGTGGCTGCTGCCGATCCCGGTGATGGACACCCTGGTGCTGATCGTGCGTCGCCTGCAGGAGGGGCGTTCGCCGTTCGCCGCGGGCCGCGACCACATCCACCACATGATGCAGGACGCCGGCTTCGGGCCCACGCGTGCGGCCTTCTGGCTCACGGTCTTCAGCCTGGCCTGCGGCCTGGTGGTGGGGCAGGCGATGCGCCTGGACGTGCCGAACCCGCTGCTGCTGGCCGCCTACATCGCCTTGTGCGTGGGCTGGTACCTGCTGACCCGCGACCGGGCGCGCGCGGTCGCGTTCTTCCGGCGCTTGCGCCGGCCCTGACCGCGGTCAGGCCACCAGCACCTGCAGCGGGATCTCGCGGCCCTGCTTGCGTTGCAGGTTCTTCGACGGCACCCCGGTGCGGGCGAAGGATTTCTCGCAGTCCTGGATCGACGGTCCGCGCATGTTGCCTTCCAGGTAGGCCAGCCCCGGGCAGCGGGTGCAGCTGCTGCCGTGCACGCAGCTGGAGCAGCCCTCGAGGTCGCTGACCCGGATCGCGCGCACGTCGTTGAGTTGCGGCGAGTGCTTCCAGATGTCGATGAAGGCCTGCTCGCGCACGTTGCCCACCTTGTAGGGGAACTGCACGCAGGGGAACACGTCGCCATACGGCGAGACGTAGCAAGCGGTGTGGCCGGCGCTGCAGGGCAGCGTCTCGTAGGCTTCGTCCAGCGGGGTCGGGCCGCTCGGCGCGGCCAGCAGGCGCTCGGCCTGGTCGCCGAGCAGGCTGGTGTCGTGCATGATCTCGGCCAGCCGCCCGCCATCCATGTTCAGCGCGACGATGCCGCGGTCGCCATCCATCATCGGGGTGATGGTGGCGTCGACCTCGTAGCGGATGCCCATTTCGGCGGCCAGCGCCTGCACCTGCTTGTAGTGGTCGGCGTTCTGCTGCATCAGCACGTTGGCGAAGATCACCTTGACCCCGGCATCGCGGAGCAGGCGCGCGCCTTCGATGGTCCGCTTGAACGAGCCCGGCAGCTTGGTGATCTCGTCGTGGGTGGCGGCATCGTGCGAATACAGGCTGATCTGCACTGCTTCCACGCCCAGCGCGGCGATCCTGCGGGCCTTGGCCTCGCGGATCATCACGCCGTTGGTCTTGAGCTTCACCGAGAACTGCAGCTTGCGCGCATGCTCGATGATGGCGAACAGGTCGGGGCGCATGAAGATCTCGCCGCCGCTGACGTTGAGGAAGAACACCCCGGCCGCGGCCAGTTGGTCGAGCAGGCCGAGGATCTCCGCAGTGGTCATCTCGCCATGGTCTTCATGGTCGAGGTAGCAGTGGATGCAGCGTTCGTTGCAGCGGTAGGTCAGGTCCAGCTGCACGCTGAGCGGGATGCCCAGCGCCATCGCCCGCGCGCCCATGTCCTGCATCACGCTCATGCGGCGTCGCTCCCCCCGGCGAACGGGCGGTCGCCGACCTGGAGGATGCCGCGCTCCGCCAGCCCGTGCGCCAGTTCCGTGGCATCGCGCAGGGCGGTGGCCGGATCCACGTCGTAGCGCGGGCAGAGCTCGCGCGCGACGATCTCCGCCAGCGGCGTGCGCCCGTCCGCGGCATCCCACAGCAACGCCGCGGTCTCGTTCAGGCTGAACAGCGAGGAGTCGCGCGCGAACATGATCATCAGCTCGTCGCCGATGCGGCGGGCGGCGACGTTGTCGGAGCGGAGCAGGAACAGGGGCGCGCTCATGGCGTGGTTCCGAACAGGTCCCAGACGCGCGCGTCCGGGAAGAAGGTCAGGCGGCGGACAGGGACGGCCGCGGCCAGGGCGATCGCATTGTCGAACACCCGGGCCGTGAGCGCGTCGTCGCGGGCGAAGTAAAGCACGTTCGCCATCACCGTGCGCACCGCCTCCGCCGGCCCCATCGGCTCGATGCGGTTGTCCGGGCCCTTGGCCAGCAGGTGGATCGCGGCGAGCGGCGCGCGCAGGTTCTCCCCCGGCGTCGCCAGTTCGCCGGCGAACGGCGTGCCGTAGGCGTAGTACGCACCGTCCTCCAGGCGGATGAACGACATCTCGTCGGTCAGCACGTGGGCGTGCGGCGGCGCCAGCCGGGAGATCGTGGTCTTGCCGGATTCGGAGACGCCGGTGAACAGGTAGGCCCGCCCGTCGAGCACCACGCTGGAGGCATGCATCAGCATGCCGCCCTGTCCCGCCAGCAGCACGGTGTGCAGGATGCGCAGCACCGAATCCAGGGAGTAGGGGCTGGGATGCAGGCGCACCGTGCCGCGGCCGCTGCCGGGCGTCCATGTCGCATCGAAGTCGCCGCACAGCAGGCGCCACCGTGGGCCGTCGCGGAGCACCCGGACCTCGGTGCTGATGCCGTCCAGGGCTTCGTCCTCGGCGTAGTCCACCGGCACGATCTCGACGTCGAACACGTGGTCGGGCGCGTCCACGTGGCCGGTGAATCCACGGAACCGCGCCTGCATCAGGCCGATGAACTCGGGCGACGTTGTCTGCAGGCGGACCTGGATGCCGCCGATGCCGATGTCGAGGTGGTGCGGGGGGGCGGGACTGCTCATGCGGCGAGTTCGATCAGTCGGGGCCAGCGGCGGGCGGTGATGCGCGCGAGGCGGTGGGCGAGCGGCAGGTGGTGCAACAGCCAGCGCGTGGTGCTCGGGAGGAGGCGGTTGGGCGATCGATCGATCGCGAGGATGCGCTCGCCGCGCTGCTGCGCTTCCAGCACGCCGAGCAGGCTGGCACGGGGCAGCGGCGGGTCGCGGTGGCGCAGGGCGTCGCCGCGGGTCACCACCCAGTCGCCGTCGACGGCCGCGATGCGATGGACGCGCCAGGCGTTGTCGTCAGTCGCCGTGAGCACGATGTGGCCCGGTAATGCATCGGCGAGCGTGGCGGCGCGGAAGGTGAGCAGGTCGCCGGGCAGGATCGTCGGAAGCATGCTGCTGCCGAACGCGCGGATCCGGAGATGCCCGGCGGTCTGCAGGGCTTGGCGGGCGAGCGCCAGGCGGAGGTCCGCCTGGCGCTCGGGGCACACCGTCAGGACGCGTTCCTGCGGCTGCGGCATGCGCCCTGGGTGGTGTTCACCTTGCCGCAGGCCAGGGCCATGGTCTCGAAGACCGACTCATGGCGGAATTCCGGCTTCACGTAAGCCTTGCGCTCGCCGGCGTCGGTGCGGGGGGCTTCAGGCGCTTGGGTGGGCTGCATGCGGGCGCTCTCGTGGCGGAGTGACGGTGGACAGCTTACTGCAAACCGGACTGGCTGGCCTGGATGGCATTGCCGCCCGCCTGCAGCTGGGTGTAGTAGATCTGTGAACTGCCAGTCGACGCGCTGGTGTTGTCGACGACGATCCCCCCGGTGCCGCCCGGTGCCGCAAGCCCGGCCGAGGGCACGTTGCTGGTGCCCCATGCCGCGCCAGTCCCCGCGCCGGACCCGTTCAGGTCGGACAGGTTGTACATGTAGATGCAGGCCGAATTGTCGAACGTGCCGGCTCCGCAACCCGTCGCGTTGGCATAGGTCGCAGTGCTGACGAAGACATATTCGTTCGTCCCGTTCTTCTGCACGGTGACAGGAGCGATCTGCTGCAGATTGTCGGTGCCGCTGTTCGCACCAGCCCCCTCTTCGTAGCGATCACGAGCGCCGAATTCGGCGCCCTGGATTGGGGTCTGCATGACGCCGTTGACGATCGGGATCTTCCACAGGGTGGCGTAGAACGTGTTGTCGGGTCGGCCACCGACGATGTAAAGGGCACCGGTGCCGTTGTTGCTGCTGTAGAACGCGTCATCGAACGCACCGGCGTACAGCACCCGGCTAGTGCCGTTGCCGCGGCCGACGAACTGCCGGCTGCCAACGCTCCCGTTGGCGAAGAACTCGGTGAACTGGATCACCGCACGGCAGCCGTCGATCTCGCCGGTGAACGCGGCGCAGCGGCCGGTATCGGAGTACACCGAGGTGTTGTCGTTGTAGACGAAGGTGTAGATCCGCCCGGTGGCGGCATCGATGATCGGCGACTCCCGCACGCCCGGGGTGTCGTCGCGGGTCAGCTTCGCGCTGGTCGCGTTCACCACGCCGGTGGCGGCGTTCACCCGGTACAGCTTGCCGCCGACCGTGCCGGTGCCGGCCGAACTGCCGATGTAAACCTGTCCGTTGTTCGAGACCGGCGGCGAGAGCTTCAGCCCCGCTTCCAGCGTCGCCGGGAATCCGCCGCCCACCACTTCGGTCGGCGTGCCCTTGAACACCCCGGTGAACTTGTGCAGGCGGCCATTGCCGTCGCCCACCCACAGCACGTCGTCGCCGTAGTCGACGAACGGCGACGAATAGGTGGGCGTGTTGCCGACATTGCTGGTGCCGTTCAGGGTCATGACGTACATGACGCTGTCCGAGTTGGCGCGCTGGGCGGCATAGCCGGCCCCGTTCGCGGCAATGATGGTGGGCGTGTACGGTAGATGGGGTAGTCCCTCGGTCGCGCGACCCTTCAGCAGGACCAACTGCAGGGTATTGCCACTGCGCTGGATGAAGGCGACCTGCTTGCCGCCGTCCTCGTAGGACAGCACTGGCGAGGTTTCCACCACGTAGCCGGTGCCGGTGTTGTAGGCCCACATCACGTTGGGGGCCCTGGTCGCGCCGTTCTGGTTCCAGCTGCCGTTGCAGCTGCCCTGGTACAACTGGTTGTAGGCGATGATGGTCGGCTGGCCCGGCGTGCCGGTCCCGTTGGTGCTTTGGGTGAACAGGGTGAAGCCGGCGCCGTTGTTGGTCTGGCTGACGGTGAAGTCCTGTGGACCCGATGCGAGCGATGTCAAGCGCACCTGGCCGGTGGTGCCGCCCCCAGTGGGCCGGTCCGCCACGATGCCGGTGGTGCTGGTCCAGCGATTGATCGCCGCCACCAGATTATTGGCCTTGTTGTTGCGGGCAGTGCTGTTCGTGCCATTGGTGACCAGGAAATAGTTCCCGGTATTCAGCGAGGTGTCGGCAATCAGGGTGATGCTGCGCCCACCGCCATAGCCCAGTGTGATGGTCCCCGTGGTGTCGGCCGTGTTGGTGAAGGTGCCGATCCACTGCTCGCGCGTATTGACCGTGTCGTTGGCGCCGCGCGCGTTGGTCCCGTACACCACGAAATCATCGGCGCAACTCGGGGTGGCCGTGATGTCGAAGTTGTACTTGGCGGGGAAGGTGCCGGGCGCCCCATTGCCACCATTGCCACCGCCGAGCACGTTGCTCCAGTCGCGCACGATGGCGGAATCGGTGGTCTCGCCGGCGCTGCCGGGCGAGCCATGGCCACGTCGGCGATCATTGGTGGCGGTCGCCACGCCGCCCGCGCGGGCATTGCCCGCCAGCAGCGCCTGGGGCTGGTTTGGTGCTTCCGCGTCGATACGGCGCATGAGCGAGGCGACGTAGCGCGGGTCGCGATAGCGGGCCCGCATGTCGGCAGTGCGGCCGGCGCGCTCGAATTCCTCGGGCGTCCGCGGGTTGCGGTGGATGACGGAGCGACTGCTCCAATCGCGTACGACCGGAATCTTGTCCCCGCCGTCGCCCTTGGCGACCGCGGATTGCGCCTGGGCCGAACCGATGCCGCACATGCCAACCAGCACCGCGACGGCCAACGCGCCGTTACGAATTCCCTGACTCATGGTGTCTCCCGAAAGGCCAGAACCATGCCCCCCTGTAGGGCACTTCCGTGAACTTTACCGCATTTCGGGAGTGGACTCTTGCACGCCTGGGGTGTGAAGTGGGTTGTGAGGGTGACTCCGCCGCCGCGCTTGCAGCCTGTGGGTTGGGGATCAGTCCAGCGCCGACTGGCTGGCCTGGACTGCGTTGCCGCTGCCGTCGCTGTTGCCGCCGTGCGCCGAGTAGACCTGCGCCGTGCCCGCGGCCCCGCCGGCGTTGTCGACGATGATCCCGCCGGTGCCACCGTAGGTCGCCAGGCCGGACAACGGGCGGTTCCCGTTGCCCCAGGCATCGGCGCCGCCGCCATCCGCGTCCAGGTCGCCCAGGTCGAACATGAACAGGCAGTCGCCGGTGCTGCATCCGGCGAGATTGGCCGCGCTCCTGCCGATGCTGAAGTAGAGCCGCTCGTGGCCGCCTTGCTGGAACAGCGTCACCGGCGACCAGTCCCAAGCCGTGGCTTCGCAATTGTTGGCGGCCACCGCGCAGCCATCGGTGCCGACCACGGCACCTGGCGCGGGTGTGCCCAACACGCCGCCGTTGAGCGGGATGCGCCACAGGGTCGGGAGATAGGCGTTGTCGCGTGCCCCGCCCACGATGTAGAGCGCACCATCGCCGTTGGCACTGGCGTAGAACGCCTCGTCGAAGGCCCCGGCGTACAGCGTGCTGGCATCGTTGTTGCCACGGCCGACGTAGGCGACACCGTTGGGTCCGCGTCCCTGCACGAAGTTGGTCACGAAGCGCGCGACGAGGCGGCATCCCCGGTTGCCAGTGCTGCTGCGCGCCCGGCAGTTGAGCGTGCTGCGGGCGGTGCCGTCATTGAACACGAAGGCCAAAACGTTCGCGGTATTGCCGGACACGGCGACGATCGGCGATTCACGCAGCCCCGGCGTGTTGTCGGCCGCCAGCTTCGCACTGCTGGTGACCGCGCCGGTCTGGGCATCCACCCGGTGCAGCTTGCCGCCGATGCCGGGGCCGCCGCTCTGGCTGCCCACGTACACGTCCCCCGCGAACGCGACCGGCGAGGACAGCTTCATGCCCGGCTCGACCGTGGCCGGGAAGCCGCCGCCCACCACTTCCTGCGGGTTGCCCTGGAACACCCCGGTGAACTTGTGCAGGCGGCCATTGCCGTCGCCGACCCAGAGCACGTCCGCCGCGTAGTCGACGAACGGCGAGGACACCGTGGGCGTGGCATCGTTGTTGTTGGGCAACGACGCTTCGAACGGGATCCGCAGCATGCAGTCGCCGCTGCAGCTGCGGTACTCGCTCGGGCTGGAGGCGATGGTCGGACTCACCGGCTCCCCCGGCGTGCCGCTCCCGGCCTGCCACTTGAGCAGGATCAGTTGCAGGGAGCTGTCGAAGCGCTGGACGAAGGCGACCTGCCGGCCATCGTCGTGGAACGACAGGACCGGCGAGGTTTCGGCCGTGTAGCCGATCCCGGTGTTGTAGGCCCACATCGTGTTGGGTGCCTTGGTCGCCCCGTTCTGGTTCCAGGGACCATTGCAGCCGGTCGTGCTGTCCTGGTAAAGCTGGTTGAAGGCGATGATCGTGGGCTGGCCGGCGTCGCCGTCGCCACTGAGGATGGCCGGCAGGCTGAGGTTGCTGAGCGCGGCGCTGACCGGGGCGCTGCCGCTGCCTTGCCCGCTGGTGTTGATTTCGAGGTTGATGTCCGCGCCGCTGCTGGTCGCGCGGATCCCGGTCTGGTGGCTCCAGCGGTTCACCGCGGCGGCCAGGCTGGCCGCCTCCGCGTCATCGCTGCCGCCGGTCGCGTCGAAATTGAACCCGATATCGTCGGCGGCGGCGGTGAGCACGACCTGCCGGGGCGGCCGTGCGCCGATGGTGATGGTGCCGGCAGGGGCGCCGCCGGTCATCGTGTAGACGCGGATCTCGGGGTTCCCCGACGCGGTGGCGCCCGGCGCGAAGGTGGGATAGACCACGAAATCGTCGCTGCAGCTCGGCGGGGCGAAGACGTCGAAGGTGTACTTGGCGGGATACACGCCGTGTCCACCGCGTCCGCCGCGCGCGCGGTTGCCGCCGCCCAGCACCTGGCTCCAGTCGCGCACGAAGGATGCATCCGCAGTGGCCGGAACGCTTCCATGGCCGCGACGGGTGTCGCGCAGCGTGACCGCGTCGCCCATGGCGCGGCGGGTGCTGCCGACTGGCGGGTTGCCTGCGGGCGCGAGGGCCTGCAGGCGGTTCACGCTGGAGAGGAAGTAGCGCGGGTCGCGATAGCGGAGTTGCCAGGGTTGCGCGCCCGCCACCAGTCCGGCGTCATCCGGGATCGACGGATTGGTATACACCAGGGCGCGCTGGCTCCAGTCCTGCGGGACCCCGGCGCGCCCGCCAGTGTTCGGCTCCGCCGCTTGTATCTGGCTGCCCGAGAACACTGCGAACGCAAGCGTGGCAACGGCCACGGGGCGGACGTTGGACGACATGGCGACGCCTTTCCCGCGGGGGCGGGTGAACGGGGGATAACCCGGAATTTATCGCAGGGCCCCGTTAAGGAGTGTGTCGCGCATCCACCTCTCGTCGGCTGGATCGAACCGACGATCCGAGCACGGCGGCCGCCACCGCAGCGATCCTTCGCAATCGCCCGCTCAGGCCAACTGGTCCGAGGCCCAGACCGCGTCCAGCGCTTCCATCGCGTCCAGCGGCTTGCATTGGGCGGCGCGCTCGTAGGCCTCGGCGGCGGCGTCCTCGTTGCGCGCCTCGTCCAGCAGCAGGAGCACGTTGCCATGCTCGATATGGGCGATCGGCGAGGCCGGGGTGAGCTTGACCGCCTCGCGGATGTGCTTCTCCGCCTCGGCCGCCTTCGCGCCGTAGGTCAAGCCGCCGATCATCGCGCCGATCTTGTTGATGATCTCGGCGTGGTAGAGCGCCAGCGCGGTGTGCGCCTCGGCGTGCTTGGGGGCCAGCTCGAGCGTCGTTTCCAGCGCGGCGCGGACCTTGCCGGCGATGCCCATCTTCAGCGCCTTGGCGATCGACAGGCCCTGGCTGTACCGGCCCAGGGCGAAGGCATGGCGGTAGTGGCTGTTGGCCTCGTCCGGGAGTGCCTTGACCGCGGCTTCCGCCAGGGCGGCAGCTTGTTCGTAGCGCTTGAGGCGTTCGCCCTCGTCGTCGACGAGGTAGGTCGCGTGGATGCCCAGCGCCTTC
The DNA here is from genome assembly GCF_028201335.1 of Thermomonas mangrovi. Taxonomy (NCBI): domain Bacteria; kingdom Pseudomonadati; phylum Pseudomonadota; class Gammaproteobacteria; order Lysobacterales; family Lysobacteraceae; genus Thermomonas; species Thermomonas mangrovi. The sequence continues at coordinate 307,525 of NZ_JAPEVV010000001.1, forward strand.
ACCGCGACCGAGGCGCCGATGGGGCCGAGCGCGATGCCGGCATCGTGGGCCGCCTTGAAGTCGCCGCGATGAAACGCGCGCCAGGCCTCCTGCAGGGCTTCGGCCAGCGCCTCGGCGTCCAGCTTGGGCGCCGCCTTGCCGGCGGCCTTCACCAGCGCGGCGGCACGCTTGGCATCGGGGAACGGCTCGCAATCGCCGGCATGCAGTTTCGGCCAGGCCTTCTTGAGCGCGTCGCCGGTGTAGGCGTAGCCCTTGGCATCGTGCGGAAAAGCGGCCCAAGCGGATTTCGCGGCCATGCAGGGTCCCCGGTCTGGATGAACGCGCAGCATCCCGCTGCCGCGCCGTGCTGGCAAGGGGCGGGGTAGTGTGATTGCTCGACGCGCGGGCGGCAGGCTAGGTGCATCGAATTCCCACATGGAGCCATGCCCATGACCCGCAAGAAGCCCGTCCGCAAGACCGCTGCCCGCAGCCCGTCGCTGGATGCGACGCCCCGCCACCTGTGGCTGGCCTCGCTGGGCCTGCTGGTCGCGGGCCGTCGCGAGGGGCGTCACCTGCTGCAGCAGGCGCAGGCGAAGGCGGCCACCGCCGCCGATGACGCGCGCAAGGCCGTCCGCCAAGCCGAAGCCGGCTTGCGTGGCAGCCTGGGCACGGTCCGCCAGCAGGTGGAACCGAAGGTGCAGAGCCTCGGTGCCGAGGTCGAGGCGCGGCTCGCGCCGATCGTTGCCAAGCTGGGCCTGAAGCCGGCGGGCAAGCGCGCAGCGCGCAAGGCACGCAAGGCGCCGGCCAAGGCGGTGCGCCGGATGGCGCGCAAGCCCGCCAAGCGCGTCGCGCGCAAGACCGCACGCTGACCTGCCAACTCCGATCTCCTGTCGGATCCGGACGCCCCGCGCAAGCGGGGCGTTGTCTTTTGCGCGACAGACAGGCTGGGCGGTGCCATCGGCCGGGGGATGCGTGCGCCGCACAGGCGTCGCCGCGCGCGCCATGGCTGCAGGGGGATTGCGAATCGCCGGCCATGGAGGGCAGGCGGCGGCGATCGGAGCCGGATGCGGAGCCTCGCCGGGAAGCGATTCCCCTCCCGCCATGGGAGCGGATCGACGATCAGTCGAGGTAGGCGCGGGTCAGCGTATTGAGGTGCACGCGCTCGGCGTCGCGCAGGAACGGCGCGATCAGCATCATCACCTGCACGATGCCGTCGCGGATCGAGGCGCGTTCGTCCTTGTCGCCGCGCGCCGCGGCGTAGTTCATCCAGAACGTGGCGATCACCAGGATGTTGGTCGCGGCGGCATCGACCTCGTCCGCGGACGCGCGCATCACCCCGGCCTGGACCAGCCCGCGCATGACCTGGTGGGCCTGCTCGTCGGCGCGCTTGAGGATCCGTGCGAAGCGCAGCCGCAGGCGCCGGTTGCGGCTGAGGATGTCGACCAGGTCGCGGTACAGGAAGCGGTAGTCCCAGATGCACTCGAACACGAGGTGCAGCTGCAGCCAGACGTCCTCCAGACCGGGCAGGCGTCCGCTGGGCGAACTCAGGGCGGCATCCATGCGCTGTTCGTAGACCGCGAACAGCTGCTCGATGATGTCGTCCTTGTTGCGGAAGTGGTAGTACAGGTTGCCCGGGCTGATCTCCAGCTCGTCGGCGATGTGGTTGGTGGTGACGTTGGGCTCGCCCTGCGCGTTGAACATCGCGAGCGACGCATCGAGGATGCGCTGGCGGGTCTGGCGGGCCATGTCGGCGGGATCAGGCGGTGAGCTTCTTCACCAGGTCGATGTACTTCTGCTTGGCCTCGTCCTGCGCGGTGCCGGCCAGCTTGGCCCAGGCCTCGTACTTGGCGGTGCCGACGAAGTCGAAGAACCCCGGCTTCGGCCCGCTCACGTCGCCCTCGGCGCCCTGCTTGTAGAGCGCGTACAGGCGCAGCAGGGTGTCGTTGTCCGGGCGTTCGGCCAGCGAATGCACGTCCTTGGCGGCTTGCTCGAACCTGGACTGCAGGTCGGACATGGCGATGCTCCCCTCGTTGGAGCCGGCATCAGAGCATCCCCGGGCGGTGGAATCAATACGCCGGGGAATTGTCGGCGCCGTCGGCGTCTGGCAACGTAGGCGCGTGGGGCGCGCCACGCGCCCGGATGCCTGGAGGGGGCGCATGCATTACTTCGTGACCGGCGGGACCGGGTTCCTCGGACGCTTCCTGATCTCCAACCTGCTCAAGCGCAAGGGCAGCGTGGTCCATGCGCTGGTGCGCAAGGACTCGCAGAAGAAGTTCGACGCGCTGGCCAGGAAGATGGGCTGGGACCCGAAGCGGGTACTCGCGGTCGCCGGCGACATGACCAAGCCGAACTGCGGCGTCACCCCCGCGCAGGCGCGCGCCCTGGCGGCGAAGAAGATCGCGCACTTCTTCCATCTCGCTGCCATCTACGACCTGACCGCCAGCGCCGAGAGCCAGCGCGCGGCCAACATCGACGGTACCCGGCACGCGCTTGACCTGGCCGTGGCGCTGAAGGCGGGCTGCTTCCACCACACCAGCTCGATCGCGGCGGCAGGCCTGTACCCCGGCGTGTTCCGCGAGGACATGTTCGAGGAAGCCGAGGGCCTCGACGATCCCTACCTGCGCACCAAGCACGACTCCGAAGGCCTGGTGCGCGTTGAGAAGCGGATCAAGTGGCGGATCTACCGCCCCGGCATGGTCGTCGGCCACTCGCAGACCGGCGAGATGGACAAGATCGACGGGCCTTACTACTTCTTCACCTTCCTCAAGAAGCTGCGCGAGATGCTGCCGCCGTGGATGCCGACGCTGGGCATCGAGGGCGGGCGCATCAACGTGGTGCCGGTCGACTTCGTGGTCGACGCGATGGACCACATCGCGCACAAGCCGAAGCTGGACGGACATTGCTTCCACCTGACCGACCCGGAGCCGATGCGGGTCGGCGAGGTCCTCAATACCTTCGCCCGCGCCGGCCATGCGCCGGAAATGACCATGCGCATCGACGCGCGGATGTTCGCGTTCGTGCCGGGCGGGGTGCGCATGGCGGTGGGCAACCTGCCGCCGGTGCGCCGCTTCGTCGGCATGCTGCTGCGCGACTTCAAGATCCCCAGGGAGACCCTGAAGTTCATCACCTATCCGACCCGCTTCGACAACCGCGAGACCGAGCGCGCGCTGAAGGGCAGCGGGATCGCGGTGCCGCGCCTGGAGGACTACGCCTGGCGCCTGTGGGACTACTGGGAGCGCCACCTCGACCCCGACCTGTTCGTCGACCGCAGCCTGCGTGGCAAGGTCCGCAACAAGGTGGTCGTGATCACCGGCGGCTCCTCCGGCATCGGCCTGGCGACCGCCGAGAAGGTGGCGGCGGCGGGCGCGGTCACGGTCATCGTGGCGCGCGGCGAGGAGGAACTGTTCAAGGCGCGCGACGCGATGAAGGCGGCCGGCGGCAAGGTGTTCGCCTATACCGCCGACCTCGCCGACATGGCCGATTGCGACCGCCTGGTCAGCACCATCCTGGCCGAACACGGCCACGTCGACATTCTGGTCAACAACGCCGGCCGTTCGATCCGCCGTTCGATCGAACTCAGCTACGACCGCTTCCACGACTTCGAGCGGACCATGCAGCTGAATTACTTCGGCAGCCTGCGCCTGATCATGGGCTTCATGCCCACCATGGTGCAGCGCCGGAAGGGCCACATCATCAACATCAGTTCGATCGGCGTGCTGGCCAACTCCCCGCGCTTCTCCGCCTACGTGGCCTCGAAGGCCGCGCTGGACGCCTTCAGCCGCTGCGCCCAGGGCGAGCTCTCCGGCAAGGGCATCAGCTTCACCACGATCAACATGCCGCTGGTGAAGACGCCGATGATCGCGCCGACCAAGATGTACGACAGCGTGCCGACGCTGACCCCCGAGGAGGCCGGCGACCTGGTCGTCAAGGGGATCATCGAGAAGCCTAGCCGGATCGCTACCCGCCTCGGGATCTTCGCCGCGGTGATCAATGCGCTGGCGCCCAAGGCCTACGAAGTGGTGATGAACACCGCGTTCGAACTGTTCCCGGATTCGGCCGCGGCCAAGGGCGACAAGGCGGCGTTGAAGGGCGAGGCGCAGCCGAGCAACGAGCAGATCGCGTTCGCCTCGCTGATGCGCGGCGTGCATTGGTGACGAAGGGGCGGAACCGCCCTCAGTAGCTCCGGCACTGGCGGAAGCGTACGGGTTTGTCGCTTCCCGCCGGTGGCTGCAACTGCAGCCGGGAGGGCGCGAGCTCCTCGTAGCGCACCAGCAGCGGGCAGAGCGACCCCAACGGGTCCGCATCCGCCGTCGCCAGGTACACGACCAGGGTGGATTGCGTGGACCAGATCGCGCGATCCACGCCGGGCAAGGTCGAAATGGCGTCGGCGGCCTCCTTGCGGCGGCGTTCCCGGGCGCCGGGCCCTTCCGCCGCTGGCAGGGTCGAGGGGGGTGCAGCGGCCTCAGGCACGGTGGCCTCCCGCGTCGCCGGCTCCGGAGCGGGCTGGCGTTCTGCATCATTGGCCGTGATCGGCGCGGGGGTGGACGGGTCGATGTCCGTGCGGGGCGCATCGGTGCCGCCGCGCGGCACCAGCATCCAGGCGATGGCCGCCAATACGAGCGCCGCGAGCCACGGCAGGCCGGGGTGGCCGGTCGCCGCGCCAACCTGTGGGTCGTTCGGCAGCTGCGCGGGATCCACGAACGGTTCGACCTCAGGCCAAAGCTGGGCGCCATCGATCAACTCGACCTGCTGGCGGCCTGCCAGTCGGCGCGCCTCGTCGTCGAAACGACCGGGGCTGACGACGATCGCCGCATCGGCACCCCGCAGTTCGGCGGCCTTGCCGAGCCCCATGATGGCCTGGGTGCCGACCACCGACCCGCTGCCGTACTTGCAGCTGAGCAGGGTGAGTTGGCCATCGCGTTGCAGCAGGATGTCGGCACCGTCGGTGGGAACGCCGTCGGCGGGGCCGCGCGGATCCTGCACCAATGCATAGCCGCGCGCCTTCATGGCCTGCACGACGAGCCGGGTGAAGTCGCGCCAGCGCAGCGAACCGAGGTAGGCGAGCCCGGCTTGGCGCGGGTCGCGCGTGCGCGGAAGGCGAGGCAGCAGCCAGCGGCCACCGAAGCCGGCCGCGATGAAGACGATCAGTGCGATCGACAGGGAAAGCATGGCGCCATCCGGTGGCTGGGTATGCGGTGCCCGGGACTATAGTCCGAACGACGGCGCCGGACGAGGTGCCATGTCGTGGCGAAAACGCCCGCCAGTCCGGAATCGCAGGGGGAGGGGAGCGCGCGAAGCGTCGGACTGGCGGGACTTGAGGGTGCTTATTCGGCAGTGGGGGCCGGTGCGGCCTTGGTGGCGCGCTTGGCGGCCTTCTTCGCCGGCGCCTTGCGGACGACGGGCTTCTTCGCCGCCGGCTTGCGCGCAGCCTTGGCGGGCGCCGCGGCGCCCGGGGTCGCATTGGCCTTGCGCAGTTCGGCGGTCAGGCGTTCGACGCGCTCGGTCAGCGCATTGAGGTCGTCGCGGCCAGGCACGCCGAGCTTGACCAGCGCGCGCTGAACCCGATCCTCGAACACCTTCTCGAGCTTGTCCCAGGTGTCGGCGGCGCGCTCGCGGGCCTGGCCCACGGTGCCTTCGACCGCATCGCGCACCATGTCGGCGCGTGCACCGGTGAACTTGCGGGCGGTCTGCTCCAGCGACAAGCCGTCGCGGACCAGGCTTTCGAACAGCTTGCCGCCCTCGGCCTGCGCGCGGTTGAACGCGCCCATGCCGGCCAGCCAGATCTGCTGCGCGGATTCGGTGATGGACTTGCCCAGGCGCTCGGCCTGCGCGCCGCTCGCGTTGGCGGTGGTCTTGCGGGCGCCGCCCTTGGTGGACGACTTCTTCAGCTTGGCCATGTGCCCTCCAGCGGGCGCGAGGTGGTTGGAGTGCGACGCAGGATCGCGCCCGCGTCTAGAGCATTCACACCATGCCGCGACGACGCGCGAGGGCATGCGCCACGTCGTCCAGCGCGCGGTCGAGGCGGGCCGTGGCCTCGGTGCGATGCACCGCCGGCGGCAGGTGGGCGAGGATCGAACGCGGGCGGTCGGCGATCACGTCCTCGCGCAGGCGGATGCCGTGGCGCGCGAGCACCGGCTCCAGCGTGGCGCGGCGCTTGCGCAGGTCGGCGAGGGTATTGCGGTAGGCCAGCTGCGAGATGCGGCGCCGGGCCGAGAAACTGAAGACGTTGGTGTAGAACAGTTCGCGGTCGGCGGCGTTCGGCTCGAACACCAGCTGGTCGATGTCCGGGTACTGCTGCGCATATCGCGCCAGCCCGACCTGCATGCGCGACTGCAGCATGGTGCGCAGGGTCTGCGACAGCACGCCCGGCAGCCCGCCATCGGCGATGCGGCGGTCGCTGAAGCGATGCGCCTGGGCGACGGTGTCGGCATCGTCGGCGGGATTGAACGGCACCAGCGGGTTGATGCCGAGCATCAGGTCGACGTCGCGGTCGAGCACCACCGAGGCGTGCATGGTCCGGCGCAGCGCGCCATCGACGATGTGGCGCCCGCGCAGTTCGACCGGCGGGTACAGGCCCGGCAGGGCGGCGCTGGCCTGCACCGCCTGCGAGATCGGCACGTCGTCCCAGCCCGTGTCGCCGAAACGCACCGCCTCGCCGCTGTCGAGGTCCACCCCGATCACGTACAGCGGGCGCTCGAGGGTGCGGAAATCGTTGCTGCGGCCATGCCGGCTGAACACGTCGCGCAGGAAGTGCTCGACCTGCTGGTTGTCGAACAGGCCGGTGGGCACCAGCCCGCCGACCCGGGTCACCAGGTCGGACCAGCGCGAATCGCCGCGGCCGGTGACGAGGTCGCGCGCCAGCCGGCCGGCCAGGCGCGGCAGCGCGGTGGCGCGGCGCGCGTATTCGCCGAGCGCCGGGCGCAGGAAGGTTTCCGGGGTGAAGCGCACGTCGCGGCTGTCGCCGGTGATGAAGATCCGGCACAACTCCGCGGTATCCATCCGGTTGGCGAGCCCGGCGGCGAAGAAGGCGCCGGAGCTGACCCCGACGTAGCAGTCGAGGCGGGTCATGTCGAGGCCGTCGCAGGCCTCGTCGAGCGCCCGCAACGCGCCGAGCTCGTACATCGCGCCGACCGGGCCGCCGCCGGCGATCGCCAGGCCGATGCGGGGCGCGTCGGCGGTGTGGGTGCGGGGCGTGCGGGCGGCGTGGAGTGACAGCATGCGGATCGGTATGGACGCGATCCCGCGAGTGTAGCGCGCCGGCCCCGAGGCTTGCGTCGGCGCGTGCGGCTGTCGAGACTGCCGCGATGAGCGCCACGCCCCGCGACACCGCCGCCTGCTTGGGTCGTCGGCTCGCCTGCCACCAGGCCCTGCACGACCCGCAACTCAGCCCGGGCAACGGCTCGGGCTGGCTGAAGCCGTTGCAGGCGTGGCAGGCCGCACGCCTGGAACGCAGCTTCGCCGGCTTCCTGCAGGACCCCGCGCGACGACCGGCTGCCCGCTTCTTCCTCACCGACGTGTATGGCGACCACGATTTCGCGCGTCGCGACGCCGACATCGCGCGCGTGTTGCCGAAGATGCAGCGCCTTTTGCCCGAGGCGCTGCTGGCGACGGTCGCGGACGGCATCGCGCTGGGCGCATTGACCCACGCCTTCGACCTGCGCATGGCGGGGGCGCTGGAGCGACTGTCGCCGCGACGGCACGTGCTGGATGCGGCCCTGTACGCGCGCGCCTATCGCGAGGTCGGCCTGCCGCGGTTGCGGGCGCGCCAGATCGCGTTGATCGACGATGTCGGCAACGGGCTGGCGGCGGCGCTGCGGATGCCCGGCATCGGCGCGCTGTTGCGGTTGTCGCGGCTGCCGGCGCGGGCGGCGGGCCTCGGCGAGTTGCAGGGCTTCCTGGAACGCGGTTTCGAGGCATTCGCAGGCCTGGGCGATGCCGCCGCCTTCCTCGCGGATATCCGCCACAGCGAGGCGGAGGTCATGCGGCGCCTGTTCGCAGGGGATGCAGCCCCGTTCACCCCGGTGTTGCGCGGGCGAGCGGGCTAGCGCGCGCCGAACAGGAGCAGGCCCGAGAGCGCGGCCGCCAGCAGGATCGCCGCCACCAGGAGCCAGGGCACGCGCGGCGCCCACCCTCGGGCGGCCGGCACCGGCGGCGCATCGACATCCTCCGGATACCGTTGCGCTGAATGGCCCGCGAGGCTGGTGGGCAGCGCCGGCGGGCCCTCCAGCACGAAGCGGTGCTGCACCCCGAAGGCGAGTTGGTCGCCCGCGCGCAGCAAGGCCTCGCGGACGGCCTGTCCGTTCAGCAGGACCGTGCCGCCCTGCGCATGCAGCATCACGCGGTCGCCGATCGCCTCGATGGTGGCATGCACCTCCGCGATGCCGGGTCCGTCGATGCGGATGTCGGCCGTGCGCGCGTGCCCGATGGTGCGCGCCGACTCCAGGCTGGTTGCGCGCCCGTGGTGGATGCCGCCCACGCCACGCAGGGTATGCCGCAGGTTGGACACGGGATCGCGCGGTGCACCGGAGCGGGAGCTCGGCGTGCGCTCGGCATTGGTCGCGATCAGCACGAGTTCGCTGCCGTCCACGTGGATGCTGTCGCCGGCTCGCAACAGGGCGACGTGGCGAACCGGCCGGCCGTTGACGTGCACGCCACGCAGGCTGTCCGCGACCGTCATCCAGATGCCGCGGCGATCGTTGCAGACCTGCAGCAGCCAGGGTGCATCCGCGGCAACCGGGCCGAGGCCGGTGGGAAGGCGGCCCAGCGCGTGGATGCCGGTGTCGAGCACCAGGTCGGGTTGGTCGCCATCGCAGAAGCGCATGCGCAGGTCTTTCATCGGCGGGAATCTAGCATGCGGCGCAAGTGCGTCCGGCTGGTCGGCGGCGCGGCCTGCGGGCACAATGCCCGTCAGTCCCGCCAGCAGGCCCGTCCATGTCCCGCATCGATATCCGCCACCCGCATTCGCTCAGCAAGGCCAAGGCGCGCAAGGCGATCGAGGACGTGGCCAGGAAGCTCGCCGAGAAGTTCGACATGGACTACGGCTGGGAGGGCGATACCCTGAATTTCTCGCGCTCGGGCGTGGACGGCCACATCGCGCTGGGCCCGGACGACCTGCACGTGCACGCCAAGCTCGGCTTCCTGACCGCGATGTTCAAGGAGCCGATCGAGGGCGAGATCAAGCGCGTGCTGAAGGAAAAGTTCTAGGCTGCCATCGCTTCCATATCCGCCAGCCCAGCAACAGGGCGACCAGCCCGGCGTACAGCGCGGGCTCGCGGATGTCGGATTTCACCAGCCACCAGAAGTGCAGCACGGCGAGCACGCCGATCGCATAGACCAGTGTGTGCAGGCGCGCCCAGTTGCGCCCCAGCCGCCGGATCCAGCCGGTGGTCGAGGTCACCGCGAGCGGCACCAGCAGCAGCCAGGCGAGGAAGCCGACGGTGATGTAAGGCCGCTTGGCGATGTCCTCGAACAACTGGGTCCAGTAGCCGCGCAGATCGAGGCCGACGTAGGCCGCCAGGTGCAGGGTCGCATAGGCGAAGGCGTACAGCCCGAGCATGCGCCGGAAGCGGACCAGCACGGCCCAGCCGGTCAGTTGCCGCAGGGGCGTGACCGCCAGCGCCAGCACGAGGAAGCGTAATGCCCACAGCCCGAGGCGGTGTTCGATCTCGGCGACCGGGTCGGCGCCGAGCGCATTGCTGCCCGTTCTCGCCACCGCCCACATCTGCCACAGCAAGAGGGCCAGTGGCGCGAGTGCCGCGAGGTGGACGACCGTCTTGGCGACCTGCAGCTTGCGCGGCGTCATGCCGCCAGTCCGCGGGCAGGCATCAGAACCACTTCTTCAGGTCCATGCCGGCGTACAGCGATGCCACCTGCCCGGCATACCCATTGAAGGGCAGGGTCGGGATGCGCTCCGCGAACAGCTTGCTGGCGCTGCCGGCGATCCGGCGTTCGGTCTTCTGGCTCCAGCGCGGGTGGTCCACCGCCGGGTTCACGTTCGAGTAGAAGCCGTATTCCGACGGTTGCGCCATGTTCCAGGCGGTCTTCGGCATGGATTCGACGAAGGTGATCGCGACGATCGACTTGATCCCCTTGAAGCCGTACTTCCACGGCACGACCAGCCGCAGCGGCGCGCCATTCTGCTGTGGCAGCGGCTTGCCGTAGAGGCCGGTGGCCAGCAACGTCAGCGGATGCATGGCCTCGTCGATGCGCAGGCCCTCGCGGTAGGGCCAGTCCAGCGTCGGCACGCGCACGCCCGGCATCTGCCGCGGATCGGCCAGCGAGGTGAACGCGACGTACTTCGCCTTCGAGGTCGGCTGGAAGCGCTTGAGCACGACGGCCAGCGGCACGCCCAGCCAGGGGATGACCATCGACCAGCCTTCCACGCAGCGCATGCGGTAGATGCGTTCCTGCGGCGGCAGGCCCTTCAGCAGGTCCTCGAGCGACACCTTGCCCGGCTTCGCGCAATGCCCGCCTACTGCGACCGTCCACGGCGTGGTGCGCAGCGTCTTGGCCGCAGTCGCAGGATCGTCCTTGGCGGTGCCGAATTCGTAGAAATTGTTGTAGCTGGTGGCGTCCGCCTCGCGGGTCAGTTCCTCGCTGGTGCGGAAGCCGCTGCGCGCCTGCTCGGGGGTGACGACCACCCGCGACGGCGGTGGGGCGGCCTCCCCGCAACCGGAGAGCCCGAGCGCGGGCAGCGCCCCGAGCGCCGCCAGCAGCCGGCGGCGGTCCCGGTACACCGCTTCGGGGGTGATCTCGCCAGCGGGGATCGGCGGGGTGGGATGGAGACGCATGCGGGTCGCTCCTTGGGCGTCGACGGCGGGCTCAGGCTACGTACGCCCGCGTGAATGGCGCGGATGCACGATGGGGATACGCCGCGCGGCTCCCGAAGGTTACGCCCGCAACCGCTGCGCCAAGTCTGCTGCGCTGCGGCATACTGCGGCCACACTCCCTGGAACCCCGTCATGGCGCGCGCCTACAACTTCAGCCCCGGTCCCGCCGCATTGCCCGAGGCCGTGCTGCGGCAGGCGCAGGCGGAGATGCTGGAATTCGGCGATGCCGGCGCCTCGATCGTCGAACTCAGCCACCGCGGCCCGGAGTTCCTCGAGGTCGCGCGGCAGACCGAGGCCGACCTGCGCACCCTGCTGGCGATCCCCGACGACTACGCCGTGGTGTTCACCGCGGGCGGCGCGACCACCATTCAGGCCCTGCTGCCGCTGAACTTCGCCGCGCCGGGGCAGGCCGTCGATTACGTCCTCACCGGGCACTGGGGCAAGACCGCCTGGAAGCAGGCGCGGCCGGTGGCCGATGCGCGCATCGCCGCCACCAGCGAAGCCGGTGGTTTCCGCGACCTGCCCCCGCGCGCCGAGTGGACGCTGTCCCCGGACGCCGCCTATGTCCACGTCACCGCCAACGAAACCATCCACGGCGTGGAGTTCCGCGACATCCCGGACGTGGGCGACGTGCCGCTGATCGCCGACTTCAGCAGCTCCATCGCCTCAGAGCCGCTCGACATCTCGCGCTTCGGCGCGATCTACGCCGGCGCGCAGAAGAACCTCGGGCCGGTCGGCATCGCGGTGCTGATCGTGCGCCGCGACCTGCTGGCGCGCAGCGGGCAGCCACGGGCGCCGATCTTCGACTACCGCGCGCAGCTCGAGGCGGAGTCGATGCTCAACACCCCGCCGAGCTGGAACTGGTACATGCTCGGGCTGACCGTGAGGTGGATGCTCGGCCAGGGCGGGGTGGCCGCCTTCGCCGAACGCAATGCGCGCAAGGCCGCGTTGCTGTACGCCGCGATCGATGAATCCGGCGGTTTCTACCGCAACGACGTGGCCCCGGCCGCGCGCTCGCGGATGAACGTGCCGTTCTTCCTGCACGATGAAGCCTTGAACGAGGCGTTCCTGGCGGATGCGCGCGCCGCCGGGCTGGTCTCGCTCAAGGGGCATCGCGTGCTGGGCGGCATGCGCGCCTCGATCTACAACGCCATGCCGGAGGCCGGGGTGCAGGCGCTGGCCGATTTCATGCGCGATTTCCAGGGACGCCATGGCTAGGAAGACCCCGACCACGAAGCCCGCCAAGGCCGCCAAGCCGGCGACCGAGGCCAAGCCCGCCGCCAAGCCCGACCTGGGCGAAGTCCGCGCGCAGATCGACGGCATCGACCAGCAGATCCAGGCGCTGATCGCCGAGCGCGCGCGCTGGGCGCACCAGGTCGGCAAGGCCAAGGGCAAGCTCGCCGCGGCGGTCGATTACTACCGCCCGGAGCGCGAGGCGCAGGTGTTGCGCCGGGTGGTGGACCGCAACGACGGTCCGCTCTCCGACGAGGTGCTGGTGCGCGTGTTCCGCGAGGTGATGTCGGCCTGCCTCGCCCAGCAGGAGCCGCTGAAGATCGGCTACCTCGGGCCCGAGGGCACCTTCAGCCAGCAAGCGGTGCACAAGCATTTCGGGCATTCGGCGCATGGCCTGCCGATGGCCAGCATCGAGGAGGTGTTCCAGGAAGTCGCGGCCGGCAACGCCGACTTCGGCGTGGTCCCGGTCGAGAACTCCGGGCAGGGCACGATCCAGGTCACCCTCGACCTGTTCCTCACCTCGCCGCTGAAGATCTGCGGTGAAGTCGAACTGCGCGTGCACCAGCACCTGTTGTCGCGCAGCGGCCGGATCGAGGACATCGAGCGCATCTACGCCCACCCGCAGGCCTTCGCGCAGGCCGCCGGCTGGCTGCGCACGCACCTGCCGCGGGCGGAGAAGGTGCCGGTCTCGAGCAATGCGGAAGGCGCGCGCCGCGCACGCAACGCCGACGACGCAGCGGCGATCGCCGGCGAGTCCGCGGGCCTGGTGTACGGGCTGAAGCGGGTCGCCGGCCCGATCGAGGACCGCAGCGACAACACCACGCGCTTCCTGGTGCTCGGTCGCGAGTCGTTCCCGCCGTCCGGCCACGACCGCACCTCGCTGCTGGTGTTCATCCGCGACCGGCCCGGCGCGCTGTACGGCGTGCTGGAGCCGCTGGCGCGGCGCGGCATCAGCATGAACCGGATCGAATCGCGGCCGGCGCACGGCCACCTGTGGCAGTACGCGTTCTTCATCGACGTCGCCGGGCACCGCGACGAGGCGCCGCTGAAGGACGCGCTGGACGAGATCGCGGGGCAGGGCGACGAGGTGCGGGTGTTGGGTTCCTACCCGGTGGCGATCCTCTGATGGTCGACTTCGAGGCCCTTGCACGCCCCGGCATCCGCAGCCTGCGCGCCTACGACCCCGGCCACGACCTGGTCGCGTTGCGCAGGCGCTTCGCCGAGGCGCAGCTGGTGGAGCTCGGTTCCAACGAGAATCCGTATGGCGCCAGCCCGCGCGCCCGCGCGGCGATCGAGGCCGCGCTGGACGGCATCCACATCTATCCCGACCCGCTGGGCGGCGACCTCAAGCGCGCGCTCGCCGCGCACCATGGCGTGGAGCCGGCCCGTCTGCTGCTGGGCAATGGGTCGCACGAGCTGCTGATGCAGTTCGCGCAGGTCTTCGCCGGGCCCGGCGACGAGGTGGTGGCGTCGAAGTTCGGCTTCGCGGTGTATGCGCTGGCGGCGCAGGCGGCCGGCGCGACCCTGCAGGCGGCCGCGGCGTTGCCGCGCGATGCCACCACGATGCCGCGCGGCCACGACCTGCCCGCGCTGCGCGCGGCGGTCGGCCCGCGCACCAAGCTGGTCTACCTCGCCAATCCCAACAACCCGACCGGCACCTGGTTCGGCGCGGCGGAATTCGAGGCCTTCCTCGCCTCGTTGCCGTCGCAGGTGCTGGTCGTCGTCGACGAGGCCTATGCCGAATTCGTCGATGCACCGGACTACGCTTCGGCGTTGCCGCTGGTCGCCCGGTATCCGAACCTGGTGGTCACCCGCACCTTCAGCAAGGCGTATGCGCTGGCGGGCCTGCGGGTCGGTTTCGCGGTCGCCGATCCCGGCCTGATCGCGGTGATGGAGCGCGTGCGCGAGAGCTTCAACGTCAACGCCCTGGGCCTGGCCGCGGCGGAAGCCGCGCTGGCCGACACCGCGCACCTGGCCGCGTCGGTGGCGGGCAACGCCGCGCAACGCCTCGCGCTCGCCGACGCCTTCCGCGCGCGTGGCCTGCGCGTGTCGCCGTCGCAGACCAACTTCCTGCTGGTCGAGTTCGGCGATGCCGCCAGCCGCATCGAGGCCGCGCTGGTCTCGCGCGGCATCGTGCTGCGGCCGATGGGCGGCTACGGGCTCGGCGAATGCCTGCGCATCACCATCGGCACCGCCGCCGAGAACGCGCGCCTGCTGGCGACCCTGGACGAGGTGATGGCGTGAGCCGTGCCTGGATCGCCTCGCCGGGTGCGCCCCTGCGCGGCGAACTGGCGGTGCCCGGCGACAAGTCGATCAGCCACCGCGCGATCATGCTGGGCGCGATCGCTGAGGGCACGACCCGCATCGAGGGCTTCCTCGAGGGCGAGGACACGCGCGCGACCGCGGCGATCTTCCGCCGGCTCGGCGTGCGCATCGAGGCGCCTTCGGACGGCGTCCGCATCGTCCACGGGGTGGGCCTGCATGGCCTGCAGCCCGCGGACGGGCCGCTGGACTGCGGCAATGCGGGCACCGCGATGCGACTGCTCGCCGGCCTGCTGGCGGGCCAGCGCTTCGACAGCGTGCTGGTCGGCGATGCGTCGCTGTCGGCGCGGCCGATGCGCCGGGTGATCGAGCCGCTGGCGGCGATGGGCGCGGTGATCGAGGCCGATGATGGCCGCGCGCCGCTGCGCATCCGTGGCGGCCAGCCGCTGCGCGGCATCGACTACACCTTGCCGGTGGCCAGCGCGCAGGTGAAGTCGGCGTTGCTGCTTGCGGGCCTGTACGCAGATGGCGAGACGCACGTGCGCGAGCCGCATCCCACCCGCGACTACAGCGAGCGCATGCTGGCGGCGTTCGGTGCGTCCTGTGCCTTCGTCCCGGGCGAGGCCGCGATCCTCGGCGGCTTCCCGCTGCAGGCGCGCGACGTCCAGGTGCCCGCGGATTTCTCCTCGGCGGCGTTCTTCATCGTCGCCGCCAGCGTCGTGCCGGGCTCCGAGCTGCTGCTCAGGCGGGTGGGCATGAATCCGCGCCGCACCGGCTTGCTGCACGTGTTGCGCGCGATGGGCGCCGACATCGTCGCGCTGCGCCCGGGCGAGCAGGGTGGCGAGCCGGTCGCCGACCTGCGCGTACGGCATGCGCCGCTGCGCGGCATCGAGGTGCCGGAGCAGCACGTGCCGGACATGATCGACGAGTTCCCGGCGCTGTTCGTCGCCGCGGCCTGTGCCGAGGGCGAGACCGTGGTGCGCGGGGCCGGCGAGCTGCGGGTCAAGGAATCCGACCGCATCGCCACGATGGCCGCCGGCCTGCGCGTGCTCGGGATCCGCGTCGACGAAGCGCCCGACGTGGCCACCATCGCCGGTGGACCGCTGCAGGGCGGCGAAGTCGATGCGCACGGCGACCACCGCATCGCGATGAGCCTGTGCGTGGCCGCGCAGGTGGCCGCCGGCGCGGTGCGCATCACCGACGTCGACAATGTCGCGACGTCGTTCCCGGGTTTCGACGACCTGGCGCGCGGCGCCGGTTTCGGCTTGCGCGCGGCCTGATTCAGCGGGCGCCGGTGAAGGCGCGAATCGCGTCCAGCACGCGCGGTTCGCGGCCCGGCGCGTACAGGGCGACCAGCGGCGCGGTGTGGCCCGCGCCCTCCAGCATCAACAGGCGGGCCTGCTCGCCGCGTGCCTGCAGTGCCTCCGCCAGTTGCCTGCTGTCGCGCGCCTCGACCCGGCGGTCGGCATCGCCGTGGATCAACAGGAACGGCGGCTCGTCGCCGTCCACGAAGGCCAGCGGCTGCGCGTCGGGCCAGCGGGTCCTGGGGCCGAAGATCGGCGCCAGCGCCTCGTCGATCACGAAGTCGTAGGGACCCGAGAGGCCGATCACGCCGGCGAGGTCGCGGGGTTGCAGGCCTTGTGCGCGCAGGTAGCGCGCGTCCGTGCCTAGCAGCGCCGCGATCTGCGCGCCGGCCGAGTGCCCGGCCACGTAGACGCGCGCGGGGTCGCCGCCATGTTCGGCGGCGTGCCGGCGCGCCCAGGCAACCGCCGTCGCGCCATCCTCGACGAAGCCGGGGAAGGTCGCCTCCGGGAACAGGCGGTAGTCCGCGACGATCGCGAGCATCCCGGCATCGGCGAGCCGGCGCCCGACGAAGCGATAGTCCGCGCGCGCGCCGGACGTCCAGCCGCCGCCGTAGAAGAACACCACGACCGGCGCCTTGTCCGCATCCCGCGGGCGGTAGATGTCCAGCGCGAGCCCGGGCGCGTACGTCGCGGCGGCATCCGGCGGCGCGACGCCACCATTGGCGATGCCGAGCGCTACCCGGGTGCAGCCGCCCGCCAGCAACGCCACCGAGGCCGCAAGCGCGGCCATCCCGCGGCGCTTCATCGGGTGCGCGGATCCGGGCCGGTTTCCGGCCACTGCTGCGGTACCTTGCGCAGCTTGCTGGTGTCGTAGCCCAGTGCCTTGGCCTTGGCGACCAGTGCGTCGTAGTCCGCCGCGGGCAGGGTCGGGGTGCGCGCCATGATCCACAGGTAGTCGCGCTTGCTGCGGCCGATCAGGGTCCAGCGGTATTCCGGGTCGAGGTCGGCGATGATGTATTCGGCCTGGATCGGCCAGACGAATTGCATTCCCCACACCGCGTTGCCGGTGCCGGGTTCCACCGTGCCCACCGGTTCCATGGTGTCGAGCGGCGCGTCGAAGCTGCCCTTGCGGAACTGGAACGTGGTGCGGATCTTGCCCTCGCCGTCGAGCCGGTAGGACTCGATCGCGTTGTAGGCCTCGCGTTCCGGGAACGAGGGGATGTGCGCGATCACGTACCAGTCGCCCATGAAGCGCGGCAGGTCCACCTGCGGCACCGCGGGCATCGTGGGCTTGCTGGTCGCGCAGGCGGCGACCGCGGCCACCGCGAGGGTGGCGAGTGCGAGGCGGACCATCACGGCACCCCCTTGGCGAAGCGGTAGTGCGCGACCATCCATTCGCGGCCGCCGTCGTAGCCGAACAGCTCGGCGCAGGCCATCCAGAACATCCGCCAGCGCTGGAACCACAACGGCGCGGCGTCGCCATAGGCCTGGCGCAGGATCGCCATCACGTCATCGCGGCGCGCGTCCTGGTTGGCCAGCCAGTGGTTGGCGGTGCGCTCGTAGTGGGTCCCGTCCACCAGCCAGCGGTCCTCGATGCGCAGCGCGTCCTGGAACCACAGCAGGGTATCGGCAGCCGGCATCAGCCCGCCGGTGAAGAAGTGCCGGCCCATCCAGTTGTCCTCGCCCGCGGTCTCGAACGGATAGAGCAGGGTGCGATGGCAGAAGATGTGCACGAACAGCTTGCCGTCGTCGCGCAGCCAGCCGCCGATCCGTCCCAGCAAGGCCTGGTAGTTGCGCATGTGCTCGAACATCTCGACCGAGACGCAGCGGTCGAAGGCGCCCTCCGGCAGCTCGAGGCGATTGACGTCGCAGGTGAGCACGCGGACGTTTGTGAAGCCGCGTTGCAGGCATTGCGCTTCGATGTAGCGGCGTTGCGGTGCGGAGTTGGACACCGCGGTGATCCGCGCGTTCGGGTAGCGCTCGGCCATCCACAAGGTCAGCGAGCCCCAGCCGCAGCCGAGTTCGAGGATGTCCTGGCCATCGGCGAGCTCGGCGCGCTCGCCGTACAGCGCGAGCATCGCGTCTTCCGCCTCGCCCAGAGTTTCGCGGCCGGTCGGGTAGTAGCAGCCCGAATACTTCAGGCGCGGGCCGAGGCAGCGCAGGAAGAACGCCGGCGGCAATTCGTAATGCTGGCGGTTGGCGGCATCGGTGTGGATCGCCACCGGGCTGCGGCGCAGTTCGTCGACCAGGGCCGCATTGCGGCGTGCGGCCGCGTCGGGATCGGCCGCGGCTTCGTCGCGCAGGCGTTGCGTGCACAGGCGGCGGATGCCGAGGCGCAGCAGCGCATCCGGCAGCAGGCCGCGCTCGGCCAGCCCGAGCAGGCCGTCGGCAGGGCGGTCGTTGGCCAGTTCCATGGCCTGGGCGGTGGCGTTCATCGGTCCTCCTTGGGGAACCACGGGATCAGCATCGGGGTGGTGCGCTGGTAGCGGGCGTAGTCCTCGCCGCGCGTGCGCAGCGCCTGCTGTTCGGTCCACGGGATGCCGCTGACCCAGCGCAGGAAGACGTACATGACCACCGGTCCGGACCAGGCCAGCCAGTGCAGCGGTGAGCCCACCGCCAGCAGCACGTAGGCGAACCAGTGCAGCCATTCGAAGAAGTAGTTCGGGTGGCGCGAGTAGCGCCACAGCCCGTCGCGGCAAGTCTTGCCGCGGTTGGCGGGATTGGCGCGGAAGCGCGCCAGTTGGCGGTCGGCCATGGCCTCCCCGCCGACGCACAGCAGCCAGGTCGCGATGCCGCCGATGAACCAGGCGTTCCAGCCGGCCACCGGATTCGCGGCGACCGCCAGGAACGGCAAGGCGAACAGGGCGATCAGCACGGCCTGGAACTGGAACATCGCCAGCCACTTCGCCGGCGCGTTGCCCCAGCGCTTGCGCAGTTGCGCGTAGCGTCCGTCCTCGGCCTCGCCGCTGACGCGGTGCCACAGGTGCAGGCCCAGGCGCAGGCCCCAGGCGCCGCCAAGCACGGCGAGCAGCAGCCGCGGCAAGGGTGCGCCGCTGCCGGTCGCGGCGACCAGCACGGCGGCGGCGCCGACCCCGAACGACCAGGCGACATCGACGATGCCCGCGTTGCGGGTGTGTTGCTGGCGCGCCCAGGCGAGTCCCTGCAGGACCACCGCGAACGCCCAGACCAGCAGCAGTTGGTGCCAGGTAGTCATGCGCGGGCCTCCATCGATGTCGTGCGGGCAGGGCGGTGGTGGCTGGCGATGCGCAGCAGCAGCGGGAGGGCGACCGCCCAGCATGCGGCGAGCCACGCCAGCGCCGGCCACGCGGGTGCGGGGAAGGCGACGGCGTCGAAGCCGCGGGCAGCACCGAGGTAGGCCAGCGGTCCGCCGATCGCGGCGAAGACCGAGGCGACCAGGGGGCGCTGCGCGAACCAGGCCATCGAGTGGTTCAGGGTGAGCGCGAACGCGCCCCACAGCAGCACGATCCAGGACGGTGCGGGGAGTGACGGGAACGGGGCCGCATACGCCAGCAGTCCGCTGGCGGCCGCCACGCCATCGACCACAAGGCCGCAGGCCAGCGCGGCCAGCAGGACCCGGCCATCGCCGTCCCGCGTGCGCGAGGCCCACCACTGCAGCGCGATGAACGCCACGCAGGCCAGCATCCCGATCCATGGCGTGCCGCGCCCGGCGCTCCACACCACCGCGAACCAGGTCGCCTGGTAGCCGAGCAGGTTGGCCCAGAACGCCACCTCAGGCCTCCAGCAGTCCGGGCAGGTAGGACGCGCCGCGATAGCCCGGCTTGGCCAGCAGCAGGTGGGCCACGCCGATCGAGCGCTCGATGAAGCCGCCTTCGCAGTAGGCGAGGTAGAACTCCCACATGCGCAGGAAGCGTTCGTCGAAGCCCTGCGCGCGCACCGCCTCGCGGTTGGCGAGGAAACGCAGGCGCCAGTCGTGCAGGGTGCGCGCGTACGACGGCCCGAAATCCTCCAGGTGCACCAGCGCCAGGTCGGTGCTGCGGGTCTTGGCGGCCAGCATCGCGGCGATTGACGGGATGAACGAGCCCGGGAAGATGTGGCGCTTGATGAAATCGACCGAGCGCACCGCCTGGTCGTAGCGGTGGTCCTCGATGGTGATGGCCTGCACCAGGCCCAATCCGTCAGGCTTCAGCAGGCGGCCGAGGGTCGCGAAATAGGTGTCGAGGTACTGCGGGCCGATGGCTTCGATCATCTCGATCGACACCAGCTTGTCGTACTGCCCCTGCAGGTCGCGGTAGTCCGACAGCAGCACCTGCACGCGGTCCTGCAGGCCGGCTTCGGCGACGCGCTGGCAGGCCAGCGCATGCTGTTCGCGCGAGATCGTGGTGGTGGTCACCCGGCAGCCGCGGGTGCGCGCCGCGTGCACGGCGAAACCGCCCCAGCCGGTGCCGATCTCGACCACGTGGTCATCCGGCGACAGCCGCAGCTTGTCGCAGATGCGATCCAGCTTGCGGGTGGACGCGGCCTCCAAGCTGTCGTCCTCGCCCGCGTACAGCGCCGACGAGTACATCAGATCGTCGGACAGGAACAGGCGGAAGAACGGATTGCCGAGGTCGTAGTGCGCGGCGATGTTGCGGCGCGCGCCATCGCGGGTATTCCGGCGCAGCGCATGCCAGGCCTTCAGGGCCCAGCCGCCGATGCGTGCCGGCCCGCCTTCCATGCCGTCCAGCAGGTCCCGGTTGCGCACCAGCAGGCGCACCAGCCCGACCAGGTCGCTGCAGTCCCAGTGCCGATCCATGAAGGCTTCCGCCGCACCCACGCTGCCCTGGCCCGCGAGCGCGCGATAGAAGCCGGCATCGTGGACGTGCAGGCGGATCGCGGGCCCATGCCCGGCCTCGCCGACCAGCGTGCTGCCGAGCGCGTCGACCAGCGCGACCTGGCCGCCGCGCAGCGCGTCCAGCTGGCGCAGCAGGCGGCCGCGCAGGAAGCGGTCGAGCGCATCGAACGCGCCATCGGGGGTGGTGCGGACGACGCTGTTCATGCGGGGGTCTCCAGCTTGGCGGGGTGGTCGTGGACGGGGGTGCGCTTCAGCCACAGGCGCAATGCCTGCCAATGGATGCCGGCGACCACCTGCGCGGTCATCAGCGGGTAGCGCCACAGCACGCGCGCGAGCTGGCGGCCATCCAGCGGGCGGCGCTCGAGGGCGAGGTCGGCGTCGAATTCGCGGCGCTCGCCATCGCACACGTCCATGTGCACGTGCAGGTCCTTCGCCGGCGGGGTGAACGACCACGCGTAGCGCCGTGCCATCGGCAGGAACGGCGAGACGTGGAAGGCCTTGTCGAAGGCCCAGTGCAGGGCACGCCCGCGCACGTCGGCGGTGGCCACCGGCAGCACGTACGCGTGGCGCTCCTTCCAGGGCGTGTTGGTGATCTCGGCGACGATGCTGTGCAGCGCGCCATCCGCGGCGTGGCAGTAGTAGAAACTCACGGGATTGAAGGAATAGCCGGCGTAGCGCAGGTGGCTGAGCAGCCGCACCGGGCCGGCCGGGCGTTCGCCGGTGGCGATGGCGACGCGCTCGCGCACGGCGTCGGCCAGCGGTTGCGCCGGGTCGCCGAGGAAGTCGCTGCGGCGGAACTCGGCGAGGTTCGGGCGATCGATGGACCACAACCAGCGGTCGCGGAACAGCGCATCGACTTCATCGAGGTCGAGGTACAGCTGCGCCATCCGGTAGGCGAAGGCATGCGCGCGCGGCGCATGCCGGCGATGCCGTACCCGCCCCTCGTAGATCGCGCTGGCGATCGCCGTGCTCACGCGGCCGCCTCGAAGTGCTTCGGCACGATGCCGTCTTCGGTTCCAGGCCACGCCACCCCCAATGCGCGCGCCACCTCGACGCCGCTGCGGATGCCGTCCTCGTGGAAGCCCCAGCCCCAGTAGGCGCCGGCGAACCAGGTCCGGCGCACGCCCTGGATCCGGTCCTTGCGCCCTTGCGCCGCGACCGACGCCGGGGTGTAGACCGGATGGTGGTAATGGCGGCGCACGAGGACCTTGGCCGGATCGATGTCGTGGCTGCGGTTGAGGCTGACCACCAGCGGCGTGTCCACCGCGAGGCCCTGCAGCAGGTTCATGCAGTAGCTGACCGTGCAGGCCTGCGCCGGATCCGCGGGCAGGTAGGCGTTCCACGCCGCCCATGCCTTGCGATGGCGCGGCAACAGGCGGGCATCGGTGTGCAGGACGGTTTCGTTGGCCTGGTAGGGGATCGCGCCGAGGATGTCGCGTTCGTCGGGATGGGCGTCGTCGAGCAGGGCCAGTGCCTGGTCGCTGTGGCAGGCCAGCACCACGTGGTCGAAGCGTTCGCTGCCGGTATCGCAACGGACCACCGCGCCATGCGCATCGCGGGCGATGCCGCGCACCGGCGTGCGCAGGCGCACGCGCACGTCCCAGCGCGCCGCCATCGCTTCGACGTAAGTGCGCGAGCCGCCACGCACCACCCGCCACGGTGGCCGGCCGGTGAGTTGCAGCATGTGGTGGTTGGCCATGAACTGGACCAGGTACTTCGCCGGGAACTCGAGGATGCCGGCGGCAGGCGAGGACCACAGCGCGCTGGCCATCGGCACCAGGTGCTGGTCGCGGAACGCGGCGCCGTGGCCGCGCTCGCGCAGGTAGTCGCCGAGGGTCGGGCCGGCGCCCGGCAGGTCGAGCAGGGAAGGCGCCTCGCGATAGAACCGGGCGAGGTCGAGCAGCATCCCCCAGAAGCGCGGCGAGACCAGGTTGCGGCGCTGGCAGAACAGGGTGTCGAGGGTGGTCGCGTTGTATTCCAGCCCGGTACCCGCGTCCTGCACCGAGAAGCTCATCGTGGTCTCCTGCGAGGCCACGCCGAGTTCGGCGAACAGCCGCGTCAGCAGCGGGTAGTGGATCGGGTTGTGGACGATGAAGCCGGTATCGACGCGCAAGGCCTGGCCATCGACGTGGACGTCGTGGGTGTCGGTGTGCCCGCCCAGGCGCTCGTTCGCCTCGTACAGCACGACGTCGTGCTGGCGCGACAGCAGCCACGCCGCGGACAGGCCGCTGATCCCGCTGCCCACCACCGCGATGCGCATGTCAGTGCTCCGCCTTCGCCAGCACCCAGGCCGGCACCGGCTTGAGGTCGCGCACCAGCCCGAACAGCTGCAGCGTGCGCAGGCCGTACCAGGTGAGGTCGACCTCCCACCAGCGGAAGCCCTGGCGTGCGCTGCCCGGGAAGAAATGGTGGTTGTTGTGCCAGCCCTCGCCGAAGGTGAGCAGCGCCAGCCACAGGTTGTTGCGGCTGTCGTCGCGGGTCGCGTAGCGACGGCGCCCCCAGCGGTGCGCCAGCGAATTGATGGTCACCGTCGCGTGGAACAGGACCACGGTGGACACGAAGAATCCCCAGACCAGCAGCTGCGGGCCATCGGTGCCCAAGCCTGGCGCCCAGCGTTCCAGCGCCGCGCCGAGCGCGTACAGCATGGCGGCGAGGACCACCGGGACGACGGTGTCGTAACGGTCCAGCCAGCGCAGCTCGGGGTAGCGCAGCAGATCGCCGATCCGCGACGGATCGGTGCGGAAGCCGGCGCGGGTCAGGAACCAGCCGGCATGGCTGCGCCAGAAGCCCTTGCGCGGGGTGTGCGGATCGGCGGCGGTATCGGCATGCACGTGGTGGTGCCGATGGTGCGCCGCCCACCACAAGGGACCGCGTTGCACCGACGCCGCGCCCAGCAGGGCGAAGGCGAACTGCACCGCGCGCGACGTCCGGAACGTGCGATGCGAGAAGTAGCGGTGGTAGAAGCCGGTGATCGCGAACATCCGCGCGGCATAGAGCGCCAACGCGATCCACGCCGCGGTCGGCGACACCCCGACCCAGAACACGCCGAGGCAGGCCAGGTGCATGGCGATGAACGGCAGCGCGCGCAGCCAGTCGATGCGGTCGTCGTTCGCGTCCGGCAAGCCGGCATCCGCACTGGTATCGAACCAGCGACGCAGCGCGCCAAGGCGACTGCCGGCATGGCGGGGGTCTCGCGTTGCATCCATTCGCGCCATGCACAAGCTCCAAGTCTGGGAAACGTTACGTGGCGTCGCGTGAAACGGATGCAGCGTCACCGATGCGTCAGAAGCTGCAGCGTCCATCCAGCGGCAGGCGTGCGACGCCCGCCAGGTCGCTGGCGCTGGCCAGCTGCGCCTGCGGCTGGAACGCGATGCGCACCTGCGGATTGCGCCCGCGTCCATCGCGGAGGTTGCCGGTGCCGTTGAACTCGAGCAGGCGACGACCGTCGCGCGCATAGACGAGGGTGACCTCCGGCACCGCGAAGCCGAACCAGGTGTCGAGTTTCATGCGCAGGCGCTCGGCGCGGATGCCGTTCCACTCCGCGCTGCCCATGCGCCGAAGCTGCACCGGGAAGAATTGCTTGCGGCTGGGTACGAGGAAGCGCAGTTGGACAGACTCGCCGCGCATGAGCTGCGCCCAGTGGGTGCGGACCGCGGCATCGAAGCCGGCATCGATCACGCCATCGGCGGGCACCGGCACGCGGCGACTGGTTTCCTTGCCGGCCAGGCCGACGTACACCTGTCGCGCATCGCCGGCGCCACGCACCCCTTCGCGATAGCCATCGCGCGCATCCTCAAGCGCGAAATCCGGGCGTGCGCCGCCCGCGGCCACCCGCTTGCGCGCGAACGGCTTGCCGTCCGGGCAGCGGTACACCACCCAGCGCTCGGGGCTGGCGCCTGGCTGCACCAGGTGCTCCTCGCGGTACAACAGGCGCTGGCTGCCGGCCGCGTACACATCGGCCTGCTCGCGTCGGGCGTTGGCCTGCGCGGGTGAGACGATTCCAACGGCCGCCGCGAACACCATCCCTGCAGCCACCGACATCCTCGTCATCGTTGCGCTCCCACGTGCTTGCGTGGGAGGCCTTACGCGATGCAGCCGAAACTGGATGCGCCCGCGGCGATGGCGTTCAGCCGGGGGTCGTCAGACCCGGAACACCGGTTGCAGGGTGCGCGCCAACCAGCCCGGGAAGCGCAAAGGGCCATCCAGCGCCGCCACGCAGATGCAGGCCGTGCCCTGGGTGGTCACCGGCTGGTGTTCCACCTCGGCATCGAGGTCGGCGATGTCGCCGGCGGAGAAATGGCCGAGTACGTCGTCGTAGGCGCCGCGCAGGATCTGGGTCAGCTCGCTGCCCTGGTGGCCATGCACCGGCATGCGCTTGCCGGGGCCGATGCGCAACATCAGCAGGGTGCCGCCGCTGGGCCCCACGGTGCGGATGAAGTGCATGCCGGGTCCCATCCAGCGCCATTTCAACGCGCGGTACGAGGTGCCGAAATACGGATGCAGCGGTGCCGGAAGGCGGTCGGGATCCGACGAGGGCTTCGGGGCGTCGGGGGCGCGACCGGGTGCGCCCGCGCTGTCGAGGCGCTCGAGCATCGCGCGCCGCAGGCGTGCCTGCCGATCCTCCGGCAATTCGGCGCCCTGGCGTTGCGCCATCAACGCGCCGCCGATGCCGTCGGCCTGCGCCACCGCCTGCCGGCAATGGCCGCAGCCTTCGAGGTGGGTGGCGACGACGGCCGCCATCTCCGGCGACAGCGCGCCGGCGGCATGGCTGACGATGGTCGCGGGGTCGAGGTGGTGGCGCGGGTTCATGCGACCTCCCCGATCTCGCCCTGCAGCCGCAGGAAGGCGCGGCGCAGGTGGGACTTGACGGTGCCGAGCGGCATGCCCAGCTCGGTGGCGATTTCCTGGTGGCTCTTGGCTTCGAAATAGGACATGCGGATCAACCTTGCCTGGATCGACGAGAGGGTGTCGATGCGGCGCTGCAACTGGACGTGGTCTGCGTACTCTTCGGTGGTGTGGGGTTCCGAGGCGATGTCGGCTTCGATCGGTTCGGCCGCCACCTGCGGGCGGTTGGCCTCGCGGCGCAGGCGATCGATGTGCAGGTTGCGCGCGATCCGGAACAGCCAGGTGCTGACCGCGCTGCGGGCCGGGTCGTAGCCGGCGGCGTGTTGCCACAGCCGCAGCATCGCCTCCTGCGAGAGTTCCTCGGCGATCGCCTCCGGCGCGCCGATCCCGCGCAGGTAGAGGCACAGCCGCGGCATGAAGTGGTCGTAGATGCGCATGAAGCAGTCGCGGTCCTGGCGGACCGCCACCGCGACCAGTTCCCGTGCCCATTCGCCGGGCTCACGTGCGGGCGTCCCTGCCGTCGACATGCGTCTGGCCGCCTCGAAAGGCGACGGTGTCTCCGTTGCGATATGCGCCTGCATCCTACATCCCGCCCTGTGTGTCGCGCGCCTGTACGCGCCGCGGCCACGGATGGATGCAGGGGGGGGGGGCTCAGCGCTGGGGGGCGAAGTCCAGCGGCACGATCACGTCGGCCACGACCGGCTGGCCACCCTGGGTGGCTGGCTTGAAGCGCCAGCGGCGCATGGCCTCCAGCGCGGCGCGGTCGAGGTCGCGGTTGCCGCTGGTCTGGGCCAGTTCCAGGCGTTCCACGCTGCCATCCGTGGCCACGGTCACCCGCACCTGCACGGTCCCGCCCACCCCGCGACGCAGCGCGCTGGACGGGTATTTAGGCGCCGGCGTGCTGAGCGGGCTGGGATCCACGCGATCGCCGGCGGGCGGCTTGGGGGCGGCCTCGGCGGCAGGCGGTGGCGGGGGCGGCGGCGCTTCGATCTGGACCGGGCGCGGCGCCGGCGCGGGCGCGCTTCCGTCCGGTGCCTGCAACACGCGCAGGCCGCTGGCCGTGTCGTCGCCGGTGGCCACGTCGGCAGGCAACGGGACTGGCAGGCCAGCCGGCTCGCCGCCGTCGGGCGTGGCCTGGCGGGCGGTGAAGAAGTCGGTGTCGTTGCGCTGGTCCCACCAGACCAGCAGGAACAGCAGCAGGCCGCCGGCGAAGGCGATGCCGATCAGCTTCAGGACGCGGGGCGGCAGCGGGAACCGGTGCGGCGTGTCGGGGGCAGGCATGCGCCGCATTCTGGCACAGCGTCGCCGCGATCCCGCAGCCGTGCCCGGACGGGCGATAATGCGCGTTCACGCCCACGCGATGCCGCTTCCATGCTCGATCCCGTCCTGCTCCGCAACCATGCCGCCGACCTTGCCGCCCGTCTGCGCGACAGCCGCGGCTTCGACCTCGACGTGGCCCGCCTGGAGGCGCTGGAAGCCGACCGCAAGCAGTTGCAGGTGCGCACGCAGGAGCTGCAGAACCTGCGCAACACGCGCAGCAAGCAGATCGGCATGCTCAAGGCCAGGGGCGAGGACGTGGCCGCGGTGATGGCCGAAGTGGCCGGTTTCGGCGATGAGCTGAAGGCCTCCGAGCTCCGCCTAGACGAGATCCGCGCGGAGATCGAGGCGATCGCCGCCGGCATCCCCAACCTGCCGGACGCCTCGGTCCCGGCGGGCAGCGACGAGTCCGGCAATGTCGAGCAGCATCGCTGGGGCACGCCGCGTGCGTTCGATTTCGAGGTGAAGGACCACGTCGCCCTCGGCGAGCGCCACGGCTGGCTGGATGGCGAGACCGCGGCCAAGCTGTCGGGCTCGCGGTTCACCGTGCTGCGCGGCCAGCTGGCGCGCCTGCACCGGGCGCTGGCGCAGTTCATGCTCGACCTGCACGCCGGCGAGCACGGCTACGAGGAAACCAACGTCCCGGTGATCGTCAACGCCGACTCGATGCGCGGCACCGGGCAATTGCCCAAGTTCGAGGAAGACCTGTTCTCCACCCGCCTGGGCGAGCACACGCGCTACCTCATCCCGACCTCGGAAGTCCCGCTCACCAACATCGTGCGCGACGAGATCTTGGATGCCGAGCGCCTGCCGCTGCGCATGACCGCGCATTCCATGTGCTTCCGCGCCGAGGCCGGCGCCGCCGGCCGCGACACCCGCGGCATGATCCGCCAGCACCAGTTCGAGAAGGTCGAGCTGGTCAGCATCGCCAGGCCCGATGGCTCCGACGCCGAGCACGAGCGCATGACCCGCTGCGCCGAGGCGGTGCTGGAGACGCTGGGCCTGCCGTACCGCCGGATGCTCCTGTGCGCCGGCGACATGGGGTTCGGGGCCACCAAGACCTTCGACCTGGAGGTCTGGCTGCCCTCGCAGGGGACCTACCGCGAGATTTCGTCCTGCTCGAACTGTGGCGACTTCCAGGCCCGGCGCATGCAGGCGCGGTGGCGCAACCCGGTCACCGGCAAGCCGGAACTGGTGCACACCCTCAACGGTTCGGGCGTCGCGGTCGGTCGCGCGCTGATCGCGGTGATGGAGAACTACCAGCAGGCCGACGGCAGCATCGAGGTGCCGGCGGCGCTGCGTCCCTACATGGGCGGTGCCGAACGCATCGCCTGAGCCCGCGCGCTCAGGCCGCGCGCGCGGGCAGGGCGTCGATCGCCGCCTGCGCGCTTTCCAGCGCCTGCGTGCGCTGCTCCGGCGAGACGTTCAGGGCCTCGGCGCTGACGAACTCGACCGCGTCGATGCCGAGGAAGCCGAACACCTGGCGCAGGTAGGGCTCGACGAAATTGCGCCCGCTCTCCACCGGATGCCGTCCGCCGTAGGTCGCGGCGACGATCACCCGCTTGCCGCGGACCAGGCCTTCCGGGCCGTTGGCGGTGTAGCGGAAGGTCGTGCCTGCCACCGCGATGCGGTCGATCCACGCCTTGAGCTGGCTGGGGATGCCGAAGTTGTACATCGGCGCGCCGATCACCACGACGTCGGCGGCGAGGAAGTCGGCGAGCGCGCGCGCCGAGCGCGCGGCCTCGGCAGGATCCGCCTTGGCCAGCGACGGGGCATCCAGATGCGGCAGCGCATGCAGGCCGGCGAGGTCGCGGTGGATCACCTCCAGGCCGGGGACATCGCGCTGCCAGCGCGCGACGATGGCGGCGGAGAGGGCGCGGCTGGCGGAGCGCTCGCCGAGGATGCTGGTGTCGAGGTGCAGGAGTTTCATGGGGTGTCCCGGAGGATGCGGCGATGCCGCGGCCGAGACAGGGTGGGGTGTTGCCATTTTGGAATAAACGTAGTCGAATATCACGAATCGTTCCAAACATGGAATTATCGACGTGAACGACCTGAATGACCTGTACTACTTCGCCGCAGTCGTCGACCACGGCGGGTTCGCGGCCGCGGAACGCGCGCTCGGCATCCCCAAGTCGCGCCTCAGCCGGCGGATCAGCGCGCTCGAGGACGAGCTCGGCGTGCGCCTGCTGCAACGCTCGACCCGGCGTTTCGCGGTCACCGACGTCGGCATGAGCGTGCACCGCCACACCCAGTCGATGCTCGCCGAGGCGCAGGCCGCGCGCGAAGTGGTGGAGCGCCTGAGCGCCGAGCCGCGCGGCGCGGTGCGGGTCAGCGTCCCGGTGTCGATGGCGCAGCAGCAGTTCCCGAAGCTGCTGCCCGAGTTCATGGCGCTGTACCCGAAGGTGCGAATCCAGCTGGTGGTCAGCAATCGCCGGATCGACGTGATCAACGAGGGCGTGGACGTGGCCCTCCGGGTGCGCAGCAAGCTGGACGACGATGGCAGCCTCGTGATGCGCAGCTTCGGCCAGATCCAGGAGTTGCTGGTCGCCAGCCCGGCCTACCTCGATCGTGCCGGGCGGCCGACGACGCCCGAACAGCTGGCCGAGCACGTGACCCTGAGCATCAGCGAGGACGAGGCGCGCCAGCGCTGGGAGCTGCACGGCCCCGATGGTGAAGTGCGGCGCATCGACCTGCAGCCCCGGGTGACCGGTTTCGACTTCCCGATGATGCAGGCGATGGCCCGCGACGGCATCGGCATCACCCTGCTGCCGGAAACCGTGTGCGCCGACGCAGTGCGTCGCGGCGAGCTGGAGGTGGTGCTGCCGCAATGGCGGCTCCCGCAGGGCATCGCGCATGCGGTGTTCGCCTCGCGCCGCGGCATGCTGCCGGCCGTGCGGGTGTTCATCGACTTCCTCGCGGAGAAGCTGCCGCCGTTGCTGGAGGCGGCACGCCTGCAATGCAGCGAGACCGGTTGCGACGGGACGGGCAAGAAGCCGAAGAAGGGCTGAGGTGGCGGAAGCGGTGAGATGGATTCGGGCCATCCATGGCCCTCACCCGCTCCGCGGGCAGCCTGCGGCTGTCCAAATCGGCATTCCTGCCGATTTGTCGAACTCCACGCCCATGCGACAATCCCCGGCACGGAAGCGTGGCCGAGTGGTTTAAGGCACCGGTCTTGAAAACCGGCGATGGGTTAAACCATCCGTGAGTTCGAATCTCACCGCTTCCGCCACATGTGTAGGACTTTTCCTACCCGACGATGTGGAATTCCCGCGTTGGCGGCCGCCCGCGGCGGGCGTAGCGTTCCCCCATCGAGCAGAGGGGAGCTGCCATGAGCATCAAGGTTTTCCTGGTCGACGACCATGCGCTGGTGCGCACCGGGTTCCGCATGATCCTGGGGCGCGAGGTGGACATCGAGGTGGTGGGCGAGGCCGAGACCGGCGAGGACGCCCTGCAGCAGATCCGCCGGCTCAAGCCCGACGTGGTGCTGTGCGACCTCAACCTGCCGGGGATCAGCGGGTTGGAGGTGATCGAGCGGGTCGCCCGCGCCGACTTCGGCACCCGGGTGATCGCGGTCACCGTGCTGGAGGACGGGCCGATGCCCAAGCGCGCGCTGGAAGCGGGCGCATCGGGATACGTCGGCAAGGCCTGCGAGGCGACCGAACTCCTGCGTGCGGTGCGCGATGTCGCCCGTGGCAAGAAATACCTGGCCAGCGCGATCGCACAGGGACTGGCGTTGTCGACCTTGCGTGGCGATGCCGCATCGCCGTTCGATGCGCTGACCCCGCGCGAGCTCGAGGTCGCGCTGCTGCTGAACCAGGGCATGCGCCAGGAGGCGATCGCGCGCCGGCTCAGCCTGTCGGCGAAGACGGTGAACACCCACAAGTCGCGGCTGTTCGAGAAACTCGGCATCCGCGACAGCATCGCGCTGGCGCGGATGGTCGGGCACTACGGCCTGGCCGACCCCGCGCGCGCCGTCGGCTGACGGCGCGCTGGCCACGCGACGTCAGGCGTTGCGTGGCGCCTGGTCGTCGCCTGCCTCGTCGCCGGCGGACGGCGCAGGCGGGGCGGCGTTGGTCGTGGTCGCGACGTCGGGCTCGCTCTCGCGCGCCTGGTCGAACAGGCTGCGCAGGCGTTCCGCGCGGTCGACCTCGGTGGCGGGCGCCGCAGACGCCTCCACCGCAGCCGCAGTCGCGGGGACGTCTTCGACATCGACGACCGTCTCGCCCACCGCTTCGACCGGCGCTGACGGAGCGGCCGCCTCGTCCGAGATCACGGCAACGGCGGGAGCTTCGGGCTCGCTGGTCGGCGCCTGCGTGGCCTCGACCATCGGGGTCGCAGCCTCGACGGCGACGACGACCTGTTCCGCTGCCTCCGGCGCGCTGGCCGACGCTTCCTGGATCAGGTCGGGTTGGTCGACGGCCACTGCAGTGTGAGCCTGGGGCATCGCTGCGTCCGCGGCGGGCGCCTGCACCTCGTCGATGATCGGGTCTGCGCTCTCGATCGCGTCTGCCGGCGGAATGGCGGCCAGGGTCGGCGTGATCGCCTCGGCCGCGACCGGTGCGGCGGGTGCGATGTCGTCGAAATCGAACTCGGGCTGCGAACCATCCGCTGCCAGCGGTGCATCATCGCCGGCCTCCTGGCCGTCGATCGCCTCGCCCGCGAGCGCACCACCCTCGGCACCCCCGCGACGACGACGGCGGCCACCACGACGCCCGCGACGGCGCTTGCTGCCGCCGTCACCCTGTGCATCGTCGCCGGCCAGCTCGTCGCCATCGGCCGTGGCGTCGACCTGGACCGCGGGCTCGCGGACCGGAGGAGCATCGGCAGCCGCGACCGGCGCGCCGGCCTCGAGCGTGGCCACCGCGAGGGCGGCCGTCGCCTGCAACTCGTCCGGCTTCTCCACCTTTTCCGGCTGCGGCTTGTCCTGCCGCGGCTTCTGCGCCTGCGCTTGCTGGGCCTGTTTTTGCGGCTTGTCCTGCGGGGCTGCGCGCTCCTGCTGCGGCTTGTCCTGGCGCGGTTGCTGCTGTTGCTGCGGCTTGTCGCCGCGGGGCTGCTTCTGCTGGCGATTGTCCTGCGCCTGCTTCTGCTGGCCGTCGCCGCCCTTGCCGCGCTGTTCGCCCTGCGGATTGCGGCGCTGCTCGTCGCGACGGCCGCGGTTGTCGCGATCGTTGCGGTCGTTGCGCCGCCCGCCACGCTCATCGCGGCGGCCATCGCCGTCCTTGCGCGTCGGTTGCGGGGCCGGCGCGGGTGCGGCCGGGGCCCCCGCGAACAGGCCGCGCAGCCAGCCGATCACGCCACCAGCCGCGGGGGCCGGCTGCGGCGCGGGGACCTGGGCCGCCGGCTGCGGCGCAGGGGCCTCGACCGGCATCGGCTTGGGTTCGCGCAGCGGCGCGGGCTGGGCCGGCTTGACCTTGGTCACCGCCGGCGCCGGCGGGATGTTGAGCTGGGCCTTGGTCAGCGAGATCGTCGCCAGCTTGCGCGGCGTGCCGCGCTGGTAGCTGGGCTTGCTGGTCTCCTCGCCGAGCTCGTTCTCGCGGATGCGGGTCACTTCATAGTGCGGGGTGTGCAGCTGCTCGTCGGCGACGATCACGATCGGCGCGTCGTGCCGCTGCTCGATCTCGCGCAACGCACTGCGCTTCTCGTTGAGCAGGAAGTTGGCGATCTCGACCGGCGCCTGCACCAGCACCTGGCCGGTGTTGTCCTTCATCGCATGCTCCTCGGCGACGCGGATGATCGACAGCGACAGCGACTCGACGCTGCGCATGCGGCCATGGCCTTCGCAGGTCGGGCAGACGATCTGGCTGGCCTCGCCGAGCGACGGGCGCAGGCGCTGGCGGCTCATCTCGAGCAGGCCGAAGCGCGAGATGCGGCCCAGCTGCACGCGCGCGCGGTCGTACTTGAGCGCGTTCTGCAGGCGGTTCTCGACTTCGCGCTGGTGCTTGTTCGACGACATGTCGATGAAGTCGATCACCACCAGGCCGCCGAGGTCGCGCAGGCGCAGCTGGCGGGCCACTTCCTCCGCCGCCTCGAGGTTGGTGTTGAACGCGGTCTCCTCGATGTCGCCGCCCTTGGTGGCGCGCGCCGAGTTCACGTCGACTGCGGTCAGCGCCTCGGTCTGGTCGATCACCAGCGCGCCGCCGGACGGCAGGCGGATGGTGCGCTCGTAGGCGTTCTCGATCTGCGACTCGATCTGGAAGCGGTTGAACAGCGGGGTGTCGTCGGTGTAGTGCTTCAGCTTGCGCTTGTTGTGCGGCATCACCTGCTCGACGAACTCCAGCGCCTCGGCATACATCTCCGGCGTGTCGACGAGGATCTCGCCGATGTCGCTGCGCATGTAGTCGCGCAGTGCACGCACGATCAGGCGCGACTCCTGGTAGATCAGGAACGGAGCCGGCTTGCTCAGCGCGGCCTCGGCGATCGCGCGCCAGATGCTGAGCAGGTAGTCGAGGTCCCACTGCAGCTCTTCGGCGTCCCGGCCGACGCCGGCGGTGCGGATGATCACGCCCATGTCGTCGGGGATGCTCAGCGCGTCCATCGCCTTCTTCAGCTCGGCGCGGTCGTCGCCCTCGATCCGGCGCGAGACGCCGCCGGCGGTGGGCGAGTTGGGCATCAGCACCATGTAGCGGCCGGCCAGCGAGATGAACGTGGTCAGGGCGGCGCCCTTGTTGCCGCGCTCTTCCTTGTCGACCTGGACCACCACTTCCTGGCCTTCGCGGAGCAGTTCGCGGATCGTGCCCTTGTTCGGGTCGACGCCGGCCTGGAAGTAGTCGCGGGAGATCTCCTTCATCGGCAGGAAGCCGTGGCGTTCGGCGCCGTATTCGACGAAGGCGGCCTCGAGCGAGGGCTCCAGGCGGGTGATGCGGCCCTTGTAGATGTTGGACTTCTTGTTGTCCTTGGCCGGCTGTTCGATGTCGACGTCGTACAAGGTCTGGCCGTCGACGATGGCCACGCGCAGTTCTTCCGCCTGCGTGGCATTGATAAGCATTCGCTTCATTGTTGCGTTCCTCGCGCGCTACCGCGCGCATGGGCGATGGGTCGCCGCTGCGCGCATTGCGCGGAACGCCTGGGGCGTTTCGCCTCTGGATACCGCAGGCGCCGCAGCCGCGCATCGCGCGCCGCGTCGCCCCGAGTGTTCCAGCGCTACGACACCACGGCGGGCCGCGGGAGCGCTCTTCCATTGTGTTGTTGCGGGCCGGCGACGCATCCGGTGCCTGGGCACCCGGGGCATCGCACGGGACATGTTCAGCGTCCACCGGACCTGGGGTCCGGCGATGCGCGGGCCTGCCGCGCAGCCGTTAACATGTCCGCCCCGGGGGCGGTGGCCACGACACTGCAGCGGGATCGCGCGGAAGACAGGCTTTCGGCCGATCGACTTCCCAGCGAAATCAAACCCTTACATCGCCCGCCGAGTGTACCAGATCACATCCCCATGAGACAGCCGGACACATCGGCGCCGGCGACCGGCGCGCGCACCGTCACCGTCCCCGCGGACCGGGCCGGCCAGCGCCTCGACAATTTCCTGCTGGGGCAGCTCAAGGGCGCGCCGCGCTCGCTGGTCTACAAGCTGGTGCGCAGCGGGCAGGTCCGGGTGAACGGGGGGCGGGCCAAGGCCGAGCGCAAGCTGGATGCCGGCGATGAAGTCAGGATCCCGCCCGTTCGGCTGCAGATGCCGGACGAAGACGGCAAATCGCCGCCACCAAAGGGGCTGCTGTCGGCGCTGGACGCGGCCATCGTGTTCGAGGACGCGCGGCTGCTGGCGATCAGCAAGCCGTCGGGGATGGCGAGCCACGGGGGCAGTGGGGTGTCCTTCGGGGTGATCGAAACCCTGCGTGCGCTGCGCCCGAACGAGTCCTTCGAGCTGGTCCACCGGCTGGACCGCGACACCTCCGGGTTGATGGTCATCGCCAAGAAGCGCGCGGCGCTGGTGGAATTGCAGGCGCTGCTGCGCGAGGACCACGGGGCCGGCATCGAGAAGCGCTACCTGGCCCTGCTAGCCGGGCGCATGCCGGACGGGGTCATGTCGGTCGACGCGCCCCTGCACGTCGGCCTGCGCCAGGGCGGCGAGCGGCACGTGCAGGTCAACCCCGCCGGCAAGCCCTCGCTCAGCCATTTCCGCGTGTTGGAACGGCGCGGCGGCCAGAGCTACTGCGAGGTCCGCATCGAGACCGGCCGCACCCACCAGATCCGCGTGCATGCGCAGCACATCGGGCACCCGGTGGCCGGCGACGACAAGTATGGCGATGCCGCGGCGAACAAGCGCCTGCGCGAACAGGTCGGGTTGAAGCGGCTGTTCCTGCACGCCTCGACCCTCGACTTCGCGCTGGAGGGCGGCAAGGCCCCGTACTCGCTCAGCGCGCCGCTCGCGCCGGAACTGCTGGACGTGCTGGATCGGCTGGGCTGAGCCGGCTCAGGCGGCCAGCGCGTCGGTCTTCGCCGCGCAGATGAAGTCGTTCTCGCTGAGGCCGCCGACGTCGTGCGTCGACCAGCGCACCTCGCAGCGGTCGTAGTGCACCGACAGGTCGGGATGGTGGTCCTCGCGGTTGGCGACGTGCGCGAGCGCGTTGACGAAGGCGATCGTCCGGTAGTAATCGGCGAACCGGAAGGTCTTGGCCAGCGCATGCCCGCCCTCCACCAGCGACCAGCCCGGCAGCTGCGGCATCAACTCGCGGATGCTGGCCTCGGTGAGGCGGTGCTCCTGGCCGCGGCGCGGGGCGCAACGGGCGTGGGCGAGCGGGACGAGGTCGGTCATGGCGGGGCTCGACGGCTGAACGGGGAGGGGCGGGCCGCGCATCGCGCCGGACCGGCGCCTGCGGCTATGCCTAGAATAGCGGCATGATCGAGATCACCGAAGCCGCGCAATCGCATTTCCGCAAGCTGATCGAACGCGAGGGCCTGCCGGGCCTGGGCGTGCGCCTGTCCGCGCGCGACCCAGGCACGCCGCGCGCCGACGTGCGCCTGGAGTTCGCCGAACCCGCCGACCTGGGCGGCGACGAATGGGCGGTCGATTGCGAGGGCTTCACCCTGTGGCTGGACGCGCCCAGCGTGCCCTTCCTGGAAGGCGCCCGCATCGATTACCAGACGCTGCAGACCGGCGGGCAACTGCAGATCCGCGCGCCGCGGATCAAGGGCACGACCCCGGATGCCGAGGCATCGCTGGTCGAGCGCGTGCGCTGGACGCTGGAACACGAGGTCAATCCGCAGCTCGCCCAGCACCGCGGCCACGTGAGCCTGCAGGAAGTCACCGCCGAGGGCGTGGTCGTGCTGCGCTTCGGCGGCGGCTGCCATGGCTGCGGCATGGCCAATGTCACCCTCAAGGAAGGCATCGAGAAGACGCTGCTGGAGAAGGTGGCCGGGGTCACCGCGGTCCGCGACGCCACTGATCACGCCAGCGGCGACGCCCCCTACCTGCCGCGCGACGCGGCCTGATTCCGGGGCCGGTGCGTGACGACAGCCGCTGACGTCATCGCCGCGCTCAACCAGCGGCGCCAGCGCAAGAGCCTGCGACCCGAGGTGCCCGGGCAGTTGCCGCCGGGCTGGCAGGGCTGGCTCGACGCGCAGCCCCGCATCGACGGCCATGCCGCCGGTGCGCCCGCACCCGCGCTGGTCGACGCACTGGCGCAGCGTCCCTTGCGTGCCATTCCCCGCAGCCCGGCGATGCTCGGCCGCTGGGCTGCCTTGGGCAGCCTGCTGCGGCAGGAATGGACGCCCGACCTGCGCGAGGAACGGCGGCTGAGGATCGGCGTGTCGGTGGCCGACATCGTGCTCCACACCGTGTTGGTCGGGCTGTTGCTGTGGCTGATGTACCTGCGATTCATGGCGTTGTCCCAGGTGCCGGAAGAGGACGAGGCGGTCCAGGTCGAATTCATCGGTCGCGGCAACGTGGCCGAAGGCGGGGGCGCGCTGGCCACCGCCGGTGCGCCCTCGGCCGAAGCCTCCGCGGCGCCGGCCCGTCGTGCACCGACGCCCACGCCGACCAGCGGGCGCCCCGACGCCGCCGCGATCGACGCGGTGGCGACCCCGCCGCCGGCGCAGGTGGTCGCCGACACCCCGGTCCCGCCGCGCGTGCGCGAGATCGCCCCGCCGGTCGCGGCGGAGGCCGTGCAGCCCTTGCAGGTCACCGAGGTGCCGACGCCGCAACCCGAGGCCACGTTCCGCCTGCCGCCGCCGCGCGAGCGCACGGTGACGCTGCCGCAGGCGGTGTTGCGCGAGGTCCGCCCGACCCAGCAGGTGGAGGACATCCCGACCGCGCCCGTGCAGCAGGTCCGCACGTTGCAGGCACGCGAGGCGCAGGCGCAGGTGCGGGTCCCGGAATTACAGGCGCAACCGACCGCGCTGGACGTCCCGCAGGCCCAACGCATGCGCGAGATCGCGGCGCGCGCGACGCCGGACGTGGCCAGTCGCCAGGCGCAGGTGCGGGTGCCGGAATTCCGCGGCGAGCTGCGCGACATCCCGATGCCGCCCGGGGGCTCGCCCACGCCGGCGGCGCAAGCCGGCACCGGCAGTGCGCCTGCTGCCGCCGCGCGCGCGGATGGCGCCGGCGGCGCACGCGGGAATGCGCCGGTCGCGGGCCAGTCGACTTCGGGCAGTGGTGCGGGCGAGCGTCCGGGCACCCAAGGTGGCCGTGGCGTCGCCGCCACCGGCACGGGCGCGGGGCCGGCCCTGAAGCCCGCGCCGGGCGGCTGGCCGGGCGCCGCCAAGAGCGACGACTGGGGCGCGTCGAACCGCAACGTGGCCGGGACCGGCAACGGCGATGGTCGCCAGGGCGACGGCCTGTTCAACAAGGACGGCAGTGTCCGATTGCCGGACGAATGGAGCCAGCAGACCGGCATCGACGTCGACCGTGCGGGCACGTGGCTGAAGCGCCCGGGGCTGGAATACCGCGGGACCCGTTTCGACCAGTACTGGGTTCCGCAGGGAACGCTGCTGCAGGAATGGGTCCGGCGCGGGCTGAAGAAGGTCGCGATCCCGATCCCCGGGACGCGCACGCGCCTGGAGTGCGTGGTGTCGCTGCTGCAATTGGGCGCCGGCTGCTATCCGGTCAATCCGGACGTCAACGAGCAACCGGCCACGGCGCGCCCGCCGCCGCCGGTCCCGTTCAAGCCCGGCCTGCAGGAAGACAACGGCAGCTTGCCGCCGCCCCCGCCGACGCCCGCCGTGCCGCCGGCCGCGGGTGGCTGAAGGCCAGGCACGAAAAAGCCGCGCGATGCGCGGCTCGTCGTTGGTGCCGGAAGTGGGACTCGAACCCACACGCTTTTAAGGGCGGCGGATTTTGAGTCCGCTGCGTCTACCGATTCCGCCATTCCGGCGCGGGCGCGCAGTATAGCCGACGCCGGCTCAGGCCACCGCGTCCAGGCTGAGCTGCTTGCGGATCAGCAGGTGGCTGCCGTCGGACTGTTCGACGTAGATGCCGCAGCAGGTCATGTCGTGTTCGTAGATGTGCAGCGACACCGCGACATCGTCGATGCCGGCGTTGCGGATCACGTGGTGGTCTGCAGGCGGGAACACGCAGGCGGTCTCGCCGAGGCCGGCCAGGATCGGGGCCTGCGGTTCGAAGCGCCAGCGGTCGCCGGCGCGGGACGCCACGCGGTGCGGGATGACCTCGATGTGCCCGTGGCAGACGCCTTCCACGCCCCACATGCCGTCGTGGTCGTGGATCGGCGTGCCCTGGCCTGCGCCCCAGGTCATCGCGATGACCACGTAGCCATGGGTCGGGCTGCGGTAGAGCAGGCGGCGCGCGTAGTGGTCGCCGACCGGCTCCAGCACCACCGCCGGCAACTGCAGCGTGCGCGAGCGGATCAGCGCCTCAAGAGACTGCGCCAGCGCGTGGCCGATGGCCTCGTGGCCGTCGTGCGCCACCGCCGCGTCGATCGCGTCGATCAGGGCCTGGCGGCCCGGGAAGTCGGAAAGGGCGTGCTCGAGGCGGGGACAGGTCGTGGCCATGGTCCCCGAGTCTACTACCGCTTTTGGTTATGGCGTCATTCCATCCGGGAATGATCCAGCGCTTGAGAGGAACACGCGCAGGGCCGGGCCGAACCGTTCGGCATCGACCAGGAACGCGTCATGGCCCTGCGGCGACGGCATCGGCTGGAACTCCACCGCGCAGCCCGCCGCGCGCAGGCCTTCGGCGATCTCCTCCTGCTGCTCGATCGGGAACAGGATGTCGGTGTTCACCCCGATCACCAGTGCCCGCGACAGTCCGCGGATCGCGGCGAGGCCACGATGGGTGTCGCCGGCATGGCCGCAGCTCTCGCCGATGTCGAACCAGTCCATCGAGCGGCTGAGGTAGAGGTAGCAGTTCGGGTCGTAGCGGCGGACGAAGCGGCGCGCGTGGCCCTCAAGGTAACTCTCGACCTCGAATTCGAGGCCGAAGGGGTCGTCGTCGTCGCGGCGGTCGGAGTCCAGGCGCACGCGGCCGAAGCGCCCATGCCATTCCAGCGCCGAGCGATAGGTGATCACGCCGAGCTTGCGCGCGATGCGCATGCCGGACTCGGGGTAGTGGGCGTCGTCGTACTGGCCGTTGTCCCAGGCCGGATCGAGGCGGATCGCCTCGCGCTGCAGCGAGCGCACCGCGATCGAGAACGGCAATGCGCGGGCGGCGCCGCAGATGTTGACGTGGTCGCGCGCGATGCCCGGGTGTCGCGCCAGCAACGACAGGCCGGTCATCCCGCCCATTGAGTTGCCGACCACGCAGGCGAGGCGCTCGATGCCGAGCCCGCGCACGGTCGCCGCGGCGGCATCGGCGATGTCCTCGATCGACAGGTCGGGGAAGTCGAGCCGGTACGGCTGCCCGGTGGCGGGGTCCGGCGAGGCCGCGCCGGTGCTGCCCTTGCAACTGCCCAGCGGGTTCACGCAGACCACGAACCAGCGTTCGGTGTCGATCGGTTTGCCGGGTCCGATCATCCATTCCCACCACCCCGGCGCGGGGTTGTCGGCGTTCGACGCCGCATGCGCGTCGGGCGACAGGCCGGTGAGCACCAGGATCGCGTTGTCGCGCGCCGCCGAGAGCGCGCCCCAGGTCTCGTAGGCGACGCGTGCGCCGAGCAGCGTGCCACCGCGCTTGAACGGGAACGGCGAGGGTAGTGCGAACCAGCGCGTGCCGGGCGGGATGAATTCGGTCATCCGCCCAGTGTAGCGGGGCCTTGCATGCGCGCCGCGATGACCGCATGGCATGCGCACATGCCGCGCAGTGCTCGACTCAGGGCGCGCCGATCCGCAGGGTCACCGGATCCTTCGCCGGCAGCACGACGCGTACCGGCGCCGATTCGACATCGCCGTCCTGCTTCATCGCATTGCCGCTGGCCGACAGTCGCGCCACCAGCTCGACCTCGCGCAGCTGCGACAGCTTCAGCGTGGGCATCGGGCTGTCGGCGTCGTCCAGCGTGGCGGTGAACGGCAAGTCGGCGACGCCATGGCGTTCGACCGCCACCGGCATCGGCGGGCCGCCAGGCTGGCGCGCGATCACGAATACCTGCGCATTGCCATCCAGGCGCACGCGCGCGGCGAAGCCCGGGTCGAGCGCGACCTTGACCTGCAATGCGCCGGTGTCCGCGGTGGCGGCGGGCGCGGATGGCGCCAGCGGTGCGAGCCCGGCTGCGGCGCGGGCGGCATTGACTTCGCTGCGCAGGGTGTCGGCGGTGCCGCCCTGCAGCGCGCCGAGCAGGGGTTCCCATGTGGCGGCCGCGGCGGCATTGTCGCCGGCCTGGCGCTGCGCGACGCCGAGGAACCAGCGTGCGCGCTGGTGCTCTGGGCTGGCCTTCAGCGCGGCCTGCAGCATCGCCACCGCCTCGGCGTCGAAGCGGCGATCCGGCGCGGCGAGGGCACGCGACTGCGCGGCCTCGGAGAGCGCGTCGGGATCGGCCGGCGCGAGGCGCGCCGCGCGTGCGTAGGCATCGCGCGACTTGGCGAGCTCACCCTGGCGCTGGTAGGCCATGCCCAGCAGCATCCAGCCTTCTTTTTGGCCGGGATCGCGCGCCAGCGATCGCTCGAGCTGGGCGATCGCTTCGCCGATGGTCTCCGGCGCGCGGAGCGCGGCGGGATCGAGCGCGTCGGGCGTGCCGACGATGCGGTAGAGCAAGCCGGTGGACACCAGCACCAGGGCGCCGATGGCGAGGGCGACGCCGCGCGCCTCGCGCCAGAGCGGACGCAGCAGTACCGCGAGCACGGCGAATGCCAGCGCCAGCGCGACCGCGAGGAAGCCGATGTTCACCATTCCTGCTCCTCGTCGGGCGCCACCACGCGATCGGCGGGCTTGCGCCGGCGCACGACCACGGCCACCGCGCCGGCACCCGCCAGCAGGAGCAGGGCGGGGCCAGCCCATAGCAGCCAGGTGCGGCCTTCCATGCGCGGCTTGTACAGCACGAATTCGCCGTAACGCGCGACCAGGAAATCCTTGATCTCGGCGTCGCTGCGGCCCTGGCGCATCAGCGCCAGCACTTCGCGGCGCAGGTTCAGCGCGATCAGCGCATTGGAATCGGCCAGCGACTGGTTCTGGCACATCACGCAGCGCAACTCGGCGGCCAGCGCGTGGAAGCGCGCCTCCTCCGCCGGGTCGCTGAAGCGCAGCGGCGCGGCATCGGCCTGCTGGTTGGCCTGTGCATGTACCTCCGTCGCCGCGCCCAGCGCGAGCACGGCGGACAGGAGGCCGGCGGCCAGCCGCGCGCTCACGGCACGCCCCGCATCCCGCGCAGCAGCGGTTCCAGTTCGTCGGCGATCACCCCGTCGTCGAGCGGGCCCACGTGCTTCCAGCGGATGATCCCGTCGGCATCGACCAAAAAGGTTTCCGGCGCGCCGTAGATGCCCCAGTCGATCGCCGCGCGGCCCTCGACGTCGCTGAGCACGACCCAGTACGGGTTGCCGAACTGCGCCAGCCAGCGCAGGGCGTCGGCGGGTTCGTCCTTCCAGTTGTAGCCGACCACGCGCACGCGCCGGGTCTCGGCGAAGCGGGTCAGCACCGGGTGCTCGACCCGGCATTCCACGCACCAGCTGCCCCAGACGTTGAGCAGGAACGGCTGCCCGCGCAGGTCCTGCAAGCGCACGGTGCGCGAGGGTTCGTGCAACACCGGCAACGCGAACGCGGGAGCCGGCTTGCCGATCAGCGGCGACGGCAGGGCGTCGCGATCCGGCTTGCGGCTCATCCACACGCCGGCGGCGAGCAGCACGGCGAGCGCGGCGAACATCGCCAGCGGCAGCCAGCGCGAGGTCTTCATGCGGCCTCCGGGCGAGGCGCGCGCGGAGGCTGGCGGAACCGGCGGTCGGTCGCGGTGACCAGGCCGCCCAGCGCCATCAGCAGGGCGCCGGCCCAGATCCAGCGCACGAACGGCTTGACGTGGACGCGCAACGCCCAGGCATCGTCGCCGAGCGGCTCGCCGAGCGCGACGTAGAGGTCGCGGGTGACGCCGGGCAGCAGCCCGACTTCGGTCATCACCTGGCCGCCCGCGGCGTAACGACGTTTCTCGGGATGCAGGGTCGCGACCTTGTCGCGGCAGCCGGCGAGCACGTCCACGGTGGCGCGGTCGCTGGTGTAGTTGGGGCCTTCATGGTGCTCGATGCCGCGCAGCACGAAGCAGTCGCCGCCGATCGCCACCTGGCCGCCCGGCTTGACCGCGGTCTCGCGTTGCTGGTTCAGGCCCTCGACCAGCAGGGCGCCGACCAGGAACACCGCGATGCCGAAGTGGGCCAGGCTCATGCCCAGCATCTCGCGGGTCAGCCGCGCGCCGGGCTGCGTCCATCGCGTCACCAGGAAGCGCAGGGTGCCGAAGCCGACCCACGCGGCGCCGAGCACGCCGGCGGCGGTCTTCCAGCCACCCTGCGGGGCCAGCACGAAGGCGGCGATCCCGG
This sequence comes from Thermomonas mangrovi, assembly GCF_028201335.1. Taxonomy (NCBI): domain Bacteria; kingdom Pseudomonadati; phylum Pseudomonadota; class Gammaproteobacteria; order Lysobacterales; family Lysobacteraceae; genus Thermomonas; species Thermomonas mangrovi. The sequence continues at coordinate 349,944 of NZ_JAPEVV010000001.1, forward strand.
CCACCACCGCCAGCAGTGCCCACGGCGCCAGCATGCGCAGGGGCGTGCCGATGTCCTCGCGCTGCCAGCGGGTCAACGGCCCGAACGGCACCAGCGCCACCAGCGGTGCCATCAGCAGCAGGAACATCATCGCGAAGTAGGGCGGGCCGACCGAGATCTTGCCGAGGTCGAGGGCGTCGGCCAGCATCGGGTAGAGGGTGCCGAGCAGCACCATCGCGCAGGCGGTCGCCAGCAGCAGGTTGTTGACCAACAGCAGGGTCTCGCGCGAGGCCGCGGCGAACGGCTTCGCGTTGGCATCGGCATCCGGTGCGCGCAGCGCGTAGAGCAGCAGTGAACCGCCGATCACGATGCCGAGGAAGACCAGCACGAACAGGCCGCGGGTGGGGTCGGCGGCGAACGCGTGCACCGAGGTCAGCACCCCGGAACGCACCAGGAAGGTGCCCAGCAGCGACAGTGAGAACGCGGCGATGGCCAGCAGCAGGGTCCAGCCGCCGAAGCTGCCGCGTTTTTCGGTCACCGCCTGCGAATGCAGCAGGGCCGCGCCGGCCAGCCACGGCATGAAGCTCGCATTCTCCACAGGGTCCCAGAACCACCAGCCGCCCCAGCCGAGTTCGTAGTACGCCCACCAGCTGCCCAGGGCGATGCCGATGGTCAGGAACGCCCAGGCCACGTTGGTCCAGGGCCGCGTCCAGCGCAGCCATTGCGCGTCGATGCGGCCCTCCAGCAATGCGGCGATCGCGAACGCGAACGGCACCGCGAAGCCGACGTAGCCGGCGTACAGCATCGGCGGATGCACGATCAGGCCCGGGTCCTGCAGCAGCGGGTTGAGGTCGCGCCCTTCCGCGGCCGCCGGCAGCAGGCGCTCGAACGGGTTGCTGGTGAAGATGAGGAACGCGAGGAAGCCGACCGCGACCACGCCCATCACCCCCAGCACGCGGGCGACCACCGGCAGCGGCAGGGCTCGCGAGAACGCCGCCACCGCCGCGGTCCACAGCGCCAACACCAGCGCCCACAGCAGCAGCGAGCCTTCGTGCGCGCCCCAGACCGCGGTGTAGCGATACACCATCGGCAGCAGCGAATTGCTGTTCTCGGCGACGTAGCGCAGCGAGAAGTCGCCCGCCGCGAACGCGCGGCTGAGGATGGCGAAGGCGAGGCCGACCAGCGCCAGCTGCAGGTAGGCCGCGGGCCGCGCGACCGCCATCAGCGGGGCCAGCCCGCGCTGCGCCCCCAGCAACGGCAGGAACGCCTGCACCAGCGCGACCAGCAGGGCCAGCGCCAGCGCGACCTGGCCGAGTTCGGGAAGCAGTCCTGCGAGCGGCATCAGGGTGCGGCCGCCGCGGCGTCGGGGACGTCGTGCTTCTTGTGCGCGACGCCCATCTTGTCGGCGACTTCCTTCGGCATGTAGGTCTCGTCGTGCTTGGCCAGCACTTCCTCGGCGACGAACACGCCATCCTGCATGCGCCCGGTGGCGACCACGGCCTGCTTCTCGCGGAACAGGTCGGGGAGGATGCCGGTGTACACGACGGGCAGGGTGGCGTCGCCGTCGTCGACCGCGAAATGCGCCTCCATCGAGCCGGGTGCGCGCTTGAACGATCCACCCGCGACCATCCCGCCGAGGCGGAAGCGCGCGTGTTCGCCGGCATCGCCGCGCAGCACTTCGCTCGGCGTGTAGAGGTAGGCGACGTTGCGCTGCAGGGCCATCGCGACCAGGGCGGTGGCGAGCCCGGCGGCGAGCACGATGGCCAGCAGGATCCAGAGGCGGCGCTTGCGGGTCGGGTTCATCGTTCGAGGTCCTTCGGGGCGCCGCGCGCGGCGAGGCGGGCGGCGCGCTGGCGCACCGCGCGCAGGGCGGCGCGCAGCTGCAGTTTGGGGGCCAGCCAGTCCCAGAGCAGGAAGGCGGCGAACACCGCGTAAGCGGCGACCACGTAATCGCGGTAGCTCATCGCGACTCCCCGGCGAGGCGCGCGACCCAGTCCTTGCCGGCCTCGCGCCGCAGGTTGTCGGCCCGGGCGCGGGCGAGCAGGGCGCCGACGAACCAGACGTGGGTGCCGACCACCATCCACCACAGCGGCGGCAGCATGCTCGGGTCCATGCTGGACTCGCCGAACATGCGGATGGTCTGGCCCTGGTGCAGCGAGTTCCACCACACCACCGACCAGCGGATCACCGGCAGCAGGGCGACCCCGACGATCGCCAGCAGGCCCGCCGCGCGGGCGGCGTTGCGGCTGTCGTCGATCGCGGCGTACAGCCCCATCACGCCGAGGTAGAGGAACAGCAGGATCAATTCGGTGGTCAGGCGCGGGTCCCAGTCCCACCAGGTGCCCCACATCGGCTTGCCCCAGATCGAACCGGTCGCCAGGGTCACCACGGTGAAACCCGCGCCGATCGGGGCGCAGGCCATCGCCAGGATCTCGCACAGCTTGATCCGCCAGACCAGGGCGATGGCGGCGTACAGCGCCATCAGCGCGAACACGGCCATGCTCATCCACGCCGCCGGCACGTGGATGTAGAGGATGCGGAAACTGTCGCCCTGCTGGTAGTCGGCCGGCACCTGGAACAACGCGCCGTACAAGCCCGCCAGCATCGCCAGCAGGCCGAGCCCGTACCCCCACGGCGCCCAGCGGGCCGCGAAGCGGTCGAAGTACGGCGGGGAACCGAGTTGGTGGAACCAGCGGATCAGGGGCGACATCGGGGCCTGCTGCGGGGCGGCACGCCTGCGGCCGCGGGAGAACGTGCGAAGGATACCAGTCCACGCCCCGGGGTATGCCGACCGGCCGGGTCGCGGACGGTCTGGTACCGTCCCCCCGCGACCCGCCCGGATGCCGGCATCGACTGCCATGGCGGCCGACGGGACGATTCTCGGCCAGGGCGGGCGACGGGCGCCTTGATCCAACTCAAGCGTGGGCGATCCGGAGCGCGGCGGCGGCGACCGGCGGGCCCAGCACCAGCGACAGCACCAGGCCGGCGCCCAGCAGCAGCAGCGCGCCGACCGCATCGAGCCCCTGCGCGCTGGCCGCGACCGCGCCGGCGCCGAACACCAGCACCGGCACGTACAGCGGCAGGGCCAGCAGGGCCACCAGGATGCCGGCACGCCGCATGCCGACCGTGAGCGCGGCCACCACCGCGCCGAGCAGGCTGAGGATGGGCGTACCCAGCAGCAGCGAGGCCATCAGCACCGGCAACTGCGCGCGCGGCAGGTGCAGCAATTCGCCGAGCAGCGGCACGGCGACGATCACCGGCAGGGCGGTGGTCGCCCAGTGCATCGCGGTGCGCACCAGTACCAGCCACCATAGCGGGACCGGCGCCAGCATCCACTGCTCGAGCGAGCCGTCCTCGGCATCGCCGCGGAACAGGCTGTCCAGCGCCAGCAGGCCCGCCAGCAGCACCGCCAGCCACAGCACCGCGGAGGCCACCGGCGCCAGCGAGCGGGCATCGCCGCCGAGGCCCAGCGCGAACAGCACCACGGTGAGCAGGGCGAACAACGCCGGCTGCAGCGCGTCGCCGCGACGCGCCCATACCAGGCGCAGGTCGCGCACCACCAGCGCCCGGGCCGCGCGCAACATCACGCCGTCCCCCCGAGTTCCAGCAGTCGGGTCCGCACCGGCGGGGCCGCGTACGCGCCGTGGGTGGTGATCAGCGCCGCGCCGCCTTCGCGCAGGTGCGCCTGCACCATCCGGTTGACCAGGGTGATGCCTTCCAGGTCGAGGTTGGCGTAGGGCTCGTCGAGCAGCCACAGCGGGGCCGGCGACAGCCACAGCCGGGCCAGGCCGAGGCGCTTCTTCTGCCCGGCTGACAGCGTGCGCAGGGGCGCGTCCTCGTAGCCGGCCAGGCCGACGATCGCCATCGCCGCTTCCGCGGTCTGGCGCGGGCGCCGGCCATGCAGGCCGCACAGGAACTCGAGGTTGTGCAGGGCCGAGAGGTCGGCCTTCAGACCCGGCAGGTGGCCGAGGTAGGCGACGAAGCGCGCGCGCAGCTCCGGCCGCGCGGGCAGGCCATCGATCTCCATGTGCCCGGCATCCGGCCGCAGCAGGCCGGCCAGCACGCGCAGCAGGGTGGTCTTGCCGGCGCCGTTGCCGCCTTGCACCAGCAGCGCCTCATTGGCCTCGACCGCGAACGACAACGGCCCGAACACCGGGGTGTCGTTGCGCGAGAACGCCAGCCCGTCGACGGCAAGCAACGGACTGGCGTGGGTCTGGAGGTCGGGCATCGGGGCGCGATTCTACCGGCATGACGCGCGCCCGCTTCGCCGCCGCCGTCGATTCCGTACACTCGTGGCTTTCCCGCACGCCATTCCCGATGCGCATCGACACCAAGCTGCCGAAGGTCGGCACCACCATCTTCACCGTGATGTCGCAGCTCGCCGCCGAGCACGGCGCGGTCAACCTCGGCCAGGGCTTCCCCGACTTCCCGGTGCCCGAACGACTGGTCGACGCGCTGGGCCGGGCGATGCAGGCCGGGCACAACCAGTACGCGATGATGACCGGCATCCCCGCACTGCGCCGGGCGATCGCCGCCAAGACCTTGCGCTGCTACGGCTGGGCGCCGGATGCCGACACCGAGGTCACCGTCACCAGCGGCGCCACCGAGGCGATCTTCGATGCGATCCACGCGGTGGTCCGCGCGGGCGAGGAAGTCGTGGTGCTGGATCCCTGCTACGACTGCTACGAACCTGCGATCGAGCTGGCCGGCGCCACCGCGGTGCACGTGCCGCTGGACCCGGCCACGTTCGCGCCCGACTGGGACGCGGTGCGCGCGGCGATCACCCCGCGCACGCGGATGCTGATGATCAACAGCCCGCACAACCCGTCGGGGGCGATGCTGTCCGCCGCCGACCTCGACGAGGTCGCCGCCATCCTCGACGGCACCGACATCGTCCTGCTCAGCGACGAGGTTTACGAACACATCGTGTTCGACGGCGCGCGCCACGCCTCCGTGCTGGGACACCCGGCCTTGCGCGCGCGCGCCTTCGTGGTCTCCAGCTTCGGCAAGACCTACCACTGCACCGGCTGGAAGGTCGGTTACTGCATCGCGCCGGCGGCGCTGGGCGCGGAATTCCGCAAGGTCCACCAGTACAACGTGTTCTGCACCTTCGCCCCGGCGCAGCACGCCTTCGCGGAGATGATCGAGCAGGAACCCGGGCACTACGAAGGGCTCGGTGCGTTCTACCAGGCCAAGCGCGACCGCTTCCGCGACCAATTGCTGACCACCCGCCTGACGCCGCTGCCGGTGCCGGGCGGTTATTTCCAGCTGGTCGACTACAGCGCGGTCAGCGACCTCGACGACCTCGCGTTCTGCCGCTGGCTGACCATCGAGCACGGCGTCGCCGCGATCCCGCTGTCGCCGTTCTACGCGGATCCGCCGGCCGGCCAGCGCCTCGCCCGGCTGTGCTTCGCCAAGAACGACGCCACCCTGGACGCGGCCATCGAACGGCTGCAGCGGCTGTGAGCGCCTCGCTGCACAACCTGCGCGTCTCGATCGTGCAGGGCGAAACCCGCTGGCACGACCCCGCCGGCAACCGCGACCACTACGGCAGGCTGATGGCGCCGCTGCATGGCACCACCGACCTCGTCGTGCTGCCGGAGACCTTCACCAGCGGCTTCTCCAACAAGGCCATCGGCAACGCCGAAACCATGGATGGCCCGACCGTGGCATGGCTGCGCGAACAGGCCGCCAGGCTCGATGCCGCCGTCACCGGCAGCGTGCAGCTGCGCACGCCGGAAGGCGTGTTCAACCGCATGCTGTTCGCCACCCCGGACGGCGGCCTCGCGCATTACGACAAGCGTCACCTGTTCTCCTTCGCGAAGGAGCACGAACGCTATGCCGCCGGCGAGCAGCGGGTGGTGGTGGCGTGGAAGGGATGGCGGATCCTGCTGCAGGTCTGCTACGACCTGCGCTTCCCGGTGTTCTCGCGCAATCGCCACGACGCCACGCAGGCAGGGCAGGCCGACTACGACCTCGCCCTGTATGTCGCGAACTGGCCGTCGGCGCGCGCGTATCCGTGGAAGACCCTGCTGCGCGCGCGGGCGATCGAGAACCTGTGCTACGTGGTCGGCGTGAACCGCGTCGGCACCGACGGCAACGGCCTGCACTACAGCGGCGACAGCGCGGTGATCGACTTCCTCGGCCATCCGTTGAGCGAGGCCAGCGACGAAGAGGTGACCTCCACGATGCTGTTGCAGGCCGCGCCGCTGCTCGAGCATCGCGCGCGCTTCCCCGCCTTGCTGGACGCCGACGCCTTCGACCTGGCGCGCTGAGTCGGCGCGTCAGGCCGGGGCGCCGGCCTTGCCGCCGTAGACCACGCGATTGCGACCCGCGTGCTTGGCCCGGTACAGCGCCGCGTCCGCGTCCGCGAGCAAGGCGTCCAGGCCGTCGCCGGCGAAGGCGGTCGCCAGGCCGATGCTGACCGTCACCGGGATCGCCGCGCCCTCGAACACCACCGGCGCCGCGGCCAGCGTGGCGCGCAGGGCTTCCGCGATGGCGGCAGGCTCGCGCCCCGGGGCGCCATCCAGCACGACGATGAACTCCTCGCCGCCCCAGCGGCCGAGCAGGGCGCCGGCCGGCAACGCCTCGCGCATGCGTCGCGCCGCCTCGCACAGGACCGCGTCGCCGGCTTGGTGGCCATGGCTGTCGTTGATCCGCTTGAACTCGTCGAGGTCCAGCAGCATGACCGTCAGCGGATCGGGGATGCGCCCCAGCCGCTCGTCGAGCGCGCGCGTCGCCGCGTGGCGGTTGGCCAGTCCGGTCAGCGCATCGGTGTTGGCGACGCGCTGCAGTTCGTCGCGGCTCTCGCGCAGTTCGTTGCGGTGGCGCAGGGTGCTGCGATAGCGCGCGTACAGCAGCGCGGCGATCACCAGCACCGTGGCCAACCCGGCCAGCAGGACGATGAAGATCAGCCGCTGCCGGTTCAGGCGCAGCGCCTGGATCGCGTTGTCGCGCTGCAGGAGCTGCCGCTCGGCATCGGCGCGCTGGCGTTCGAGGCTGGATTCGAGCAGGGCGATGCGCCGCGCCGACACGTCGATCGCCAGTTCCTTGTCGAGTTTCTGGTGGGCCTTGCGCGTTTCGAAGGCGCTGGCCGCGTCGCCGGCGCGCAGCTGCAGTTCCGACAGCAGGTCGAGCATCGCGCGCTCGAGGATGCGGTCGCCGAGGTCGCGCACGTTCGCCAGCACGGTGCCGGCGTCCGCCAGCGCTTCGCGGGTGCGGTTGCGTGCGGCCAGCACGCGCAGCCGCGCGAGGTCGACCAGGGTGCGGTCGCGCACGGCGACGTCGTCGTAGGAGGCCATCGCCTTGCCGACCCAGGCCTCGGCCTCGTCGATCCGCCCCTGCAGCAGGCGCAGTTCGGCCATCCGGGTGAAGGCGTTGACCCGATTGGGCGGACTGCCGGAGGCCTCGGCCAGGCGCACCGCCTGCTCGCCGTGGTAGTCGGCCTGCTTCAGGTCCTCGAGTTTGGTGAACGCGCCGATCAGCTCGCCATGCAGCGCGATGGCCTCGCGGCGGTTGCGCTCCTCCACGTAGTCCAGCGCCTCGAGGAGGTAGCGGCTCGCCAGTTCCTCGTCGTCGAGGTTGCGGTAGAGCACGCCGAGCATGCGCAGGCTGCGCGCGGTCTCGGCCTTGTCGCCGGCCTTGCGCGACATCGCCAGCGCCTCGGTGTGCATGGCGACCGCATCCGAGAAGCGCCCGGTGCGCCCGTCGAGGTTGCCGATCGAGTTCAGCTCGCGCGCCTCCATCGACCGGTCGCCGAGGTCGTGGAACAGCGCCCGCGCCTGCAGGAACAGCGTGCGCGACGCCTCGAACTGCCCGAGCTTGCGCGCCAGCACGCCGCGTTCGTGCAGCCACAGCGCCCGCCAGCGCGGGTTGTCGGCGGACGCGACCAGCGCCTGCATCCGCGCGAGCACCGCCTCGGTGTCCTTCGAGCGCCCGCGGTTGACCAGGATGGTGGACAGCCGGAGCAGGGCCTCGAAGCGCAGGTCGGGGAGGTCCAGCGCGTCGGACTGGGCGATCGCCTGGTCGATCCCGGCGAGGGCCGCGTCTGCATGCTCCTGGTCGTTGGCGAATTCGGCTTCGGCCAATGTCGCCCAGGCACGGTACGCGGGCGTGGGTGCGGTCGCGCGCAGGCGTGCGGCCTGCGCTTCGAGTTGCGCGGCGGTGCGGGTCTGGTCGGCGCGCAGCGCGGCGATCGCCGCCGGTTCGCTGGGGTTGGCCGCCGGTGCCGCGAACGGCAGCAGCACGCCCAGCACGAGGACCGCGACGCCGCGCCGGACGAGGGCTTGCAGCAAGCGGTTCACGCGCGTCGGCCTGTCGGGGTCCGGGAGATGTCGCCCAGCATGCCAGAGCGGGTGCCCCGGGCGAAGCGGGGCGGGGCTCAGCCCCGCTTGCCGGCGACGTAGCCGGCGAAACCCTGCACGAAGGCGGCCAGCTGCGTGCGCAGCTTGTCGTCCACCAGCGCGCCCTCGGCGTCGAACAGGCTGCCGCTGCGCGACGCGAGCAGCCTGCCGCCGGCCCACAGGTCCACGCCCAGCGTCTTCAACACGGGCAGCCAGTGCGCCTGCGAGAGCACCGTGCCGAAGCCGCCCGGCGATGCCCCGGCCAGCGCGAACGGGCGCCCGCCGAACACCCGCGGGATGTCGTCCGCGGGGCGCGACAGCCAGTCGATCGCGTTCTTGAACACGCCGGGGATGCCGTTGTTGTATTCGGGCGTGACCAGCAGGACGCCGTCGCTGGCGACCAGGCGCGCCTTCAGGTCGGCCACCGCCGGGGGCAGGCCCTCGCGGGCCTCGAGGTCGGCGTCGTACAGCGGGATGCCGTGCAGGGTGGCGACTTCAACGGTGACGTCGTCACCGGACAGTGCGCTCGCGGCGCGCAGGAGCGCGGTGTTGTAGGAGCCTGCGCGCAGGCTGCCGGAAATGCCGAGCAGGTGGACCATGGGCGGCTCCGATGGCCCGGCGCGTGGCCGGGCCGCTGTGGGTGAGGATCAGGCCATGCGGCCGAACTTGCCGCCGTTGAAGTCGGCGATGGCCTGCATGATCTCCTGCTGCGAGGTCATCACGAACGGACCGTAGCCGACCACCGGCTCGTCGATCGGTTCGCCCGCCAGCAGCAGGACCTTGGCATCGCCATTGGCTTCGATCGTGAGGCCGCTGCCCGCGGTCGACAGCGTGGCCATTTGTGCCGGGCGCAGCACCGCCTCGCCGTTGACCTGCACGGTGCCGTCGAGCACCACCACCAGCGTGGTCCAGCCCTCCGGCTGCGGCATCGAGGCCGTCTTGCCCGCGCGCAGCTGCAGGTCCCAGACGTGGATCGGGGTGAAGGTGCGCGCCGGACCCGCGTGGCCCTCGTACTCGCCGGCGATCACCCGCAGGCTGCCGGCGTCGTCACCCAGCGCGACCTTCGGGATCTGCGCGTCGGTGATGCCCTGGTAACCGGCGGGTCCCAGCTTGTCCTTGCGCGGCAGGTTGACCCACAGCTGGACCATCTCGAACGGGCCGCCCTGGCGCGCGTAGGCGGTCGAGTGGAATTCCTCGTGCAGGATGCCGCCCGCGGCGGTCATCCACTGTACGTCGCCGGGGCCGATCACCCCGCCATTGCCGGCGGAATCGCGGTGCTCGACCTCGCCCGCGTAGACGATGGTGACGGTTTCGAAGCCGCGATGCGGATGCTGGCCGACGCCGCGCCGCTCGGTGGTGGGCTCGAAGCGGGTCGGTGCGGCGTAGTCGAGCATCAGGAACGGACTGCGCTCGGCGACGCCGCGCCCGCTGTAGCCGAACATGCCGTGGACCGGGAAGCCGTTGCCCACCCAGTGGCGCCCGGGGGCGCTGGTCACTTCGAGGACGGTCTTCATGCGCATGGGATCGCTCCATTCGACCGGCGGTGCGCCGGGGTCATGGCCTGCATCATGGATTCGATGCATCCGTGATGCTAGTCCATCTGAAAGTCACGAATCGTTCCACATGCAGAACGATCGGGCAGATCGACGCCGCGCGAGGATTACTTGGTGAAGCTGATCTCCAGCGACATGTGGAAGCCGTCGCGGGGCGGCGTGAACACGGTCTTGCCGCGCACGTAGCGCTGCAGGCAGATCGCCAGCGGCGAGCTGCCCTGGCGCCAGGTGTCGCGGACCTGGCCCGCGGCATCGAGGCGCATGACGATGGTGAAGGCGGTGAAGTCCTTCTGCGGCTTGCCGAGCGAGCACTCGACGACGCCCGCATTGAGCAGGCGCGCCTGCGCGGCGCGCATCGCCTCGTGCGCCGGGCCGACCAGGGTCTTCTCGTCGGCGTCGGCCAGGCGCTTGGCGTCCACGTACTCCACGACCGGCACGGCCACGGCCGGCGAGGCTTGCGGCGCCGCCAGCAGGCCAAGCGCGAGGGCGAGCGTCGCCGTCATCGCGATCAGCGCGGCCCGTTGCCGCGCGGGCCACGGCCACGGCCCGGGCCATTCCCGCCCGGACGCGGACCACGCGGTCCGGGGTTCGGACGGTTGCCGCCCGGGCGCGGGCCACGCGGGCGATCGCCCGGGCTGCCGTGCTGGCCGTAGGGGTTGAAACCGCCGCCATGGGCGTGGTCGGACGGGAAGTGGGGGGCATTCCCCGGATGGCCGTAGGGCTTGGCCTGGCGTTGCGGGCGGGCATCGCCGGCGGTGCCGCCGAAACCGCCCTCACGGCGGGGACCGCGTTCGCCCTGCGGGCGCGGGCCGCGGTTGTCGCCGTAGGGACGCGGACCGCCGGGACCGCGACCACCGGCGGGTCGGCCGGCACCGGGCGCATTGCCATACGGCTTGCGCGGGCCGCGCGCACCATCGGGGTTGCGATGCCCGCTGGGGCCGGTGTCCACCCCGTCCGGCACGTACCAGGTGCGCATCGCGGCGGGATTGTCGCCGCGCTGTTCGCCGGGCTTCATTCGCTGCCCCTGCGCGCGCGGACCTTTTGGCTTGAACGTCTTGTGCGCCTGCTTGGCCGCGGCCTCGCCGCTGACCGTCAGGCCGCCATGCGGCTTGCGCGGCCCGCCGCGGCGGTTGCGGTCCTCGCGGACGTGGTCGAAGCGGCGCAGTTCGCGGCCTTCGTCGGCGGTGCTGTGCCCGCCCACGTAGCCATGCCCGCGGGCATTGCCGGCGACCACGGTCTTGCCGGCCTTGCGCTGGCCCAGCACCGGCATCAGCGTCAGCGCGGACGGCGCGCCATCCTCCAGCCCGACCGCCTTGCGCAGCGCGTCGACCTCGGCTTGGGGCAACTCCTGCGCCTGACCGCGCAGCAGCGGCTGCGGCAGGCGCACCTCGCCGTAGCGGATGCGCTTGAGGCGACTGACCTGGCAGCCCTGCGACTCCCACAGGCGGCGCACCTCGCGGTTGCGGCCCTCCTTGAGCAGCACGCGGAACCAGTCGTGGGAGTCGGTGCCGCCGATGCGCTCGATCTCGTCGAACTTGGCCGGGCCGTCGTCGAGGGCCACGCCGCGCGCCAGCCGGTCGACGATCTTGTCGCTGACCACGTCCTCGCCCTCCGGGGCGCGCACGCGGCAGACGTATTCGCGCGCGACCTCGAAGCTCGGGTGCATCATCGCGTTGGCCAGCTCGCCGTCGGTGGTGAGCAGCAGCAGGCCGGTGGTGTTGATGTCGAGGCGGCCGATCGCGATCCAGCGCGCGCCCTTCAGCACGGGCAGGGCCTCGAAGATCGTCGGGCGGCCCTCGGGATCCTCGCGGGTGGTGACCTCGCCCTCGGGCTTGTTGTACATCAGCACGCGCGCCGGGTCGGTCAGCGCGCTGGCGACGAAGGTCTTGCCATCCAGTTCGATCTTGTCGCCGCCGGTCACGCTCATGCCGGTGCGCGCGGTCTCGCCATTGACCTTGACCAGGCCTTCGGCGATGCGCTGCTCGAGCGCGCGGCGCGAGCCCAGCCCGGCCTGCGCGAGCACCTTGTGCAGGCGCTCCTCGATGCGCGGGGCCTCGGCTTCTGGCGTGCCCTTGGCCTTCAGGCTCAACGGGCGGCGGGTCGATTCGTTATTGCTCATTTTTGTGCTCCGACGATGCGGCGTCCGCGTCGTCTCCGGTGGTGTCTTGGTTGACAGAAGTGGGGTCAGGGTCGACTTCTGCAGTGGATTCGTCGTGTTCGGCGTGATCAGGGCCAGACGTCGACTCTGATCCCAGTTCCGGCTCGGCGGCCGCGCTTGCCGCGCCCACCGGGATCGCCGGCGCGAACGGCAGTTGCGGTTCCAGCTCGCCGATGTCCTTGAGTTCCGACAGCGGCGGCAGTTCGTCGAGGCGCTTCAGCCCGAAGTAGTCGAGGAAGGCCCGGGTGGTCGCCAGCAGCTCCGGCTTGCCGGGGACGTCGCGATGCCCGACGACGCGGATCCAGTCGCGTTCCTCGAGCGCCTTGATGATGCTGCTGTTCACCGCGACGCCGCGGATCTGCTCGATCTCGCCGCGGGTGATCGGCTGCCGGTAGGCGATCAGCGCCAGGGTCTCCAGGGTGGCGCGGGTGTACTTGGTCTGGCGTTCGGTCCACAGGCGCGCCACCCACGGGTGGACGTCGGCCTTGACCTGGAAGCGCCAGCCGCTGGCCACTTCGACGAGCTCGACGCCGCGCTCGGCGCAGGCCGCCTGCAGGTCCGCCAGCGCGGTTTCGATGCTGTCGTCCGGCGCCGGTTCGTCCAGCGGGAACAGGCCCTTGAGCTGGACCAGCGTCAGCGGCTGGTGTGCCGCGAGCAGGGCGGCTTCGACGATGCGGGTGACGAGTGGTTGATCCATGCGGCTCAGTCGTTGGAGTCGTTGGCGGCGTCGTCGTCGAATTCGCTCGGGAGCGCGACGACGGCCGGGGTGCCCTCGGCCGAGGCCAGGGATTTGACGTAGATCGGTGCCAGCGGCGCTTCCTGCACGATGTCGACCAGCTGCTCCTTGGCCAGGGTCAGCAGGCCGAGGAAGGTCACCACCACGCCGAGCCGGCCTTCCTCGACCGTGAACAGCGATTCGAAGCGGTGGAACGCGCCATCGGCCATGCGCTCCAGCAACTCGCCCATGCGCTGGCGGACGCTGAGCGCATCGCGCTTGATCGCATGCTGGGTGAACAGCTCGGCGCGCTTGAGCACGTCGTGCAGGGCCAGCAGCATCTCCTTCATGTCGACCGGCGGCGGCAAGCGCACCGCAGCGCGGTCGGGCACGTAGGCGGCGACCACCGTGGTGTCGCGCTCCTGCCGTGGCAGGGTGTCCAGGTCCTCGGCGGCCTTCTTGTAGCGCTCGTACTCCTGCAGGCGGCGCACCAGGTCGGCGCGCGGATCCTCCTCCAGGCCTTCCTCGCTGGGCGGGCGCGGCAACAGCATGCGCGACTTGATCTCGGCCAGGATCGCGGCCATGACCAGGTACTCCGCGGCCAGCTCGAAGCGCATCTCGTGCATGGCCTGGATGTAGTCCACGTACTGCCGGGTGATCTCGGCGACGGGGATGTCGAGGATGTCCAGGTTCTGCCGGCGGATCAGGTACAGCAGCAGGTCCAGCGGTCCCTCGAACGCGTCGAGGATGACCTCGAGCGCATCCGGCGGGATGTAGAGGTCCTTCGGGATCTCCAGCACCGGCTGGCCGAGCACCGTCGCCAGCGGCATTTCCTGCTGCTGCGGACGGGCATTCGCGTTTTGGGCGGGTGCATCGGCCGCGGGGGCGATGCCGGTTTCGGATGTCATCGGTTGCGGCCCCCTCCGGGCCACAGCATGTCGCAGGGGCCGCATGCGGCCGGGGGCACATCGGTGAGGCGGATTGCCCACGCCATGCCGGCCGGGTGCGCCCCGAGGGGTGCGTGGAGGCGGGTGGCGAGGAAGGCCGGGTCGGCGGGCGCGGCGGGGCGTGGGGTGCCGGCGTTGCGCGGGGCCGCGGGACCGGGCCCGAAGCGATGCGCGAAGGGTACGGCCTCGCGGCGGGGCTGTCCACTGCGCGGCCTACAATGCGCGGCGACGGTTCAGACGGGAGTGCGCCATGTGGTACGCGATCGAAGGCTACGACGGCAGCGACGTGCTGCCCAAGCGGATGGCGGCGCGGCCTGCCCACCTGGCCCGGCTACAGGCCCTGCGCGACGCGGGCCGCCTGTTGGTGGCGGGGCCATGCCCGGCGATTGATGCCGAGGATCCGGGACCGGCCGGCTTCAGCGGCAGCCTGGTCATCGCCGAGTTCGCCTCGCTCGAGGAGGCGCGGGCGTGGGCGGATGCCGACCCCTACGTGGAAGCCGGGGTGTATGCGCGGGTCGAGGTCAGGCCCTTCCGCAAGGTCTTGCCGTGAGCGGCGCGACCGAGGCCGACATCCCGCGGCTGAACCCGCAGCGGGTCGCGCGCATTCGTGCCCTGCTCGGCGAGGCGCTGCAACCGCAGCGGCTGGAAGTCGCCGACGACAGCCACAAGCACGCCGGACATGCGGGCGCGCGGGGCGGGCAAGGGCACTTCAGCGTGGACATCGTGAGCACGGCCTTCGCCGGCAAGTTGCCGCTGGCCCGGCACCGGATGGTGTACGCCGCGCTGGGCAGCATGATGGAGGACGACATCCATGCGCTGGCGATCCGGGCGCGGACGCCCGACGAACTGGTATAGCCCGGATATACTCCGGGATCGACATCCGATGTCGAGGCGTTCCCCTCTATAAAAATCAGATATTTAGGGGATGTAATCCATCTTGTTCGTGAAGTGGCGCCGTGGCGCCGCCGGGGTCCGTCGACGCGCATGCGCCTGTCCACCATCAAGCTGTCCGGCTTCAAGTCCTTCGTCGATCCGACCACGCTGCACCTGCCGACCAACATGACCGGCATCGTCGGTCCCAACGGCTGCGGCAAGTCCAACATCATCGACGCGATCCGCTGGGTGATGGGCGAGAGCGCGGCCAGCCGCCTGCGCGGCGATTCGCTGACCGACGTGATCTTCTCCGGGAGCTCGGCGCGCAAGCCGGTGTCGCAGGCTTCGGTGGAGCTGGTGTTCGACAACAGCGACCACGCGATCACCGGTGAGTACGCCGCGTTCAACGAAATTTCGGTCAAGCGTACCGTCGGCCGCGACGGCCAGAGCAGCTACTACCTCAACGGCGGCAAATGCCGGCGTCGCGACATCACGGACCTGTTCCTCGGCACCGGCCTGGGCCCGCGCAGCTACTCGATCATCGAGCAGGGCATGATCAGCCAGGTCATCGAGGCGCGCCCGGAGGAACTGCGGGTGTACCTGGAGGAGGCCGCCGGCATCTCCAAGTACAAGGAGCGGCGCAAGGAGACGGAGACCCGGATCCGCCATACCCGCGAGAACCTGGACCGCCTCAACGACCTCCGCGAGGAAGTCGGCAAGCAGTTGCAGCACCTGGCCCGCCAGGCCCGCCAGGCCGAGCAGTACAGCGCGATCCAGGCCGAGCGCCGGGTCAAGGATGCCGAGTGGAAGGCGCTGGAGTTCCGCGCGCTGGACGCCCGCCTGCAGGCGCTGCGCGAGCGATTGGCGCGCGAGGAGACCCGGCTCGAGCAGCTGGTCGCCGAGCAACGCGAAGCCGAGCGCGAGCTGGAGACCGGCCGCGCGCGCCGCGAGACCGCCAGCGAGTCGTTGAATGCCGCGCAGGCGGCGGTGTACCAGGTCGGCAGCACGCTGGCCCGGGTCGAGCAGCAGATCGCCCACCAGCGCGAGCTCGCGGTGCGCCTGCAGCGGGCCCGCGACGAAGCGCAGTCGGCGCTGGCCGAGCTGGGCTCGCACATCAGCGACGACCAGCAGAAGCTGACGGTGTTGCGCGAGGCGCTGGACGAGGCCGAGCCGCGGCTGGAACTGCTGCAGGAGCAGGACCTGCTGCGCCAGGACGCATGGCGCGAGGCCGAGGCGGCGCTGGCCGACTGGCAGCAGCGCTGGGACGCGCACAGCCGCGAGCAGGCCGAGGCGGCGCGCGCGGGCGACGTGGAGCGCACCCGCATCGAACACCTGGATCGCCAGGTGCTGGACGCCGATCGCCGCCGCGAACAGTTGCAGGCCGAGCGCGCGGGGCTGGACCTCGACACGCTGGCGGATGCGTTCGAGCAGTTGCAGGTCCAGCACGACACCCAGAAGGAGACGCTGGAGACGCTGGCGGAGCAGGTCGAGGCCCGCAAGCAGGCCAGCGCCGACGTGCAGGAGCGGCAGCGGGCAACCCAGTCCGAGCTGGCCGAACTGCGCAAGCAGGCGCAGGCCGCCCGCGGCCGCCTGTCGTCGCTGGAGGCCTTGCAGCACGCCGCGCTCGGGCAGGAACAGGGGGCCGCGGCCGACTGGCTGCGGGCGCGTGGCCTGGACGACGCGGCCCGCGTCGGCGAGCGCCTGCAGGTCGACGCCGGCTGGGAGAACGCGGTCGAAGGCGCCTTGGGCCAGTTGATCGAAGCGGTGATCGTCGAGGCCCCGGGACACTTGGTCGAGGCGCTGGGCGAGCTCGGCGACGGGCGCCTGGCGCTGGTGGCGGCGGGCGAGGACGATGCCGATTATCCGGCGACGTCGCTGGCCGCCCGCGTGCGCGGCCCGCGCGCGATCCGCCGCCTGTTGGCCCGCCTGCACGCGGCCGAGGACCTTGCAGAAGCCCGCGCGTTGCAGGCGCGGCTGGGCGAGGGCGAGTCGGTCGTCACCCGCGCCGGCGAGCGCCTGGGCGACGGCTGGGTGCGGGTCAGCCGCTCCGGTGCCGCCAAGCAGGGCGCGTTGCTGCGCGAGAAGGAAATCCAGTCGCTGCGCGCCGACATCGAGGCGCATGCCGAGCGCGAGCGCGCGCTCGACGCCTTGCTGGTGCAGCTGCGCGACCAGGCCCTGGTCGCCGAGCAGCAGCGCGAGGATGCGCAGCGGCAGATGTACATGGGCCACCGCGGCGTGTCCGAACTGGCGGGGCAGTTGCAGGGACAGCGCGGCAAGCTGGAGTCGGCGCGGGTACGCATCGAGCGCATCGACGCCGAGCTGGGCCAGTTGGCCGGCGCGCTGGACGCCGCCCGCGGGCAGGCACGCGAGGCACGCCAGCGGGTCGAGGACGCGGTCGCGCGGATGGCCGAGCTGGAAGCCGCGCGCCAGGGACTGGATGGCGAACGCCGGCAACTCGCGGATGCCCGCGAGGCCGCCCGCAATGCCGCGCGCGAATCCCGCGACGCTGCGCATGCGCTGGCGCTCACGCTCGAGTCGCAGCGGGTGCAGGTGGTGGCGCTGTCGCAGGCGCTGGAGCGCATGGGCGGGCAACGCGGGCAACTGGATTCGCGCCTGGGTGAACTCGCCGCGCAGTTGTCCGAGGGCGATGCGCCGGTGCAGGCGCTGGAGCAAGAGCGGCAGGCGGCGTTGTCGGAACGCGTGCGGACCGATCGCGCGTTGGCCGAGGCGCGATCGCTGCTGGAAGGCATCGACAACGATTTGCGCCAGCACGAACAGGTGCGCCAACAGCGCGATGCGCAGTCACTGGAGCAGCGCGAGGCGATCGGCCAGCGCCGGCTGGACCTGCAGGCCCTGGCCCTGAAGGCGGAGCAGTTCGCCGCGGCGGTGGTCGAGGCGGGCTTCGTCATGGACGACGTGGTCAACAGCCTGCCCGAGGACGCCGATGCGGCGGCCTGGGAGCGCACGGTGGCCGAACTGGATGGGCGCATGCGGCGGCTGGAGCCGGTCAACCTGGCGGCCATCGCCGAACACGCCGAGGCCGCGCAGCGCAAGGAATACCTGGACGCGCAGGATGCCGACCTGACCGCTGCGCTGGAGACGCTGGAAGAGGCGATCCGCAAGATCGACCGCGAGACCCGCGGCCGCTTCAAGGACACCTTCGACCGCGTCAACGCCGGCGTGCAGGAACTGTACCCGCGCCTGTTCGGCGGCGGCCACGCCTACCTCGAGCTCACCGGCGAGGACCTGCTGGATACCGGCGTGTCGATCATGGCGCGCCCGCCCGGCAAGCGGGTGTCGAACATCTCGCTGCTGTCCGGCGGCGAGAAGGCGATGACCGCGGTGGCGCTGGTGTTCGCGATCTTCCGCCTCAACCCCGCGCCGTTCTGCCTGCTCGACGAGGTGGACGCACCGCTGGACGAGGCCAATGTGGGCCGGTTCACCGCGATGGTCAGCGAGATGAGCGAGGCGGTACAGTTCCTGTTCGTGACCCACAACAAGGCGACGATGGAAGCGGCCCAGCAGTTGTCGGGCGTGACCATGCGCGAACCCGGCGTGAGCCGGCTCGTCTCGGTGGACCTGGCGGAGGCCGCGCGCCTCGCCGGTGCCGCCTGAACCCGGAGGAAGCCTGATGTCCGACACCCTGTTGCTGCGCATCGGCATCGCGGTGGCGCTGTCGCTCTTGTTCGGCGCGATCATCTACTTCGGCCGCGGCCGCAAGGGCGGGCAGGGCCGGCGCGTCGCCCGCGGGCGCGAGGAACCGGCCTCAGGCCGGGTCGAGCCGAGCCTCGGCGAACAACTGGCGGACAGCTGGGGGCAGGCCCCGGCGCAGCAGGAAGAGCTGGCGCTGGATGCGCGCCCGCACGCCGAACTCGGCAAGCGGGTGTCGGACGACTTCGACCGCATCGTCTCGCTGTACGTCGCCGCCAAGGCCGGCAGCAAGCTGCGCGGGCAGGACATCGTGGTCGCCGCCGAGAAGGCGGGCCTGACCTTCGGGCATATGGACGTGTTCCACCGGCTGGTGGACGGCAAGCCGGAACTCGGCCCGATCTTCAGCGTCGCCAACATCATCAAGCCCGGCAGCTTCGACATGGCGCGCATCGCCGAGGTCGAGACCCCGGCGATCGCGTTCTTCCTGACCCTGCCGGCGCCCGTGCCGGCCCTGGACGCGTGGGAAACCATGGAACCCGCGGCGCAGCGCATGGCCGACCTGCTCGACGGGGTGGTGCTGGACCAGGAGCGCAACGCGCTCGGGCGCCAGCGCATCCAGCACATCCGCGAGGAACTGCGGCACTACGACCGCCAGAACGCCGCGCCGCCGCTGAGCAAGCCGACGCGCTGGTGATACGCCGCGCGCGGCTTGGGGGCAGGGGGCCACGCAGGCGACAATCCGCGCCATGACCGATACCGCCGCGCGCATCGCCGAACTCCGCCGCCGCATCGAGGATGCCAACCGGCGTTACCACGAGCTCGACGATCCGGACCTGACCGACGCCGACTACGACGCGCTGGTACGCGAACTCGAGGCGCTGGAACGCGCGCATCCCGAACTCGCCGACGCGGCCTCGCCGACCACCAAGGTGGGCGCGGCGCCTTCCGGCCGCTTCGCGCAGGTCGCCCATGCGGTGCCGATGCTGTCGCTGGGCAACGCCTTCAGCGACGAGGAGGTGGCCGATTTCGTCCGCCGCATCGGCGAACGCCTGGATCGCGACGACCTGGTGTTCTCCGCCGAGCCCAAGCTGGACGGGTTGGCGATCAGCCTGCGCTACGAGGACGGCGTGTTCGTGCAGGGCGCGACCCGCGGCGATGGCGCCACCGGCGAGGACGTGACCGCCAACCTGCGCACGATCCCGGTCATCCCGCACAGGCTCGAAGGCGAAGGCTGGCCGGCGGTACTAGAGGTGCGCGGCGAGGTCTACATGGCGCGCGCCGACTTCGAGCGCTGGAACGAGCACGCGCGCCTGCACGGCGGCAAGGTGCTGGCGAATCCGCGCAACGGCGCCGCCGGTTCGCTGCGCCAGCAGGATCCTGCGGTGACCGCACAGCGCCCGCTCAGTTTCTTCGCCTACGGGATCGGGCTGGTCGAGGACGGCACGCTGCCCGATACGCATTCGGCCATGCTGGCGCAGCTGCGCGGCTGGGGCCTGCCGGTCAGCGACCTGGCCACCGTCGTGCATGGCTTCGATGGCCTGCTCGGCTACTACCGACGGATCGGCGCGGCCCGCGATGGACTGGCCTTCGACATCGACGGCGTGGTCTACAAGCTCGACGACCTCGCCGGCCAGCGCGAGATGGGCTTCGTCTCGCGCGCGCCGCGCTGGGCCATCGCGCACAAGTTCCCGGCGCAGGAGCAGGCGACGCTGCTGGAATCGATCGAAGTCAACGTCGGCCGCACCGGCGCGGTCACGCCGTGGGCGCTGATGCGGCCGGTGCAGGTCGGCGGCGTCACCGTCACCCGCGCGACGCTGCACAACGCCGACCACGTGGCCCGGCTCGACGTGCGCGCCGGCGATACCGTGATCGTCCGCCGCGCCGGCGATGTCATCCCCGAAGTCGTGCAGGTGGTGCTGGACCGCCGCCCGCCCGGCACCCAGCCGTGGGCGATGCCCGCCGCCTGCCCGGTGTGCGGCGCGGAGCTGGTGCGCGAAGAGGGCGCCGCGGTCTGGCGTTGCTCCGGTGGCCTGAGTTGCCCGGCGCAGCGCGTGCAGGCGGTGTTCCATTTCGCCTCGCGGCGGGCGATGGACATCGACGGCCTCGGCGAGCGCTACATCGAATCGCTGGTGGACTTCGGCTACCTGCGCGACGTATCCGACCTGTACCGGCTGACCCTCGACGACCTGCTGGACATGAAGCGCCGCGCGGACGAGCGCGATGGCACCGTGCCGGAGACCGTGAAGGCCGGCAAGGTGGCGACCAGGTGGGCGGACAACCTGCTCGAGGCGATCGACCGCAGCCGCGACACCACGCTGGCGCGCTTCCTGTTCGCGCTGGGCATCGAGCATGTCGGCGAAAGCACGGCGAAAGCGCTGGCGAATTGGTTCGGCGACCTGGCGCTCATCCGCCACCTGCCGTGGCCGCTGTTCAAGCGCGTGCCCGACATCGGCGGCGAGGTCGCCCGCGCGATCGGGCACTTCCTTGACCAGCCCGGCAACCAGCAGGTGGTCGACCGCCTGCTCGCGCGTGGCGTGCGCATCGGCGATGCGCATGCGCCCAACCCCGCGTTGCGCGAAGGCCTGGACCTGGCAACGTTGCTGGTCGACCTCGAGATCCCGAAGGTCACCGCGATCCGTGCGGCGCAGCTCGGCGCGGCCTTCGTCGATGCACAGGCGTTGCTGGACGCGCCCGGGCACGCCCTGGTCGCCGCCGGCTTGCCTGCGGACAGCGCCAATGCCCTGGTGGCGTGGCTGGAGGTCGAGGCCAACGCCGGCCTCCTGGTGCGCAGCGCGCAGGCACAGGCCGACCTGCGCGAGCGCCTGCCGGCAGCGGCGGAGCGCCCCGCGGGACCGTTGGAGGGCAAGACCGTGGTGCTGACCGGAACGCTGTCCTCGATGGGTCGCGACGAGGCGAAGGACAGGCTGGAAGCCCTGGGCGCGAAGGCCGCCGGCAGCGTGTCGAAGAAGACCTCGTTCGTGGTCGCCGGCGAGGCCGCGGGCTCCAAGCTGGCGAAGGCCGAGGAGCTCGGCATCGAGGTCTGGGACGAGGCGCGCCTGCTGGCTTTCCTGGCCGAACACGCATGAAGTTCGCCCCGGGTCCGGGATGGCGGGGGGATGTGGCGGCCGATGCGGACTGGATGCCGTCCGCACCGCGCGACGCGCTGCGCCTGCGCGCTTGGGTGAACCGGCTGGTGCGCGAATTCTTCCACGCGCGCGACGTGCTCGAGGTGGAGACGCCGGTGCTGTCGGTGGCCGGCAACACCGACCCGAACATTGCCTCGTTCTCGCTGGAATTCTCCGGACGCACCGACGGCGCACCGCGCACGCGCTGGCTGCGCACCTCGCCGGAGTTCGCGCTGAAGCGCCTGCTCGCGGCGGGCGTGGGCGATTGCTACGAACTCGGGCGGGTGTTCCGCGATGGCGAGGCCGGTGGTCGCCACAACCCGGAGTTCACGATGCTGGAGTGGTACCGCGTCGGGTGGGACCACCAGCGCCTGATCGGCGAGGTCGCGGAGCTCGTGCAAGCCGCGTTGGCGCTGGTCGGGCGCACGGTGCGGCTGCGCGTGGTCGGCTATCGCCAGCTTTACCGGGACGCCCTGGGCGTGGATCCGTTCACCGCCGGCATCGACAGCCTGCGCGCGGCGCTCGGCGAGGTGCAGGTGGATCCGGCGGGGCTGGGGCGCGACGACTGGCTGGACCTGCTGATGACCCATCGCCTGCAGCCGGGCTTCGATCCCGGGGAGTTGTTGGCGGTCGTGGACTACCCGGCCTCGCAATGCGCCCTTGCGCGGCTGCGCCCGACCGGCGATGGGCATGCCGTCGCCGAACGCTTCGAGGCCTACCTCGGACCGATCGAACTCGCCAACGGTTATCACGAGCTGCTGGATGCGGGCGAACAGACTGACCGGTTCGCCCGCGACGCCGATGTGCGGCGCATGCGCGGTGATGACGTGCCGCCCCACGACGCACGCCTGCTGGCGGCGCTTGCGGCGGGGATGCCGGCCTGCGCCGGCGTGGCGATGGGCATCGATCGCCTGCTGATGGCGATGCTCGCCGCCCCACGGATCCGCGACATCACCGCGTTCGACTTTTCCCGCGCCTGAATGGCATGCTGAACCCGCGGCATCCGCCGGGAGCCCGGGCGGCGATCTTCGCCCGGAGTTCATCGGCGATGCCTAGAGTGCAGGGGCGAGGACGGCCCGCCCGGGCCGAGGGAGAACGACGATGCGCAAGCGCAGTTGGGTGATGGGGGCCGCCGCGTTGGCGGTGGCCGCGTGGGCGATGCCGGCGGCCGCGCAGTATTACGGCGGCCAGGGCTACGACGGCTACGGCGGGCGCATCGTCCGCTGCGAGTCCAATGATGGCCGCGTGCGCGAGTGCGCCACCGGCGGCGGGCGGGTGGTGCTGGAGCGCCAGCACTCGCAATCGCCCTGCATCGAGGGACGTTCGTGGGGCTACGCACGCAGCGGCGTGTGGGTCGCGCAGGGTTGCCGCGCCGACTTCCGCGTGATCGACGGCGGCTACGGCGACGACCGTTACGGCAATGGCTACGGCTACGGCTACGGGAACCAGGGCTATGGCGGCGGCTACGGGTATGGCAACACCGTGCGCTGCGAGTCCAACGATGGCCGCCTGCGCCGCTGCAGCCTGAACGGGCAGGGGCGTGCGGAGCTGGTTCGCCAGCTGTCGCGCTCGATGTGCATCGAGGGGCGCAGCTGGGGTTCCGACTACGGCAGCGTGTGGGTCTCGCAGGGCTGTCGCGCCGAGTTCGCGGTGCGTCGCGGCTACGGCGGCTGGAACGACTCCCGCTACGGCTACGGCGGCCGCGTGTTCCGTTGCGAATCGCACGACGACCGCGTGCGCGAGTGCGCCGTGAACACCCGTGCGGGGGTGCAGCTGGTGCGCCAGCTGTCCGATTCGCCGTGCATCCAGGGCCGCAGTTGGGGCTATGGCCGCAACGGCATCTGGGTGTCGAACGGCTGCCGCGCCGAATTCCGCAGCTACTGACGTCCGAACCCCTGTGTCACCGACCGGCGCCTGAGGGCGCCGGTCGTATTTGCGGCCGTTGCGATGGCCGATAATGCAGGCATGGACATCCTCGACGACGCTTTCGATTTCGACCGCTACGACCACGTGCGCCCGATCCGCTGGACCGGCGATGCGCTGGAACTGCTGGACCAGCGCCACCTGCCGTTCGAGGTCGGGTACGCGGCCTGCCGCGACAGCGATGAGGTCGCCGCGGCCATCCATGCGCTGACCGTGCGTGGCGCACCTGCGATCGGCATCGCCGCGGCTTGGGGCGTGGTGCTCGCGGCACGCACGATCGAGGCCGGCGATGGCGCCGCGGCGCTCCATGCCCTGCAGCCGGCGCTCGAGCGGCTGAACGCCGCTCGTCCCACTGCGGTAAACCTCGCCTGGGCGCTGGCGCGCATGCGGCGCGTCCTGGCCGGCGCGGGCACGGGCTGGCGCGACGCGCTCGAACGCGAGGCGCGCGCGATCGAGGCGGAGGACCTCGCGGCCAACCGGCGCATGGGTGCGGCGGGCGCCGCGCTGATCGCGCCCGGCAGCGGCGTGCTGACCCACTGCAACACCGGCTCGCTGGCGACGGCGGGCTTCGGGACCGCGCTCGGGGTGATCCGCGCCGGCGTGGCGCAGGGCAGGATCGCGCGGGTCTTCGCCGGCGAGACGCGGCCGTGGAACCAGGGCGCGCGCCTGACGGTGTGGGAGCTGCACCAGGACGGCATCGAGGCCACCCTGATCGCCGACTCCGCCGCGGCGCACCTGATGAAGACCGGCCGCGTGCAATGGGTGGTGGTCGGCGCCGACCGCATCTGCGCGAACGGTGACACCGCCAACAAGATCGGCACCTACCAGCTGGCGATCGCCGCGCGCCACCACGGCGTGAAATTCATGGTGGTCGCGCCCTCGTCCACGGTGGACATGGACACCGCCAGCGGCGAGCTGATCGAGATCGAGGAGCGTGATCCCGCCGAGCTGCTGGCCTTCCGCGGCACGCGCACGGTGGCCGAAGGCGTCGACGCCTGGAACCCGGTGTTCGACGTCACCCCGCACGCGCTGATCGACGCGATCGTCACCGAGCGGGGCGTGGTCGAGCGCCCGGACGTGGACCGCATGCGGGCGGTGTTCGGCCGCTGACGCGGCGCTCGTCCACCGCGTCATCGAGGCCTCGATGACGCGTGCTCGGGGACGAAATTCCGGGCGCTCGGTTCCCGCCTGCGGACGGATCGCGGAAGCGCGCCGGCGAAGGCCCCGGAAAAGCCACGTAACCCGTTGTTTCTTGGTCGGAATCCGGGGTGCGGGAAGGTGTGCCGGATGCTACAATTTCATGTTGCTGAAACTCCCCCGTAAATGCCGTCGCGGACGCCCGTCCGCGCGGCCTGCGCGGGCATCGAACACCGCATCGACATGGACACCTGATGGCCGACCTCGCCAAGGAAATCATCCCCGTCAACCTGGAAGACGAGATGCGGCGGAGCTACCTCGATTACGCGATGAGCGTGATCGTGGGACGCGCGCTCCCGGATGTCCGCGACGGCCTCAAGCCGGTCCATCGGCGCGTCCTGTTCGCGATGAACGAGCTTGGCGCGCACAGCAACAAGCCTTACTACAAGTCGGCGCGCATCGTCGGCGACGTGATCGGCAAGTACCACCCGCACGGCGACAACGCGGTGTACGACACCCTGGTGCGCATGGCGCAGCCGTTCTCGCTGCGCTACCTGCTGGTGGACGGGCAGGGCAACTTCGGTTCGATCGACGGCGACAATGCCGCGGCGATGCGTTACACCGAGGCGCGCATGTCGCGCATCAGCCACGAGCTGATGGCCGACATCGACAAGGACACGGTCGACTTCCAACCGAATTACGACGAGAAGGAACTCGAGCCCACGGTCATGCCGACCCGGGTCCCGAACCTGCTGGTGAACGGCTCGGCCGGCATCGCGGTGGGCATGGCCACCAACATCCCGCCGCACAACCTCAACGAGGTGGTCGAGGCGCTGCTGGCGCTGATCGACGACCCGCAGATCGACATCGACGGCCTGATGGAGCACATCCCGGGCCCGGATTTCCCCACCGCCGGCATCATCAATGGCGTGGGCGGCATCCAGCTGGCCTACCGGACCGGGCGCGGCCGCGTGCGCATGCGCGCGAAGGCGGACGTCGAGGTGGCCGACAACGGCCGCGAGGCGATCGTCGTCACCGAGATCCCGTACCAGGTCAACAAGGCGCGGCTGATCGAGAAGATCGCCGAGCTGGTCAAGGAGAAGAAGCTCGAGGGGATCAGCGAGCTGCGCGACGAGTCCGACAAGGACGGCATGCGCATCTACATCGAGGTCAAGCGCGGGGAGTCGGCCGAGGTCGTGCTCAACAACCTGTACGCGCAGACGCAGATGGAGTCGGTGTTCGGCATCAACATGGTGGCGCTGGTCGATGGCCGCCCGCAGTTGCTGAACCTCAAGCAGATCCTGGAGGCCTTCGTCCGCCACCGCCGCGAGGTGGTGACCCGCCGCACGATCTTCGAACTGCGCAAGGCCCGCAACCGCGCCCACATCCTCGAGGGCCTGACCGTCGCGCTGGCCAACATCGACGCGATGATCGAGCTGATCAAGACCTCGGCCAACCCGAACGAGGCGCGCGAGCGCATGCTGGCGCGGACCTGGGAGCCGGGCCTGGTCGGCAGCCTGCTCGCCGCGGCGGGCGCGGAGGCCTCGCGCCCCGAGGACCTGCCGGCGGGCGTGGGCCTGGTCGAGGGCGGCTACCAGCTGACCGAGGTGCAGGCCCAGCAGATCCTGGAGATGCGCCTGCACCGCCTGACCGGCCTGGAGCAGGAGAAGCTGACCGAGGAATACCGCCAGCTGCTGGAGGAGATCCGCGGCCTGATCCGCATCCTGGAGGAGCCGGACGTCCTGCTCGACGTGATCCGCACCGAGCTGCGCAACCTCAAGGAAGAATTCGGCGACGCCAGGCGTTCGGAGATCCGCGCCAGCGAGGAAGACCTCGACATCCTCGACCTGATCGCGCCGGAAGACGTGGTCGTCACGCTGTCGCACGCCGGTTATGCCAAGCGGCAGCCGGCGACGACCTACCGCGCGCAGCGCCGTGGCGGCAAGGGCCGCAATGCGGCCGCGACCAAGGACGAGGATTTCATCGACCAGCTGTGGCTGGTCAACACCCACGACACCCTGCTGACCTTCACCAGCGCCGGGCGCGTGTTCTGGTTGCCGGTGCACCAGCTGCCCGACGCCGGCCCGAACGCGCGCGGCCGCCCGATCATCAACTGGATCCCGCTGACCGAGGGCGAGAAGGTGCAGGCGGTGCTGCCGGTGCGCGCCTACGACGAGGGCAAGTTCGTGTTCTTCGCCACCGCCCACGGCACGGTGAAGAAGACCGCGTTGACCGAGTTCGCGTTCCGACTGTCGCGCGGCAAGATCGCGATCAACCTGGACGAAGGCGATGCGCTGGTCGGCGCCGCGCTCACCGACGGCGAGTGCGACATCATGCTGTTCGCCAGCAACGGCAAGGCGGTGCGCTTCGACGAGGGCAGCGTGCGCGCCATGGGCCGCACCGCTACCGGCGTGCGCGGCATGCGCCTGGCGCCGGGCGAGGAGGTGCGCAGCCTGATCGTGATCGACGGCCAGGGCGACATCCTCACCGCCAGCGAGCGCGGCTTCGGCAAGCGCACCGAGGTGGCCGAGTTCCCGAAGAAGGGCCGCGGCACGCAGGGCGTCATCGCGTTGAAGACCACCGAGCGCAACGGCCAGCTGGTCGGCGCGATCCAGCTGTCCGACCACCACGACGTGCTGCTGATCTCCGACGGCGGCACGCTGGTGCGCACGCCGGCGGCGGACATCGCCCAGGTCGGCCGCAACACGCAGGGCGTGACCCTGATGCGCCTGGCTGCGGATGAAACCCTGCAGGCGATCGAGCGGCTGGATGCCACCCTGGATCGCGAGGCGGAAGACGCCGGCGCCGATGCGGCGGTGGCGGTCGAAGGCGACGTGGCTGCCAGCCCGCCGCAGGCCTGAGTTGCCGATCGCTATCAGCGAAAACGCCCGGCGCAAGCCGGGCGTTTCGTTTTGCGGGCCAAGATGTCAGTCGGCCGGCAGGGCCTCGAGCACGTGTTCCGCCGACGACACCCGGAACTCGCCCGGGGCCTCGACGAACAACTGCCGGACCACGCCGTTCTCGGCATACAGGGCGAAGCGCTTGCTGCGCAGGCCCATGCCGTAGCCGCTGGCATCCATCTGCAGGCCGAGCGCGCGGGTGAAGTCGCCGTTGCCGTCGGCCAGCATGCGCAGGCCCGGCGGCACGTGCTGGCTCTCGCCCCAGGCCTGCATCACGAACGGATCGTTGACCGCCATGCAGGCGACTTCGATGCCGCGCTCGCGGAACGCATCGAAGTGTTCGACGAAGCCGGGAAGGTGGCGTTCGGAGCAGGTGGGGGTGAAGGCGCCGGGGACGGCGAACAGGACCATCTTGCGTCCCTCGAACAGGGTGGGCGTGTCGATCTTCTTGACCCCCTCGTCGATGTGCTGGAGCACGGCCTCGGGGATGCGGTCGCCGATCTGGATGGTCATCGTGCTTGCCTCGGTGGGGTTGGAAGGTGTTGTAACCTGACGCGCATTCGTTGCACGTCAACACCCGGTCGCGCGCCACGTCGCGGCGATTAGACTACGGCCTGCGGCACCCACGGGCCAGCAGGACGTAGCAAGCATGGAATTCAAGGATTACTACGGGATCCTCGGCGTCGAGCCCAGCGCGGGCGATGCCGAGATTAAGACCGCCTACCGGCGCCTGGCGCGCAAGTACCACCCCGACGTCAGCAAGGAAGCCGGGGCCGAGGACAAGTTCAAGGCGGTGAACGAGGCGTACGAGGCGCTGCGCGATCCCGCCCGGCGCAAGGCCTACGACCAGTTGCGCGCCGGCGGCTACCGGCCAGGCGACCAGGTGCGGCCACCGCCGGGTGGCTTCCACCGCGGCCCGGGCGGGCAGCCCGACGTGGACTTCGACGAGATCTTCGCCGGTGGCGGGGCGGGTGGTGGGTTCTCGGATTTCTTCGAGAGCCTGTTCGGGCGCGGGCGTGCCGGCGCGGGTCCGCGCGGGCCGCAGGCGCCGGGCGAGAGCCGGGCCAAGCTCGCGGTGCCGCTGTCGGCGGTGCATGCCGGCAGCAGCGTGCGCATTTCGGTGGGCGGGCGCACCCTCGACGTGCGCGTGCCCAGGGGCATCCGGCCGGGACAGGCGATCCGCCTGTCCAGGCTGGGCAATGGCGGTGGCGACTTGCTGCTGGAGGTCGAATACGCCGCCGACCCGCAGTTCGAGGTCGACGGGCGCAACGTGATCCACGTGCTCCCGGTCGCGCCATGGGAAGCCGCGCTCGGCGCCACGATCAGCGTGCCGACCCTCGGCGGGCCGGTCGAGCTCAAGATCCCGGCCGATTCCGAATCCGGCCGCAAGTTGCGCCTGCGCGGGCGTGGCCTGCCGGGGACGGGAGGTGCCGCGGACGGCGACCAGATCGTCGAATTGGAAGTGCTGGCGCCGCGGGCGCACAACGATGCGCAGCGCGAGGCCTATGCACGCATGCGCGATGCGTTCGGGGACGACTGGCGACGCGGGTGACAGGCAGGGCACGCGCGCGGCATCGCCGCACGCGTCGCGCGATCAGGCTGCGGGCGCGCCGCCGAGCTGCTGGACGATCAGCTCGGACAATTCGGTCTCGCTGAACGGCTTGGTGATGTAGGCCTTCGCACCCTGGCGCATGCCCCATACGCGGTCGGTGTCCTGGTCCTTGGTGGTCACCAGCACCACCGGGATGTGCTTGGTCGTCGCATCGCGGGTGATCGAGCGCGTGGCCTGGAAGCCGTTGAGGTTCGGCATCACCACGTCCATCAGGATCAGGTCGGGCAGGTCGCGCTTGGCGGCCTCCACCCCGGCCGCGCCATCCTCGGCGGTCAGCGCCTCATGGCCCAGTTTCTCGACGATGCGGCGGATGCCCATCAACTGGGAAGGGGAGTCGTCGACGATCAGGATGCGTGCCATGCAGGTGGTCCCCGGGGATGCCGCTCGATTGTAGCGGGCGCGCGCGCGCGCGCAAATGCGCCGGCCGTGCTTCAGGGCGTGTCTGCGACGCGGACCACGGTCCGTCCCAGCGAACCGCCTGCCAGCATGGTCTCGAACACCGCCGGGAGGCCGTCGAGGTCGGTTTCGCGGGTGCACACGGCATCGAGGTTGGCCGGCTTCCAGTCGCCGGCCAGCCGGCGCCAGACCTCGTCGCGGATGTCGCGCGCGGTGCCGGCGGAGGCCACGCCGAGCAGGGAGACGCCCCGGATGATGAAGGGCATGACCGTGGCGTGCAGCTCGTGGGTCGCCGCGAGCCCGGCGCTGGCGACGTTGCCGTAGGGCGCGGTCTGCGCCAGCAGGCCGGCCAGCATGGCGCCGCCGACATTGTCGAGGCCGCCGCCGAAGCGCGCCGACGCCATCGGCGCGGCCGTCTCCAGTACCTCGCGACCGAGCACGGCGTGCGCACCCAGCGACGTGAGATAGCCAGCCTGGTCGGCCTTGCCGCTGATCGCGTGCACCTCGTAGCCTGCCTTGGCGAAGATCGCGATCGCCAGCGAGCCGACCCCGCCGGTGGCGCCGGTAACCGCCAGCGGGCCGAGTGCGGGGGATTGCCGGTTCTCGGTCATGCGCAGCAGGGCCAGCGCGGCGGTGAAGCCGGCGGTGCCGAGGATCATCGATTCGCGCAGGCTCAGCCCGGTGGGCAAGGGGATCACCCAGCGCGATTCGAGCCGCGCGTATTCCGCGTAGCCGCCATCGCGCGTCTCCGACAGGCCGCTGCCGGTGACCAGGATCGGGTCGCCTTCCTTGAACGCCGGGTCCGTGGACGCCACCACGTGGCCGGCGACGTCGATCCCGCCGACCAGCGGGAAGCGGCGCAGGATCTTGCCCTGGCCGGTGCCGGCCAGCGCGTCCTTGTAGTTGACCGAGGAGTACGCGGTCTTGATGACGACCTCGCCGGGGTTGAGGTCGTCGATGGAGACGGCCTCGATGCCGCTGCGATAGCCGTCGCCGTCGTTGTGGATGCGGAATGCGCGGAAGGCCGCCAGGATGGTCATACATCCTCCGTCGTCAAGGCCAGTTGCGAGCGCCGCTTCTCGTCCAGCCACTTGTCCGCCTGCGCCGGCAGGTAGCCGCGCATCCACGCGAGCAGGGCGTCCATGTCGTCGCCGTGCCACATGTCCTGGCGTTGCTCGGGATGCAGGAAGCGGGCGGCCACCATGCGATCCAGCATCGCCATCAGCGGCTGCCAGAAGTCGTTCACGTCAAGGAAGGCGCAAGGCTTCTTGCCGAGGCCGAGCTGGCGCCAGGTGAGCATCTCGAACATCTCGTCGAGCGTGCCGAAGCCGCCGGGCAGGGCGACGAACCCGTCGGCCAGGTCGAACATCCGCGCCTTGCGCGCATGCATGGAATCGACCACCTCCAGGCGCGTCAGGCCGCGATGCGCGACCTCCCAGTCCACCAGTTGCTGCGGGATCACGCCGATCGCCTCGCCGCCATGCGCGAGCACGGCATCGGCGACGATGCCCATCAGGCCGACGTTGCCGCCGCCATAGACCAGCGCGATCCCGTCCTTCGCCATCCGTGCGCCGAGGGCGCGCGCCATGTCGGCGTAGGCAGGGTCGTTGCCGGCGTTGGAGCCGCAGTACACGCACAGGGTTTTCACGGAAGGAAACTCATGAAGAGGTAGGCGACGAGCAGGACCACATGCACGATCCCGAGTTGCAGGTTGGTGCGCCCCGTCCGCAACGAGATCGAGGACACGAACAGGGTCAGCGCGAGCAGGACCGTGGACTTGTGGTCCAGCCCCAGTGCCAGTGGCCAGCCCATCGCGAGCGCCACGATGGCGACCGTGGGGATGGTCAGGCCGATGCTGGCGATGGCCGACCCCATTGCGAGGTTGAGGCTGGTCTGCACGCGGTTGGCGATGGCGGCACGCATCGCGGCGACGCCTTCCGGCAACAGCACCAGGGCGGCGATGAGGATGCCCACGACGCCGCGCGGCGCGCCGGCACGGTCGAGCGCGGATTCCATCACCGGTGCCAGCAGCTTTGCGCTGAACACGACGACGACCAGCGCGACCAACAGCAGGATGATGCTGGCGGATGTTTCGCCGCGGGTGGGCGGTGCGGCGTGTTCGTCCGCGGCATCGGTGTCGTCCACGGGCAGGAAGTAGTCGCGGTGGCGAACCGCCTGGAACAGGGTGAAGGCGGCGAACAGCACCAGGGTGGCGACCGCGATGAACCCGAGCTGCGCCGGCGTGTAGGTGGGGCCGGCGGTGGTCGTGGTGTAGTTGGGGAGGACCAGGGCGAGGATCACGATCGCGCTCAGGGTCGCGAGCGCGGCGGTCACCCCGTCCACCTGGTAGTGCTGGATGAGGTGGCGGCGACTGCCGGCGAGCAGGCTCAGGCCCACGATGCCGTTGAGGATGAGCATCACCGCGGCGAACACCGTGTCGCGCGCGAGCCCGGCGGTGTCCTCGCCGCCGCTCAGCATCATCGACACGATCAGCGCGACTTCGATCGCGGTCACCGCCAGCGCGAGCACCAGCGTGCCGTAGGGCTCCCCGACCTTGTGCGCGATCACTTCCGCGTGGTGGACCGCAGCGATCACGCTGCCGAACAGGCCCGCCACCAGCAACGCCTGCAATATGGCCAGGCCCGGCATCGCGGTGGAGACGGCGAGGGCGAGCAGGCCGGCCGCGGGAACGATCGCGGTCCAGGCGGGGTTGTGGCGGATGGCGGGTGGCATCGTCCGATTATGGTCGGTTTCCGGCGTGACCGGCCGCTTCCGGAACGCAAAACGGCGCCCGCAGGCGCCGCTTCGCGACCGACCGCGTGGCGTTCAGTTCGCCTTGTGGATCGCCCGCTTGTGCACCGCCATCGCGGCGTCGTGCACGGCTTCGCTCAGCGACGGGTGCGCATGGCAGATGCGCGCCAGGTCGTCGGCGCTGCCCTTGAACTCCATCGCCAGCACGCCCTCGTGGACCAGCTCGGACACGTTGGCGCCGACCAGGTGCATGCCGAGGATGGTGTCGGTCTCGGCGTGCGCCAGCACCTTCACGAAGCCCGCCGGCTCGGCCATCGCCACCGCGCGGCCGACCGCGGCGAACGGGAAGCTGCCGGCCTTGTACGGAACGCCTTCGGCCTTCAGCTGTTCCTCGGTCTTGCCGACCCAGGCGATTTCCGGCTCGGTGTAGATCACCCACGGGATGGTGTCGAAGTTGACGTGGCCCGGCAGGCCCGCGATCAGCTCGGCCACCGCGATGCCTTCCTCGAAGCCCTTGTGCGCCA
Organism: Thermomonas mangrovi; assembly: GCF_028201335.1. Classification (NCBI taxonomy): domain Bacteria; kingdom Pseudomonadati; phylum Pseudomonadota; class Gammaproteobacteria; order Lysobacterales; family Lysobacteraceae; genus Thermomonas; species Thermomonas mangrovi. Next base: position 382,530 of record NZ_JAPEVV010000001.1, read on the forward strand.
GCATCGGGCCGCGCACGCAATCGCCGATCGCCCACACGCCGTCCACGCCGGTATGGCAGTGCTCGTCGACCACGACCTGGCCGCGTTCGTTGAGCTTCACGCCCGTCCCTTCGGCCAGCAGGCCCTTGGTGGCGGCGCGGCGGCCGACGGCCACCAGCAGCTTGTCGACCACCAGCGACTGTTCGGCGCCCTTGTCGTCGGTGTAGCCAACGTGCACGCCGTCCTTCTTGACCTCGGTGTTGCTGACCTTGCAGCCCAGCTTGATGTCCAGGCCCTGCTTCTTGAACTCGCGGGCGGCGACCTTGCCGACTTCGGCGTCGGCGGCGGCGAGGAAGGTCGGCATGCCCTCGAGGATGGTGACCTCGGCGCCGAGGCGCTTCCACACGCTGCCCAGCTCCAGGCCGATCACGCCGGCGCCGATGACGCCCAGGCGCTTCGGCACCGCGTCCAGGTCCAGCGCGCCGACGTTGTCGATGATGTGCTCGCCGAACCTGGCGAACGGCAGTTCGATCGAATCCGAACCCGCCGCGATGATCACGTTGGTGCCGTGCAGTTCGACCTCGGAACCATCGTGCTGCTTCACCTTGACCACGTTGCCCGGCTGCAGCTGGCCGTAGCCGTAGAACGCCGCGACCTTGTTGGCCTTGAACAGCGCCGCGATGCCGCCGGTGAACTGCTTCACGATGCCGTCCTTGCGGGCGACCATCTTCTTCACGTCGATCGCCGGCTTGTCGAAGCTGATGCCGTGCTGGTCGAAGAGGTGGCCCATGTTCCAGAACTGGCGGCTGGAATCCAGCAGCGCCTTGGACGGGATGCAGCCCACGCGCAGGCAGGTGCCGCCCAGCGCCGGCTTGCCGTCCTTGCCGAGGGCGGCGTCGATGCAGGCGGTCTTCAGCCCGAGCTGCGCGGCGCGGATCGCCGCATGGTAGCCGGCCGGGCCGGCGCCGATCACGACGACGTCGAACTTCTGTGCTTCGCTCATTGCGGATGTCCCTTCGTTGCGAACAGGAAGCCCCGCTGGGCGGGGCTTCGCGCGATCACATGCCGAGCAGCATGCGGTGCGGGTTCTCGAGCTGGTTCTTGATGTCGACCAGGAACAGCACCGCGTCCTTGCCGTCGATGATGCGGTGGTCGTAGCTCAGCGCGATGTACATCATCGGCGCGGCGACGACCTGCCCGTTCTCGACGATGGCGCGCTCCTTGATGGCGTGCATGCCCAGGATCGCGCTCTGCGGCGGGTTGACGATCGGCGTGCTCATCAGCGAGCCGAAGGTGCCGCCATTGGTGATGGTGAAGGTGCCGCCCTGCAGGTCCTCGAGCTTCAGCCCGCCCTCGCGCGCCGCCTTGGCGAAGCCGGCGATGCCGCCCTCGATGTCGGCGAACGACATGCGCTCGACGTTGCGCAGCACCGGGGTGACCAGGCCCTTGTCGGTGGACACCGCGACGCTGATGTCGGCGTAGCCGTGGTAGATGATGTCGTTGCCGTCCACCGAGGCGTTGATGATCGGGTGGCGCTGCAGCGCGTTGGCCGCGGCCTTGGCGAAGAAGCTCATGAAGCCGAGCTTGATCCCGTTGGCCTTCTCGAAGGACTCGCCCAGCTCCTTGCGCATGGCCATCACCTTGCCCAGGTTGACCTCGTTGAACGAGGTCAGCATGGCGATGCTGTTCTTGGACTGCATCAGGCGCTCGGCGATGCGGGTGCGCATGCGGGTCATCGGCACGCGCTCCTCCGGGCGGGCGCCGGCGCCCACGCCGGCGGTCTTGCCGCTCGCGTAGTTGACGATGTCTTCCTTGGTGACCATCCCGCGGCGGCCGGTGCCGGCGACCTCGGCCGGATTCACGCCGCTGGTCGCGGCGGCGAAGCGCGCGCCCGGCGGCAGTTCGCCACCCACGGGGGCGGGCGTGGTGCTGGCGGGCGCAGCGGCCTGCGCCTTGGCGGCCTCGGCCTTCGGCTGGACCTGCTCGGGGCCGGCGGCGGGGGCGGCAGCGGCCGATGCGGCGGCTGCGACGGCGCCTTCCTCGATCACCGCGATCACTTGCGCGCTGGTCACCGTGGCGCCGGCGTCGAACTTGATTTCCTTCAGCACGCCATCGACCGGCGACGGCACTTCCAGCACCACCTTGTCGGTTTCCAGGTCGAGCAGGTTCTCGTCGCGCTTGACCGCGTCGCCGGCCTTCTTGTGCCAGCTGGCGATGACCGCGTCGGAGACGGATTCGGGGAGGACCGGGACTTTGACTTCGGTGGCCATGGAGGGCGTCCTGTCGGGAACTTGGAGGAGTGTCGGGGTTATTCGGCGGCCGCTTGCGCGCCGGCGGGGTTGACCAGCGCGTCGGCGACCAATTGCACCTGCTCGGCCACGTGTTCGGCCAGGTGGCCGGCGGCGGGCGAGGGCGAGCGGGCGCGCCCGGCATAGCTGAGCGACTGCTTCGGCTGCAGGCAGCTGCGCAGGTGGTGCTGGATCTGGTACCACGCGCCCTGGTTCTGCGGCTCTTCCTGGCACCACACGACTTCGGTCGCGGTGCCGAAGCGTTGCAGTTCGGCGGTGAGTTCCGGGCGCGGGAACGGATACAGCTGTTCGATGCGGACCAGGGCGACGTCGGCCAGGCCGCGCTTCTGCGCCTCTTCCAGCAGGTCGTAGTAGACCTTGCCCGAGCACAGCACCACGCGCCGGACCTTCTTCGCGGTGGCGGTGGTGTCGGGGATCAGGCGCTGGAACTCGCCGTTCGCCAACTCGTCCAGCGTGGACACCGCGAGCTTGTGGCGCAGCAGCGACTTCGGCGTCATCACCACCAGCGGCTTGCGCGTGCCCATCTTCATCTGCCGGCGGATCATGTGGAAATCCTGCGCCGGGGTGGTCGGCGCGCACACGATCATGTTCTCCAGCGCGCACAGCTGCAGGAAGCGCTCGAGGCGCGCCGAGCTGTGCTCGGGGCCCTGGCCTTCGTAGCCGTGGGGCAGGAACAGCGCGAGGCCGCAGAGGCGGTCCCACTTGGCCTCGCCGGCGGCGAGGAACTGGTCGATCACCACCTGGGCGCCGTTGGCGAAGTCGCCGAACTGGGCTTCCCAGATGTCGAGGGTCATCGGGTCGGCGGTGGTGTAGCCGTATTCGAACGCCATCACCGCTTCCTCGCTGAGCAGCGAGTCGATGATGGTCACGTCTTCCTTGTTCGACACCAGCTCGCGCAACGGCAGGTAGTAGTCGTCGGTGGCCTGGTCGTGGAGGATCGCGTGGCGGTGGAAGAAGGTGCCGCGGCCGCAGTCCTGGCCGACCAGGCGCAGCCGGTAGCCCTCGCTGACCAGCGTCGCGTAGGCGAGGTTCTCGGCGAAGCCCCAGTCGCCCGGCAGCTCGCCGGCGGCCATCTTGCGGCGGTCCTCGTAGATCTTGGCGACGCGCGGGTGCAGGGTCACGCTGCCCGGGATCGCGTTGATGCGCGAGGCCAGGCCGTCCAGCATGCCGCGGTCGACGCGGGTGTCGACCGGGTCGGACAGCTTGGCGGCGAGGTAGGGCGACCAGTCGACCGAGAACGCATCAGCCTTGGCCGGGGCGAGTTCGGTGGTGACTTCGCCGGCATCCAGCTTGGCGCGGTAGCCATCGACCAACGCCTGCGCATCGGCCTCGGCCAGGGTGCCTTCGGCGGCCAGGCGCGCGGCGTACAGCTCGCGCGTGGTCTTCATCGCGCGGATCTTCTTGTACATCACCGGCTGCGTGGCCGCGGGCTCGTCGGCTTCGTTGTGGCCGTGGCGGCGGTAGCAAACGAGGTCGATCACCACGTCCTTGGCGAAGCGCTGGCGGAAGTCGAAGGCGAGCTCGGCGACGAAGGCCACGGCTTCGGGGTCGTCGCCGTTCACATGCAGCACCGGCGCGCCGACCATCTTGGCGACATCGGTGCAGTACAGGGTCGAGCGTGCGTCCTCTGCCGCGCTGGTGGTGAAGCCGACCTGGTTGTTGATCACGATGTGCAGGGTGCCGCCGACCGCGAAGCCGCGCGCCTGCGACATCTGGAACAGTTCCATCACCACGCCCTGGCCGGCGAAGGCGGCGTCGCCGTGCATCAGCACCGGCAACACCTGCTTACGCGCCTTGTCGCCGCGGCGCTGCTGGCGCGAGCGCACGCTGCCGGCGACCACTGGGTCGACGATCTCCAGGTGCGACGGGTTGAACGCCAGCGCCAGGTGGACCGGGCCGCCCGGGGTGGCGATGTCGCTGGAGAAGCCCATGTGGTACTTCACGTCGCCGGTATGCGCGTGGTCGCCGGCGCGGGCATGCTCGAACTTGCCCTCGAATTCGTCGAACAGCTTGCGCGGCGGCTTGCCCAGGGTGTTGACCAGCACGTTGAGGCGGCCACGGTGGGCCATGCCCAGCACCACGTCCTTGACCCCGTCCTCGCCGGCGCGGCGGATCACCACGTCCATCATCGGGATCAGGCTTTCGCCGCCTTCCAGCGAGAAGCGCTTCTGGCCGACGTACTTGGTGTGCAGGTAGCGCTCCAGGCCCTCGGCGGCGGTCAGCCGCTCCAGGATGCGCGCCTTCTGCTCCTTGCCGCGACCGTAGTGGCCGGCGGCGGTTTCCAGGCGTTCGTACATCCAGCGCCGCTGCTCGGCGTCGGTGATGTGCATGAATTCGGCGCCGACGCTGCCGGCGTAGGTCGCCTTCAGCAGGGCCAGCAGGTCGCCCAGCTTCATCCGCTCCCGGCCGCCAACGCCGCCGGTGCTGAATTCGGTGCCGAGGTCGGCGTCGGACAGGCGGTGGAAGGCCAGCCCGAGGTCCGGGGCCTCCGGCTTCGGCGCCATGCCCAGCGGGTCGAGGACGGCGGCGAGGTGGCCGCGCGAACGGTAGGCGGTGATCAGCTTGCCGACTGCGCGCTCGCGTTCGTCGCCGCTGCCGGTGGCCACCACGCCGCGCGCGGCTTGGCGGCCGGCTTCGGCGATGTGCTCGATGACCGCGGAGTGCGGGACGTCGCCGGCTTCGTGGCCCTTCAGGGCATCGAAGTACTGCTTCCACTTCGGCCCGACGCTGTCCGGGGCCACCAGGTACTGTTCATACAAGTCCTCGATGTAGGCGCCGTTGGCACCGAGCTGCGAGGACTGGGCAAACTGCTTCAGGAGGCTATCCGCCATGGCCGGGGCTGCACTTGTTCCGTAAGTGGTTGATCCGGAACGGCTGGCCCGCAGGGGCACGACCGCACGGAAGGGAGCCGCAAGGGCGCGGAATTATACGCCTTCGCTCTTCCGCACTGCATCATGTGCTTTGGTCGAACACGGCTCACAGCCCCAGTGCGCGGTATTCGGTCACCGGCCGTGCGCGCTCCCAGGCCTCGTCGTGGGCGGCCCGCAACTGCCGGCAGCGCGGCGCGGCGTCGAAGCCGGCCTCGCCTTCGACCGGATCGCCCAGGCGACGGACGTAGTAGCCGCCGCCGTCGCTGGCGATGAAGGCCGCGGGATCCTCGCGGTCGACCGGATCGACGAGTTCGCGGAAGCCGAAGATGCTGGGCAGGCGTTGCGCGAGCGTCAGCAGCGGTGCGTGGCCGCGCTGCGGCGCCGCGGCGTCGCGCAACAGGATCCGCACCTGGTTGCCGCGCCCGGCGGTGGCGAAGGCGCGCAGGGCGTCGAGCACCGGCGGCGCATCCAGCAGGCCGGGGTCCAGCGCATGGCTGCGGATCCACAGCCAGCGGCGGGCGCCGACGATGATCCGCTGGGTCGCCTCGATCGCCAGCGTGCGCGCATGGACCGGGTGCGGGCCATCGAGGGTGCGAGCCATGGCCTGGTGCGCGATGCCGGCTTCCATGAAGCGCTCGCCGACGGGCACGAACCCGTGGCGGGCGTAGAACCCGATCGCGTCGACCTGCGCATTGAGATGGACCGCCTGCGTGCCCTGCAGCCAGGCGGCGTCGAGCAAGGCGCGCAGCAGGGCATCGCCGACGCCGTGGCCGCGCCACGGCTTGCGCACCGCCATGCGGCCGATGTGGCGGTCCGGGGTGAGGCGCCCGGTGCCGATCGGCGTGCCATCCTCCAGCCTGGCCAGCACATGCACGCAGGACGGGTCGCGCGCGGCGTCGCGTTCCAGTTCGGCGGGCACGCCCTGTTCGGCGACGAACACCTCGTCGCGCACCCGCCGCAGGTCGGGCAGGGCCGCGGCATGCGCGACCACCTCGACCCGGAACGGTGCGACCCCGGCGTTCATTCGCCGTCGTCGAGCTGCAGCTGGTAGTGGCCGGATTCCAGCAAGGCGATCACCGCATCGCGGCCGGCCTGCGACAGCCCCTCGTAGAGGCCGCCACCCACAGCGTCCGCGGCGGCGAGGCGGGCGGCATCCCGCGCCGGCAGCACATGCACCTGCCCACCGGCGTACAGGCGGGCGCCCTTGGCGGCGCGACGCCAGGCCATGCGCGACCACGGATGCCGCGCCAGCGTGGCGCCGTGGGCCAGGTCCCATTCGACCTCGATGCGCGGGCGCGCGGCCTCGTCGGCGGCCGGTTCCACCGCGCTGCGGTACTGGGTGATGAAGCTGCCGAACCAGTCGCCGAGCTTGTCGGGGTCGCGCATGCGCAGGGCGTTCAGCGCCTCGACCACGCGTCGCATCGCCTCGCCGTCGATCTCGTACGGATCGCTGGCGGGTTGCAGGTCCGGATCGAGGTAGCGCAACGCGTCCGGCGCGTCCGCGGCCAGGGTATCGACGAAATCGCCGAGCAGCTCCGCAGCGCTCGGTGCGCGCATGCCCACCGAGAAGGTCAGGCAGGGATCCTCGGCGACCCCGTGGTGGGGCACGCCGGGCGGCAGGTAAAGCAGGTCGCCGGGCCCGAGCACCCAGTCGTGGGTGGCATGAAACTCGCGCAGCAGCTTGAGTTCGACGTCGGGCCGGAAGCCCAGCGGCGGGTTGGGGCCGGCGTCGATCATCCAGCGCCGGTGGCCCTGCGCCTGCAGCAGGAACACGTCGTACTGGTCGATGTGCGCGCCGACCGAACCGCCGGTGGCGGCGAAGCTCACCATCACGTCGTCGATCCGCCAGCGCGGCAGGAAATCGAAGCGGTCGAGCAGGGCGCGCAGGTCGGCGTCCCACTTGTCCATGTCCTGCACCAGCAGGGTCCAGTCGCGGTCGGGCAGGGCGGGGAACACGTCTTCCGGGATCGGCGCGCTGCGCACGCGCCAGCCGTCCGTCGCGCGGTCGTGCTCGATCAGCCGCGCCAGCACGCCGTCTTCGCAGGCCAGCCCGGCGAGGTCCTCGGGCTGCAGCGGCGAGACGTAGCCGGGGAAGGCGTTGCGGATCAGCAGCGGGCGCTTCTGCCAGTAATCGCGCAGGAACGCGGCGGGCGTCATGCCCAGGGGGTGCGGGCCGGCGGCGGCGTCGATCTCGAACGGCAGCGGGGGCGTGCGGCGCTTGGGGGTCATGGCGCGGGTTCCTTGCGTTCCTCGGACAGGCGCGCGGCGAGGTTGGCGCGGGCGTTCACGGCGAACGCCTGGCAGGCGCCAGGGTCGACCAGCGGCGCATCGCCATTGAAACGGGCCAGCAGGTTGCTGGCGGCGGGGTGCGGGGTGATGAGCAGGTCGCAGGGCAGGCCGGCGACGATGTCGAGGCTGTGTTCGAAGGCGGCGACGTAGGCGGGGTGGTCGCTGAAGCGGTAATGGTCGTCGGTCAGCGCGCTATGGCTGTCGACGTAGGCGATGTCGAGGCAGCGCGTCCCCTCGCAGGAGCGCCAGGTCCAGCTGGTGCCGCCCGGCGCGTGGCCGGGGGTAGCGTGCGAGGCCAGCGCGAGCCCGCCGAGGCGCACCACTTCGCCATCGGCCAGGGTGCGTACGTCGGCCACGGGCGGGAAGCCGGTCAGCTCGCCGAACTGCGGATCCTCGCGATCGGACCGGCCACGCCGCAGGGTGGCGACGGCCGGCGCACGCGCGAGCAGCGGCGCGCCGGTCGCTTGTTGCAGCCCGGCCAGTCCGCCGGCGTGGTCCATGTGCTCGTGGGTGTTCAGCAGCCGCTTGACCTGGCGCGGATCGAAGCCGAGCGCGCGGATGTTCGCGAGGATCGCGGCAGGCGCCTGCTCGGTGGCGCCGTCGACCAGGATCGCGCCGGCATCGCCCACCACCAGCACGGCGGCGATGCCGCAGGTGCCGACGTAGTACGTGTTGCCGAAGATCCGGCGCGGCGGTGCACGGTCGCTCCAGCCCTGCATTGGGCTGGCGTCGAGCGGACAGGCCGGCACGCCGGCGGGCTCCGCGGCGGCGGTGGGTGCAGGCGCGGTGCGTTCCGACTGCGCCGCGCAGGCCGCGAGCAGCGCGGCCGCGATCATCGCGGCGAACCCGCGCCGCATGCTCATACCGCCCGCGCGAGCTGCTCGGCGAGGCCGGTGTAGCTGCCGGGCGTCATCGCGAGCAGGCGCTGCTTCGCGTCGGCGGGCAGGTCGAGGCCTTCGATGAACGCGCGCATCGAGGCCTCGGTGATGCCCTGGCCACGGGTCAGCGCCTTCAGTTGCTCGTAGGGATTGGGCAGGCCGTGGCGGCGCATCACCGTCTGCACGGCCTCGGCCAGCACTTCCCAGCTGGCGTCGAGGTCGGCGGCCAGCCGCTCCGGGTTGGCGCTGAGCTTGCCCAGGCCGCGCTGCAGCGCATCGAAGCCGATCAGCATGTGGCCGAAGGCGGTGCCGAGCGCGCGCAGCACGGTGGAATCGGTGAGGTCGCGCTGCCAGCGGCTGATCGGCAGCTTGGCGGCGAAGTGCTCGAACAGCGCGCTGGCGATGCCGAAGTTGCCCTCGGCGTTCTCGAAGTCGATCGGGTTGACCTTGTGCGGCATGGTGCTGCTGCCGACTTCGCCGGCCTTGACCGCCTGCTTGAAGTAGCCCTGCGAGATGTAGCCCCAAGTGTCGCGGCAGAGGTCGATGGCGATGGTGTCGATGCGCTTGGCGACGTCGCACAGTTCGGCCACGCCGTCGTGCGGTTCGATCTGGGTGGTGTAGGGCTGCCAGTCCAGGCCCAGCGATTCGACGAAATGCCGGGAGAAGGCCGGCCAGTCGATGTCCGGATAGGCCGCGACATGCGCGTTGTAGTTGCCGACCGCGCCGTTGATCTTGCCCGGCATCGGCAGCCCGGCCAGCACCTCGCCCTGGCGCTGCAGGCGCGCGACCACGTTCGCCAGTTCCTTGCCGACGGTGGTCGGCGAGGCAGTCTGGCCATGGGTGCGCGAAAGCATCGGCAGCGCCGCATGCTCGTGCGCCATCGCCCGCAGCCGTTCGATCAGCGCGTCGAGCTTCGGCAGCAGCACGTCCTGGCGGGCCTGGCTGAGCATCAACGCATACGACAGGTTGTTGATGTCCTCGCTGGTGCAGGCGAAATGCACGAATTCCAGCGCCGGGCCCAGCTCGGGGTCGTCCTGCAGGCGTTCCTTGATCAGGTACTCCACCGCCTTGACATCATGGTTGGTGGTGGCTTCGATCGCCTTCACCCGCGCCGCGTCCGCGACCGAGAAGCCGTCGGCCAGGGCGCGCAGCCGCGCCACCGCGGCAAAGGGCTTGAGTTCGACGATGCCGGGCTCGTTCGCCAGCGCCAGCAGCCACTCGACCTCGACCTTCACCCGCGCGCGGATCAGGCCGTACTCGGAGAAGATCGGGCGCAGGGCGTCGACCTTGCCGGCATAGCGGCCATCGAGCGGGGACAGGGCGGTGAGGGCGTCAGGCATGGGGGCAAGGGCGTGCGGGGAATGCACGATTCTAAACCCCGGCGACGCTATCCTCGGCGGATCGACCACCGGAGCAGGCCATGGCCCGTCGCACCCACGCCGCCCCGCGGGGCTTCCGCCTCGAGCACGACAGCATGGGCACGCTGCAGGTTCCGGCCAGCGCCCTGTGGGGTGCGCAGACCCAACGCGCCCGCGACAATTTCCGCATCTCCGGCCGGCCGATGCCGGAGGCCTTCGTGCGCGCCCTGGCGCTGGTCAAGGCCTCGGCGGCAGTGGTCAATGGGCACCTCGGCCTGCTCGACCGCACCCGCGCCGACGCCATCATGGAAGCGGCCACCGCGGTGGCCGGCGGCGCGCATGCCGAGCAGTTCCCGATCGACCGTTACCAGACCGGCTCGGGCACCTCCAGCAACATGAACGCCAACGAGGTGATCGCCCACCTCGCTGCCCGCGACGCGGGGCTGCCGATCCACCCGAACGACCACGTCAACCTCGGGCAGAGCAGCAACGACGTGGTGCCGACCGCGATCCGGGTGATGGCGGTGGTGGAAGCCCGGCGCTCGCTGCTGCCGGCCCTGGCGCACCTGCGCAAGGCGATCGACAAGCGCGCCAGGGCGCTGGGCAAATCGGTCAAGACCGGGCGCACCCACCTGATGGACGCGATGCCGCTGAGCTTCGCGCAGGAATTGGGCGGGTGGTCGGCGCAGCTGTCCTCCGCGCAGGCGCGCATCGAGGACACCCTTAAACGCGTGCGGCGCTTGCCGATCGGCGGTACCGCGATCGGCACCGGCATCAACGCGCACCCGAAGTTCGGCAAGGGCGTGGCGAAGGCGCTGTCGGCGGCGACCGGCGCGAAGTTCGAGCAGGCCGGCAACCTGTTCGAAGGGCTCGCGGCGCAGGACGACCTGGTGGAACTGTCCGGGCAATTCAACGCGCTGGCGGTGGCGCTGATGAAGATCGGCAACGACCTGCGCTGGATGAATTCCGGACCGCTGGCCGGGCTGGGCGAGGTCGAGCTGCCGGCGCTGCAGCCGGGCTCGTCGATCATGCCCGGCAAGGTCAACCCGGTGATCCCGGAGGCGCTGTGCATGGCCTGCGCGCAGGTGATGGGCCTGCACCAGGTGATTTCGATCGCCGGCCAGAGCGGCAACTTCCAGCTCAACGTGATGCTGCCGTTGATCGCCTGCGACCTCGACGAGGGCAGCGGGCTGCTCGCCAATGCGATGCGCGCGCTCGCCGACCAGGCCATCGCCGGCTTGCGGGTGCGCTCGGACCGCGTGGCCCAGGCGCTGGATCGCAATCCGATCCTGGTCACCGCGCTGAACCCGGTGATCGGCTACGAGGCCGCGGCGAAAATCGCCAAGCGTGCGTACGCCGAGCAGCGCCCGGTGTTGGATGTCGCGCTGGAAGACAGCGGCCTGCCGGAAAAGCAGTTGCGCCGTTTGCTGGATCCCGCCGCGCTCATCCGGGGCGGCATCCGCGACGGCGCGGGCGGCGGGGGCTGAGGCCACCCGCCGCAATGGTCCCGGGACGTCAGGCCTCGCCGCTGGTGACGGCGACGCCGTTGTCCTTGCCGTGCTTGCCGCAGTCGTCGATGTCGGCCTGGGTCATCCGCGCGTAGGGCTTGAAGGCCGGCAGCGAGGCCGCCAGCGCCTGCTGGCTCGCCATCAGGCCGGGCAGCTGCTTGCACAGCTTCATCGCCTCGGCTTCCAGCTGCTTGCCCTGCGTCTCCATCTTCTGCCGGAACGCCTCCTCGCCTTCCTTGCCGCCGAAGATCACGCCGACCACGCCGCCGATGGCCTCGCCGGCGAGGTCCGCGCCCTTGCCGCCGATCGCCATCCCGGACTCGGCGATGCCCAGGATCTGCCCGCGGTAGGCGAGCAACTGCTGGCGCTGTGCAGCATCGATGGCGACCGCCTTGCCTTCGATCAGGAGGTCGCCCTGCGGCGTGATCTCGGCCTTCGGCAGCCCGGTCGCGTCGTTGTGGATGCGGCGACCGTTGATGTTGATGTCGATGCCGTCGCTGATGCTGATGTTCTGCGTCGCCAGCTCCTTGCGCGCCTCGTCGAGCGCCTTGTCGACGTGGCGGCCGATGAAGCTCTTCGGGCCGTCGGCGGAGGCCACCGGCGGCGCGGGTGGTGCGGGCGGGGCCGGCGGCGCCGGGGGTTCGCTGCAGGCGGCGAGGGTGGCGAGCGAGGCTGCGAGGGCAAGCGTGGTCAAGCGGGTCATGGCGTCGATCCTGGTCTCGGTCGGGTCAGCGTACGGCGAATTCCTGGCGTACGTCGGATTCGCAGTCGGCGATGTCGTCGGCGTCCAGCGTGGCGTAAGGCTTGAATTGCGGCAGGCTGGCGGCGAGCCGCTGCTGCGAGTCGCGCAGGCCCGGCAACTGCCGGCAGATGCCGCGCACCGCGGGTTCGATTTCCCGCTTGACCATCTGTTCGACGCGACGCTCCAGTCTGCCGGTCAGGCCGCCCCAGACCAGGCCGAGCATGGAACCGTTGCCGACCGCATCCAGCGCCGCATCCGCGCTGCGCTGGCCGATCTCGATCCCGTACTTGGCGACTTCGATGACGCGCGCGCGGTAGTCGAGCAGTTGCCGGCGCTGGGGGACGTCGATCGCCACGCGCTGGCCGCCGACGAGGAAGTCGCCCGCCGGGGTGATCTCGGCGCGCGGCAAGTCCTTGCTGGCGCGGCCGTCGTCGCCGAAGCGCAGGCTGTTGTCGACGCGCAGGTTGTCGGTCTCCAGGTCGCGGCTGGCCTGTGCCAGTTCGGTGCGCACTTCGCGGCGCGCATCGGCGAGCTCCTGGCGGATCTCGGTGGTGATGCCGCCGTCCCTGGTGTCCCCCGCCTGGGCGGCGGTCGGCAGCAGCAGGCAGGCGGCGGTGGCGAGGATCACGGGCGTCTTCATGGCGGTCCCTTGCGGAAGGTGGTCTGGCGGGGCTGTGTGCGTGTGGGGTGGGCTGGACCCGGCATCGATGCGCCGTCGGTCGGACGGCGCATCGGCCAGTGGCGTCAGCCTTCGTCGCGCCAGCGGCGCAGGCGGATCGCGGCGTAGATCATCGCCGCTCCGACGGCCGCGCCGATCCACAGTTCCGCAGTGCCGAAGATCGCCCAGCTCTTGCCGATCTGGATGGCGTTGACGAAGTCGCCCGGGTTGTTGATATGGGAGGATGCGTGCTCGCGCACGCTGTCGTTCATGTACCAGCTGCCCGGGAATACGCTGACCAGCCCGCGGGCGACGATGTTGCGCCAGAACCAGCCGGTATCGAGGTTGAACACGTTCATCAGTCCGAACCAGCTGACCACGATGCCGGAGAACACGGGGACGAGCAGCGCCCACAGGAACGGCTTGCTCTTCGACCAGGCCGAGCACAGCATCAGCCAGCCGACGGTCGGCAGCGACCACACGGCATACACCGGTATCAGCGCGATCAGGCAGGCAGCGATCTTCAGCGGGCTGCCCAGACCCCACACCAATGTCAAGGGATTGGCCCCGTGGAGCAGCGCGAAGGCGCTAATCATGACCAAGAAGCAAAACATAGTGACGATCGCGGCGGCCACGGCCAGGACGGGCGCGACGAGCACGGCGCTGGCGAGCTTAGACAGCACCGTGTCGCGGTCGGAGACCGGCAGCGACTTCCAGAACAGCACGCTGCGGTCCTTGCGCTCGTCGTACAGGCTGCCAAGGCAGTAGAAGAACACGACGAATCCCAATACCACCATGGGCCACATCGCCCAGGAGAACATGGCGATGTCCAGGCCACCCGCCCAGTTGCGCATCGCCTCGGCATCCATGTGCGAGGTGAGGGCGCTCAGGTCGAGTCCGTTGACGTGGATGTCGCCGTCGATTTGCATCCGGCCCTCGGAAACCGCACGCCGGCCGGCGACTTCGGCGACCACCATCGCCATCAACAGCATCACCAGCGAAATCCCGCCGGCCCAGATCGGCGCCCAGAAGAAGCCGCCCTTGTGTTCCCAGAACTCGCGCCGCAGCAGCAGCTTCAGCTTGTGGGTGGCGTGCGGGGCCACGCGCGGGGTGCGCGGGCGTTCGGCGTCCATCGCCATCGCGTCGACAGAGGTGTTCATGCGTAAGTTCCCTTCATGGTGGCGACGAACAGGTCGGCCAGGCCCGGCGTGCGGGTCTCGCCCAGTTCGCCCAGGCGGGCGGCATCGGCGCCGTCGAACAGCATCACGGTCTTGCCGAAGGGCAGGGCGCGCTCGTCGACCGGCTTGAGCGCGCGCGCCGCTTCGACGCGGTCGGCGTTGACCAGCACTTCGGTGTAGCGCTCGCCCAGTGTGTCCATCGGCGCGTCGAGGACGATCTTGCCGTCGCGGATGAACATCACGTCGGTGAGGATGTGCTCGATCTCCTCGACCTGGTGGGTGGTGACCAGGATGGTCTTCTCCTCGTCGAAGTAGTCCTCCAGCAGGCGCTGGTAGAACTGCTTGCGGTAGAGGATGTCGAGGCCCAGCGTAGGCTCGTCCAGCACCAGCAGGCGGGCGTCGATCGCCATCACCAGCGCCAGGTGCAGCTGCACGATCATGCCCTTGGACATCTCCCGCACGCGCAGGTCCGGCTTGAGCTGGGTGCCCTCGAGGAAGCGGCGGCACTTGGCCTCGTCGAAGCGCGGGTGGACGCCGGCGACGAAGGCGATCGCCTCCTTGACCTTCATCCAGCGCGGCAGCACCGCCACGTCGGCGATGAAGCAGATGTCGTTCATCAGTTCGTCGCGCTGGGTGCGCGGGTCCTTGCCCAGCACCTTGAGGTCGCCCTCGAAGGGCACCAGGCCCAGGATCGCCTTCAGCGCGGTGGTCTTGCCGGCGCCGTTCGGGCCGATCAGGCCGACGATGCGGCCCAGCGGGACCTCGAAGCGGGTGTCGTCGAGCGCCAGCTTGTTCTTGTAGGCCTTGCGCAGGCCGCGGGCGACCACGACCGGGCTGCCGTTGCGGATCTCGGTGTTCATGCCTGCCCCCACTTCGACTTCGGGTCGAGCAGTTCCTTCGGGTCCAGGCCCAGGCGCTGGATGCGCTCCAGCACCATCGGCCATTCCTCGCGCAGGAAGCGTTCGCGTTCACTGGCCATCAGCCGCGCCGTGGCCCCTTCCGTCACATACATGCCCAGTCCCCTGCGTTTTTCGACAAGTTGGTCGTCCGCGAGCTCCTGGTAGGCGCGCGAGACGGTGATCGGGTTCAGCTGGTACTCGGCGGCCACCTGGCGCACCGAGGGCAGCGCATCGCCCGGGCGGAGCACGCCGTCGAGCATCATCGCGACGACGCGTTCCTTGAGTTGGCGGTAGATGGGCGCGCCATCGTTCCATTCGACTGCGGTCATGGCTCAGCCCCGGGGTGCGAAGGAGAAGAAGGGCATCGCCACCGTCTGCCGGCCATGCCGCGTGCGGCGGGCGGGCGGGGTGGCCTCGTCGGCCTGCGGGCCGGCGTCGGCGAGCGTGGGCTCGGCGGCGTCGAGGTCCGCGAGGGACGGGGTGATGCCGGCGGGGGCGATATCCGGCGTGGCCGGTACCGCCATCAGGAGGCCGACCAGCAGCAGGCAGCTGCAAGTGACCAGGCCGATCAGGGTGTTGTGGAGCTTGCGGATCATGGCAGCCGTCCTGCTCTGGGTGTTCGGTGTTGTAGGCAACTATAACACTAAGAAATCCCCGGTCAAGCATCGCGTGACCCAACTGAAGTCATGGTTCCCAGGGGGGGGCGCCCGGGCGGCCCGGGATTGCCGCGCCGGCGCCCGCGGACGACAATGCCGGGCTGCGTCGGCATCGGCCGCCGCGTCCGGTCACTACAGGAGTCCCCCGATGCGCTTCCCGCTGCGCGCCGCCTGCGCGCTGTTCCTTGCCCTGGCTGGCCAGGCCGCCATTGCCCAGGACGCCACGCTGCCGACCGAGCGCGACAAGATCGGTTACATGATCGGGATGGACGTGGCGCGCTCGGTCGCGCCGGCGGTCCCCGACATGGACATCGCCGCGTTCCAGCGCGGGGTCGAGAATGCGCTCGCCGCAGGCAAGCCGTTGCTCGACGCGGCCGAGGCGCGCGCGACCTCCGAGTCGTTGATGGCCAGCATCAACGCGCGCAAGGGCGGCGGCAAGCCGGCCGCCGCACCCGATCGCACCAAGGTGGGCCTGTTGGTGGGTGGCGACATCGGCCGCTCGCTGGCGAAGATCAAGGGCGAGTTCGACATGCCGCGTTTCCTGCAGGGCTTCCGCGCGGCGTCGGACCCGAACGGCAAGCCGGTGCTCTCCGAGGCCGATGCCAACGCGCTGCGGACCGTCTTTTCCGCGCGCCTGCAGGCGGCCCAGCAGGCGGCGGCGACCGCCGCGGCGGGCGCGAACCTCAAGGATGGCGAGGCCTTCCTGGCCAAGAACAAGTCGGTCAAGGGCGTCTTCACGACCCCGAGCGGCTTGCAGTACATGGTGCTGCGACAGGGCAACGGGCCGCGGCCGAAGCCGGGTCAGCGGGTGCGCGTCAACTACGAGGGCAAGTTGCTGGACGGCAAGGTGTTCGACAGCTCCTACGAGCGCGGCCAGCCTGCCGAGTTCTCGCTCGACCAGGTGATCCCGGGCTGGACCGAGGGCGTGGGCCTCATGCCGGTCGGCGGCAAGTACCGCTTCTGGATTCCCGGCAAGCTCGGCTATGGCGAGCGGGGAACTCCCGACGGTTCCATCGGTCCCAATGCCACGCTTCAATTCGACGTCGAGCTGCTCGGCGTCAAGTAACCGCATGCGCGTGGCTCGCCACGCCCCCGGCAAGCAGGCCGCGCCGCAGCCCGCTTGCCCCCAGACCCAGGAGTAGGAAGTCCGATGAAGCCCGTTGCCCGCGCCACCGCCGTCGCCGTTGCCAGCGTTCTGGCACTTGCCGCATGCCAGAAGCCCGCCGACAAGCCGGCGGCGACCTCCGAGGCCGCCAAGGGCACCGATGCCTCGGGCAAGGATGCCGCGGGCAAGAGCCAGTACCCGGGCCTGCCCACCGAGAAGGAGCAGATCAGCTACACGATCGGCTTGGCGATGGGCAAGCAGCTCACCGAGATCAAGGACGAGATCAACGTCGATACCGTGGTCAAGGCGATGCGCGCCCAGCTCGCCGGCGAGAAGGTCCTGCTCACCGAGGACCAGGCGAAGGCGATCTTCGAGTCCTTCGGCCAGAAGATGCAGGCCAAGCAGATCGCCAAGATGATGGCCGACGCCAAGGCCAACCAGGAGAAGGGCGACAAGTTCCTCGCCGAGAACGGCAAGAAGCCGGGCGTGGTGACCACCGCCTCCGGGCTGGAGTACCAGGTCCTGACAGAGGGCACCGGCGCGAAGCCGGGCCCGAAGGACGGGGTGAAGGTGCATTACAAGGGTACCTTGCTGGACGGCAAGACCTTCGACAGCTCCTACGACCGCGGCCAGCCGGCGGTGATGCCGTTGGAAGGCGTGATCCCGGGCTGGAGCGAGGGCCTGCAGCTGATGAAGGTCGGCGGCAAGACCAAGTTCTGGATCCCGGCCAAGCTCGCGTACGGCGAGCAGGCACCACCGATGATCGGCCCCAACCAGGTGCTGGTGTTCGAAGTCGAGCTGCTGGACATCGTCAAGCCGGCCACCAAGTAATCGCGTCGTCCGGCAAGGGGACGTATCCTCGGATGCGTCCCCTTTTCCATTCCAACGCACGGATCCCAGCGCATGCGCGTCTGCATCTTCGGCACCGGCTACGTCGGGCTCGTCACCGGGACCTGCCTCGCCGAGGTAGGCCATGACGTGGTCTGCGTGGACATCGACCAGGCCAAGGTCGACGGCCTGAACCGCGGCATCATCCCCATCTACGAGCCTGGCCTGGAGCCGATGGTCAAGGCGAACCATGCCGCCGGCCGCCTGCGCTTCACCACCGACGCCGGCAGCGGCATCGCGCATGGCGACGTGCTGTTCATCGCGGTCGGCACGCCGCCCGACGAGGATGGCAGCGCCGACCTGCAGTACGTGCTGGCGGTGGCGCGCACGATCGGCCGCCACCTGGCGCGGCCCGCGGTGGTGGTCGACAAGAGCACGGTCCCGGTCGGCACTGCGGACAAGGTGCGCGCGGCGATCGCGGACGAACTGGCGCAACGCGGGGC
Source organism: Thermomonas mangrovi (assembly GCF_028201335.1). NCBI lineage: Bacteria > Pseudomonadati > Pseudomonadota > Gammaproteobacteria > Lysobacterales > Lysobacteraceae > Thermomonas > Thermomonas mangrovi. The sequence continues at coordinate 400,290 of NZ_JAPEVV010000001.1, forward strand.
GGCGATCGCCTTCGACGTGGTGTCCAACCCCGAGTTCCTGAAGGAGGGCGCGGCGGTCGAGGACTGCATGCGCCCGGACCGCATCGTGCTCGGCGCCGACAACCCTGCCGCGATCGAGAAGCTCAAGCGCCTGTACGCACCGTTCAACCGCAACCACGACCGCATCGTGGCGATGGACGTGCGCTCGGCCGAACTGACCAAGTACGCGGCCAACGCGATGCTGGCGACCAAGATCAGCTTCATGAACGAGATCGCCAACATCGCCGAGCAGGTCGGGGCGGACGTCGAGATGGTGCGCAAGGGGATCGGCTCGGATCCGCGCATCGGTTGGCACTTCATCTACCCGGGCGCGGGCTACGGCGGTTCCTGCTTCCCCAAGGACGTGCAGGCCCTGGCGCGCACCGCGCAGCAGCATGGCGTCGAGCCGCGCCTGCTGGCGGCGGTGGAGGGCGTCAACGAAGCGCAGAAGGCGCACCTCTTCGAACTGATGGTGCGCCACTACGGCGGCGAGGCCGCGTTGCGCGGCAAGACCGTGGCGCTGTGGGGCCTGGCGTTCAAGCCGAATACAGACGACATGCGCGAGGCCTCCAGCCGGCGCCTGCTGCAGCTGCTGTGGGACGCCGGCGCGCGCGTGCAGGCCTACGATCCCGAAGCGATGGACGAGGCGCGTCGGATCTTCGGCGAGCGCGCCGACCTGTGCCTGTGCGGTTCGGCGGGCGAGGCGCTGCAGGGCGCCGACGCGCTGGTCGTGATCACCGAGTGGAAGCAGTTCCGCAGCCCGGATTTCGCGCGCCTGCAGGCGGCGCTGGCGGACGCGGTGGTGTTCGACGGCCGCAACCTGTACGAGCCCGCCGAGGTCGAAGCCGCTGGGCTGGCGTACTACGGCATCGGCCGCGGGCGCTCGCTGGTGGTGCGCTGACGCCATGGACCGCCTTGAGCAACGCCTGGTCGACCTGGAGACGCGCCTCGCGTTCCAGGAGCACGCCCTGCAGGAACTCAGCGACGCCGTCGCCGCCGCGCGCGCGGAGGAGGCCGGCAATGCGCTGCGCCTGCATCGTGCCCTCGACGAACTGCGGCAGTTGCGCAGCATGCTGGCCGCCAGCCCGGTGGTCGGCGATGCCGCCAGCGAACCCCCGCCCCCGCATTACTGATCCGCCATGAGCAATTCCCTCAAGGACCAGCTGCTCGGCCTGGGCTTCAGCGCCCCGAAGCCGGAGCCGCGCCCGCAGAAGCCGAAGCCGAATGCCGCGGGGCGCCCCGCGCCGCCACGGCAGGCGCCGCCGCACCACGCCCGCAAGGACGCGCCGCGCAAGGACCACGCGCGCAAGCCGCCGCGCACGCGCGAGGACATCGACCTCGCCAAGGCCTACGCCATCCGCGCGCAACGCGAGAAGGACGAGCGCATCGAGGCCGAGCGGCTGAAGCAGGAAGAGGCGCGCAAGCGCCGCGAGGCCAAGGCCTCGCTGGCCGCGTTCGTCGCCGGCAAGGGCCTCAATGCCGCCGATGCGGAGCATGTCCGCCATTTCGAATACGGCGGCAAGATCAAGCGCATCCACGTCACCGCCGACCAGCTGAAGGCCTTGAATGCCGGCGAGTTGGGCGTGGTGCAGCTGGATGGCCGCTACGTGCTGGTCGATGCCGGCACGCTCGCGCAGGCCGAGGCGATCTTCGCCCCGGCGATCGCGCTCAAGGTCGATCCGGATGCGCCCGCCGAGCAGGATCCGTATGCCGATCCGCGCTACCAGGTGCCCGACGACCTGGTCTGGTGAAGCTCAGGCGTCGTCGCGCGCCTCCAGCACGCGGCCGATGCCGGCATCCTCGACTTCGGCGCGCAGCAGCGCCAGCGAGACCGGCAACCGGTCCAGCCCGATCCGGAAATGCAGCTCGCCCTCGGGCGTTCGCGAGGAATGGATCGACGCCAGGTTCACCCCGAGCCGTTCGAACACCGCGAGCAAGGCGCGCAGTGAGCCCGGGCGGTCCTCCGGCAGGTAGACGCTGAGGAAGCGGGCGGCATCGAGGTCGGCCTGCAGGTAGCCCATGCGTTCGAAGCCATGGCTGCGCGCGGCCAGCGCGTCCGCGCCGAACCAGGCCGCCGGTTCCGCCAGGAAGCGCTGGCGCAGCGTGGTGCGCGCCGCCTCGTCGCCGCGGGCGACCGCATCGCGCAGTGCCGCTGTTGCGTCCGCCAGCCGCTCCAGCACCGGGAGGACGTCCGGGTTGCCGAACTGGATGTCCTCGTAGATCGCCGGGTTGCCGGCGAGGATGCGGCCGGTCACGGTGAGGTCGAGTTCGTGGCCGACCGTGCGCAAGGCATGCAGCGCGGGCATGCCGCCGGCCTCGGCGGCGCAGCGGCGCAGCACGTCGGCTTGCGCGAGGTGGCTGGCGTGGACCAGGCCCTGCACCAGCGCCATCGCGCGGTCGTGCGCGGCCGGCGCGATCTCCACGCAGTCGGCGCGCAGCGCGGCCAGCAGTGCATCCAGCCACGGTGCCCAGCGCGCCACGCGGGCGCGGCAGACCGCGAGCGTGCGGCCCTCCAGGGTGCCGATCTTCGGCGGCGCGGCCATTGGGTGCAGGCCGGCGACGTCGGCGCGCGAGCCGAGCATGGCCGCGACCGGCGCCTGCTTGATCGAAGTGAGGTCGAGCCACAGCGCGCCGGCCTCGCCGCCGTCGGCGTGCGCGATGCAGGACTCGATCACCGCCACCGTGCGCCGGATCGGCACGCTGAAGACCAGCACGTCGACCTGGCGTGCCAGTTCCGCCGGCGTCGGCGAACCGGGGTCGGCGATGTCGCTGCCGCGCACCTGTAGGCCCATCCGCCGTTCCAGGAAGCGCGCCAGCCAGCGTCCGTAGGCACCGGCGTGGCCGACGATGCCGACCAGCGGCGGCTTGCCGTCCGGGCCGGGCAGGGCGTTCATTCGGGGTCGTAGTCCAGGTTTGCGGCGAGCCAGCGCTCGGCCTGCCGCAGCGACACGCCCTTGCGCCGCGCATAGTCCTCGACCTGCTCCTTCGACACCCGCCCGACCACGAAGTAGCGGCTTTGCGGATGGCTGAAGTAATAGCCGGACACCGCCGCGGTGGGCAGCATCGCGAAGCTTTCGGTGAGCTGCATGCCGGCGTTGCCCGGTGCATCCAGCAGGCGGAACAGGGTGGCCTTCTCGCTGTGGTCGGGGCAGGCCGGATAGCCGGGCGCGGGGCGGATGCCACGGTAGGCCTCGGCGATCAGCGCCTCGTTGTCCAGCGCTTCGTCGGCGGCATAGCCCCAGAACTCGGTGCGCACGCGCTGGTGCAGGCGCTCGGCCAGGGCTTCGGCCAGGCGGTCGGCCAGCGCCTTCAGCAGGATGGCGTTGTAGTCGTCGTGGTCGGCCTCGAAGCGGGCCACGTGCGGCTCGATGCCGATGCCCGCGGTCACCGCGAACGCGCCGATCCAGTCCTGGATGCCGCGGCCCTCGGGGGCGATGAAGTCGGCGAGGCAGACGTCCGGGCGTTCCACCGGCTTGTCCACCTGCTGGCGCAGGAAATGCAGGAGGGTGGACCCGCCACCGGCATCGACGCGCACGTCGTCGCCGATGCGCTGCGCCGGCCACAGGCCGAACACCGCCCTCGCGGTCAGCCACCGTTCTGCCACGATGCGATCGAGCATCGCCAGCGCGTCGCGATGCAGGGCGCTGGCCTGCGCGCCCACCACCGGGTCGGCGAGGATCGCCGGGTACTTGCCGGCGAGTTCCCAGGCCTGGAAGAACGGCGTCCAGTCGATGCAGGCGACCAGTTCGGACAGCGGATAGTCGTCGAACACGTGCAGGCCCGGCTGCCGCGGCGCGGGCGGGACGTAGGTGTCCCAGCCGCCATCGAAGGCCTGCGCGCGCGCCTTCTCCAACGACACCAGGCGCCGCGCATCGCCGCGGTCGCGGTGGCGCTGGCGGATCTCGGCGAAGTCGGCGTCGTTGGCGGCGATGAAGGGCGCGCGCAGGTCGGCCGACACCAGCGACTGGGCCACGCCGACCGCGCGCGACGCATCCTTCACCCACACCGTGGGCGCCTGGTAATGCGGGTCGATCTTGAGCGCGGTATGCGCGCGCGAGGTCGTCGCCCCGCCGATCATCAAGGGCAGGGTGAAACCCTGGCGCTGCATCTCGCGGGCGACGTGGCTCATCTCCTCCAGCGACGGCGTGATCAGCCCGGACAGGCCGATGAGGTCGGCGCCGACTTCGCGCGCGGTGTCCAGGATCTTCTGCGCCGGCACCATCACGCCAAGGTCGACGACGTCGAAGTTGTTGCAGGCCAGGACCACGCCGACGATGTTCTTGCCGATGTCGTGGACGTCGCCCTTGACCGTGGCCATCACGATCCGGCCATTCGACTTGCCGACGTCTCCGGTCCGGCGCTTTTCCTCCTCGATGTAGGGCAGCAGGTGGGCGACCGCCTTCTTCATCACCCGCGCCGACTTCACCACCTGCGGCAGGAACATCTTCCCGGCGCCGAACAGGTCGCCGACCACGTTCATGCCGTCCATCAGCGGGCCTTCGATCACGTCCAGCGGGCGCGCGGCCAACACCCGCGCTTCCTCGGTGTCGGCCTCGATCCACGCATCCAGGCCGTGCACCAGCGCGTGGCCCAGGCGTTCGCGCACCGGCAGCCCGCGCCAGCGCAGGTCCTCGGCCTTCTTCTCGCCCTTCCTGCCCTTGAAACGGTCGGCGATCTCCAGCAGGCGCTCGGTGCCGTCGCTGCGGCGGTTGAGGACCACGTCCTCGACGCGCTCGCGCAGGTCGGGGTCCAGGTCGTCGTACAGCGGCAGCGCGCCGGCGTTGACGATGCCCATGTCCATGCCGGCGCGGATCGCGTGGTACAGGAACACCACGTGGATCGCCTGCCGCACCGCCTCGTTGCCGCGGAAGCTGAAGCTGACGTTCGACACGCCGCCGGAGACATGGCAGGCCGGGAAGCGGCGCTTCAGCTCGCGGGTGGCCTCGATGAAGGCCACCGCGTAGCCATCGTGCTCCTCGATGCCGGTGGCGATCGCGAACACATTGGGATCGAAGACGATGTCCTCGGGCGGGAAGCCGACTGCTTCGGTCAGCAGCCGGAAGGCGCGCGAACAGATCTCGACCTTGCGTGCGACGGTGTCGGCCTGGCCCTGTTCGTCGAAGGCCATCACCACGACGGCCGCGCCGTAGCGGCGCACCAGCCGCGCCTGGCGCAGGAACTCGGCTTCGCCTTCCTTCAGCGAGATCGAATTGACGATGCCCTTGCCCTGCAGGCATTTCAGCCCGGCCTCGATCACCGACCACTTCGAGCTGTCGACCATCACCGGCACGCGGGCGATGTCGGGCTCGGCGGCGATCAGGTTGAGGAACGCGACCATCGCCTGCTCGCTGTCGAGCAGGCCCTCGTCCATGTTGACGTCGATGACCTGCGCGCCGTTCTCGACCTGCTGGCGGGCCACTGCGACGGCTTCGTCGTAGCGGCCTTCCAGGATCAGTTTCTTGAACTGCGCGCTACCGGTGACGTTGGTGCGCTCGCCGACGTTGACGAAGTTGGTCTGCGGGGTGATCAGCAGCGGTTCCAGCCCGGCCAGGCGGGTATGGCGGGGCAGCGCGCTCATGCCGCGTCCGCCAGCGCCGGCACCTGCCGCGGGGGCAGGCCGCGCACCGCCGCCGCGATCGCCGCGATGTGCGCCGGGGTGGTCCCGCAGCAACCGCCGACGAGGTTCAACAGGCCGCTGTCGGCGAATTCGCGCAGCACCGCGGCCATGTCCTCGGGGGTTTCGTCGTAGCCGCCGAAGGCGTTCGGCAGACCGGCGTTGGGATGCGCGCTCACATGGGTATCGGCGACCTGGGCGAGCACGTCCACGTGCTGGCGCAGGTCCTTCGCGCCGAGCGCGCAGTTGAGCCCGATCGCAAGCGGCCGCGCATGCCGCAGCGAATACCAGAAGGCCTCCGCGGTCTGCCCGGACAGCGTGCGTCCGGAGGCGTCGGTGATGGTGCCGGAGACCAGCACCGGCAGGCGCGCGCCGAGTTCCGCGAAGACATCGTCGATCGCGAACAGCGCCGCCTTGGCGTTGAGGGTGTCGAACACGGTTTCGACCATCAGCACGTCGGCGCCGCCCTCGACCAGGCCGCGCGCGGCCTCGCGGTAGGCCTCGGCCAGGGTGTCGAAATCGATCGCGCGGAAGCCCGGGCGGTTGACGTCGGGCGACAGCGAGGCGGTGCGGCTGGTCGGCCCGAGCACGCCGATCGCGAAGCGCGGCTGCGACGGATCGCGGGCCTCGGCCTCGTCGCAGGCGGCGCGCGCGAGGCGGGCGCCCTCGCGGTTCAGCTCGCGCGCCAGGTGCTGCAGGCCGTAATCGGCCAGCGAGATCGAGGTCGAGTTGAAGGTGTTGGTCTCGACCAGGTCGGCGCCGGCCGCGAGGTAGTCGCGGTGGATGCCGAGGATCAGGTCGGGCCGGGTCAGGCTGAGCAGGTCGTTGTTGCCGCGCTGGTCGTGGCTGGCGCAGGCGCAACCACCGTCGTGCGCATGGCCGTCTGCCGACCACAGGGCGTCGAAACCTTCGGCGAAGCGTGCGCCGCGGTAGTCGGCTTCCTGCAGGCCATGGCGCTGGATCATGGTGCCCATGGCACCGTCGATGACCAGGATGCGTTCGCGCAGGGCGGCCTCGAGGCGGGCCACGCGCGCCGGGTCGCGCCAGGGCAGGGTGTCCATGCGGGCGTCCTTCAGGGCCGGGTCGCGATCAGCGAGATCACTTCGAAGTGCGGCGGGCGCCGCTCGCGGGTGACCGACTCCACGTTGCCCACCGCAAGGCCGGCTTTCTCGGCGAACTTGCGCAGCTCGCGCGCGCTGAAGCCGAGGTTGACGTGCCCGAAGGCCTGCACCGCGCTGCGGTGTTCGTGGCGGGCGAGGCTGGATAGCAGCAGGCGGCCGCCCGGTCGCAGCACGCGCGCGGCTTCGGCCACCGCCTGCGCCGGCTTGTCGGCATAGGTCAGCGCGTGCATCAGCACCACCAGGTCGAAGCTGGCGGCGGCGAACGGCAGGGCGTGCATGTCGCCCTCGCGCACCTCCACGTTGGGGTAGCGGCGCAGGCGTTCGCTGGCCGCGGCGACCACGCGCTGGCTGGCATCGATGCAGACGTAGCGGCCCGCGTGCGGCGCCAGCAGTTCGGCCAGCACGCCGTCGCCGGAGGCGATGTCGAGCACGTCGCCGGGCTCCAGCAGGGGCAGCGCGCTGCGCGCCAGCGCTTCCCAGGTGCGGCCGGGCGAGTAGTGCCGCTCCATGTCGCCGGCGACGCTGTCCGCCCAGTTCTGGTCGGCGGCGCGCATCGCCAGCACGCCCGGGACGCGCTCGGCGTCCTGGCGCAGCAGGGGATCGTCGCTGCCGGCGCTGATCGAGGCCCACAACGCACGCTGCGCGGGATCGAGGGCGTCTTCCTCGTAGCGGTAGTAGGCCGACACCCCGGCGCGACGGTCGCGGACCAGGCCGGCTTCCTTGAGCTTGGCGAGGTGGGTGGAGACCCGTGGTTGCGCGAGCTGGGTGATCGCGGAGAGTTCGGCCACGGTCAGCTCCTCGCGCGCCAGCAGGGCCAGCAGCCGCACGCGGGTGGCGTCGGCGAAGACCTTGAGCCGGCTCGACCAGCCTTCGAGATCCATCTTCATCTTTCCATCGCGATCCAAAGATAAGTGTCGTCCGCCGGGCGCCCGCGGTCAAGCGAAGGCGGGCGACGGGGTGGGGTTTGGCAGGGGCCGGCGGTACAATGATTTCGTTTGCAACGAACGCGGAGCGTGCCGTGGATTTTGGCTTCACCGAAGAACAGTTGATGCTGCAGGACGTGGCCCGGCGCATCGCGCAGGAGAAGATCGCGCCCAGCGCGGAACACCACGACCGGACCGGCGAATTCCCGCTGGAGAACATCCGCACCCTGGGCGAGAACGGCCTGATGGGCATCGAGGTGCCGGCCGAGTACGGCGGCGCCGGGATGGACCCGGTCAGCTACGTGCTGGCGATGGTCGAGATCGCGGCGGCCGACGCCGCGCACAGCACCATCGTCTCGGTGAACAACTCGCTGTTCTGCAACGGCATCCTGACCTTCGGCACCGAGGCGCAGAAGCAGTTGTACGTGCGCGCGATCGCGGAAGGCCGCGAGATCGGCGCGTTCGCGCTGACCGAGCCGCAGTCGGGTTCCGATGCCACCGCGATGCGCTGCAAGGCCGTGAAGCAGGCCGACGGCAGCTACGTGGTCAACGGCAAGAAGAGCTGGATCACCTCCGGTCCGGTGGCCAAGTACATCGTGCTGTTCGCGATGACCGACCCCGACAAGGGCGCGCGCGGGATCACCGCGTTCATGATCGACACCGACCGCCCCGGCTTCCATCGCGGCAAGACCGAGCCGAAGCTGGGCATCCGCGCCTCCGCCACCTGCGAGATCGAGTTCACCGACTACGTGGTCCAGGCCGACGAGGTGCTGGGCGAGGAGGGCCACGGCTTCAAGATCGCGATGGGCGTGCTGGACGCCGGCCGCATCGGCATCGCCAGCCAGGCCATCGGCCTCGCCCGCGCCGCCTACGAGGCGACGCTGGCCTACGTGCGCGAGCGCAAGGCCTTCGGCCAGCCGATCGGTGCGTTCCAGATGACCCAGGCCAAGATCGCCGACATGAAGTGCAAGCTGGACGCGGCGCTGCTGCTGACGCTGCGCGCGGCGTGGCTGAAGGGGCAGGGCCAGCGCTTCACCACCGAGGCGTCGGTGGCCAAGCTGACCGCCTCCGAGGCGGCGATGTGGATCACCCACCAGGCGCTGCAGATCCACGGCGGCATGGGCTACTCGAAGGAGATGCCGATCGAGCGCTACTTCCGCGACGCCAAGATCACCGAGATCTACGAAGGCACCAGCGAGATCCAGCGGCTGGTGATCGCCCGCCACGAGACCGGCCTGCGCTGAGCCGCACCTCCCGACCCCGCAAGGCCGCGTCCCCGCGGCCCTCGCCGAACAGACCCCGTTGCCGCGCTTGCGCGGCGTTCGTCCATCCAAGGCACACTCCGCGATGACCCGACAGAACGACCAGGGCGACTCCGCCCCGACCCAGGCGATCCTCGCCGCCCTCGCCAAGCGCGTCCCGAAGTCCGGCCTCGCCGAGGCCCAGGCCTTCGCCCGCGGCTTCTACCGCCGCATGGACGGCGACGAGTTCGGCCAGCACGGCGCCGAGGGCTGGGCGGCGCTGGCCGCCGACATGCTGGATTTCGTGCGTACCCGCAAACGCGGCACCGCGCGCGTGCGGCTGTTCAACCCGACCCTCGCCACCCATGGCTGGGAGTCGCCGCACACGGTGGTCCAGCTGGCCAACGACGACATGCCGTTCCTGGTGGATTCGGTGACCATCGCGCTGGCCGAGCGCGGCATCGGCGTGCACGTGCTGGGCCACCCGGTGCTGCGCCTGCTGCGCGACAAGGCCGGCAAGCTGAAGGCGGTGGGCGAGGGCGAGGCCGAATCGCTGATGCACCTCGAGGTCGACCGCATGCCGCAGGCCTCGATGGCGGCGGTGAAGGCCGCGCTCGAGCAGGTGCTGGCGGACGTGCGCGCGATCGTGGCCGACTGGGAGCCGATGCGCGACCGCATGCTGGCGGTGGCCGACGAACTCGCCAGCCGGCGCCTGCCGGTCTCCGACGAGGGCCGCCGCGAGGCGCAGGAATTCCTGCGTTGGGCCGCCGACGAGCATTTCACCTTCCTCGGCTACCGCGAGTACCGGGTGGAGAAGCAGGGCAAGGACGAGGTCCTCGCCGCGGTCGACGGCAGCGGGCTGGGCCTGCTGCGCGGCAAGGACGCGAGCGCGCCGCGCGCGCTGAAGTCGCTGGCCGCGCACTACATGCCGCAGTCGGGCTCGGTGGAGGCGCTGATCCTCACCAAGACCAATGCGCGCGCCACCGTGCACCGCCGCGGCTACATGGACTACATCGGCGTCCTCGGCTTCGACGCCAAGGGCAAGCCGGTCAGCGAGCAGCGCTTCCTGGGCCTGTACACCTCGGGCGCCTACAACCGCCGCCCGTGGGACATCCCGCTGGTGCGCCAGCGCCATGACCACGTGATGCGCGCGTCGGGCCTGGATCCGGCCAGCCACAGCGGCAAGGCGCTGCGCCACATCCTCGAGACCCTGCCGCGCGACGAGCTGTTCCAGTCCGGCGAGGAGGAACTCGCGCAGACCGCGATGGGCATCCTCGGCCTGCAGGAACGCGTGCGCAGCAAGCTGTTCGTGCGCCGCGACCGCTACGGCCGCTACTTCTCCGCGCTGGCCTACATCCCGCGCGACCGCATGAGCACCCAGGTCCGCCATCGCATCGAGGCGATGCTGAAGGACGCGCTGGGCGGCGAGCAGGTCGACACCACCGTGCAGATCGGGCAGTCGCCGCTGGCGCAGCTGCACATGATCGTGCGCCCGGTCGAAGGCAGCGCCGCCGAGGTCGACCTGCCGGCGCTGGAAGCCGGTCTGGCCGAGATCGTGCGCGACTGGCGCGACGGCCTGCGCGAGCAGCTGGTGGCCCGCCACGGCGAGGAAGCCGGGCTGAAGCTGCTGGAGCGCTACGGCCGCGCCCTGCCGGCGGGCTACATCGAGGAAGTGAGCCCCGAGGTCGCGGCGACCGACGTCGACTGCCTTGCCGCGCTCGCCGGCCCGGACGACCTGCGCCTGTCGCTGTACCGCCGCAAGGATGCCGGCCTGCGCTTCAAGCTGTACCGCCAGCTCGACGACATCCCGCTGTCGGACGCGCTGCCGATGATGGAGAACATGGGCCTGCGTGTGATCTCGGAGCATCCGTACCGGGTCGACGCCGACGGCGACGTCAGCTTCATCCAGGACTTCGAGGTCGAACCGCTGCTGGCCGGCGGCTTCGACATCGACGCGATCGACCAGAACTTCGAGGACGCGTTCGCGCGGATCTGGCGCGGCGACGCCGAGAACGACGGCTTCAACCGCCTGGTGCTGGCCGCCGGCCTGTCCTGGCGGCAGGTCGCGATGCTGCGCGCCTACTGCAAGTACCTGCTGCAGGTCGGGGTGCCGTTCTCGCAGAGCTACATGGAGGCCACCCTCGCGCGCTACCCGCTGCTGGCGCGCTTGCTGGTGGAGCTGTTCGAGGCCCGCTTCGACCCGCGCACCGGCCACGAGAGCGATGCCGAGATCAAGCAGGGCATGAGCCGCTTCGGCGCGCAGCTGAAGGCGCTCGCCGCCGGCGACGAGGCCGCGATGTCCGCCTTGAAGTCGCTGGTCGCCGCGCGCGCCAAGGGCCGCGCCGAACAGACGGAAGCGGCGCGTTCGGCGCTGCTCGGCCTGCTCGACCGCGTCGCCAGCCTCGACGAGGACCGCATCCTGCGCAGCTTCATCGGGGTGATCGACGCCACCCTGCGCACCAGCTACTACATCGACTACGCCGGTGGCGTGCGCAAGGACGGCGGCCCGGCGGACTACGTCAGCTACAAGCTGGATTCGTCGAAGGTGCCGGACCTGCCGAAGCCGCGGCCGTACCGCGAGATCTGGGTCTGCGGTCCGCGCGTTGAAGGCATCCACCTGCGCTTCGGGCCGGTCGCGCGCGGCGGCCTGCGCTGGTCCGACCGCCGCGAGGACTTCCGCACCGAGGTGCTGGGCCTGGTCAAGGCGCAGATGGTGAAGAACACCGTGATCGTGCCGGTGGGCAGCAAGGGCGGTTTCTTCTGCAAGCAGTCGCCGGACCCGGCGCAGGACCGCGACGCCTGGTTCAACGAGGGCGTGGCCTGCTACAAGCGCTTCATCAACGGCCTGCTTGACGTCACCGACAACCTGTCCGCGGACGGCAAGGTGCTGCCGCCGGCCGGCGTGGTCCGCCACGATGGCGACGACCCGTACCTGGTGGTCGCCGCCGACAAGGGCACCGCGACCTTCTCCGACATCGCCAACGGCATCGCCCAGGCGCACGGCTTCTGGCTCGACGACGCCTTCGCATCCGGCGGTTCGGTGGGCTACGACCACAAGGGCATGGGCATCACCGCGCGCGGCGCGTGGGAGTCGGTGAAGCGCCACTTCCGCGCGCTCGGCCGCGACAGCCAGAAGCAGGACTTCACCTGCGTGGGCATCGGCGACATGTCCGGCGACGTGTTCGGCAACGGCATGCTGTTGAGCAAGCACATCCGCCTGGTGGCCGCGTTCGACCACCGCCACATCTTCCTCGACCCGACCCCGGACGCGGCGGCGACGTTCAAGGAACGCGCGCGCATGTTCAAGCTGCCGCGTTCGAGCTGGGAGGACTACGACAAGGCGCTGATCAGCAAGGGCGGCGGCGTGTGGCCGCGCAGCGCCAAGTCCATCCCGCTGTCGGCGGAGGCGAAGGCGGCGCTGGGCATCGAGTCCGACGCCACCGCGATGAGCCCGAACGAGCTGATGAACGCGATCCTGCGCGCGCCGGTGGACCTGCTGTGGAACGGCGGCATCGGCACCTACGTGAAGTCGAGCCGCGAGAACAACGCCGACGTCGGCGACCGCGCCAACAACGCGCTGCGCGTGGACGGCAACCAGTTGCGCTGCAAGGTGGTGGGCGAGGGCGGCAACCTCGGCCTGACCCAGCTCGGGCGCATCGAGGCGGCGCTGCACGGCGTGCTGCTCAACACCGACTTCATCGACAACTCCGCCGGCGTGGACACCTCCGACCACGAGGTGAACATCAAGATCCTGCTCAACGCGGAGGTGCGCCGGAAGAAGCTCAAGCTCGGCGAGCGCAATGCGCTGCTGGCCTCGATGACCGACGAGGTCGCGCAGCTGGTGCTCAACGACAACTACCGGCAGAACCAGGCGCTGAGCCTGATGGAGCGGATGAGCCTGTCCCGGCTGGGTTCCAAGCAGCACTTCATCCGCACGCTGGAGGCGCAGGGCCTGCTCGATCGCCAGATCGAGTTCCTGCCGTCCGACGCCGAGATCGCGGAACGCAAGGCGCGCGGCCAGGGCCTGACCCGGCCGGAGCTGTCCGTGCTCCTCTCGTACTCGAAGCTGGTGGCGTTCCAGCAACTGCTGGACTCCGACGTGCCCGAGGATGCGTACCTCTCGAAGGAACTCGAGCGCTACTTCCCGGCCCCGCTGCAGGCCAAGTACGCCAAGGGCATGCAGCAGCACCGCCTGAAGCGCGAGATCATCGCCACTGCGGTGACCAACTCCACCATCAACCGGATGGGCGCCACCTTCCTGCTGCGCATGCAGGAAGACAGCGGCCGCAGCCCGGGCGAGGTGGCCAAGGCGTTCACCATCACCCGCGAGACGCTGGATGCCCGCGAGCTGTGGGCGCAGATCGACGCGCTCGACGGCAAGGTCGCCGAGTCCGCGCAGATCGACGCCCTGCAGGTGATCTGGGAACTGCAGCGCGGCTTCACCCGCTGGCTGCTGTCGCGCCCCGGCGCGATCCCGGACATCACCACCGCGGTCGCGCGCTACCACGACGGGTTCCGCGACATCCGCGCGGGCGAGGGTATCCTGCCGCCATCGCAGCGACCGGCGTACGAGGCCAGCCGCAAGGACTGGCGCGCGAAGGGCCTGCCCGCCGCGCTCGCCGACCAGTTGGCGGCGTTGCCGTACCTGGAGGCCAGCCCGGACATCATCGAACTCGCACGCGAGCGCAAGCTGCGCCCGATCGAAGTGGCCAAGGTCTACTTCCGCCTCGGCGATGCCCTGCGCGAACCTTGGCTGCGCGAGCAGATCGAGGCGCTGAAGGTCGAGGGGCGCTGGCATGCGGTCGCCCGCGGCGTGCTGCGCGACGAACTCGCCGCGCAGATGCGCGCGCTCACGAACCAGGTGCTGGCGATGCCGGGCAAGGATGCGGATGCCAAGGTCGGCGCGTGGATGGCGCGCGACGACCAGAGCCTGCGCTTCACCCTGGCCATGCTCGGCGAGCTCGCCGCGCAGAAGTCGCTGGACTACCCGACGGCCTCCGTCGCGGTGCAGCGCCTCGCGCAGCTGGCCAGCCGCGGCTGAGTGCCCGGACCCGGCCGATGCGCCTGCGTCGTCGGCCGGGTCCCTGCCATCGGATGCCCGCTGCGGGTAAGCTCGCGGCATGAGCACGCCGCGCCTCGCCCTGCTGGCCAGCCCCACCGACGACGCCCAGGCCGCGTTCTCCGCGCTCTCGGCGCGCCACGGCACGCATCCGCCGCAGGAGGCCGACGTGCTGGTCGCGCTCGGCGGCGACGGCTTCATGCTGCAGACGCTGCACCGGCATGGCGGCCTCTGCAAACCGGTGTACGGCATGAAGCTGGGTACCGTCGGTTTCCTGATGAACCAGTTCCGCGAGGGCGACGACCTGCTCGCGCGGCTGGCCGCCGCCGAACCCGCCGTGCTGCATCCGTTGGAGATGCTCGCGCAGACCGAATCCGGGGCCAGCGTCGGTTCGCTCGCCTACAACGAGGTCTCCCTGTTGCGGCAGACGCGGCAGGCTGCGCACGTCGGCATCGAGTTGAACGGCCAGGTCCGCCTCGACGAACTGATCTGCGACGGGGTGATGGTGGCCACGCCGGCGGGCAGCACCGCCTACAACTTCTCCGCCAGCGGGCCGATCCTGCCGCTCGGCGCCAACGTGATGGCGCTGACCCCGATCGCGCCGTTCCGCCCTCGGCGCTGGCGTGGCGCGGTGCTCAAGTCCGGGACCGAGGTGCGCTTCCGCGTGCTGGATCCGCTCAAGCGCCCGGTCAGCGCCACCGCCGACTCGCACGAGGTGCGCGACGTGACCGAGGTGCTGGTGCGCGAGTCGCGCGACCGCAAGGTCACGCTGCTGTTCGATCCCGAGCACAACCTCGAAGAACGGATCCTCAGCGAACAGTTCATGAGCTGAGCGCGTCGCAGCCGCTGCGACGCCGATGCCGCATCCTCGCGCCATGGATTCCCCGCCGCCACCGCTGGTCGTCGCAATCACGACGCGTGCGCTGTTCCACCTCGAGGACAGCCACGCGCTGTTCGAGCGCGAGGGCATCGCCGCCTTCGCAGACCACCAGCGCCGCCACGAGGACGACGTGCTCGCGCCGGGCATCGCCTTCCCGCTGGTGCGCAAGCTGCTGGCGCTGAATGCCGGCGCCGCCGCTGGCGCGCCGCGGGTCGAGGTGATCCTGCTGTCGCGCAATTCCGCCGACACCGGCCTGCGGGTGTTCAACTCGATCCAGCACCACGGCCTGGACATCCGCCGCGCCACCTTCACCTCGGGCGCGCCGGTCTGGCCCTACATCAAGCCGTTCGGCGCGCAGCTGTTCCTGTCGGCCAACCCGGAATCGGTGCGCGCGGCGCTGGAGGCCGGGGTCGCCGCGGCGACCATCCTGCCGGCGCAGGCCGGCGAACCGCGCCACCCGCAACTGCGGATCGCCTTCGACGGCGATGCGGTGATCTTCGGCGACGAGAGCGAACGTGTCTCGCGCGAACAGGGCGTCGAGGCCTTCGGCGCCCACGAACGCGCGCGGGCACGCGAGCCACTGTCCGGTGGGCCGTTCCGCGGCTTCCTGTCGGCCTTGCACGACCTGCAGGCCGCGTATCCGCCCGGCGACGATGCCCCGATCCGGACCGCGCTGGTGACTGCGCGTTCGGCGCCGGCGCACGAACGGGTGATCCGCACCCTGCGCGAGTGGGGCGTGCGCCTGGACGAGGCGCTGTTCCTCGGCGGCCGCGAGAAGGGACCGTTCCTGGAGGCCTTCGGCGCCGACATCTTCTTCGACGACTCGCCGCACAACATCGATTCGGCACGGCGCCACGTCGCCGCCGGCCACGTGCCGCACGGCGTCGCCAACGACTGACTCAATCGGGCAGGCGCAGGCCCGCGAGCTTCCAGCTGATGCCGCTGCGGCGGAACTCGAACACCACCGGCTTGCCCTCGGCGTTCAATACCGTGGCGGTGAACAGCGAGGGCGAGACCCAGCGTGTGCGGGCGTTGCGCAGGGGATCCTGTGGGGCGGCATCGACGCCTGCGCCGTGCCCCCCGGAGACCTTGCGGGCCAGGGCCGTGCCATGCATGAGCAGCGCGATGCCGGTCGGCGAGACGATGGCGTCGATCGCCGGTTCGGCGATCACCGAAGTGACGCCCCCGACGGCCTGTGCGGTGCCGCCGGGCCCGAGGCGCTCCATCAGTCCGCGCACGATCCGGTCCTGCACCTGCGGGCGCACGCTGTCGCGCAACTGCTCGAAGTCCACGAAACGCCACAACTCCCCATACTCGCCGGAAGCGACCACGTTGCGGATCCCGTTCATCGCCAGGTAGGGGCCGGCGGCCACGAATGCCAGCAATGCCAGCAGCACGGCGCACGTGCCCGCCAGCGTCCATTTCGCCTTCCTGCCCATCGTCCTGTCCTCGTTCCGCCGCGCCCGGCCATCCTGCGCAATGCGGGGACGCCCGGCAAGCGTGTTCACCCGATCGCATCCCCGATTTGCCGGCCCCAGGCTTGCAGCCGGTCCAGCAGGACCTGGCGCGCGCCATCGCCTGCATGCGTCGCACGCAACTCCGCGACCTGCGCGTGGAAGGCGTCGAAGGTCACCTCTGACAGGCCGTTGTCGGCCTGCAGCCGGTGCCGGCGGTAGTCGTCCCAGCGCCGGCGCTCGTCGGGCAGCAGGCTGTCCGGCCAGTTGCGCGCGCGGTAGCGGAACAGCAGCTCCGGCAGGCGCGCATCGCGGAAGGCGTACCGTGCCTTGGCCAGCAGGTGCGGCGGGGTGCCGCGCACCTGCGCGAGCAGGCGCTTGTCGCCATCGCCGAGGAAGCCGTCGTAGAGCGCGGCGTCCACGTCCACCGGGTCCGGCGGGCGCGTGCGAGCGAACACCCGGCGCGCCTTCTCGGCGATCGCCGGTCCGGCGTCACGCACGCGGTCCACGCGCCGCAGCACGACGTCCGGGTCGATGCCGAGCCGGTCGAAGTCGGGTGCGCGCAGGTGGTCCCAGGCGACCAGGGCCGGGCATTTGTTGGTGTGCACGAGCTTGAGCGGGACGCGCGCCTCGCCTTCGGGCAGGTCGGCCTGGCGGATGTAGAGGCGTTCGGCGATCGCCTCGGCATCGAGGTCGAGCAGGGCCTCGGGTTCGTCGCCGAGGTCGAACACGATCACCTGCGAGTCGATCTGCGGATGCCGCGCCAGCGGCAACACCGGCGCCGCGCACAGACGCGAGGCGGGGAACCGCTGCGACACGTGGAGCACCGGCGTCATCGCCGCGACATCGAGCAGCGAGGACGCATGGCGCTTGTCGCGCAGGCGCAGCGCGTAGTCCCACAGTTTCGGCTGGTGGCGGCGGAACAGGCGGGCGACCCCGATCAGCGCCCGCACGTCGCTCAGCGCCTCGTGCGCCTCGCCGATGCGCAGGCCGTTGTCCGCGGCCAGGTGCTCCAGCTTGAAGCTAGTGCCGCCGCCGTCCTCGCGTTGGCGCCAGGCGATGCCGTCCGGGCGCAGCGCGTGCATCAGGCGGAGCGCATCGAGCAGGTCCCAACGCGAGTTGCCGCCGCGCCATTCGCGCTCGTAGGGGTCGTGGAAATTGCGGTACAGCCCGTGGCGCACGAATTCGTCGTCGAAGCGCAGCGAGTTGTAGCCGGCGCTGCAGGTGCCGGGGCGGCCCATCTCGTCGACGATGCGGGCGAAGGCCGCGGCCTCGTTGACGCCGTCGCGCAAGGCATCCTGCGGCGCGATGCCGGTGACCATGGTCGCGTACGGGGAGGGCAGCAGGTCGTTCGCCGGCTGCACGAAGAAGGAGATCGGATCGTCGATCTCCTCGAGCGCCTCGTTGGTGCGGATCGCCGCGAACTGCGCGATGCGGGTCCGGCGCGGATCGGCGCCAAAGGTTTCGAGGTCGTAGAACAGGAAACTGGCGCTCATCCCTGTTCCCGTCGTCGCAGGCAGGCTGGCCGGGCCCCCATCGTGCAGCGGCTCAGGCTGCGCATCCGGCTTGGATTCGCCGACGGCGGCCATCCGTGGCCGCCTCTGCATCGATGCCGTGCCCGGCCGCCGCCTGCGGTCGTGGTCATGCGGCCAGCGGCTCCAGCTTCGCCAGCACGGCGGCGTCGGCTGCGGCCCAATCGATGCCGTCGAGAGAATCCAGCCCGCGGGTGGCGTCCTCCAGGATCACTCGTTGCACTTCGCTGCGATGCAGCGCCTGCGAGTACGGGATGCGCATGAAGCTGACCATCGCGTAATGCGGCACGAAGCGGTCCGGGTGGCGCGCCTGCAGGGCCAGTTCCAGCTCGCGTTGCAGCAGGTAGGCCTCATCGTCGACCTTGTCGCGCATCTCGATGTAGTTCTCCAGCGCCATGCGCTGGATCGCCTCGGCATCCGGCTTCCGCTGGGCCTCGAATCCGGCGTACGCGGCGCTGCGGCTGGACGCACGCTCGAGGTGCGCGGCCAGCGCCACGCAATCCTCGAACGCGCAGTTCATGCCCTGGCCGTGGAACGGCACCATCGCATGCGCGGCATCGCCGAGCAGCACCGCCTTGCCGGCGATGTGCCAGCGGTCGAGGTACAGGGTGGCGAGGTTGCCCACCGGATTGGCCTGGTAATCCTTGCGCAGGTCCGGGATCAGCGGCAGCGCGTCCGGGAAGTCACGTTCGAACAGCGCCTGCGCGGCATCGGCATCGGGCACCGTCTCGAACGAGGGCCAGGGTCCGGCATGCGGCAGGAACAGGGTGACCGTGAAGGTGCGCTCGTCGTTCGGCAGGGCGATGCACATGTAATGCCCGCGCGGCCAGATGTGCAGCGCGTTCGGTTCGATCCGGAAACCGCCATGCGCGTCCGGCGGGATCTCCAGCTCCTTGTAGCCATGGTCCAGCCATTCGGTGCGCTCGCCCAGCGGCAGCACCCGCGCCATCTCCGCGCGCAGGGTGGAGCCTGCGCCATCGGCGCCGACCAGCGACTCGAACGGATGCGCGACGTCGTCATCGTGGCGGCGGAAGTGGGCGACGTGGTCGACGAAGTCGACGCGCTCCAGGCGATGGTCGAAATGCAGACGCGCGCCGTGCGACTCCGCGATCTGCAGCAGCACGATGTTCAGCTCGCCGCGGTTGATCGACCAGATCACCTCGGAATCGTCGCGGCCATAGCGCTGCAGGCCGGGCGTGCCCTGCAGCGGATGCACGAAGCGGCCGCGCATCATCACCGCCTGGCGCATCACCGCCTCGTCGGCGCCGGCCTGGCGCAATGCGTGCAGGCCGCGCTCGGCCAGCGCCAGATTGATCGAGCGCCCGCCGGCATAGCCTTCCACGCGCGGGTCGCCACGCCGTTCGAACACATCCACCGACCAGCCGCGGCGGGCCAGCAGGATCGCCAGCAAGGCGCCGGCGAGCCCGCCGCCGACGATGGTGATCGCCCTGGATTCAGTGCGCATCGCGCCACTCCCGCGTGGTCCGCGCGAAGCGCAGGACGTCGGCATGCGTGTTGTACAGCGGCGCCGGCGAGATGCGGATCACGTCCGGTTCGCGCCAGTCGCCGAGTACGCCGCGCGCGGCCAGGAAGCCGAACAGCGCGCGGCCGCGTTCGCGGCCCCCGATGACCCGGATCGACAGTTGGCAACCACGCTGCGCCACGTCGCGCGGGGTGACCACCTGAAGCACGTCGCGCAGGTCGGCATCGATGAGCTGCTCGAGGTAGCCGGTGAGCGACTCGGACTTGGCGCGCAGGGCCGGCATCGTCGCGCGGTCGAACTGGTCCAGCGACGCGCGCAGCGGCGCCAGGCCGAGGATCGGCGGATTGGACAGCTGCCAACCGTCGGCGCCCAGCGTGGGCGAGAACTGCGGGCCCATCTTGAAGCGGACGGACGCGTCGTTGCCCCACCAGCCGGCGAAGCGCGGGCGGTCGGTGCGCGCGTGGCGCTCGTGCACGAAGCAGCCCGCGACCGCGCCCGGGCCGGAGTTCATGTACTTGTAGTGGCACCACACCGCGAAGTCGGCGCCGCTGTCGTGCAGTCGCAGCGGCAGGTTGCCGACCGCATGCGCGAGGTCGAAGCCGACCACCGCGCCGGCGGCGTGGCCGAGCCGCGCGATCTCCTTGAGGTCGAAGGCCTGGCCGGTGCGGTATTGCACGCCGGGCCACACGATCGCCGCGAGCCGCGGGCCATGCGTCGCGATGGCGCGCTCGATCGCGGCCATCGAGAACGTGCCGTCGGCGTTGTCCGGTTCCACCTCCACCAGCGCCTCGGCCGGGTCGAAGCCGTGGAAGCGCAGCTGGGATTCCAGCGCATAGCGGTCCGACGGGAAGGCGCCGGCTTCCATCAGCAGGACCGGCCGTTCGCGCGTGGGCCGGTAGAAGCTGACCAGCATCAGGTGCAGGTTGGCGGTCAGCGAGTTCATCGCCACCACTTCCTGCGGCAATGCGCCGACCACGCGGGCCAGCGGGTCGCGCACCAGTTCGTGGTAGGGCATCCACTGCGCCTGCCCGGTGAAATGGCCCTCGACGGCCTCGGTCGCCCACTTGTCCAGCACTTCCTCGACGTGCGCGCGTGCGCCCTTCGGCTGCAGGCCCAGCGAGTTGCCGACGAAGTACGCCTGCGGCGCGCCGTCGTGCAGCGGCAGGTGGAATTCGTCGCGGAAGCCGCGGAGCGGATCGGCGGCGTCGCGCGCCTGAGCGTGCGCGTCGGAGGACAGCGCGTTGTCGTGAAGCGGGGTCATGCGAACCTCGAGGCGGGCAGCCCGAGCCATTCCAGCGCGGTGCCGTGGTAGAGCCGCGCGCGTTGCGCATCGTCCAGGCCGAGGCGTTCGATGCCTTCGCCGGGGACCTGCTCGCCGAGCGGGAAGGGATAGTCGGTGCCCAGCATGACCCGCTCGCTGCCGCAGGTCTCCAGCAGGTAGCGCAGGGCGGCGTCATCGGCCACCCAGGAGTCGAAGTACAGACGCTTGAGGTACTCTCGCGGGTTGCGGAAGTTGTCGGTGGCCACCAGGTCCGGGCGCATGTTGAAGCCGTGTTCGATGCGGCCGATGGTGTACGGGAAGCTGCCGCCGCCGTGGGCCAGGCAGACCCGCAGCCGGGGCAGGCGTTCCAGCACGCCGCCGAAGATCAGGCAGCAGGCGGCGCGCGACTGCTCGGCGGGCATCCCGACCAGCCAGGGCAGCCAGTACTTGGGCATGGTGTCGGTGCCCATCATGTCCCACGGGTGCACCAGGATCGCCGCGCCCAGGTCGCTTGCCGCCTGGAAGAACTCGAACAATTCCGGCGCGTCCAGGTTCCAGTCGCCGACGTGGCTGCCGACCTGCACGCCCTGCAGGCCGAGTTCATCCATGCAGCGTTCCAGCTCGCGGATGGCGAGCTGCGGGCTCTGCAGCGGCACCGTGCCGATGCCGGCGTAGTGGCGCGGATAGTCGCGGCAGGTCTGCGCCATGTGGTCGTTGAGCGCGCGATGCAGCTCCAGCGCATGGCTGGCCTTGGCCCACTCGCTGAACATCACCGGCACCGTGCTCAGCACCTGCACCTGCACGCCGAAGCCGGCGTAGTCGTCGATGCGGATCTGCGGGTCCCAGGTCTTGGGCCAGATCTCGCGGAAGAACTTGCCGTCCTTGTAGATGCGGTGGCGGCCGTCGTCGCCGTGGTGGATCACCGGGAAGCGGGCATCGCCGTATTTGCTGGCCAGGTCGGGCCAGTCGCGCGGCAGGTAGTGGGCGTGAGTGTCGATCTTGAGCATCGGTGAATTGTAGGCACCTTACTTCGGAGGCTTGCGTTGAAGAACGGTTGGCATGGGCAGTTCCGACGCCCCGACGAGCGAGCCTGCGCAGATGCGATCCAGCAGGTCAGACTGCATCGGCTGCAGATCGAGTGTGCGGGTCAGCAGGCGCAGCAGGTCCAGCAATTCGTCGTTCCATGCGTCCGGCCAGGCGGCCGGGCGAATCTTATCCAGCGGATTGTTGGAAGATGCGGCGCGGCCCGTGCCCTTCGCGGTGCGGTAGCCGAGCCACTTCTTTACGACCTCCATGCCGCTGACGCTGTAGCCCCAGACATCCGGTCGAACGCCGGTGACGACGCCGTCGCCGACCCGCAACTGTTGGGTCTTCTTGTCGTAGGCGATGTCCGAATTGGTTTGCGGCATCTTCGTGATATGCGACTCCCAGCCGATGCCTTCGATGTGCGGCAGGCGGCTGCCCCGGCCTGCCTCCGGGTCATTGAAACGCTCGGCCCAGGTATGCAGCCACAGCAATTCGCGTCCTAGCGCCACCGCTTCCGCCCACAGTTCAGGATCGGCGGTCATCGGCACACGCGGCCCCGGTGTTTTCAGCGCCTCCGCGAAGCGCTGCTGGTAGCGCGAGGCGGACAGCAGCGCGTACACGTAGGCGGCGATGTCTTCCGGCGAGGGCTCGCCGATCCCCAGCCGCTGGCCCAGCGCAGCTTGCAGTCCTTGCGCCAGATTGGGCTGCTGCGCGGCGGCGTCGCGGTATAGCGGCAAGATGTCCTTGCCACCGCGGCCGTTGTAGTAATGAAGATCCGGGACATGGCCCGTTACCGTCAGGATCGCGCCTGCGGATGAGGTCGCGGTCATAGGCGCCGCGAAGTACAACTGTGACTCCGAGAATGAATCCCAGAGCGCGGGCCGTTCCAGCGCAGCCAGGCGCGGGTCCTTGATAGCCCACTGCCGGTCGAAGCTGCGATACCCATAACGGACGATGGGCTCCGACGTTGCACCAGCAGCCAAGGTATTGAGCACCGCATAGCCCGGGACCTTGGTGCTGATGTTGCGCCCGGTCTTGGCGGTGACGAAGAGTGCGGATTTTTCCTCCAGCGGCGCGGACACGAAACGCGCCCAGCGTTGTTGCAGGGTCTCGGCTGTAGTCGCGATGGGCCAAGTGCGTCCGTACTTGCAGCCTGGCTGCTGCCAGGGGAACAGGTCCGCCAGGGCAGGCAAGTCGTTCCAGGCCGCATCGCCAGTGGATGGCGCCAGCGGCGCGAGCCAATCGGTCGGGCCGTCCTGCCAGTCGCCTGCCAGCGGATCGTTGCGGTCGGCGATGGCCTGCATCGCTGCGAGCTTGTCGGCCGCACTGCCATGGATGCGGCGGTAATGGATGCGCGCCGGCCGCGTGCGCTCCTGTTTGTCCTTGCGCGCCAGCACCACCACGGCGACCGGCGTTTCGATCGCGAACACGTTCTCCTCCGGGTTGGCGCCCTTGTTGTCGCCGCCCAGGTCGAGCACCCAGGCCTCGTCGCAGACTTCCCGCGCCAGTTGGCGCAGGCCGACGAAGCCGGGCCCGCGCAGCCAGCTGCTGCCGGTGATGAAGGCCACCACGCCCGGGCCGTCGCCGTGCGCCTCGAACGCCTTCCAGATCGCCCAGCGCCAGAAGTACACGTACAGGTTGTACAGGCTGGCGTGGTGGCTGAAGATCGTTTCGCGCTTGGCCACGTCCAGGATGTCGTCGAACAGGCTCCTGTTTTCCCGCTTGCCACGGCGGCCCGGCACCTTGCCCTCCACCACCCAGCCACCGGAACCGCGGCCTTCGATCTCGCGCTCCACCCGCCGGTAGGGCGGGTTGCCGATCACCACCGTGACCTTCTGCTCCAGCTTGATGCGCTTGGCGCGGTTCTGCTCCGCTGCCAGTACTTCCGCATCGCCGAACAGCGGCATCGACGGTTTCGGGTCCAGTGGGGATTCCAGCGTATCGGTCAGCACCACATGGCCGGACAACGCGCTGGTGGACTGCAGCTCACCCAGGCGCTGGTTGATCCGCAGTTGGGCCACCGCGTACGGCCCTGGCAACAACTCGAACGCAAACAGGTTGTGGGACAAGCTGGTGGCTGCTTGCGCGCGGCCACCCGGCCCGCGTTCGGCTGCCGCGCGCTCCGCCGCACGGTCGATGACCGCAAGCGGGAACGTGCCGGTGCCGGTGGCCGGGTCCAGCGTCACCACTTGCTTGTCGGCAAAGCCGAGCCGGATGCCGAAACGCTCGACCAGCAGGTGATCGACGATGCGCACCATCGCCTGCACGATCGCCGTCGGGGTGTAATAAACGCCGGCCTGCTTCCGTTCCTCCGGGTCGTAAACGCTGAGGAAGTCCTCATAGAAATAAAGCCAAGGTTCGCCGCGCCGATCCGCGCTGCGATTGACGCGTTTGGCGTCGATGGCGCCAATCAGGGTTTCCAGAGCGCCGAGTTCGGCTTCGACCGCCGCAAACAGCACGGGCTTGTCCACCAGCGGCGCGAACGCCGCGGCCATGACCGGGCTGATCCCGCGGATCGCCGCGCGCGCCTCGGCCACGCTGATGTAGCCGTCCGCATCGGCATCGGCGCCGGTCACCGACAACGCGGCCAACACCATACCGTAAGCCACGACCTGCGACACCCCGTCGGCGAAATCGCGCTCCGAGGCGTGCGGATGCACGTGCTGCTTCCAAGCCTCGAATCCCCCGCGGGCGGTATCGCCTGCTTCGCCTGCCTGCTCCATCAACCACAGCAGGCGATCACGAAGGTCCGCGGTGCGAACAGCCAGACGGCGTGACAGGTCGCCAACGCTGGTCACCGGCGTCGGCCGGGAATCGATGAACCGACGCAGCAGTCTCAGCAGCGGCTGCGCATCCCACGCGTGGGGATCGTCAAAAGGCAGTTCGGCGGCATCTCCAACGGCTTCGCCATCCCGATACAGCCGTGCGCTGCGTCCGTTGCACAGCAGCAGGATTTCCGCATCGACACTCATCTTCTGCCACTGCGACGCATTGCGGCCCAACCACGTGGACGGATCGGTCGCCACCTCCGGGGCCTTCAACTCGATGTAGCCGATCTGGTGGGTCTTGCCCGCGCGCTCGTGCAAGGCTGCGAAGTCGGGGCGGCTGCCGCCTAGTCGGCTCTCGCGGATCAGGCGAAGGTGGCCTAGGCCTGCCTGTTCCACCAATGCGGTGAATAGATTGCTGACCGGCGTGGTGAGTTGCGCTTCTGGTTCACCCGGAACAGGCGCGGCGTCGGCGGCATGTACATCCGTGTGGTAGCGCTTGGCGAGCATTGCTAGGTCGGCCATTCAAACACCTTTGTTCGTAGCATCAATATTGCCCGCCACCGCCTCACACGCCGCAATCACATCCGTCACCAGCCGCGCATCGACGTCCACATGGCCTTCGTACTCGGCCAGGTTGCGCAGGTCGTGTGCTTTGGCCAGTACGCGCCAGACCTCGGGCCCCAGGCCCAGGGTGTGCGGCAGCACCTGGAACACGATGTAGCGGTGACGGGCGCGGAAGCCGTGGCGGCGCAACGCAGCCAGGCACAGCGCGTGCGCGGCGTTGTAGGCCAGGTCGAAGCGGCTTTCCAGCGACAACGCGGCATTGCGGGCATCGGTCAGGCGTGCGCGGCCCGAGCGCAGCAAGCCGGCGAATTCCACGGCATCCGGCGCTTCGGCGAGCAGCGGCTTGCCCGTGCCCGCTAGGTTCTCAAGCGGCGAGGGCATCGTCGTTTCCGATCAGCCACAGGCGGGGTTGCGCAAGCACGCGGGTGACGAAGCTGTTGCCGTCGGCGATGCGCTTGCGCAGTTCGGCACGGGTGTAGAGCGTGGGGTTGATCTCGCGCCCCAGTCGCTCCATGAGCGGGTGCAGGGCGGCCATCGCATCGGCATAGGTCAGTGCGTCCGAGACCAGCATCAGGTCGATATCGCTGCTGGCGGTGTCGCTGCCTTTGGCCACCGATCCGAACACGAAGGCCGCGTGCAGGCGGTCGGCCAGCGGCATCAACGCGTCGCGTAACGGCATGGCCAGGCCGAAGGTCTTGCGCACGATGGCGACGATCTCGTCGTGGATCGGGCTGCCGGGGTTGGCGCGGTACAGCTTCTGCTTGCCCAACTGCTCCACGCTGAGCAGCCCGCTCCCGGAAAGCCGGGCCAGCTCGCGCTGCACCGCACCGCTGCCGGCGCCGGTGGTCTGGATCAGTTCGCTGATCGAGAAGCTCCGCCCGGGCTGGCCGAACAGGCAGCCCAGCACGCGCTGCTGGGTGGCGGTGAACAGGGCATCGGACAGGTTGGCACTGGCATACAGCGCGGCCGCTTCACTGACACGGGGTTTTGTGTCGATGCCCATATCGGGCAGGATATTGCCCGAATTGGGCAAACGCAAGCTCAGGTGATGTCCGCCTGCGTCCCCTGCATCTCGTAGCGCTGCGGGCGCGGGTTGAGCGTGCCGCATCGCGCGCAGGTGCGCAGGTGGTCGTCGCGGTAGAAGCGCTCGAACACGCGGAAGAAGTCCTGCTCGATGTCGACCAGGTGGAAGGATTCCTCGTACAGCTTGTGGTTGCAGGACACGCAGAACCACATCAGCGCATCGTCCTCGTGCGGCAGCCGCTTGCGCTCGATGACCAGGCCGACGCTGCCCGGCATGCGCTGCGGCGAGTGCGGTACTCGCGGCGGCAGGTAGAAGGTTTCGCCGGCGCGGATCGGGATGTCGCGCGCGGCCCCGTCCTCCTGGATGCGCAGGACCATCTCGCCTTCCAGCTGGAAGAACCACTCGGGCCCGTCCTCGAAGTGGTAGTCGGTGCGCGCGTTCGGGCCGCCGACGATCATCACGATGTACTCGTCGTCGACGATGCACTTGTTGCCGACCGGCGGCTTCAGCAGGTGCCGGTGGTCGTCGATCCAGGCCTGCAGGTTGATCGGTCCGGGCAGCGGCATGGCTCAGTCCTCCAGGTGGGCGACGCACTTGAGTTCGATCGCGATCGGCGTCGGCAGCGCGGTGATGCCCAGGGTGGTGCGGCAGGGGGCGGTGGCGGCATCGGGGAAATGCTCGGCCCAGACCGCGTTGTAGGCCGCGAAGTCGCGCGCCATGTCGGTCAGGTAGACGGTGACGTCGACCAGGTCCTCCCAGCGCGCGCCGCTGGCCTCCAGCACGGTGCGCACGTTGGCGAACACCGCGCGCGCCTGCGCGTCGATGTCGTAGGCGATGAGGTGGCCGTCGGCATCGTGGACGTTGCCGGGGATGCCGTTGCTCGCCGGGTCGCGCGGGCCGATCCCGGACAGGTACAGCGTGCGGCCCACGCGCCGGGCGTGCGGGTAGTGGCCGACCGCGCGCGGGGCACCAGTGGCATGGATCGCGCCCGACATCAGCGGTCTTCCCGGTCGTCGCGGATGCGCGCCAGCGCGGCGACGTACTGCGGTTCCAATTGATCGATGCCGGCCACGTCGAGGCCGAGGTCGTGCACGCGGCCGTCGCGCAGGGTGTACACCCAGCCATGCACCGCGAGCACCTGGCCACGCGCCCAGGCATCCCGCACGATGGTCGTCTGGCAGACATTGGCGACCTGCTCCAGCGCGTTCAGCTCGCACAGGCGGTCGTGCTGCAGCGGTTCCTCGCCTGCGCCGGCCAGCAGCCCGGCATGCTTCTCGGCGACGTCGCCGACGTGGCGGATCCAGTTGTCGGCCAGGCCCACGCGCGCCCGGGTCAGCGCCGCGTGGACGCCGCCGCAGCCGTAGTGGCCGACGACCAGGATGTGCTCGACCTGCAGCACGTCGACCGCGAACTGGATCACCGAGAGGCAGTTGAGGTCGGTGTGCACGACCACGTTGGCGATGTTGCGGTGGACGAAGACCTCGCCCGGCGCGAGGTCGACGACCTGGTTGGCGGGCACGCGCGAATCGGAGCAGCCGATCCACAGGTATTTCGGGGCTTGCTGGCGCGAGAGGCGCTGGAAGAAGGTCGGGTCCTCGCGCGAGATGCGCTCGGCCCATTCGCGGTTCTTGGCGAGCAGGTGGTCGAGTCGGTTCATGGGGCGGCGGCGCTCGTTGTGGTGGCGTCGGGCGCGGATGGTACCTGCAAGCGCCGTTCGCCCAGCGTGTTGCCGTCGCCGCCGGTGTAGCGCAGGCGGTATCCGCCGGGCGCGAGGTAGAGCGGCGTGCCGGCGTCGCGCTCGGCCAGCATCACGAACTGGTCGGCCGGGATCGCGTCGTCGCCTTCCGCGGCATGGCGCGCCTCGGCGAGGCAGGGCAGGTGGCCCAGGCACGGCGTGAGGTCGATGGCGACCGGCTGCCGGCGCCCGTCGAGGCTGAGCCAGGCGGGCCGCAAGGCCTCGCGGTCGTCGTCCGGCAGCACCACGCTGGCGTCGTACCGCGCCGGCAAGGCGCTCCAGGCGGTTGCGCCTTCGCGCGCCAGCAGCACGCTGGGCGCCCGGATCGCGAACGCGCGGGCCAGGCGCGCCTGCGCCTCGCCGTCCTCCCAGCCCAGCTTGGTCTGGTCCAGCGCGAGCACCGGCAGGCCCGACAGGCGCATGAACTCGCGCGCCATCGGGTCGGCCTGGGCCGGTTGGCTGGCGGCTTCCTTGCCGATGTGGCCGTAGCCGGCGTGGACCAGCAGCTTGGCGTCGGGCTGCGTGCGCACGAGGTCGGCGAGGACCTGTGCCATCCCGGTTTCGCGCTGCTGCTGGGTCTGCCCGGGGCCGGACTCGGGCTCGTAGGGGACCAGCACGTAGCCCAGGCGGATCGCCTCGCGGATGAGTGCGGCGAACACCGGGTCGCGCGTGTAGTAGCCGCTGTCGAGGGTGGGATAGCCCTTCGGCAACGGGTTGGGCGCCAGCGTCTCGACCGCGAGATGGGTGTACCCCTGCGCGCGCAACGGCGCCAGCAAGGCCAGGGTCAGCAGGCGCGTGCGCGGCTGGTGGTGCGATTCGTTGACCATCACCACGCGCAGGTGGCGCGCCTGCGCCGCGACCCAGTCGGCCGCCGGCAGCGCGCGATGGCTGGCCGGCGTCGGCAGGCCCGAAGGCGCGGGCGAGCGATCGCGGTAGGGGAAGGTGCGGTAGGCCTCGTTGGGGCGGCCGAGGTTGGCCAGGCTGGCCGCCAGGGTCTGCGCCGCGAGTTGCTTCCAGACCGGATTCGCCTCGACCTCGGGGCCGCTCATGAACCGGAATTCCTCGAACGGCGTCGTGGTGGCCTGCATGCGCTTGAAGAACGCCGCCATCGCATCCGCCGGATCGTCGCCCGCGAGGGCGGGGGCGGCGGACGCTAGCAGGCATGCGGCCAGCATGGTGCGCGTCGAACGGATCGCACTCATGGCAGGGCGATGCAGACGTTCTTGGGGTCGGTGAAGAAGCGCATCGCTTCCATGCCGCCCTCGCGGCCCAGGCCGGAGGCGCCGGTGCCGCCGAATGGCGTGCGCAGGTCGCGCATCAGCCAGGTGTTGATCCACACGATGCCGACGTCGAGGGCGGCCGCGAGCCGGTGCGCCCGCGCGAGGTCGCGCGTCCACACGCTGGCGGACAGCCCGTAGTCGCCGGCATTGGCCCATGCCAGCGCCTGCGCTTCGTCGTCGAACGCTTGCAGCGTGGCCACCGGGCCGAAGATCTCCTCGCGGTTGGTGGCGCAGGTCGCGTCGAGGCCGTCGATCACCGTGGGCGCGAGGTACCACCCCGGCCGATCCAGCGCGTCGCCGCCGCACAGCACGCGGCCGCCCTCGGCACGGGCGCGCTCCAGCGCCGCGAGGATCTTGTCGAAGTGCGCCTGCGAGACCACCGGCCCCACCTGGGTGCCGGGTGCGAGCGGTGCGCCGACCTGCAAGGCGCGGACGCGGGCCACGAAGGCCTCGCGGAACTCGTCGTACACGGCGCGTTCGACCAGCAGGCGCGAGCCGCACAAGCAGATCTGCCCGCTGTTCTGGAAGGCGCTGCGCACCAGCGTGTCCAGTTGCGCGCGCCAGTCGCTGTCGGCGAACACGAGGGTCGCGTTCTTGCCGCCCAGCTCCAGTGACAGCTTCTTGAGCATAGGCGAGGCGATGCCGGCGATGCGCCGGCCGACCGCGGTGCTGCCGGTGAACGAGATCGCCTTGACCCGCGGATGCGCGACCAGGGCTTCGCCGACCGCCGGCCCGAGGCCATGCACGATGTTCAGCACGCCCGGGGGCAGCCCGACCTCCAGCGCCAATTCGCCGAGCAGAGTCGCGCTGGCCGGGGTCACCTCCGAGGGCTTCGCGACCACCGCATTGCCCGCGGCCAGCGCCGGCGCGATCTTCCAGGTGAACAGGTACAGCGGCAGGTTCCACGGGCTGATGCAGCCGACCACGCCGAGCGGGCTGCGCAGCGTGTAATTCAGGCCGGCTTCGCCGTGGTGCGACTCGCTGGCGAACTGGGTGGCCGCGTGGGCGAAGAAGCGCAGGTTGCTGACCGCGCGCGGGATCTCGATGTCGCGGGCCAGCGCGAGCGGCTTGCCGGCGTCGACTGCCTCGGCGCGGGCGAAGGCCTCGATGCGCGCCTCCAGCGCATCCGCGAGGCGCTCCAGGTGGCGGGCACGTTCGCTGTTGCGCAGCCCGGCCCAGCCGGGGGCGGCCTGCCGGGCGGCGTCGACGGCGTCGGCCACGCTGGCGGCATCGCCATCGGCGACCTCGGCGTACGCCTCGGCGGTGTCGGGATCGAAGACCGGGCGCCACTGGCGACTGGTGGGCGCACCGCTTGCGGGGCCGATGACATGTCCGAATCGCTGCATGCGCGCAGCTTACCCGGCGCGTGCTGGACGGTCATGCCGCCCTGCGGCGTGGAGGCGCGCGCCGGTGGCGTCCGTCCCGGCGGGATCGATGTCGCGCGGGCGGCTCAGATCGACTGCATGCGGCCGCCATCCACCGCGATCGACTGGCCATCGACGTAGGCCGCGGCCGGCGTGCACAGGAAGGCGATCATGCCGGCGATCTCGGCGGCCTCGGCGAAGCGTCCCACCGGCACGCTGGCCAGCATCGCCCTGGCGATCTCCTCGCGAGGCTTGCCCGACGCCGCGCTGCGGTCGGCCAGGATCTGCTCCAGCCGCTGGGTGCGGGTGTAGCCGGGCAGCACGTTGTTCACCGTGATGCCGTCGCCGGCGAGTTCGCGCGACAGCGTCTTGGCCCAGCCGGCCACGGCGCCACGGATGGTGTTGGACACACCGAGGTTGGGGATCGGCTCGTACACCGAGGTCGAAATCACGTTGACGATGCGGCCCCAGCCGGCCGCTTGCATCCCGGGCAGCACCGCCTGCAACAGCCGCTGGTTGGCGACGAGGTGCTTGTTGAAGGCATCCAGGTAGGCATCGATGCCGGCCGCGTGCGCCGGACCGCCGGGCGGTCCGCCGGTGTTGTTGACCAGGATGTGCACCGGCGCGTCGGCCGCCAGTGCGGCGACGGCGCGTCCGAGCGCGTCGCCCTGCGCGACATCGGCGGCCACGATCCCGTGCGCCTGGCCGTGCGGGGTCGGCAGGTCGGCCAGCGCCGCGCGCAGCGCCTCCTCGCGACGCGCGAGCAGGGTGACGCGGGCGCCGAGCGACGCGAGCTCGCCCGCGGTCGCGCGCCCAATGCCTTCGGAGGCGCCGCACACCAGGGCATGTTTCCCGCGCAGGTCCAGGTCCATGGTCGTTCCTCAGGGCAGGGCGGCCTGCATGCGCGCGGCGATCGCGCGGGCGTCGGCATCGTCGCGGGCGGCCAGTGCGGCGGAGACCGCGCGCCGGTTGGCCTCGGGGTGGTTCTGGCTCAGCTTGGCCTTGATCTCGATCCGCGTGGGTTCGAAGCGGAAGCCGACGATGCCGCTCAGCATGGCGAGTTGTCGCGCGTCCACGGGGTCGAATTCCCAGTCGCTGCCGACGGTCGCCTCGAAATGCCGACTCAGGCGCGCCACCAGGTCGGCCAGGCCCGCCTCATCCTCGAAGGTGGCCAGCGTGCCGTGCAGGTGCGCGACCACGTAGTTCCAGGTCGGCACGCGGCCGGCCTCGTGCTTGTCGGGATAGCAGCCCGGCGACACGTAGGCGTGCGGACCGTGGACGATGGCGAGGGCCTCGCCGCCATGCGCGGCCTGCGGATTGGGGCGCGCCCAGTGGCCCTCCAGCCGCACCCGGTCGCCGTCGCGCCGGTAGAGCACCGGCAGGTGCGACACGAACGGCACGCCGGCGGCATCGGGGGTCACCAGGGTGATGAACGGGTCGGCGGCGAACAGCGCATCCAGTTGCGCGAGGTCAGGCTCGGCGAAGGCGCGCGGCAGGTACATCGCGGCTCAGGCGCGGCCACCGAGCTGCTGCACCATCCGCGGGCGCAGCGCTTCGTCGTCCTCGCCGCGCGGCGGTGCCAGCTCGGTCAGCGAGAAGCCGCGGGCCAGCGCGTCGTCCTCGTCGAGGCCGTCGAACTCCACGAATTCGGCGTCCATCAGCGACGCCCGCGCGGTGTCCGGGCTGTCGTAGGGCAGGGTGTTGCCGTCGCAGTCGAAGACTTCGGCGGTGCCGGCCTCGCGCTCGCGCAGGCGGGCCCAGACGATGGTTCGGCCCAGGCTCGCCAGCCACCAGCCCTCGCGGTCGCCGGCGCTCACAGCGCGTTGCCCACGAGCCAGAGCAGGCCACCGCCGGCGATGCCGCCGAGGATCACCAGCAGGGAGATGCGCGAAGGCGTCGCCAGCCCCGACAGGCCGCGGTCCGGCGTGCCCCGGTAGTCGCCGCGCAGCAGCCACCACAGTGCCTTCGGCTTCAGGAAGGCGCCTTCGCCCAGTTCCGCGGTGATCTGCGGATGGCGGTCGCGGATGTGGACCAGCGCCAGCGGCCAGAAGATCACGAACGCGGTCGCGCCGGCGATCGCGATCGCGAACGCGGTGAGCGCGAAGAACAGGACCAGGTCGGCATCCATCGGCTCAGAACTCCGCGCTGCCCGGCGCGCGCGGGTAGGCGATGGCGTCGCGGATGTTGGCCAGGCCGCAGACGTACACCACCAGGCGCTCGAACCCCAGCCCGAAGCCGGCGTGCGGCACCGTGCCGTAGCGGCGGAAGTCGCGATACCAGCCGTAGTGCGCTGGGTCCAGGCCGAACTGCGCCATGCGCGCGTCCAGCATGTCCAGGCGTTCCTCGCGCTGGCTGCCGCCGATGATCTCGCCGATGCCGGGGGCCAGCACGTCCATCGCGGCGACCGTGCGGCCGTCGTCGTTCAGGCGCATGTAGAACGCCTTGATCTGTTCCGGGTAGTTCATCACCACCACCGGGCGGCCGACGTGTTCCTCGGTCAGCCAGCGCTCGTGCTCGGTCTGCAGGTCCAGGCCCCATTCCACCGGGAACTCGAACTTCTTGCCGGACTTCTGCAGCAACGCGATCGCATCGGTGTAGTCGATGCGCTCGAACGGCGCGTTGATGAAGCCCTCCAGGCGGCTGATCGCATCTTTCTGCACGCGCTCGGCGATGAACGCCATGTCGTCGCCGCGTTCCTCGAGCACCGCGCGGAACAGGTACTTGAGGAAGTCCTCTGCGAGGTTGGCGTCGTCGTTGAGGTCGGCGAACGCGATCTCCGGCTCGATCATCCAGAATTCGGCCAAGTGGCGCGTGGTGTGGCTGTTCTCGGCGCGGAACGTGGGGCCGAAGGTGTACACCTTGCTCAACGACAGGCAATAGGCCTCGACGTTGAGCTGGCCGGACACGGTCAGGAAGGTTTCCTTGCCGAAGAAGTCGCGGCTGAAATCCACGTTGCCCTTGCCGTCGCGCGGCAGGTTGGCCATGTCCAGCGTCGACACCCGGAACATCTGCCCGGCGCCCTCGGCGTCGGAGGTGGTGATGATCGGCGTGCTGATCCAGTAGAACTGGCGCTCGTGGAAGAATCGGTGCACGGCCTGCGCCAGGCAGTGGCGGATGCGGGTCACCGCGCCGAACAGGTTGGTGCGCGGGCGCAGGTGGGCGAACTCGCGCAGGTATTCCAGCGAATGCTGCTTGGGCTGCATCGGGTAGGTGAGCGGGTCCTCGACCCAGCCGACGACTTCGATGCCGGATGCCTGCACCTCGAAGCTCTGGCCCTGGCCCTGCGACTTCACCAACGTGCCGGTGGCGATGACCGCGCAGCCGGTGGTCAGGTGCTTCACCTCGGACTCGTAGTTGGGCAGGGTGTCCGGCGCGACCACCTGGATCGGCGCGAAGCAGGAGCCATCGCTGACGTTGACGAAGCTCAGCCCGGCCTTGGAGTCGCGGCGGGTGCGGACCCAGCCCTTCACGGTCACCTGCCCGCCCTCGGGCGCGTGCCCGGCGAGCGCCTGGGCCACCGAAAACATGCTCATGCGCTTGAAATCCTGCGTGTCGGCATCGAAATAGGGTGCAGAGTTTACCGGAGCGGCATCGCTTCCAATTAGAATCCCGCCATGGCCGTCACCCTCAGCGAATCCGCCCGCCTCCGCATCCGCGGCTATCTCGACGCCGACCCCGCCGCCCTCGGGCTGCGCTTCGGGGTCTCGCGCACCGGCTGTTCCGGCTGGGGCTACAAGGTGGACATGGCCCGTGCCGCCGGCGACGACGACCGGGTGTTCGAGGACCAGGGCGTGCGGATCTACGTGGACGCCGCCAGCCTGCCGCTGGTCGACGGCACCGAGATCGACTTCCTCAAGCAGGGGCTGAACGAGCAGTTCGTGTTCCGCAACCCCAACGTGGCCGGCGAATGCGGCTGCGGAGAGAGCTTCACCACCGACGCCGACCGCGCCGCCTGAGGCGCTGCGCCCGCGGTTTGCGCGTAAGTCCTTGAATCTGCCATAATCGGCGGCTCCCGTTCGCGGGAGGCCTTGCCCGAACGCGCCGCGCCTGCGGTGGCCGAGGGCTCACCGGGCGGCATCCCGCCGCCGGCATCCACAAGGAAACCACCATGCGTCATTACGAAATCGTGTTCCTGGTCCATCCGGACCAGAGCGAGCAGGTCCCGGCGATGATCGAGCGCTACAAGGGCGCGATCGAAGCCGGCGAGGGCAAGGTCCACCGCCTCGAGGACTGGGGCCGCCGCCAGCTGGCCTACCCGATCCAGAACCTGGTCAAGGCCCACTACGTGCTGATGAACGTGGAAGCCCCGCAGGCCGTGCTCGACGAGCTGGTCGACGGCTTCCGCTTCAACGACGCGGTGCTGCGCCACCTGGTCATGCGCCGCGACGACGCGGTGACCGAGCAGTCCCTGATCATGAAGAACAAGGACGAGAAGGGCGACAAGCCCGAGCGTGGCGAGCGCCGCCGCCGCGACGACGAGAGCGACAGTGCCGTCGGCACTGGCGATTCCGAATCCGCCGAAGCCGCCTAAGGAGCCACGTCCATGTCCAAGTTCTTCCGCCGCCGCAAGTTCTGCAAGTTCACCGCCGAGGGCGTGACCGAGATCGACTACAAGGATCTCAACACCCTCCGCCAGTACCTGACCGAGACCGGCAAGATCGTGCCCAGCCGCATCACCGGCACCAAGTCCAAGTACCAGCGCCAGCTGCAGGCCGCCGTGAAGCGCGCGCGGTTCCTGGCGCTGATCCCCTACACGGACAACCACAACGTCTGACGCTTCGCCTGCTCGGCGTGGCGGTGTCGCTGGTCGGCCGCGCGCATCCTCATTGACGCCCAGTCAACTGCGGTGCGCGCGTCCTCCCGCTCCTTGCCACGCCTTCGCATGCTGTGCGTCGCTGATCGTTCGTCGATCTGAAATCCCGTCCATTCGGACAGCACCAGTTGCGGCGCGCCGCGTCGCTAACGAATAGGAGCAACACCATGCAACTGATCCTCCTGCAGAAGGTCGTGAACCTCGGCAACCTCGGCGACAAGGTCGACGTGAAGCCGGGCTACGGCCGCAACTTCCTGGTCCCGCAGGGCAAGGCCGTGCCGGCCACCGCCGCCAACCTGGCCGAGTTCGAGGCCAAGCGCGCCGACTACGAAGCCAAGGCCCAGGCCGCGCTCGACGCCGCCAATGGCCGCCAGGCCAAGCTGGCCGACGCCAGCGTGACCATCTCCGCCAACGCCTCGACCGAAGGCAAGCTGTACGGCTCGGTCGGCCCGCGTGAGATCGCCGAAGCGATCACCCGCCAGCTGGGCGTGGAAGTGGGCAAGTCGGAAGTGGTGATGGGCGAAGGCCCGATCCGCCACACCGGCGAGACCGAGGTCATCGTGCACCTGCACGCCGATGTCGAATCCACCGTCAAGGTGGTCGTGGTGCCGGACGCCGCGTAAGCCGCGTCGCCATCGCACGATCGCAACGGGCGCCGAGAGGCGCCCGTTTTCTTTGGCGGCATCCTGCGCTCGTCGCAGCTGGTGAGATTCCCACCGGTTATCCACAGCGTTATCTGCAACGCTCGCCGGCTGGCGCGACTACGATGCTTCCCTACGCACAAGAACAACAACCGATCCGCGACGACGGATCGCACCGGGGATCCGTTTTGCCGATGAGCGCACGACCGCAGCAGCGTCGCGACCAGTACGACACCAGGATCGAGCAGTTGCGGGTGCCCCCGCAGTCGGTGGATGCCGAGCAGGCCGTGCTCGGCGGCCTGATGCTGGACCCGAACGCCTTCGACCGCGTCGCCGACCAGCTTTCGGATGCCGACTTCTACCGGCGCGACCACCAGCTGATCTTCCGCGCGATCCGCGAGCTGGCGGAGAAGAACCGCCCGTTCGACGCGGTCACCCTCGGCGAGTGGTTCGATTCCCAAGGGTTGTCGGAGCAGGTCGCCGGCGGCGCCTACCTGGTCGAGCTGGCCAGCAGCACGCCGAGCGCCGCGAACATCAAGGCCTACGCGGAGATCGTCCGCGACAAGGCGATCCTGCGCCAGCTGATCGAGGTCGGCACCGGCATCGTCAACGATGGCTTCCAGCCCGAGGGACGCGATTCCAGCGAACTGCTGGCCAAGGCCGAGCAGGAGGTGTTCGCGATCGCCGAGGCCGGCTCGAAGGGCAAGCAGGACTTCACCCCGGTGCGCAAGGCACTGCTGGAGGCGTTCGACGTCCTGCAGACGCGGGCGGAGCAGGGCGGTGGCGTCACCGGCCTGTCCAGCGGCTACACCGAATTCGACGAGATGACCGCAGGCCTGCAGCCGACCGACCTGGTGATCCTCGCGGCGCGCCCGTCGATGGGCAAGACCACGCTGGCAATCAACATCGCCGAATACGCCGCGCTGAAGTCGAAGAAGGCGGTGGCGGTGTTCTCGATGGAAATGTCGGCCAGCCAGCTCGCGCTGCGCATGATCTCGTCGGTGGGACGGGTCAACGCGACGCGCCTTCGCACCGGCGCGCTCGAGGACGAGGACTGGAGCCGGGTGTCCAGCGCGATCCAGCTGATGCGCGAGATCAAGGTCTTCATCGACGACACCCCGGCGCTATCGCCGGACGTGCTGCGCGCCAAATCGCGCCGCCTGAAGCGCGAGCACGACCTCGGCCTGATCGTGATCGACTACCTGCAGCTGATGCAGGTGCCGGGCAACAGCGAGAACCGCGCGACCGAGATCTCCGAGATCAGCCGTTCGCTGAAGGCGCTGGCCAAGGAGCTGAACGTGCCGGTGATCGCGCTGTCGCAGCTCAACCGCTCGCTGGAAACCCGCACCGACAAGCGCCCGGTGATGGCCGACCTGCGCGAATCCGGCGCGATCGAGCAGGACGCGGACATGATCGTCTTCATCTACCGCGACGAGTACTACAACAAGGAAAATTCGCCGGACAAGGGGCTGGCCGAGATCATCATCGGCAAGCAGCGAAACGGCCCGACCGGCAGCTTCAAGCTGAAGTTTTTCGGCGAGTACACCCGCTTCGACAACCTGGCCCACGATTCGGTCGGCAGCTTCGAGTAAGCCCGGTAGGCACCGCGCCGCGCGCGTGGTCGAATAGCGCGATGAGCGATCCCGTTACCCAGCGTCCCAGCCGCATCGTGGTCGACCTGTCCGCGGTCGGCGACAACCTGCGGGCGATCCGCGCCCATGTCGGCGTGCCGGTGATGGGCATCGTCAAGGCGAATGCGTACGGCCACGGGCTGGTGCCGGTGGCGCGCCACCTGGAGGCCTGCGGCGTCGACCGCCTCGGCGTCGCCTTCGTGGAGGAGGGCATCGCCCTGCGCCGCGCCGGCATCCGCCTGCCGATCCTGGTGCTGGGCGGGATCTTCGGGCCGCAGGTCGCCGACTACCTCCGCCACGAGCTGGAGATCACCGTCTCCTCGCTGGACAAGCTGCGCCAGGTCGAGTCGGTGGCCGAGGCGCTGGGGCAGCGCGCCCGCGTGCACCTGAAGATCGATACCGGGATGGAGCGGATCGGCGTCCACAGTTATTCCTGCGCCGGCTTCATCGAGGCGGCGGCGGCTTCGCGCTGGTGCGACATCGTCGGCGTGTACTCGCACCTCGCCTGCGCCGACGACCCGGGATCGCCGATGACCGACCGCCAGGTGGAGCGCTTCGCCGAGGCCTGCGCGCACTTCACGCGGATCGGCGCGCCGATGCCGCTGCGCCACCTCGCCAATTCCGGCGGCGTGCTGCATGCGCCCGGCACCTGGCTGGACCTCGTGCGGCCCGGGATCATCCTCTACGGCGTGCTCCCGGATCCGGCCTCGCAGGCGACCCTCGCGTTGCGGCCCGCGTTGTCGCTGGTGTCGCGCGTGGTGTACTTCAAGGTCGTCCGCGCCGGCGGCACGGTGAGCTACGGCGCGACCTGGACCGCGGCCACCGACACCCGCATCGCCACCATCCCGGTGGGCTACGGCGACGGTTACCCGCGGGCGCTGTCCTCGCGCGGCGAGGTGTTGCTGCGGGAGCATCGCCGGCCGATCGCCGGCCGTGTGTGCATGGACCAGTTCATGGTGGACCTCGGTCCGGACGGCACGGCCTACAACGAGGACGAGGTGGTGCTGGTCGGCCGACAGGACGGGCAGGCCATCCGCGTGGAGGACATCGCGCGGCAGGCGGGGACCATCCCCTACGAGATCCTGACCGGGCTCAACGAACGCATCCCGCGCGCTTACGTCGGCGGGTGACCGCGCCCCTGCGTTGACCGTTTTCGGGTGGGCGTGATTCACTCGGCGCACCCCGGGGAGGAACCGATGGCCACGCCGAAACCGCGCCGCAAGCCCGCCGAAGCTCCCGCCGCCGGGCGACGCCCGAAGCGTGAACCGATGTCGCGCGTGGACACCGCGTGGCTGCGGATGGAGCGCCCGACCAACCCGATGATGATCACCGGCGTGCTGATGTTCGCCGAGCCGATGTCGCTGGCGCAGCTCAAGCGGGTGATCCAGAAGCGATTCCTGGCCTACCGCCGTTTCCTGCAGAAGCCGGTCGAGGGCGCCGCCGGCGCCTCGTGGGTGGAGGACGAAACCTTCGACCTCGACTGGCATGTGCGCCTGTCCGGCCTGCCGGGCAAGCACGGTCCCGCCGCCGAGAAGAAGGCGCTGGAGCGCTTCGCCAGCCAGCTGGCCTCCAGCCCGCTGGACCCGACCAAGCCGCTGTGGCAGTTCCACCTGGTCGAGCGCTACCAGGGCGGTTCGGCGCTGGTGGCGCGCATCCACCACTGCTATGCCGACGGCATCGCGCTGGTCCAGGTGCTGCTGTCGCTGACCGACACCGACCGCGACTCCTCCCGCGAGACACGCCTCGACCGGGCCTGGCTCAAGCATGAAGGCGCCCGGGTCGCCCAGCGTGTCGGCGCGGTCGACCGCTACATGAAGCTGGGCGGCAAGATGCTGGAGCAGGGGATGGCGATGTACCGCGATCCCACGCTGGCGGGCCTGCTGGCGAAGGAGGGCGGCGAGATCGCCCGCGAGCTGGTGCATGCGCTGGCGCTCCCGGACGATCCGCCATCGCTGCTGCGCGGCCGGCTGGGGGTCAGCAAGCGGGTGGCCTGGGCCGAGCCGCTGTCGCTGGAGGAAGTGAAAGCCGTCGGTCGCGCCTGCGACTGCACGGTCAACGACGTGCTGATGGCCGCCGCGGCGGGCGCCCTGCGCGGCTACATGCTGGAACGCGGCGAGCACCTCGAGGGCATGACCCTGCGCGCCACCGTCCCGGTCAACCTGCGCCCGCTGGAGCATGCCAAGAAGCTCGGCAACCACTTCGGACTGGTATTCCTCGAGCTCCCGGTCGGGGAGGACAACCCGTTGCGCCGGCTGGAACGCGTCGCCGAGTGCATGAATCAGTTGAAGACATCTCGGCAAGCAATTGTTGCTTATGGACTTCTTGCCGCGCTTGGGGTGGCCCCGCCGCCGGTGCAGGAGCTTGCCTTGGAGATGTTCAGCCGCAAGGCCAGCGCGGTCGCCACCAATGTCCCGGGGCCCCAGCAGCCGCTGTATCTCGCCGGTTGCACCCTGCGGGACATGATGTTCTGGGTGCCGCAAACCGGCTCGATCGGCATCGGCCTGTCGATCCTGAGCTACCGCGGGCAGGTCCACTTCGGGCTGATCGCGGATGCGCGATTGATACCCGACCCCGATGCCGTGATCCGGCGGTTCGGCGAGGAGTTCGAGAAGCTCCTGTACCTGGCGCTCATGGGCAGTTGGGATGCTCCGCTCAACGCGGCCGCCGCGCACGCGATGATGCACGCCGAAACGCCAGCTTAATGGCTCTTCACGCGTTCACGTGGCGGCCACGTGGCGACGCCTAGCGTAGCCACGTCATTCAGGGCAGGCCTGAATCCACACGAGGACCGACGATGAATTCCCAGACGCTGAAGCTCGCCCTGCTGGGCGCCACCCTTGCTGCCTTCACTGCCGGTTGTGCCAGCTACACCGGGCAGACCAACGATCCGAACGATCCCAACCGTACCAAGCGCGGCGCGCTGATCGGTGCCGGCATCGGCGCGGTGGCCGGCCTGCTCAGCGGCGGCGATGCCGTCGAGCGTCGCCAGCGCGCGATGGTCGGTGCCGGTATCGGCGCCCTGGCCGGTGGCGGCATCGGTGCGTACCAGGATCGCCAGGAAGCCGAGCTGCGTCGCCAGACCGCGGGCACCGGCATCGATGTCAGCCGCGACGGCGACGTGATCAAGCTGAACCTGCCAGACGGCGTCACCTTCGATTTCGCCAAGTACGACCTGAAGCCGCAGTTCTACCCGGCGCTCAACACCGTGGCCGCGACCCTGAAGGAGTACAACCAGACCATCGTCGAGGTCAGCGGCCACACCGACAGCATCGGCTCTGATGCCGCCAACCAGACCCTGTCCGAGCGCCGCGCCAATGCGGTCGCGGGCTACCTGATGGGCCAGGGCGTGCAGCGCGAACGCTTCGAGATCGTCGGCATGGGCGAGCGTTATCCGGTCGCCAGCAACGACACCGACTCGGGCCGTGCGCTCAACCGCCGGGTCGAGATCCGCCTGCTGCCGCTGCAGGGCTGATCCCTCGCAGCGCGTCGCATCAAAAAAACGGGCCGCCCTGGGGCGGCCCGTTTGCATTGGTGGAGGTGGGCGGAATCGAACCGCCGTCCGAAGGTACTCCAGGCCCGGCACTACATGCTTAGCTCACCGTTTGGTCTCGCCCTGCGGCAACACGGCGTGCGAAGCACACCGCAGGACACACCCGCTTGATCTAGGCCACGGTTGGCGGGTCGCCGCCGCAGCCGATCCTGTGATCATGACCCTACATCCACGAGCACAGGCACAAGTGGGTTCGGGGCTAGGCCTTAAGCGGCCAGAGCGTAGACGTCGTCGTTGGCGTCTGATTGTTTGCCGCTGGATTAACGAGGAAAGCTGCCCCCTCGGCATGCGCCGTGCGATTTCGCAACCCCCGTCGAAGCCAGTGCACCCCCGGGAATGTCGATGTCGCCGACATGGTCAGTATAGGTCCGCGTGGCGCGACCACAAGGGTGAAACAGCCTTCGCCTGCGCATGGTTATCCTTGGCTCATGTCCGAACGCACCGATCCCGGGGCTGAAGCCGCCGTATCCCGCCGCTTCCGCCTGGGCCATCCCGCCGCCCTGCTGGTCCTCGTGTTTTCGCTGGCCCTGGTCATCGGCATCTGGCGCGATGCGCGCCAGCGCGAGCTGCAACTGGCGGAGACCCAGTTCCGCGCGCGGGTGGGGCGGATCGCCAACCTGGTCGCCGAACGCCTGGACAACTACGAGCTCACCCTGAAGGGCGGCGCATCGCTGGTGTCCGCCGTGCAGTGGCCGGCGCCCGCGCACTGGCGCAGCTACGCGGCCGGGATGGACCTGCCGCTTCGATTCCCCGCCGTCATCGGGTTGGGCTTTGCCGCCTACGCGGATTCCGGGCGATTGACGTCCCTGCAATTGCTGATGCGCGACGCCGGTAGCGGTCGCTTCGAGGTGCGTCCGCGCGGACGGCGCGCGCACTACGGCCCGATCGTGCTCCTGGAGCCACACACGCCCGAGAACCTGCTGGCGATCGGGTACGACATGTATGCCGAGCCGACGCGGCAGGCGGCGATGAAGTCCGCGATGGACAGCGGCCAGAGTCGCCTGACCGCACCGGTCAGGCTGGTGCAGGATGGGGCGCGGCCGATCGCCGGCATGCTGATGTACACGCCGGTCTACCAGGGTCAGGAGCCGCAGTCGGCGCCGGCGCGCCGCACCGCGATGAAGGGCTGGGTCTACCTGCCGTTCCGGGTGGTGCCGATGATCCAGTCGGTGACGGCGTCGGCGCGCGGCAGCGAGAAAATGCGGATCGTGGATGTGACCGGGCAGCGCCAGGTCGTGTTCTATGAGGAAGCCGGCATCGAGGGCGGCGATGCCTTCGCCTACAGCCTGCCGATGGACCTCCATGGGCGGCGCTGGCGCTTCGACTTCTACTCGGGCCCGGTCGCGACCGCCGCGCCGAACCTGGCCCGGCTCGATTGGCTGTTGCTCTCCGGCATCGCGGTTGCGTTGCTGCTGTTCGCCACGACCTGGGTGCTGGCGTCCACCGAATCGCGCGCGCGACGCCTGGCCAATGCGATGACCGCCTCGTACCGACGCAGCGAGGAACGCTTCCGCAGCGCGATGCAGTACTCGGCGATCGGCAAGGCCCTGCTTGATACCGAAGGCCGGATCGTCGAGAGCAATCCGTCGTTCGCGGGCATCGTGGGGCGGCAATCGGGGGAGCTGGTGGGCCTGCCGCTGGCCGACCTGCTGGACGATGCGGCCGCCGACGGCATCGGCACCAGCCAGCAATTGCAGGCCATCGGCGAGGCGGGCGGGGTGGTGCGCGGCACCCGGACCCTGCATCGCCGCGATGGCGAGCAACGCCAGGTGCAGCTCACCTTCGCCCCGGTCCCCGGCGATCCCGGACGCGACATCGCCCGCCTGGTGCAGGTCGAGGACGTCACCGAGCGCGTGCGCGCCGAGCGCGAAGTGCTCTCGCTTAACCGCACGCTGGAGGCGCGCGTGGCCGCCCGTACGCGGGAGTTGCGCGAGGCCAACCGCGAACTCGAGTCCTTCGCCTACAGCGTCTCGCACGACCTGCGCGCGCCGCTGCGCTCCATCGAGGGTTTCAGCCGCATCCTCGGCGAGCGCCATGCCGGCCAGCTCGATGCGAATGGGCTGGACTACCTGCAACGCGTGCGCAATGCGACCGGGCGCATGGCCAGCCTGATCGATGCCCTGCTGAAGCTGTCGCGGGTGGGCCGCGGATCGCT
Organism: Thermomonas mangrovi; assembly: GCF_028201335.1. Lineage (NCBI taxonomy): Bacteria > Pseudomonadati > Pseudomonadota > Gammaproteobacteria > Lysobacterales > Lysobacteraceae > Thermomonas > Thermomonas mangrovi. The sequence continues at coordinate 443,427 of NZ_JAPEVV010000001.1, forward strand.
CACGCGCGAGCGGGTCGACCTGTCGGCGATGGCCTCCGAAGTGGCGGCAGCCCTGGCCGAGCAAGCCGAGCATGCGCCCGAGGTGCGGATCGCACCCGGCCTGCGCGTCGAAGGGGACCGTGCGCTGCTGCGCACCTTGCTCGAGAACCTGCTCGGGAATGCGTTCAAGTTCACCCGCGGCACGCCGGGCGCGCGGGTGGAATTCAGCAGTGCGCGCGATGCCTCCGGGCGGGTGGCGTACGTGGTCCGCGACAACGGCGCCGGCTTCGACCAGGCCTATGCCGACAAGCTGTTCCAGCCGTTCCAGCGCCTGCACAGCCAGGAGGCCTTCGCCGGGCATGGCATCGGCCTGGCATCGGTGAAGCGCATCGTGGAGCGGCATGGCGGCAGCATCCGTGCCGAAGGGCGGCCGGGGCAGGGTGCGACGTTCGTCTTCACTCTCGGCGACGCTTTCGAGGACGCGCCCGACGCCGGTTGAAACCGGTCACGGCGTGACGCTCAGGCGTCCTTGTTGTGCCGTCGCAGCAGGCGCTGCTTCTCGCGGTTCCAGTCGCGCTCCTTGCTGGCCTCGCGCTTGTCGTGCTGCTGCTTGCCGCGCGCCAGCGCGATTTCCGCCTTGACCTTGTTGCCTTTCCAGTACAGGGCCATGGGGATCAGGGTGTAGCCGTCGCGCTGCACGCGCCCGATGAGCTCGTCGATCTCGCGCCGGTGCAGCAGCAGCTTGCGGGTGCGGCGATCGTTTGCGACCACGTGGGTGGAGGCCTGGATCAGCGGCGTGATCTGCGCCCCGACCAGGAACAGCTCGCCCGACAGCACCACCGCGTAGGCATCGCCGATGTTGGCGCGCCCGGCGCGGATCGCCTTCAGCTCCCAGCCCTGCAGGGCAAGGCCGGCCTCGAGCTTGTGCTCCAGGTGGTATTCATGGCGCGCGCGCTTGTTGAGGGCGATGGTGCCGCCGCCGTTTGGCTTATCCTTGCCGGTCTTCTTGTTGCTCATCCCGTCATTCTCGCCGATCCCGCCGCCTTGCGCCGCGTCGGCGCGCTGGAGCCGCGATGCCGGTCATCACTCGCAGTGCCTTGGTCGAACATTCCGCATCGCGCATGTTCGCGCTGGTCAACGACATCGCGGCCTATCCGCGCCGGTTCGAGTGGTGCCGCGATGCCAGGGTCCTCGAGCAGGACGCGGGCAGGGTGCTGGCGCGGCTGGAATTGGGCATTGGCGGCTTCCACACCTGGTTCACGACGGAGAACCTGCTGTCGCCGCCGCACCATGTCGACATGGCCCTGCGCGACGGGCCGTTCGCGCGCCTGCAGGGGCGCTGGGAGTTCCATGCGCTCGACGAGTGCGCCTGCAAGGTCACGCTGAAGCTCGATTTCGAGCCGCAGTCGAAGCTGCTGGCGCCGGCGATGTCGCTGGGCATGCAAGGCCTGGCCGACCGCATGGTCGATGACTTCGTGCGCGAAGCGGACCGGGGCGGCTGATGCGGGTGCAGCTGGTGCGCGCGTGGCCCGGGCGGTGCGAGACCACCGAGGTGGAGGTGCCCGAGGGTGCCTGCGTCGGGGATGCGTTGCGGGCCACCGGCTGGCGATGCGAGCCCCCGTTCGTCGGCTTGGCGATCTTCGGCCAGCTGGCCGACGCCTCAACGCGCCTGCAAGACGGCGACCGGGTGGAGTTGTTGCGGCCGTTGCAGCTGGATCCCAAGGAGGCCCGGCGCCGACGCGCCGAGGCCCGCAAGCGCACGGCCTAGCGACCGCCCTTCTTCTTGTCCTTGGCCAGGTTCGGGCCGAACTGCCTGATCACCTGCACCGCGAGTTCGGAGTCCTGCTCGGGGAAGTACTCGCCTTCCCAGGTGGTGACCACGCCTTCCTGGAAGAACACGGTCAGCGTCTTCACTTCCGGCTTGCCGGTGCGGCCGAGGCGCTCGCTGGCGGCGTAGTCCCAGCGATCCTGGTGGAAGGGATCGCGGATCGACGGCGTGCCCAGCAGGGTCATCACCTGGCGCTGGTCCATGCCTGCCTGCAACTGGTCGACCGCGGACTTCTCGAGCAGGTTGCCCTGGTAGATCGGCTGGCGGTACATCAGCCCGCAACCACTGGCGAACGTCACGGCGAGGAGGAGCGGGAGCAGCTTGCGCATCGAGGTCACGGGCGAGTCACGAATGCACCGATGATACACTCAACACGGCCCGCGACAGCCCGCAAGGGCTGCGCGGGGCACCCCCGGCGGCAGGCGTTCACGCCGCGTTGCCGGCGGCATCGCTTCCGCGGAGCAGGCATGGAATCGCAGGATCTACGCAAGGTCGGACTCAAGGTCACCCACCCGCGGATGCGGATCCTGGAACTGCTGGAGCAGAGCAAGCCCCGGCACATGACCGCCGAGGACATCTACCGGCACCTGATGGCCGTCGGCGAGGAGATCGGGCTGGCCACGATCTATCGCGTGCTGACCCAGTTCGAGTCGGCCGGCCTGGTGCTCAAGCACAACTTCGAGGGCGGCCACGCGATCTACGAACTCGACCGCGGCGAGCACCACGACCACATGGTCGATGTCGATACCGGCAAGGTCATCGAGTTCCACAGCGACGAAATCGAGGCCCTGCAGCGCAAGATCGCCGCCCAGCACGGCTACGACATCGAGGACCACGCGCTGGTCCTATACGTCCGCAAGCAGCGCTAGCCCGCAGGCGCTCCCGCCGCGTCCAGCAACAGTTGCCGCGCGGCCGCCCGCGCCTCGTCGGTCAGGCGGCTGCCGCCGAGCATCCGCGCGACTTCCTCGATCCGCGCCGGCGCATCCAGCAGCACCACGGCGGACTGGGTGATGCCGTCCCGCGCGGCCTTGCTCACCCGGTAATGCGCATGCCCGGCGGCCGCGACCTGCGGCTGGTGGGTCACGCACAGCACCTGGCGATTGCCGCCCAGCGCGCGCAGCCGGGCCCCGACCGCGGCCGCGACCGCACCGCCGATGCCGGCATCCACTTCGTCGAAGACCATCGTCGGCACCGCGTCCAGGCCGAGCGTGGCGACTTCGATCGCCAGCGAGATGCGCGACAGTTCGCCGCCGGAGGCGACCTTGCGCAGCGGCCGTGGCGGTTGCCCGGGGTTGGCCGTGACCAGGAATTCCGCGCGTTCCGCGCCGAGCGGATCGGGGGCGTCGACGTCGTTCGCGGGGAGCGCCACCTCGAAGTGGGCGCCCTGCATGCCGAGGCCAGCGATCAGGTCCGCGACCGTGCCGGCCAGCGCGTCGCCCGCGCGTCGGCGCGAGGCGCCGAGGACGGCGGCGGCCTCTTGCCACGCGGCATGGGCGATCGTGATCGCGCGATCGAGGTCGAGCAGGCGCTGTCCCGCATCCTCCAGCGAGACCCACTCCGCCGCCAGCGCATCGCGATGTGCCGCCAATGCAGCCGGCGCGACGCGGTGCTTGCGGGCGAGATCGTGGACCCGGCCCAGGCGTCGCTCGAGCGTGGCCAGGCTGTCGGGGTCGAGGTCGAGGTCGCCGCGGATGCGTTCCAGCGCCGCAAGGGCCTCGTCCAGCTGGATCGCGGCGGAGTCGAGCAGCGCGTCGACCTCGCCCAGACGCGGTTCGTGCGTGGCTTCGCGTTGCAGGATGGCCTGCAGCTTGCGTGCACGTTGCGGCAGGGCGTCGTCGCCGCCCAGGCCGTCCAGCGCCTGATCGCAGGCGGCCACGAGGGTCGCGGCGTGCGCCTGCCGACGATGCGCGGCATCGAGTTCGGCCAGCGCTGCGGGTTCCAGCGACTCGGCTTCGAGTTCGTCGAGCTGGTGGCGCAACCATGCGCGCCGGTCGGCGACGTCGCCACGGGCGAGCAGGGCATCGCGCTCCGCGGCCAGCGACTGCCAGCGGCGGGCGGCCGCGCGCACTGCGTCGAGCAGCTCGGGATGCCGCGCGTAGGCGTCCAGCAGGGTGGTCTGTGTGGCGCGCGAGAGCAGGGCCTGTTGTTCGTGCTGGCCGTGGATGCCGACCAGCAGCGCCGCGAGCTCGCCCAACTGCGAGAGGCTGGCCGCGCGGCCGTTGATCCATGCCCGCGAGCCGCCATCGGCGCGCAGGGTGCGGCGAAGCTGGCAGGCCTCGCCTTCGTCGAGGTCGTTGTCGCGCAGCCAGGTGGCCGCGGGCGGGCAGTCGGCGAGCTGGAACTCGGCTTCGAGCTCGGCGCGTTGCGCGCCATGCCGGACCGCGCCGGCGTCGGCGCGCGCGCCGCACAGGAACCCCAGCGCGTCCACCAGCAGCGACTTGCCCGCGCCGGTCTCGCCGGAAATGACGGTCAGCCCGTCGGCGAACGCCAGTTCAGCGTGCGCGACCACGGCGAAATCGCGGATGGACAGGCGGCTCAGCATGGCCGCGCATTGTGCCCGTTCCCGGGGGCGGGCCGATAGCGCTTGCGCGCGCCGGGTCCGCCGCTTACAACGCAGGGCCATGGCCCGTCCCGCCGACATCGCCCACGACCCGCGCGCGCGCCAGCTGCTGCGCACGCTGGTGTCGCGCCACATCCGCGATGGCGAACCGGTCGGCTCGCAGACCCTGGCCCGGCATTCGGGCCTCGACGTCAGCCCGGCCACCATCCGCAACATCCTGGCCTCGCTGGAGGATGCCGGCCTGCTCGCGGCGCCGCACACCTCGGCGGGCCGGGTGCCGACCGCGCAGGGCTACCGCCTGTTCGTCGATTCGCTGCTGCAGGTGCGGCCGCTGCCGGACGAGGAAGTCGCCCGCCTGCGCAGCGAACTGCCAGCCGGCGCGGGAACCCAGGCGCTGCTCGGCAGCACCTCGGAGTTGCTGTCGGCGATGACCCATTTCGTCGGCATGGTCAGCGTGCCCAAGCGCGAGACCTTCGCCTTCCGGCAGATCGAATTCGTCGCCCTGGATCCGCACCGCGTGCTCGCGATCCTGGTGTTCGCCGACGGCGAGGTGCAGAACCGCGTCGTGCAGGTGCGCCGGGCCTTCGACCCCGCCGAACTGGAGCAGGCCGCGCGTTACCTCAACGCGCATTTCGCCGGGCAACCGCTGGCGACCATCCGCGCCAGCCTGCTGCGCGACCTGCGCGATGCCCGCAGCGAGATGGAACGGTTGCTGGCGAGCTCGGTGGAACTGGCCGAGCAGGCCTTCGCCCCCAGCCGCGACGACATGCTGCTGGCCGGGCAGACCCGGCTGATGGGCTTGCAGGAGCTGGCCGACCTCGACCGCCTGCGTGCGCTGTTCGAGGCCTTCGCGGAGAAGCGCGAGCTGTTGCAGTTGCTCGAGCGCACCGCGAAGGCGCCGGGCATGCGGGTGTTCATCGGAGAGGAAACCGGCCTGGCGCCGCTGGAAGGGATGTCGCTGGTGACCGCGCCCTACGGCCACGAGGGTCGCACGCTGGGCGTGCTGGGGGTGATCGGCCCCAGCCGGATGGCCTACGACCGGGTGATCCCGGTGGTCGAGGCCGCCGCGGCGGCACTGGGCGCGGCCTTGAATCCGGAGCGTTGAGGCCCCATTGCCGCGGTCAGTGCGGCGCGAAGCCGCGTCCCGACCGCAGGCCATGACCCACGACCCGATGCACGATGCCCCCGAAGCCAGCGACGCCGCGGCGACGGACGAACTGGAGGCGCTGCGCGCCGAACTCGAGCAACTCAAGGCGCAGTCGCTGGTCGAGCGCGCCGACCTGGAGAACCAGCGCAAGCGCATCGCCCGCGAGATCGAGACCGCGCGCAAGTTCGCCAATGAACGCCTGCTCGCCGACCTGCTGCCGGTGTTCGACAGCCTCGATGCCGGCCTTGCTGCCGCGGGCGCCGACGCCGGCGCGCTGCGCGATGGCCTGGAGCTGACCTACCGGCAGTTGCTGAAGGTGGCCGGCGACAACGGCCTCAGCGTGGTCGACCCGACCGGCGCCGCGTTCAACCCCGAGCACCACCAGGCGATCAGCCAGGTCGATGCAGGCGACGCCGCGCCGGGCAGCGTGGTGCAGGTGTTCCAGAAGGGCTACCTGCTCAACGGCCGGCTGCTGCGGCCGGCGATGGTCGTGGTCGCGCGCGAGGACTGACGCGGTCCGCAACCCCGCCGCGGCGCGCCCCTTGAAGCGCCCGCCGCGGCCCCCAGATAGGCGGCATCGGCGCACGGCGCCCCCGAATACAACGCATCCAGAGGAACCAAGACATGGGCAAGATCATCGGCATCGACCTGGGCACCACCAATTCCTGCGTCGCGATCATGGAAGGCGGCAAGGCCAAGGTCATCGAGAACAGCGAGGGCGACCGCACCACGCCGTCGATCGTCGCGTGGACCAAGGATGGCGAAGTCCTGGTCGGCGCCTCGGCCAAGCGGCAGGCGGTCACCAACCCGAAGAACACCTTCTACGCGGTGAAGCGCCTGATCGGCCGCAAGTTCACCGACGCCGAGGTGCAGAAGGACCTGGGCCTGGTGCCGTACGCGATCACCCAGCACGACAACGGCGATGCCTGGGTCGCGCTGACCGACGGCAAGAAGCTGGCCCCGCAGGAAGTCTCGGCGAAGGTGCTGGAGAAGATGAAGAAGACCGCCGAGGCCTACCTGGGCGAGGCGGTCACCGAGGCGGTGATCACCGTGCCGGCCTACTTCAACGACAGCCAGCGCCAGGCGACCAAGGACGCCGGCCGCATCGCAGGCCTCGAGGTCAAGCGCATCATCAACGAGCCGACCGCGGCCGCGCTGGCCTATGGTTTGGACAAGGGCGACAACAAGGATCGCAAGATCGCGGTGTACGACCTCGGCGGCGGCACCTTCGACGTGTCGATCATCGAGATCGCCAACATCGACGGCGAGAAGCAGTTCGAAGTGCTGGCCACCAACGGCGACACCTTCCTCGGTGGCGAGGATTTCGACAAGCGCGTCATCGATTACCTCGTCGAGGAGTTCCAGAAGGAGCAGGGCATCGACCTGCGCAAGGACCCGCTGGCCCTGCAGCGCCTGAAGGACGCCGCCGAACGCGCCAAGATCGAGCTGTCCAGCGCGCAGCAGACCGAGGTCAACCTGCCCTACGTCACCGCCGACGCCTCCGGCCCGAAGCACCTCAACATCAAGCTGACCCGCGCCAAGCTGGAAGCCTTGGTCGACGACCTGGTCAAGAAGACCATCGAGCCCTGCCGCATCGCCCTCAATGATGCCGGCCTGCGCGCGTCCGACATCACCGAGGTGATCCTGGTCGGCGGCCAGACCCGCATGCCCAAGGTGCAGGCGGCGGTGGCCGAGTTCTTCGGCAAGGAGCCGCGCAAGGATGTCAACCCGGACGAGGCCGTCGCCATCGGCGCGGCGATCCAGGGCGGCGTGCTCGCGGGCGACGTCAAGGACGTGCTGCTGCTCGACGTCACCCCGCTGAGCCTGGGCATCGAGACCCTGGGCGGGGTGATGACCAAGATCATCGAGAAGAACACCACCATCCCGACCAAGGCGTCGCAGGTGTTCAGCACCGCCGAGGACAACCAGACCGCGGTCACCGTGCATGTGCTGCAGGGCGAGCGCGAGCAGGCCCGCTACAACAAGTCGCTGGCCAAGTTCGACCTCACCGGCATCGACGCCGCGCCGCGCGGCATGCCGCAGGTCGAGGTGAGCTTCGACATCGACGCCAACGGCATCCTGCACGTGTCGGCCAAGGACAAGAAGACCGGCAAGGAGCAGAAGGTCGAGATCAAGGCCGGCTCGGGCCTGTCGGACGACGAGATCCAGCGGATGGTGCAGGACGCCGAGGCCAACCGCGAGGAAGACAAGCGCTTCCACGAGCTGGTGACCGCGCGCAACCATGCCGATGGCCTGATCCACGCCACCCGCACCGCGATCAAGGACAATGGCGACAAGCTGCCGGGCGATGCCATCGGCCGCGCGGAAGGCGCCATCGCCGAACTCGAGACCGCGATGAAGGGCGACGACAAGGGCCAGATCGAGGCCAAGTCGAAGGCGCTGGAAGAGGCCGGCCAGGCGCTGTTCGCGGCTGCGGCCGCGGCGGGCCAGCAGGCGGGCGGCGAACAGGCCGGCCCGGCAACGGGCGGTGGCGACGACGTGGTCGATGCCGAGTTCACCGAGGTCAAGGACGACGGCAACAAGCAGGCCTGAGCGCCCGCCTGAAGCGACAACTCCGACGGGCAGGCCAGTGGCCTGCCCGTCTCGGTGAAAGGACCCGGCAACGACGATGAGCAAGCGCGACTACTACGACGTCCTGGGCGTGGCCCGCAACGCCAGCGATGAAGACCTGAAGAAGGCGTATCGCCGCTGCGCGATGAAGCACCATCCCGACCGCAACCCCGGCGACGCCAGCGCCGAGGCCGCGTTCAAGGAGTGCAAGGAGGCCTACGAGGTGCTGAGCGACGGCGGCAAGCGCCGCATGTACGACCAGCACGGCCATGCCGCGTTCGAGCACGGCATGGGCGGCGGCAACGCCGGGCCGGGCTTCGGTGGCGCCGACATGGGCGACATCTTCGGCGACATCTTCGGCAACATCTTCGGCGGCGGCGGACGCCAGCAGGGGCCGCGCCGTGGCGCGGACGTCGGTTACATCCTCGAGCTGGACCTCGAGGAGGCGGTGGCCGGGGTGGAGAAGCGCATCGAGATCCCCACCCTGGCCAGCTGCGAACCCTGCAACGGCAGCGGTTCCGCCGACGGCAAGGTGCAGACCTGCACGACCTGCCACGGCCGCGGGCAGGTGCGCATGCAGCGCGGGCCGTTCGCGATGCAGGCGCCGTGCCCGCATTGCGGCGGCAGCGGCAAGACCATCCCCAACCCGTGCCCGCACTGCGACGGCAACGGACGCGTCGAGGAAGAGAAGACGCTGTCGGTGAAGATCCCGGCAGGCGTGGACAGCGGCGACCGCATCCGCCTGGCCGGCGAGGGCGAGGCTGGCCCGGCCGGCACGCCGCCCGGGGACCTGTACGTCGAGGTCCGCGTGCGCCCGCATGCGATCTTCCAGCGCGACGGCGACGACCTGCACTGCGAGGTGCCGATCCGCATCTCGCAGGCGGCGCTCGGCGACGTGGTCCGCGTCCCCAGCCTGGATGGCGAGCTGGAGCTGCGCATCCCGGCGGAAACCCAGTCGGGCAAGGTGTTCCGCCTGCGCGATCGCGGGGTGAAGTCGGTGCGCAGCCGGCACCCCGGCGACCTGTACTGCAAGGTGGAGGTCGAGACGCCGGTCAACCTCACCCCCGAGCAGCGCGAGCTGCTGGAGAAATTCGAGGCCACCTTCGTCGGCGAGGACGCACGCAAGCATTCGCCGAAGTCGGCCACGTTCCTCGATGGGGTCAAGGGATTCTGGGACCGCATGGTGTCGTGACGCCCTCGATCGCGCGGAATGCGTCGCGCAAAGCGTCGCTTCTTGACGTAGATCACCCAAGCGTGACGTGGAGAGGGGTAGGCTGCATGGGGTAAAAATCCCTGTACAGGCAGCCCCCGATGTCGTACGACCCCCTGCAAGCCGAGCCGCGGCCGGATCCCGGCCCGCTCCTCGATGCCCTCCAGCGCCTGCTGTTGGAACGTGTCCCGCCGAGCCTGGACCGTGCGCTGGCTCGCGTCGACGACTACCTGTTCGATCGTAGCCAGTCCGGGGACGAGACCCTGGGCCTCAACGTGCTGCGCGACCTGCGCCAGGCGCGCGGGCAGATCTCGCGGCGCCTCGAGCAAGCGCTGCTTTCGGGATTCCGCGCCCTGCGCGACCCGATGGCACCGGCCGCCTCGCTCGACCACGCCAACATGAGCCTGCTGTCGGAGGATGGCCTCGAGGAACAGCTGGCCATCGAGCAACTGGCCGAAAGCCTTGCCCGCGCGCATGCGGGCGCACTCGAAGTCCTCGGCAAGCGCATGGCCTGCCTGCTGGACCGCGACAGCCTGCCGCCGGCCGAAGATCCGCTGGCACCGACCTTCCTGGCGGGCGCCCTGCGCAGGTCGGTGGAGGCGCTCGAACTCGGCGCCGGCGTGCGCATCGTGCTGTTCAAGTTCCTGGAGCGCGAACTCGGGCCGACGCTCGGGCAGGTCTACGACCGCGCGAACGCGTTGTTGGGCGGCGCGGGGATTCTCCCGCACCTGCGGACCGGCCAGCGGATGGACGGCAGCACCACGGGCGCAGGAAGGGAAGCGGAGCAGGCCGGCGGCGCGTCGGGCAGTCCCGCGATGACCCAGCCCAGCCCCGCCGACCAGGCCACGTTCGCAACCATGCTCAACCTCCTGCAAGGCTGGCGAACCGCGGCCGGGCCCGGGCTGGCGGGGCAACCCGGCGCGGGGCCGATGCAGACCCTGAGCTCCGGCGAATTGATGACCATCCTCAGCCTGCTGCAGAGCGACCTGCCCGGGCAGCTGCAACAGGACCGACGCGAACACTCGTTCGCCAGCCAGTTGCGCCGCGAGGTGGCCCAGGGCGCGAAGAAGCTGGGGGTCGCCAGCGACAACCTGCACCTCGATGGCCTGGATGAGGACGCGGTGGACCTGGTGGCACTGCTGTTCGACGTCCTTCTGGACGGGCCGCAGTTCGATCCCGACATCCGCCGCATGATCGGCCGGATGCTGGTGCCGTACGTCAAGGTGGCAGTGAAGGATCGGCGGATGTTCCTGTTCAAGGAGCATCCCGCGCGCCGCCTGCTGAACACGGTCGCCGAGGCCTGCGAGGGCAATCGTGGCGAGGCGCCGCAGGAGCGCGAATTGCTCAATCGCGTCGACCACACCATCGATCGCCTCGTCGCCGAGTTCAACGAAGACGTCGCGATCTTCGAGGCGCTGGAGCAGGAATTGCGCGCCTACATGGCGCAGCATCGCAAGCGCGTGGAGCTGGCCGAGAAACGCGCGGCCGAGGCGCAGCGCGGACGCGAACGCCTGGACCATGCCCGTAGCGCCGTCAATGCAGCGCTCGCCCAGCACCGCGGGGAGCGCCAGCTTCCCGGTGTGATCGATGGTTTCATCAACCGCTATGCGGCGCACCACTTGATCCAGGTGATGCTGCGAGACGGCCACGGCTCGCCGCGGTTCGAGGAAGCGATGCTGGCGGTCGAAGACGTGTTGTTGGCCTTCGACCATGCCGAATTGCGGACCCCGGCGGCGGAGCTGCCCGCGCTCCCGCGCAAGCAATTGCTGGAGATCCTGTCGAGTTCCGGGTGCACCGGGGAACCGGCGGAGGGTGCGTTGGCCTCGATGCAGGACGCCCTCGTCCGCCTGGCAGGTGGCGAACGCGCCGCGGACATCGCAACCCGGCTCCCCGAGCAGGTCATCGCCCCGGAGCCCCCGGCGCCGCCCGAGCCCGAGCCGGTCGCCCTGCAACTGGTGGCGGGAACCGACACCCTGGATTTCGACGCCAGCGTGCTCGAGCGCATGCGCAAGCTCAAGGTCGGGGGGTGGATCCAGCTGCAGACCGCCGTCGACCGCATCGAACCGGCGAAGGTCTCATGGATCAGCCCGATCTCCGGCCGCCTGCTGCTGGTGAACCGCCGTGGCATCCGGGTGCTGGTCGCAGCGCCCGAGGAACTGGCCGCGATGGCCAAGCTGGGCAAGGTGACGCTGCGCGAGGGCGACACCATGTTCGACGACGCCATGCACCAGGTGGTGGATCGCCTCAAGGCAGCAAGCGCCGGGTGATGGGCGGCGCGGCGCTTGCCCACGAAGGCATGCGTCGCTAGCCTGCCCGGGATGAGCGCTTCCCCGGTGAAATTGATCGTCCATGGCGCCCGCGGACGCATGGGCCAGGCCTTGCTCCGGCTTGCTGCCGTCGACCCCGGGGTCGTCGTGGTCGGTGCCGTGGCCCGCACGCTCGATGGCCGGATCGTCAAGGGCGTGCCGCATTTCCTCGCCTCCGAATTGGCGGGCGTGCCGGCGTTCGACGTCGCGGTCGACTTCAGCCTGCCCGAGGGCTTCGACGCCGTGCTGGCCTTGTGCCGCGCGCGCGGGGCGGCGCTGGTGTCCGGGACCACCGGCCTGTCCGCTGACCAGCAGGCGGCGATGGACGCGGCTGCCGCAGGCATCCCGCTCGCCTGGGCGAGCAACTTCAGCCTCGGCGTGGCGGTGCTGCAGGCGCTCGTCGAGCGCGCGGCGCACGCCTTGCCCGGGTGGGACTGCGACATCGTCGAGGCACACCACGCACGCAAGCTGGACGCGCCCTCGGGCACCGCGCTGACCCTCGGTGCCGCGGCCGAGTCGGGCGGCGCCAGCCCGCGCTACGCCTCGCTGCGGGCCGGGGACATCGTCGGCGAGCACCTCGTGCAGTTCGCCGGGCCGGGGGAACGCCTCGAACTTGTGCATCGCGCGACCAACCGCGACATTTTTGCGCGCGGCGCTCTCCACGTGGCCCGGCGACTGGCAGGACGCCCCCCGGGACGCTACCGGATCGCCGACCTGCTCTGATCCCGGATACGTGAACCAAAGCGGCGGCGGCCGCGCGCCAAGGCTGGCCGCGGGCGGCGCTTGCCGGTACAATTCCCGCTCGCCTACACACCCCAGCTCCGGATCGGTTCACGCCGCTTCGGCGCTTTCTTGCAACCCGCTTTCCAGCGACCTTCCTGCAGGGCGACGCACTTGGACATACCCGCCATCCTCGCCCTTGAAGACGGCACCGTCTTCGAGGGCATTTCCGTGGGCGCGACCGGCCTCTCCGTAGGCGAGGTGGTGTTCAACACCGCCATGACCGGCTACCAGGAGATCCTGACCGATCCCTCGTACGCACGGCAGCTGGTCACGCTGACCTATCCGCACATCGGCAATACCGGGTGCACTGACCAGGACGACGAAGCCGCGCAAGCCTGGGCCGCCGGCCTGATCGTGCGCGACGTGCCGCGCCGGCCGAGCAACTGGCGCAGCCAGGTCGCGCTGCCGGACTGGCTGCGCGCCCGCGGCATCGTCGCCATCGCCGGCATCGACACCCGCAAGCTGACCCGCATCCTGCGCGACCGCGGCTCGCAGAACGGCGCCTTGCTGGCCGCCAAGGCGCATGGTGAGGCGCTGGACGTCGACCATGCCATCGAGGCCGCCCGCAAGTTCCCGGGCCTGAAGGGCATGGACCTGGCCAAGGTGGTGAGCACCGCATCCGCCTACCGCTGGGAGGAAGGCCAGCTCGACCTCGACCGCAACGCATTCGTCCGCGCAGCGCCCAGGTTCAAGGTCGTCGCCTACGACTTCGGCGCCAAGCGCAACATCCTGCGGATGCTGGCCGAGCGCGGCTGCGACGTGCACGTGGTGCCGGCGCAGACCCCTGCCGCCGAAGTGTTGGCGATGCAACCCGACGGCATCTTCCTGTCCAATGGCCCGGGCGACCCGGCGCCCTGCGACTACGCCATCGCCGCGATCCGCGAATTCGTGGCGGCGAAGATCCCGACCTACGGCATCTGCCTCGGGCACCAGTTGCTGGGCCTCGCGGTCGGTGCGCGCACGCTGAAGATGCCGCACGGCCACCACGGCGCCAACCACCCGGTGCAGGACCTCGATTCGGGGCGGGTGATGATCACCTCGCAGAACCATGGCTTCTGCATCGACGAAGCCACGCTGCCCGCGAACGTGCGCGTGACCCATCGCTCGCTGTTCGATGGCACCAACCAGGGCATCGAACTGACCGACGCACCGGCCTTCAGCTTCCAGGGGCATCCGGAAGCCTCGCCCGGCCCGCACGACGTGGCGCCCCTGTTCGACAAGTTCGTCGCCTTGATGGAGGACCACTGAGATGCCGAAGCGCACCGACATCAAGAGCGTCCTGATCATCGGCGCCGGCCCGATCGTGATCGGCCAGGCCTGCGAGTTCGACTATTCCGGCGCGCAGGCCTGCAAGGCCCTGCGCGACGAGGGCTACCGGGTGGTCCTGGTGAATTCGAACCCGGCCACGATCATGACCGACCCGGAGATGGCCGACGCCGTCTACATCGAGCCGATCAATTGGCATACGGTCGAGAAGATCATCGCCAAGGAAAAGCCCGACGCGCTGCTGCCGACGATGGGCGGGCAGACCGCGCTGAACTGCGCGCTGGACCTGGCCGACCACGGCGTGCTGGAGAAGCACGGCGTGGAGCTGATCGGCGCCTCGCGCGAGGCGATCCGCATGGCCGAGGACCGCGAGCTGTTCAAGCAAGCCATGGCCGATATCGGCCTGGAGTGCCCGCGCGCGGAAGTGGCGCGCAGCTTCGAGCAGGCGGTGGAGATCCAGGCCAGGGTCGGCTACCCGACCATCATCCGCCCGAGCTTCACCCTGGGCGGCAGCGGCGGCGGCATCGCCTACAACAAGGAAGAGTTCGAGGAGATCGTCAAGCGCGGCCTCGACCTGTCGCCGGTGGGCGAGGTGCTGGTCGAGGAATCGGTGCTCGGCTGGAAGGAGTTCGAGATGGAGGTGGTCCGCGACACCGCGGACAACTGCATCATCGTCTGCAGCATCGAGAACCTCGACCCGATGGGCGTGCACACCGGCGACAGCATCACCGTCGCCCCGGCGCAGACCCTGACCGACAAGGAATACCAGCGCCTGCGCGACGCCAGCATCGCGGTGCTGCGCAAGATCGGCGTCGACACCGGCGGCAGCAACGTGCAGTTCGGCATCAATGCCCAGGACGGGCGCGTCGTGGTGATCGAGATGAACCCGCGGGTGTCGCGGTCCTCGGCGCTGGCCTCGAAGGCGACCGGCTTCCCGATCGCCAAGGTCGCGGCCAAGCTGGCGGTCGGCTACACGCTCGACGAATTGAAGAACGAGATCACCGGCGGTCTTACCCCGGCCAGCTTCGAACCGGCGATCGACTACGTGGTGACCAAGATCCCGCGCTTCGCCTTCGAGAAGTTCCCGGCCGCCGACGCGCGCCTGACCACCCAGATGAAGTCGGTGGGCGAGGTGATGGCGATCGGCCGCTGCTTCCAGGAATCGTTGCAGAAGGCGCTGCGCGGGCTGGAGACCGGCAAGACCGGGCTCGACCCCACCGGCCTCGACCTCGCCGCCGAGGACGACCTGGTGCGCCTGCGCCGCGAGGTGAAGGAACCCGGCCCGGAGCGCATCTTCCACCTCGCCGACGCGTTCCGCGCCGGCATGTCGGTGGAGGAGGTGCATGCGCTGTCGTTCGTGGACCCGTGGTTCCTCGACCAGATCGAGGAGCTGATCGAGGCCGAGGTCGACGTGTCCTATCGCGGGCTCGAGGGCCTCGACGCGCGCCGCCTGCGCGCGCTCAAGCGCAAGGGCTTCTCGGACGCGCGGATCGCCGCGCTGGCCGGCACCGACGAGGGCGCGGTGCGCGCCCTGCGCAAGGCCTTCGGCGTGCGCCCGGTGTACAAGCGGGTGGACAGCTGCGCGGCCGAATTCGCCACCGGCACCGCCTACCTGTACTCGACCTACGAGGACGAGTGCGAGGCCGCGCCCAGCGACCGCCGCAAGATCATCGTGCTCGGCGGGGGCCCCAACCGGATCGGGCAGGGCATCGAGTTCGACTACTGCTGCGTGCACGCCGCGCTGGCGCTGCGCGAGGACGGGTTCGAGACCATCATGGTCAACTGCAACCCGGAAACCGTGTCCACCGACTACGACACCTCCGACCGCCTGTACTTCGAGCCGCTGACGCTGGAGGACGTGCTGGAGATCGTCGAGCTGGAGAAGCCGCAGGGCGTGATCGTGCAGTACGGCGGGCAGACGCCGCTGAAGCTGGCGAAGGCCCTGGAGGCCAACGGCGTGCCGATCATCGGCACCTCGCCGGAGTCGATCGACCTTGCCGAGGACCGCGAGCGCTTCCAGAAACTGGTCGACGACCTCGGCCTGCTGCAGCCGCCGAACCGCACCGCGCGCAGCCCCGAGGAGGCGCTGAACCTGGCGCGCGAGATCGGCTACCCGCTGGTGGTGCGGCCGAGCTACGTGCTGGGCGGCCGGGCGATGGAAGTGGTGCATGCCGACGCCGACCTGGCGCGCTACATGCGCGAGGCGGTCAAGGTCAGCCACGACTCGCCGGTCCTGCTCGATCGCTTCCTCGACAACGCGGTCGAGGTCGACATCGACGTCATCGCCGACCGCGAGGGCCGCGTGCTGGTCGGCGGGGTGATGCAGCACATCGAGGAAGCCGGCGTGCATTCCGGCGATTCCTCCTGCTCGCTGCCGCCATACTCGCTGTCCGCGCGCACCCAGGACCGGCTGCGCGAGCAGGTGGTCGCGCTGGCCAAGGCGCTGGACGTGGTCGGCCTGATGAACACCCAGTTCGCGGTGCAGACCAGCGACGATGGCGAGGACGTGATCTACCTGCTGGAAGTCAACCCGCGCGCGAGCCGCACGGTGCCGTTCGTGTCCAAGGCGATCGGCCAGCCGCTGGCGAAGATCGCCGCGCGCTGCATGGCCGGCAAGACGCTGGCGGAGCAGGGCGCAACCAGGGAAATCGTGCCGGGCTACTACTCGGTGAAGGAGGCGGTGTTCCCGTTCGCCAAGTTCCAGGGCGTGGACCCGATCCTCGGCCCGGAAATGCGCTCCACCGGCGAAGTAATGGGCGTGGGCCGCAGCTTCGAGGCTGCGTTCGCGCGCGCCGAGGAAGCCGCGAACATCCGCGCGCCCAACCCGGGCAAGGCGTTCATCTCGGTGCGCGATCCCGACAAGGCGCGCGTGCTGCCGGTGGCCCGCTACATGATCGAGCGCGGCTTCTCGATCGTCGCTACCAGCGGCACGGCCGACTACCTGAGCGCGCAGGGCATCGCCTGCGAGCGCGTCAACAAGGTGATCGAGGGCCGACCGCACGTGGTCGACCTGATCAAGAACGGCGAGATCAGCTACATCGTCAACACCACCGAGGGACGGCAGGCGATCGCCGACTCCTTCTCGATCCGGCGCGAGGCCCTGCAGCAGCGCGTCACCTATTCGACCACCGTGTCCGGCGCGAACGCATTGCTGCATTCGCTGGACCACCGCGGCGCGGGCGACGTGCTCTCGCTGCAGGAACTGCACAAGGAACTTGCATGAGCCGAGCCCCCATCACCGCGAAGGGCGCCGCCCGCCTGCGCCTGGAACTCGAGGAACTGAAGTCGGTCAAGCGCCCGGCGGTGATCAATGCGATCGCCGAGGCCCGCGCGCATGGCGACCTCAAGGAAAACGCGGAGTACCACGCCGCGCGCGAGCAGCAGGGCTTCATCGAGGGACGCATCAAGCACCTCGAGGCCGAGCTCTCGCATGCGCAGGTGATCGACGTGGCCACCCTCGATGCCGGCGACAAGATCGTGTTCGGCGCCACCGTGGTGCTGGCCGACAGCGAGACCGACGAAGAGAAGACGTACCAGATCGTTGGCGACCTCGAAGCCGACATCAAGCAGGGCCTGATCGCGATCTCCTCGCCGGTGGCGCGCGCCATGATCGGCAAGCACGAAGGCGATGCGATCACCATCGAAGCCCCCGGCGGCACCCGCGAGTACGACATCGTCTCGGTGAAGTACCAGGGCTGAGCCGTGCCGCGGCTAACGCTGCTGCTGCCGCCCGCCGCGCGCCTGGGGAGGCAGGCGTTGCCACCCGGCGTCGCCCGCGCACTCGGGCGTGGCGACCTGGGCCGGGCGGAAGCCGGGCATGCCGCGCAACTCGCCCGTCATTTCGATGCGTCGCCCGGGCCGCTGGCGGAGGCCGCGCTGACCCGCGCCGCCGACACCGATCCGGCGGACGCACGCGATGGCGCCTGGCTGCGCGCCGACCCCGCACATGTGCGTCCCGACATCAATGGCGCCCGCCTGCTCGGGATCGGCGGACAGCTGCAGCCAAGGCAGGCCGACGTCGATGCGCTGTTGCCCGCGTTGCAACCGCTGTTCGCCGAGCACGGCCTGCACCTGGACGCACCGCATCCGGCGCGTTGGTACCTGCGATTGCCCCCCGGGATCGTGGTGCCGGCCTTCGCCGCACCGGACGACGCGCTGGGCGACGACCTGTTCGAGCACATCCCGGGCGGGGCAGAGGCCCGCCGCTGGCGGCTGCTGGCCAGCGAAGCGCAGGTGACCCTGCACAACCATCCGCGAAATGCCGCGCGCATCGCCGCGGGCCTGCCGGCGATCAACGCACTGTGGTTCTGGGGCGGGGGCACCGATGCCGCCGCGGTGTTGCCCGAGGCCATCGCCAGCGCATCCCCGACCCTGTATTCCGACGATGTCCTGCTGCACGGCATCGCGCGGATCGCCAAGGTGGAGGCCATGGCCCTGTCCCGCTGCGATCCCGCCACTGCCACCGATGCGCTGGTCGACCTGCGTGGCGAGCGCGATCCCGCGCGCCTGGTCGGCACGTGGCTTGCGTCGGCGGTCGCGCGCGTGCCCGTCTGCGACCTCGTCCTCGATTTCGCCGATGGGCTCGTGATCCACCTGCGCCTCGCACAGCGCTGGCGTGTGTGGCGTCGCCCGCTGGCCGCCTTGCCGGCGTGAACGCTGCGCTGCGCATCCGCCAGCGCGCGCCGGGGCCCGAGGGCGCGTGGCCGGCCGACTATCCCCCCTTGCTGCGGCGCCTGCATGCGGCACGCGGCGCGACCGGCCCGGCGGAGGCGCTACCGCGCCTGGCCGACCTGCCTGCGCCCGACGCGATGCCGGGCATCGAAGCGGGCGTGTCCATCCTCGCTGCTGCGATCGCCGAAGGCCGCCGGATCGTGGTGGTCGCCGACTTCGATTGCGATGGCGCCACCGCCTGCGCGGTGGGCGTGCGCGGGCTGCGCATGCTCGGTGCAGCGGACGTGGCGCACGCGGTGCCGAATCGCGCGGTGCATGGCTACGGCCTGACCCCGGGGCTGGTCGAGGAACTCGACGCGCTTCGACCGGAGGTGCTGGTCACCGTCGACCACGGCATCGCCTGCCACGCCGGGATCGCCGCAGCGAAGGCGCGCGGCTGGCAGGTCCTGGTCACCGACCACCACCTGCCCGGCGACACCCTGCCGGATGCCGATGCCATCGTGAACCCGAACCTGCCCGGGCATGCGTTCGGCAGCCGCGCGCTGGCTGGCGTCGGCGTGGTCTTTTACCTCCTGCTGGCGCTGCGTCGGCACCTGCGCGAGGCAGGCCACTTCGGCGATGGCATCCCGGACCTCGGCCAACTGCTCGATCTGGTCGCGGTGGGCACCGTGGCCGACCTGGTGCCGCTGGACGCCGCCAACCGCGCACTGGTCGGTGCCGGCCTGCGCCGCCTGCGCGCGGGGCAGGGCTGCGCCGGCCTGCGCGCGCTGGTCGAGGTCGCCGGTCGCCACGAGGCGACGCTGACCACCAGCGACATCGGCTTCGGCATCGGCCCGCGGATCAATGCAGCCGGGCGGCTGGAAGACATGGCGCTGGGCATCGCCTGCCTGCTGGAGGACGACATCAGCCGCGCCCGCGTGCTCGCCGCGACGCTGGACGCGATCAACCGCGAACGTCGCGAGCTGCAGCAACAGACCACCGACGACGCGGAAGCCGTGCTCGCCCGTCTGCCCTCGCCGGAGATCCTGCCGCCGGTGCTGGTCCTCCATGACCCTACCTGGCATGCCGGCGTGGTCGGCCTGGTGGCCTCGCGCATTGCGCAACGCGTGCATCGCCCGGCCTTCGTGTTCGCCCCGGCGCAACCCGGCAGCGGCGAGCTGCGCGGCTCCGCACGCTCGATCCCCGGCCTGCACATCCGCGACCTCATCGCGCGGGTCGATGCCGCGCATCCGGGGCTTGTCCTGCGCTTCGGCGGGCACGCAATGGCGGCCGGGCTCACCCTGGCCCGCGAGCGCCTGCCCGCGTTCGACATCGCCGTGCGCGCCGCGACCGAAGCCATGCTGGACCCGGCCCTGCTACAACAGGAGCTGCTCAGCGACGGCGCGCTGCAGGCCCACGAGTTCGCCATCGGCACCGCGATCGCCCTGCGCGATGGCGGCCACTGGGGCCAGGCCTATCCGGAGCCCGTGTTCGACGGCGTGTTCGACGTGCTGCGCTGGCGCAAGATCGGCGAGCGCCACCTCAAGCTGGAACTTGCCCCGTCGGCCCCGGACGTCGGCAAGATGCGCCTCGATGCGATCCACTTCAGCGGTTGGGCCGGCGCGGCGCCACCGTCCCGCGTGCGCATCGCGTATCGGCTGGCGCCGGACGACTACCGCGGCGGCGACGCTATCCAGCTGGTGATCGTGCACCTGGAATCGGCCGTGGATGGCGGCAACTGCTAAACTCCACGGCCTTTTCCGCCGCACTTTCCCTCATGATCGAGCTCAATCCCATCCGAGCCCGCATCGCCGACCTGACCGGCCGGCTCGATGCGCTCCGGGGGTTTCTTTGACTACGACGCCAAGCGCGAGCGCCTGGAAGAAGTCGAACGAGAACTGGAACACCCCGATGTCTGGAACAACCCCGAGCGCGCGCAGGCGCTGGGGCGCGAACGGTCGATGCTGGACAAGACCGTCAACGGCATCCGCGACCTGAAGGACGGCCTGTCCGGCGCGCTGGAACTGCTGGAACTCGCCGAAATGGAGGACGACGAGGAGACCGCGCTGGCGGTGGTCGCCGACGTCGACCGCTTCGACAAGGGCGTCGGCCAGATCGAGTTCCAGCGGATGTTCTCCGGCAAGATGGACGGCGCCAACGCCTTCGTCGACATCCAGGCCGGCGCCGGCGGCACCGAGGCGCAGGACTGGGCCGAGATGCTGCTGCGCATGTACCTGCGCTGGGCGGAATCGCGCGGGTGGAAGACCGAGCTGATGGAAGTCAGCGGCGGCGACGTCGCCGGCATCAAGTCGGCCACGTTCCGGGTGGAGGGCGACTACGCCTACGGCTGGTTGAAGACCGAGATCGGCGTGCACCGGCTGGTGCGCAAGTCGCCGTTCGACTCCGACAACCGCCGCCACACCAGCTTCACCAGCGTGTTCGTGTCGCCGGAAGTCGAGGACGACATCGACATCGAAATCAACCCGGCAGACCTCAAGACCGACGTCTACCGGTCCTCGGGCGCGGGCGGCCAGCACGTCAACAAGACCGAATCGGCGGTGCGCATCACCCACGTGCCCAGCGGGATCGTGGTGGCCTGCCAGAACGGCCGCAGCCAGCACCAGAACCGCGACACCGCGATGAAGATGCTGAAGGCCAAGCTGTACGAGATGGAGATCCAGAAGCGCAACGCCGAGCGCGACGCGCTGGAAGCCACCAAGTCCGACATCGGCTGGGGCAGCCAGATCCGCAACTACGTGCTCGACCAGTCGCGGATCAAGGACCTGCGCACCGGGATCGAGCGCTCCGACACCCAGAAAGTGCTGGACGGCGACCTCGACGAGTTCGTGGAAGCCAGCCTGAAGTCGGGGCTGGAGGCGGGCGCGAAACGCAGCGACGCGGCCTGATGCTGCGATCCCGGCGGAAGCCGGGGTCCAGCCTTCCCGATCCGTCCGACACACACCTGGATCCCGGCGTTCGCCGGAACGACGAGCAAATCCCATGAGCGACGACACCCTCCTGCCGCCCGACGAGAACTTCCTGGTCGCCGAGCGCCGCGCGAAGCTTGCGGCCCTGCGCGCGGAGGGCATCGCCTTCCCGAACGACGCGCGCCGCAGCGACTACGCCGGCGACCTGCAGGACGAATACGCCGACGCCGACGCGTGGACCGGCGAGGCGCTGGAAGCCTCCGGCCGCAGCGTCGCCATCGCCGGCCGCCTGCTCGCCAAGCGGGTGATGGGCAAGGCCGCGTTCGCCACGGTGCAGGACATGAGCGGGCGCATCCAGCTGTTCCTGCAGTCGAACGCGCTGGGCGACACCTACGAGGCCTTCAAGGGCTGGGACGTCGGCGACATCGTGGCCGCGCAGGGTACGCTGATGCGCACCCGCACCGGCGAGCTGTCGGTCAAGGTGGCCTCGCTGCGCCTGCTGGTGAAGTCGCTGCGGCCCTTGCCGGACAAGTTCCACGGCCTGGCCGACGTCGAGCAGCGCTACCGCCAGCGCTACGTCGACCTGATCGTCACCCCCGAGGCGCGCGAGGTGTTCATCGCGCGCTCGCGCATCGTTTCGGCGATCCGCAGCTGGCTGGACGGCCGCCGTTTCCTGGAAGTGGAGACGCCGATGATGCATTACATCGCCGGCGGCGCCACCGCGCGCCCGTTCACCACCCACCACAACGCACTGGACCTCGACCTGTTCCTGCGCGTCGCGCCCGAGCTGTACCTCAAGCGGCTGGTGGTCGGCGGCATGGAGCGCGTCTACGAGATCAACCGCAACTTCCGCAACGAAGGCGTCTCCACCCGCCACAACCCCGAATTCACCATGCTCGAGCTGTACGAGGCCTACGCCACGTACACCGACGTCATGGACCTGACCGAGGGGCTGATCCGCGACGTCGCCCTCGCCGCGATGGGCCGCACCCGCTTCGAATGGGACGGCGAGGCGATCGACCTGGCGCCCGCGTTCCGCCGCTGGAAGCTGGAGGAAGCGGTGCGTGCGCTGAACCCGGAGATCTCGGTGGCCGACTGCCGCGACCGCGACGCGCTGGCCGCGCATTGCGCGCGCCTGAAGGTCCCGGTGAAGCCGGGCTACGGCTGGGGCAAGCTGCTGCTGGAAATCTTCGAGAAGACCGTCGAGACCGGGCTCATCCAGCCGACCTTCATCACGCATTACCCGGTGGAAGTCAGCCCGCTGGCGCGCGAGTCCGACAGCGAGCCCGGCATCACCGACCGCTTCGAGCTGTTCATCGGCGGCAAGGAGCTAGCCAACGGCTTCTCCGAGCTCAACGACCCCGAGGACCAGGCCGCGCGCTTCCGCGCCCAGGTCGAGGCGAAGGAGGGCGGCGACGACGAGGCCATGCACTTCGACGCCGACTACATCCGCGCGCTCGAGGTCGGGCTGCCGCCGACCGGCGGGCTCGGCGTCGGCATCGACCGGTTGGTGATGCTGCTGACCGGGTCGTCGTCGATCCGCGACGTCTTGCTGTTCCCGTACATGCGGCCCGCGCACGCGGGCTGAGGCGGGTGGCCTCTTCTTGCGCTGGCCTGCGTTCCGGGGATGAACGGCATGACGTGCGGCATGCGACGCTCGCCATGCCGACGGTACTTGCCATGATGGCGCTTTGCGCACAGGATGCCCCGACAGGTGGCCTGCTCAGAGGGTCGGACAGGGGGAACGACGCATGGATATCGTGATCGTCGACGACCAGGCATCCGCGCGCACGATGCTGCGGCACATCGTGCAGGACATCGGACCGCAACTGGACGTGCACGACTTCGGCGACCCGGGCGTCGCGCTGGATTGGTGCAACGACAACCGGCCCGACCTGCTGCTGCTCGATTACCGGATGCCGGGCATGGACGGGCTGGAGCTCGCCAAGGCCTTCCGCCAGCCGTTGCGCAACCGCGACGTGCCGATCGTGCTGGTCACCGTCGTCGGCGATGAGCCGGTGCGGCAGGCCGCGCTGGATGCCGGCGTCATCGATTTCCTGGTCAAGCCGATCCGCCCGCGCGAACTGCGCGCGCGTTGCCGCAACCTGCTGCAGCTGCGCCAGCAGTCGGAGTCGGTCAAGCAGCGGGCGCTGTCGCTGGAGCAACGCCTGCTGGCCAGCATGCACGAGGTCGAGGAGCGCGAGCGCGAGACCCTGTCGCGGCTGGCGCGGGCGATCGAGTTCCGCGACGCCGGCACCAGCGCCTACCTCGAGCGCATGTCGCACATCGCCGGCCTCATCGCCGAGGCGATGGGCCTGCCCGAGGACCAGGTCCGCACCATCGAACTGGCCGCGCCGCTCCACGACATCGGCAAGATCGCCATCCCCGACTCGTTGCTGATGAAGCCCGGCCCACTGGACGAGCAGGAACGCGAACGGATGAAGCAGCACCCGCGGATCGGCTACCAGCTGCTGCAGGACAGCCAGAACCGCTTCATCCAGGTCGGCGCGCAGATCGCGCTGCGCCACCATGAACGCTACGACGGCCTGGGTTACCCGGATGGCCTGGCCGGCGAGGACATCCCGCTGGAGGCGCGGATCGTCACCGTCGCCGACATCTTCGATGCGTTGATTTCGCCGCGTCCGTACAAGGAAGCCTGGAGCATCGGTCGCGCGGTCGAATACATCGGCGAGCAGAGCGGGCGGATGCTGGACCCGCGCTGCGTGGCCGCGCTGATGGACAACCTGCCGCGCGTCTACGACATCTGCGACCGCTACTCGCACGTGGCCGCGCACCCCGAGTGGCGTTGAGCCGGTGATGCGGGGGCTGCATTGGCTTCGTTCGCGCCTGCGCGGCCGCGCGGACAGCGAACACGCGCAGGTCTTCGTCCGCATCGCGATCACCGCGCTGTTCTCGGCCTACCTCGGGTGGGAGGTCAGCGACGGCAACCGCAACCCGGCGCTGTTCGCGACCTGGCTGATCCTGATCGGCGAGTTGGCGGGCGCGCTCGGCCTGCTGGGCGCGATCCTGGCATCGCCGGCACCGTCCGACGTCCGTCGCTGGATCGGCATGCTGCTCGACTACAGCGCCATGGGCGGGGTGATGTACCTGCAGGGCGAATCCGCCTCGCCGCTGTACGCGGTTTACCTCTGGGTGACCATCGGCAACGGCATGCGCTACGGGCCGCGCTACCTGTACAGCGGCACCGCGTTGGCGGCGCTGTCGTTCGCGCTGATGATGCGGACCACGCCGTACTGGCTGCAGAACCCCTACCTGTCCTGGGGCCTGCTGCTGGGGCTCATCGCGGTGCCGTTGTACTTCGCCTCGCTGCTGAAGGCCTTGACCCACGCGATCGAGGACGCACGCCGCGCGAACCTGGCCAAGAGCCGGTTCCTCGCCAACATGAGCCACGAATTCCGCACGCCGCTCAACGGCCTGTCCGGCATGTCGGAGCTCCTCGCCAGCACGCGCCTGGATCCCGAACAGCGCGGTTACGTCGAGACCCTGCAGGCGGCATCGCGTTCGCTGCTGTCGCTGGTCGAGGACGTGCTGGACATCTCCGCGATCGAGGCCGGCAAGCTCAAGCTCAAGCAGGAGGCATTCGCGCTGCGCGACCTGCTGGCCGAGATCGACCTGGTGATGCGCCCGCAGGCGCGGGCCAAGCAGCTCGACTACGTGGTCGAGGTCGATGCCGCGGTCCCGGACCGGCTGCGCGGCGACGCCGGCCATTTGCGGCAGGTGCTGGTGAACCTGCTGAGCAATGCGATCAAGTTCACCCCGACCGGCGAAGTGCGGCTGGAGATCGCCGCCAACGGCAGCCCGCAAGGGGGCAGCCAGCGGTTGCGCTTCACCGTGACCGATACCGGCGTCGGCATCCCGGCCTCGGCGCGGGCGAAGTTGTTCGAGGCCTTCGAGCAGGCCGACAATAGCCTGTCGCGCAAGCACGCGGGCAGCGGCCTGGGGACGACCATCGCCAAGGGCCTGACCGAGGCGATGGGCGGCTCGATCGGATTCGAAAGCCGGGAACACGCGGGCAGCCGGTTCTGGGTGGAGCTGCCGTTCGAGCTCGTGGCCGCCGAGGTCTCGGCCAGCGTGCCCGCGGAGCAGGGCGCGTCCCGGCTCGAGCCGATGCCGCCAAGCGAGGCCGCGCGCAATGTCATCGCCTTCAGCGATCCGTTCCTGCGCCATCGCGCACGGGTCCGCCCGTTGCGCACCCTGGTCGCCGACGACCACGCGGCCAACCGGATGGTGTTGCAGGGCGTGCTGCAGAAGGCCGGGCACCGCGTGTTCGTCGCCGACGACGGCGAGGCCGCGCTCGACGCCCTGGCCGCCAGCGAGTTCGACCTGGCGCTGGTCGACCTGCACATGCCCGGGCTCAGCGGCGTCGACCTGATCCGGCAGTTGCGGGTGATGGAGGCAGGCAGCCCGCGCCGCACCCCGGTGGTGGTGCTCAGCGCCGATGCCACGCCCGAGGCGGTCCAGGCCTGCACCAGCGCCGGCGCGCGTGCCTTCCTCACCAAGCCGTTCGTGGTGGCGCGCCTGCTCGACGTCATCGCCGACATCGCCGCCGGCACCAGCACCTTGCCGATGGTGGAGGATGCGCGCGCGCATGCCGCCATCCCGCCCACCAGCGAGATCCTGGATCCCGCGGTGCTGGACGAATTCGCCTCGCTGGGCATGGGGGCCGAGTTCGAAGCCGAGTTCGTCGGCCAGTGCGTGGCCGATGCACGGGTCGCGGTCCAGCGGTTGCGGATCGCGGCAGGCGCGTCCGACTGGGAGCAACTGCGCGAGCAGGCGCATGCGCTCAAGGGCATCGCCGGCAACATGGGCCTGGTCCAGCTGGCCGCGCACAGCGGCATGCTGATGAAGATGACCGGGCTGGAACTCGGGCGGGACTGGGCCCGCCACGCGGATACGCTGGCCGAGCGCCTGCGCGCCGGCGAGCAGGCGCTCGCTGCGCGCGGCCGCTGGCAGCCCGCGCGCGAGGAGCGCAACTGAGCCGCGATCAGGCGGTCGCGGCGTTCGGCTCGGCGTGGCGCTTGTACTGCGCGCGGACCAGGCGTTCCATCGTGCGCAGCGGCTTCTCGCCCAGCTGCATCGCGGTGTCCACCCAGACCTCGGTGATCCCCATCATCTCCTCCAGGGTCACCGGCTGCGACATCGCGCGCACGCGGTGCATGGCCGCGCGTGCATGCGGAATGCGGCGGTTGGCGCGGATCACCTCGTCGACCGCCTGCTGGCCCTGGCCGCGCGGGGCGAGCACGTCCACCAGGCCCATCTTGTAGAGGTCTTCGCTGGCATAGACGTCGCCGCTGAGCATCATCTTCTCGGCCTGGTGCGGCGGGATGCGCTTGCACAGGAAAGAGTAGGCGCCCATGCCCGGGAACAGGTCGAACAGCACTTCGGGCAGGCCCATGCCAACGCCTTCCTCGGCCACGATGGTGTGGCAGCTCAGCGCGGCCTCGAAGCCGCCGCCCAGCGCGTCGCCCTGGACCAGCGCGATGCTGTGCGCGCCGGCATCCAGCCCGGTGTGGAAGGCATGCACGCCGCGCACGCACTGGCGCGCGTAGGTCAGCAGCGCGTGGCGGTCCTGGCGGCGGATCGCATCGCAGAAGTATTCGAGGTCGCCGCCCAGGTTGAAGGCATCGCAGTCGGAGGCCAGCACCACGTGGCGCAGGGGATCGTCGCCGTTGCTGCGTTCGCGGCGCAGGCGGTCGGCCAGGCTCCACTGGTACTGCAGGATTTCGTTGACCAGCGCCGGCTTGAAGCAGGCACGCCCCGGCGCACGCGCCAGGTCGGCGTGCATGTGACACCAGTGCACGCTGGCGTCGGCGTTCTCGGTGACACGCAGGGTGGTGTAGCGGGGGACGGGGGACAGTTTCTCGATGGTGACCATGGCAGCGCTCCGGGCGATAGCCGCCGGCCCGGGCCTGCCGGCGGTCATAGGACAGGGGACAAGGACCCGTGCGGGCCTGTATGCGCCCAAAACGCCCAAAGCGCAAGGCGCCGGGAGCGGTCCATCCCGCGCCCGGCGCCTTGGGTCACGCGGCCCTCACGCCGCGATCACGCCGCCTTGGGCGGGTCCCGCAGTTCCTTGCGCAGGATCTTGCCGACGTTGCTCTTCGGCAGTTCCTCGCGGAACTCGACGTGCTTGGGCTGCTTGTAGCCGGTCATGTTCTCGCGGCAGAAGGCCTTGATCGCATCCGCGGACAGCGCCGGGTCCTTCTTGACCACGAACACCTTCACCGCCTCGCCGGACTTGTCGTCGGGCACGCCGATCGCGGCGACTTCCAGCACGCCCGGCATCATCGCGATCACGTCCTCGACCTCGTTCGGGTACACGTTGAAGCCGGACACCAGGATCATGTCCTTCTTGCGGTCGACGATGTAGAAGTAACCCTGCGCATCGACCCGCGCCATGTCGCCGGTATGCAGCCAGCCATCGGCATCGATGACCTTGGCGGTCTCCTCCGGGCGCTGCCAGTAGCCGCGCATCACCTGCGGGCCGCGCACGCACAACTCGCCGACCTCGCCGCCCGCGACCAGGTGGCCGTCGTCGTCCTTGATGCAGACCTCGGTGGACGGCACCGGCAGGCCGATCGAGCCGTTGTACTCGCGCAGGTCCAGCGGATTGATGCAGACCGCGGGCGAGGTCTCGGTCAGGCCGTAGGCCTCGGCCAAGGTGCAGCCGGTGACCTGCTTCCACTTGTCGGCCACGGCGCGTTGCACCGCCATGCCGCCGCCCAGGGTGAGGTGCAGCCGGGAGAAATCCACCTGGTCGAAGCCGGGCGTGTTGAGCAGGCCGTTGAACAGCGTGTTGACGCCGGTGATCGCGGTGAACGGCACCGACTTCAGTTCCTTCACGAAGCCCGGCATGTCGCGCGGGTTGGTGATCAGGTGGTTGTGCGCGCCGAACTTCATGAACACCAGGCAGTTCGCGGTGAGCGCGAAGATGTGGTACAGCGGCAACGCGGTGATGATGACTTCCTCGCCCATCTTCGCGTTGCCGCCCACCCAGGCCGCGGCCTGCTGCATGTTGGCGATCAGGTTGCGGTGGGTCAGCATCGCGCCCTTGGACACGCCGGTGGTGCCGCCGGTGTATTGCAGGAAGGCCAGGTCCTCGGGGCCGATGGCGACCTTTGGCAGGGTGTGCATGCGGCCGAGGGTCAGGGTGTCGCGGAAGCGCACCGCGCCCGGGATGTCGTAGTCGGGCACCATCTTCTTCACGTGCTTCAGCACGAAGTTGACGATCGCCCCTTTGGGGAAGCCCAGCAGGTCGCCGAGGCCGGTGGTGATGGCGCGCACGCCCGGCATCTGCGCCAGCACGTCCTGCGCCACGTTGCCGAAATTGTCCATCACCAGCAGCACGCTGGCGCCGGAGTCGGCCAGCTGGTGCTTGAGCTCGCGGGCGGTGTACATCGGGTTGGTGTTGACCACGGTCAGGCCGGCGCGCAGCACGCCCAGGATCGCGATCGGGTACTGCAGGCAGTTGGGCATCATGATCGCGACGCGATCGCCCTTCTTGAGCTTGAGCTCGCCCAGCAGGTAGCCGGCGAAGTCGCGGCTCATCCGGTCCAGGTCGCTGTAGGTGATCGACTTGCCCATGTTCGAGAACGCGGTCTTGCCGGCGAACTTCGCCAGCGCGGCCTCGAACACGTCGGGGATCGCGGAGAACTCGTTCAGGTCGATCTCGGCAGGCACGCCGGCGGGGTAGTGGGCCAACCAAGGACGTTCGGAACTCATGCGCATTTCCCCTGCGTGCGTGGCGCCGCGCGAATGCGGCGGCGTATGGATTGCACCCGATTTGAGCATAGGCTCCAATGACTGACAAGGCGATCCGCCGCGTCGTCGAGGCATGCCGCAATGCAGCAATTCCGCGGGTTCCAGGTGATCGGCAGGCTGGCCTGCATGGGCCTGTTGCTCGTGGTGTCCGCCTGTTCGCGCAGCGATCCGGAACAGGCCGTGCGTGCGCAAGTGGATGCGTTGCAACAGGCCATCGATGCCCGCGACGCCGGCGCGGTGGAGGATCTCCTGGCCGAGGACTTCATCGGCAACGAGGGCATGGACCGGCGCGGCGCGAAGCAACTTGCGGCCGGCGTGTTCCTGCGCCATCGCGAGATCGATGCGCGGCTCGGCCCGGTGACGGTGGAACTGCGCGGCGAGGGCGAGGCCATCGCCCGCTTCAGCGTGCTCGCCACCGGCGGCTCCGGCGGCCTGCTGCCGGAGCAGGGGCAGGTCTACCAGCTGCAGACCGGCTGGCGCCTGCAGGACGGCGACTGGAAGCTGCTCAACGCAAGCTGGACGCCGTCGGGCGTGTGAGCCCTCACCCCAGCCCTCTCCCGCAAGCGGGAGAGGGGGCGATCACGCCTGCGGGCGAGGTCGCGCCGCTTTTCACCTCTCCCGCTTGCGGGAGAGGTCGCGCCGCAGGCGCGGGTGAGGGCATCGCGACATGCCAAACGACGCCCTCACCCCAACCCTCTCCCGCAAGCGGGAGAGGGGGCGATCACGCCTGCGGGAGAGGTCGCGCCGCTTTTCACCTCTCCCGCCTGCGGGAGAGGTCGCGCCGCAGGCGCGGGTGAGGGCCCGGGAAATGGTGTCGGAGTGGATTTTTCGCCCGTGCGCCACGGCCGCTCGCAGACCCCATCGAAAAACTCCACGCTGACTCCATTTCCGCCACGCACCTCGCCGCAAGCGCCGTCCACGCCCCAACAAGCGGCATGCGCCTCGCTTTGAATGCCGTGCACGCCCCAAAAAGCGGCGTGCACCTCGCTGCAAGCGCCATCCACGCCCGCCGCCTGCCGCATGCACCTCGCTGCAAGTGCCGTGCATGCCCGAAAAAGTGCCGTGCACGGACCAAAAAGTGGCATGCACCTCGCTCGAAGTGCCGTGCACGCCCGAAAACGTGCCGTGCACGCCGCAACCAGCGGCATGCACGGAGTCCCCGCGTGCGTCGCAGCCGCTGCGATGGGCGTGCGTTCCACTCGCGGCCCCGTCCACGCCGCCGAGGGCTGCATGTCCCTGGTGCCCTGCCTGTCCTGCGAACGCCCGGTCTCCACGCTGGCCACCGCCTGTCCCGCCTGTGGCGCACCGGTGCTGGACGACACCCCCGGATGCCTGTCCGTGATCCTGGGCCTCGCCTATGCCTGCCTCCTGCTGCTGGGGCTTGGCGTGGGCCTGCTGTTCCTGGTCGCGCTGGTCGCCGTGCTGCTGTGAGCGCGCCGATGCGGGAATTTGTCACACGGCGGCGCAACGCGGATGCGCCATCCGGCCCCGTGCGTTAGCCTCCGAGGGGGGAGGGGACATGACGGACACGGACGTGGCGGCCGCGCAGGCCTTCATCGACAAATGGAAAGGGGTGGCGGCCAGCGAGCTGTCCACCTCGCAGAGCTTCCTGATCGACCTGTGCGAGCTGCTGGGCGTGGACCGCCCGCATCCCACGCCCGAACAGGACTACATGTTCGAGCGCCCGCTGACCTTCCAGCATGCCGACGGCAGCACCAGCCCCGGCCGCGTGGACCTGTACCGGCGTGGCGCCTTCGTGCTGGAAAGCAAGAAGATCAAGGCCGGCGCGCATACCCGCGGCTTCGACGAAACCATGCTGCGCGCGCATTCGCAGGCCCAGGCCTACGCCCGCGCCCTGCCGGCCGTGGAGGGCCGCCCGCCGTTCCTGCTGGTGGTGGACGTGGGCCACCGCATCGAGGTGTTTTCCGAGTTCAGCCGCAGCGGCGGCAACTACGTCCCGTTCCCCGATCCGCGCAGCCACCGCATCGCCCTGGACGACCTGCGCGACCCCGCGGTCCGCCAGCGCCTGCGCAGCATCTGGCTGGACCCGCTGGCGCTGGACCCCAGCCGCGAATCCGCCCGCGTCACCCGCCAGATCGCCGCCCGCCTGGCCGAGCTGGCGAAGTCGCTGGAGCAGGCCGGCCACGCCCCGGAAGCGGTGGCGCAGTTCCTGATGCGCTGCCTGTTCACCATGTTTGCGGAAGACGTGCGCCTGCTGCCGGCCGACAGCTTCCGCACCCTGCTGGCCACCCACCGCGAGCGCCCCGACGTGGCCATGCGCATGCTGGCGCAGTTGTGGCAGGACATGGACGGCGGCGGCTTTTCCGCGGTGCTGGCGGAAGACGTGCTGCGCTTCAACGGCAAGCTGTTCAAGCAACCCGACACCCTGCCGCTGGACATCGCGCAGGTGGACCTGCTGATCGAGGCCGCCCGCGCCGACTGGAAGCATGTGGAGCCGGCCATCTTCGGCACCCTGCTGGAGCGCGCGCTCAGCCCGCAGGACCGGCACAAGCTGGGCGCCCACTACACGCCGCGCGCCTACGTGGAGCGGCTGGTCCTGCCCACCGTGATCGAGCCGCTGCGCGCCGAATGGAGCGATGCCCAGGCCGCGGCGTTCACCCTGGTGGCGGAAGCCAAGCAGGACGAGGCGGTGGCCGAACTGCTCCGCTTCCACCATCGCCTGTGCACCGTCCGCGTGCTGGACCCGGCCTGCGGCTCCGGCAACTTCCTCTACGTCACCCTGGAGCACCTCAAGCGCCTGGAAGGCGAAGTGCTGGGCGCGCTGGACGACCTGGGCCACCGCCAGACCGGCCTGGCCCTGGGCGGCGAGCGTGCGGACGCCGCTGCCGGCGAAACCGTGGACCCGCACAACCTGCTGGGCATCGAGCTCAACCCGCGCGCCGCCGCCATCGCCGAAGTGGTGCTGTGGATCGGCTACCTGCAATGGCACTTCCGCACCCGCGGCGACGTCAACCCGCCGGTCCCGGTGATCCGCGATTTCCGCAACATCGAGAACCGCGACGCGGTGCTGGCGTACGACCGGGTGGAATACGTCACCGACGCGGCCGGCGTGCCGGTGACCCGCTGGGACGGGGAGACGATGAAGCTCTCGCCGGTCACCGGCGAGAAGATTCCGGACGAGACCGCGCGCAAGCCGCTGGAGCGCTACGTCAACCCGCGCAAGGCCGCGTGGCCGCAGGCGGATTTCGTGGTGGGGAATCCGCCGTTCATCGGCAACAAGCGGATGCGGACTGCGCTGGGCGATGGGTATGTCGAGGCACTACGTGCGGCCTGGGAAGATATCTCCGGAAACGTAGACTTCGTGATGCTCTGGTGGCATCGCGCTGCGTCCTTTGTTCTGTCAGGTCAATTGGGGTCTTTCGGCCTAATTACAACAAATTCGATAACACAAGTTCAAAACCGGGCAGTAGTCGAGCAGCAAATGCAAAGAGGGATTTCGATTTCATTCGCGATCCCAGACCACCCGTGGGTGGAGGCCACGGATGGAGCTGCTGTCCGAATAGCTATGACGGTTGGCAGGATGGGCGATGATCAAGGCCGACTTGGAGTTATTGCTGAGGAGGGAGATGCAGCGACTGATGGGAGTGCCGAGGTCACTATCAAATGGATGAGGAATCGAATTCATTCGAACCTCTCTGTTGGCACGGACATCACCAAGGTCGAGCCACTTAAGGCCAATCGTGGCATTTCAGCAATGGGCGTGATCCTGGGTGGTCATGGTTTCTTCTTGCCTGAAGACGATGCCGATGCAACAACAGTCGCGGCGATCAATGCAAACGTTGCAAGTCGATATGTTTCAGGTACGGATCTAGCGAAAGCGCAGAGGGGACGCTACGTCGTCGACTTCACTGGACGGACTGAGGAAGAAGCTAGCCTTGCATGTCCAGCAGCCTACCAATGGGTGCTAGATCGCGTTAGGCCCGGCAGATTGCAAAACAGGATGGGGAAGCGGGCGCAGAAATGGTGGATATTTGCATCTGATGCACCCGAAATGCGTAGGGCGATTGATGGACTACCGCGCTTCATAGCCACACATAGAACTGGGAAGCATCGCTGTTTCAGTTTTATCGGAGCTGGCAGTCTTGCTGAAAGCAATGTTGTAACGATTGCTACGGAAGATTCGACACTTCTTGGCGTTCTCTCGTCTTCAGTTCATATCCGCTGGGCAGCCCGCGCAGGTGGAACTCTAGAAGACCGGCCGCACTACACGAACTCAACTATTTTCGAGCCGTTCCCATTTCCCAAAGAGCCAGTTAATGCGCGTATTGCACCTGTAGCCGAACACCTCGACGCCCACCGCAAACGCCAACAGGCCGCCCACCCCGATCTCACCCTGACCGGCATGTACAACGTGCTGGACAAGCTCCGCAGCGGCGAGCCGCTCACCGCCAAGGAGCGCACGCTCCACGAACAAGGCCTGGTCTCGGTGCTGCGCCAACTGCACGACGACCTCGACGCCGCCGTGCTCGACGCCTACGGCTGGTCCGACCTGCTGCCGCTGCTGCGCATGGCCCACGGAAACGATGCCCCCGCCGACGGCCAGACCCGCGACGACGCGAAGCGCGCCTTCGACGAGGCCATCCTCGAACGCCTGGTGGCCCTGAACGCCGAACGCGCCGCCGAAGAAGCCCGCGGCCACATCCGCTGGCTGCGCCCCGAGTTCCAGAACCCGCAACACGCCCGCCCCGAGGCGCCGGCAGACGCCGTGCCGGAGCAGGGCGATGCCTTCGCCCACGCCGACGCGGACACCGACGACGACAACCCCTCTCCCCTTGCGGGAGAGAGTGGCGCGCAGCGCCGGGAGCGGGGAACGCCCGACAGGCCCATCCCCTGGCCCAAGGACACCGTGGCGCAGGTCCGTGCCGTCGCCGACGTGTTGGCCGCCAGCCCCGCGCCGCTGTCTTTGGACGACATCGCCGCGCGCTTCACCGCCCGCGGCCCGTGGAAGAAGCGCCTGCCGCAACTGCTGGACATGCTGGTGGCGCTGGGGCGCGCCGAACCCCGCGAGGGCGGGGTGTATGGGGTGGGGCGGTGAGGCGCGCCTTGAGCTGACTGCACAACGTATCGAGAGGCCAAGACATATATGGCACTAGACCTATCAGACACTCTTGTGATTGGCATCTCCGCGACCGCGTTGTTCGATCTCAAAGAGGCCGACTCCGTTTTCCGCAAGAACTTTGCTGACGATCCCGACACGGCAGTGGCTGAGTATCGGCAGTACATGCTTGAAAGGGAGGACGAGCCGCTGGAGGACGGAACGGGGATGCCGCTGGTTCGCGCACTCCTCGGACTGAATAAACACCGCAAGGAAGGGGAGTCGCCGCTCGTCGAAGTGGTGGTGATGTCGCGCAACAGCCCTGAAACTGGCGTGCGGGTCTTCAACAACATCCGGGCTCGTGGTCTATCGGTTTCCCGTCACGCCTTCACTGGCGGGGAGTCGGTCGTCGACTACCTTGAGGCCTACGATGTGGACCTGTTTCTTACAACCAATATCGGCGATGCGCAGAAGGTCATCGACGGACGCGGCTGCGCTGCCGCCGTCGTAAAAGCGCCTCCCAGCGAAGGTGTGAAGCTCAGGGAAGATCAGGTTCGCATCGCATTCGACGGCGACGCGGTTCTCTTCGATGACTTCAGCGAGATTGTCTACAAGACCGAGGGGATGGCGGCCTTCCACAGTGCGGAGAACGAGAGGCAGGACGACCCGATGGGCGAAGGGCCATACGCAACCCTTCTGAGGAAGCTTTCCCGGCTGCAGGATCGCCTCCCGTTTAGCGTCGAATTCTCTCCCGTTCGCATTGCAATCGTGACGGCGCGGAATGCGCCCGCAGAGATGCGCGTGATCAAAACGCTCCGGCATTGGGGAATTTACGTGAACGAAATCTTTTTTCTGGGTGGGGTGGATAAGACCAAAATTCTTCGCGCGTTCAGGCCGCACATTTTCTTCGACGATCAGGATCTCCACTTAGATCCTGCGGCAAAGCATGTTCCTTCAGGCAGAGTGCCCTATCACTCTGCGTCACCGCTAAACCTCCCGAATCTGGTTTCAGCGGCCGCGACTCCAGCCGTCGAGTCGGGGAATTCTCCCGACTGAGCCTTAGATATCGAATCTTGCGACTTCCCAACAGCGACTCGAAGAATCCCCTGGAACGCACATGGCACGCGCTGAGGCAACCGTAGAAGAATTGGTGTCGATGATCGAGCGCGGCCGGCTTCGGCTGCCGGAAATGCAACGGCGCTACGTCTGGCGCTCGCCCCGCGTGCGCGACCTGCTGGATTCCCTCTATCGGGGCTATCCCTCCGGCGCGATCCTCTTGTGGGAGACCACCGAGCATGTCCCTCTGCAGGACATGGCCGTCTCGCAACAGGCCAACCCCTACCAATCCACCCAGTTGCTGCTGGATGGGCAGCAGCGCCTGACCTCGCTATCGGCCGTGATTCGGGGCGAGCCGGTCAAAGTGCTTGGCCGCCAGCGCCCAATCGACATCCTGTTCAATCTGGAACACCCGGACGAGCTGTCCATCGTCACCGAAGTGGACGAGAACGCCGACGAGGAAGCGGGGGACGCCGAGGACTCCAGCGCCGACGAGCTGATGCAACGGCTCAACAAGATGGCATTCGTTGTGTCCACGCGGAAGTTGGAGGCGCTCCCGCAATGGGTTCGGGTGTCGGAGGTCTTCAAGACCGACAGTGACCGCGAGTTTCTCCGTAAGGCCGGCGTCACCAGCCTGGACGACCCACGCGCGGAAAGGTACGCACAGCGCCTTGCCCGCCTACGCAACGTGCGGCGCTACGTGTACCGCATGGACGTGCTGGAAAGCGGGATGAGCTACAACGAAGTGACCGAGATCTTCGTGCGTGTGAACTCCCTGGGCGCAAAGCTTCGGAGCTCCGATCTGGCACTTGCCCAGATCACCGCCAAGTGGCGCAACTCGCTTGCCGAATTCATGGCGTTCCAGCAGGAATGCGCAGGACAAGGATTCGAGCTGGAGATGGGCATCCATCTCAAGAACCTAATGGCCTTTGCCACTGCGCAATCCCGCTTCCTGCGCGTGGGCAGCATCGATCTGATCACCCTCCAGCAGGCTTGGAAGGAAGCGAGAGAGGGCATGCACTTTGCCCTGAATTTCGTCCGGAGCAACCTTGGCATCAGTAGCCCGGCGCTGCTCTCTTCTCCGTTCCTGCTGATCGTGCTTGGCTACTTCGGCCATGTGCGCGGCTACGCACTCACGCCGAATGAAGCCGCGCAGCTCCGCTATTGGGCATTGCTCGCGAATGCGAAGGGACGGTTCTCCCGCGGTTCCAGCGAAACAATCCTCGACCAGGACTTGGCGACACTCAAGAACAAGGGTGGTGCCACGGAGTTGATCGATCGCCTTCGCCTTCAGTTCGGTCGGCTGGATATCGCGCCGGAAGAATTGGAAGGACGCAATAGCCGGAGCGCGTTGTTCAAGACCATGTTCCTGGCCTTCCACCAAGCTGGCGCCAAGGATTGGCGGTCGCACCTGCGGATCGCACTGGACCACCACGGCTCACAGCATCAATTGCAGTTCCATCACATCTTCCCGAAGGCCGTCCTGCGTGCCGCCGGCTACAGCAGCCGCGATGCCGACGACATCGCCAACTTGTCGTTCATTTCCGGCAAGACCAACCGGCAGATCAGCGACAAGACGCCGGCGGAGTATTTCCCTGCCTACCTCGACAGCGCCGGCGAGTCTGCGATGGACGCGCAATGCATCCCGACGACCGGCGATTTGCTTGGGACTCACGCATACCCAGAATTCCTCAGGGTGCGACGTCGGCAGATCGCAGACCGCTTGAACGCATACATCGGCGCGTTGCCTGCGGCCTGAGCGGCCGCACCCACACACCAACACCAGCCCCATGAAAGGACTCAAGAATGTCCGCCACCGCCGCAGCGATGCGCTGACCCAGGTCGGCTGGGATCGCCTGGAATCGATGCTGGCTGCCTACTACGCCGGCCAGGGTTACCGGGTGGAGCACTGCGGCACCGGCGCCAGTCGCGCCCGGTTCGACGGCGGCATCGACCTGAAGCTGCGCAAGGACGAAGCGTATGTGCTGGTGCAGTGCAAGCACTGGAACGCCAAGCAGGTACCGCACAACGAGGTGCACCAGCTGATCGGCCTGATGGTCACCGAGCGCGCGACCGGGGCGGTCCTGGTCACCAGCGGCGAGTTCACCCGCGCGGCCATCGAGGCGGCGGCCAAGCAGCCGCAACTGCAGTTGGTGGATGGCGACGACCTGCGGACGTTGCTCGGGCCGTTGCCGGAGGTATCGCCGCCGCCGGCGCGCTTGCCGGAGGTGTCGGCGCCGATCCGCCACGTTGCCACCCATGTCGGCGAACGCCTGCTGTCCGCCGCCGAGGACCGCATCCGCCATGGCGCGGGTGGCCGCGGGCGGGCAGGGCGTCGCGGCGGCGGGGTGGTGGCGCAGGCCATCGGCACCGGGGTGGGGATCATCCTGGCGAAGGTGGTGTTCGTGCTGATCGGCTTTTTGCTGCTGCTGGCCGCGATCCAGTTTGCGAGTTCGCGCCTGCGCGATGCGGCGCATCGGCCGGCCAGCCCGCAATCCGTGGGCGTGGTCACGGTCGGCAGCCCGAGGCCGATGCCATCGACACAGGCCACCACGACGGCTGCGCCGGTGGGCCGCGAGCCAACACCCGAGGAAATCCGCGAATCGCAGCGGCGGGCCG
Organism: Thermomonas mangrovi; assembly: GCF_028201335.1. Lineage (NCBI taxonomy): Bacteria > Pseudomonadati > Pseudomonadota > Gammaproteobacteria > Lysobacterales > Lysobacteraceae > Thermomonas > Thermomonas mangrovi. Next base: position 481,167 of record NZ_JAPEVV010000001.1, read on the forward strand.
ACGAGGCGATCCGGGTGATCGAACACGGTACGCCGGAGATGTGAGCCAAGGGGACGCATCGCCACGGAAAAGCACACCATGACCACCCCGCCACCCGACATCGACGCGATCATCGAGCACCTGGCCCGCCACCGGCAGCGCGCGACCTACGGTGCGCTGGCTGGCCTGGTCGGCGGCGTGGCCCGGTCGGTGATGGGGCGACACCCGCGCACGCCGCGCAATTCCTGGGTGGTCAGCGCCGCGACCGGTGAGCCGACGGGCTACGCGGATCACGAGAAAGATCCCGCCTTGCGCACTAATCCGCGCGTGATCGCCACGGCGGATGACTTGCGGCGGTGGCTGCGAGGGAAGGGATAAGCTTCATGCTCTCGCCGGTGATGATCTAGATTGCCCGCATGATCCGCTTCCTCTTCAAGCCCAAAGCCACCGGCTCGAGCGCGTTTTCGGAGTTCATCCGCAACGCCTCGTCGCAGGAGAAGAAGCGCGTGTATGGCGAAGTCCTCCGCAAGGCAACCGAGCGCCAGAACCGCCTCATCCGCAAAGCGACTGCCGCTAAGTAGCGCGAGTGGGGCCGGGTGACTCCGGCGCGGTAACCCATTTCGGTCCAGCGGCCTTGCTAAACGTGCAGGTTGTTGGCGCGCGCGCCTGCGCACGCTCTGCCGGCGTGTAGGACAGGATTCGGTTGTTTGCGCGCCATGCGTCGCGCTGCTTCCGCGCGTGGTCTCAGCCTCTGAGACGTCGACAAGCGCGCATGAGGATGTTCCACGAGAACGCAGTGCAAGTGACCGTCTCCCGGAAAACGCGACGCCATGCGGGCTGCAAAGGCCTAGCATCCGTGGAACATCGTGCGCAAGCTGCATCGGTCACATTTCAGCGTTGACACTGCATTTTTAGGGACCTACGGTGAATACGCCGACACCACTACATCTTGTTGTCGGTATGACGTTCATCCCCTAAACAGCGAGGTAACTCCGCAATGGCACTCGATCGAATCACCCTGACCCTGCCCACCGCCAAGCTGACCGCCATCGACAACGCGCTGGTCGCCCTGGAAACCGCCCTGACCGAATTGGTCGCCCTGGAACCGGAGGACCGCAAGCGCCTGCCGAAGATGGGCGACAAGTCCGAGGCGTTCTGCCGCCAGACCCTGACGGTGATGGCCCAGAACCCGCAGATCGTGAACCCCAGCCTGGGCCTGCCGGCCGCGCAGGCGGATCTGGCGGCACTGGACGTGTTGCGGCCCCGCCGCCAGCGCATGCAGGCCTTGCTGGAACGCATGCAGGACACGGAAACCCTGCTGGGCAGCGACGTGATGGCCGCGGCACTGGAGGCCTACGGACTGCTGAAGGTCTCCGGCAAGAGCCAGGGCCTGAGCGCGTTGCGCGCGGGCTTGTCCGCCCGCTTCAACAAGGGCAAGTCCAGCGTGAAGCGGCTGCGCGCCGCCAATGACGCGGACGGCGGTAGCGGCAAGGTCGCCTGATCCCGGGCTGCGCCGTCAGGGGAGCGGCGACACCAGGGGGTGCGTGACAGTGATCGGGCCCTGCGGGGCCCGATTTCTTTGGGGACGAACATCTCTTTAGCGTGACCAATCGCCCGCCGCATCGACAGCGCGCGCGGCATGCGCTTCACTCGCTGGCAGACGCGAACAGGCGAGGAACGGCAATGCGGATGAGCAGATGGATCGGCGCGGTGGCGTTGTGGGCGATGGCGGGCAGCGCGTGGTCGGGCGAGCCGGTGGCCTCGCCGCTGCATGGCACCTGGGCAGTCGATATCGCGCGCCTGCCGATGCCGCCCGAGGCGCGCCCGCGCAGCGTGCAGATCCGCTTCGCACCGGCGCCGGACGGGCGCCTGTCCACCCTGGTCGAGGTGGTCGGTCCCGATGGCATGCGGATGTCCGCGGCCAGCACCAGCGGACTGGATGGTGTGCCGGTGGCGGTGCAGGGCAACCTGGAGGCGGACACCGCCTCCACCACGATGCCGCGCCCCGACGTGCTGGTGATGCAGCTCTCGCGCGCCGGGGTGCCGGGTTCCACTCGCATCTACACGCTGGATGCCTCCGGCGACACCATGACCGAAACCGGGGCCAACTACTGCGACGACGGCCGGCCGGTCACGCGGATCAACCACTTCGCGCGGGTGGTCCCGCGCGCCTCGGACTGAAGCGACGCCCGCGTCCTACGCGGGCTTGCCGGCGAGCTGGCGCAGCACATACTGCAACAGGCCGCCGTGGCGCATGTACGCCACTTCCTTCGGCGTGAGCAGCAGGACATCGACCTCGAACGTGCACGTGCTGCCATCCGCGCGGGTGGCGGTGACGGTCGCGGTCTTGGCCTCGCCATCGGCCAGGCCAGAGATGGCGTAGGTCTCGCGGCCGTCCAAGCCCAGCGCGGCCGCGCCCTGGCCCTCGCGGAAGCGCAAGGGCAGCACGCCCATGCCCACCAGGTTTGCGCGGTGGATGCGCTCGAAGCTCTCCGCGATCACCGCCTTCACCCCAAGCAGCAGGGTGCCCTTGGCCGCCCAGTCGCGGCTGGAGCCGGTGCCGTATTCCTTGCCGGCGATCACCACCAGCGGCGTGCCGTCGGCCTGGTAGCGCATCGCGGCGTCGTAGATCGCCAGCTTTTCCGGCGGCTCGCTGCCGAGGTACAGGGTGTTGCCGCCTTCCTCGCCGTCCAGCATCCGGTTCTTGATGCGGATGTTGGCGAAGGTGCCGCGGACCATGACGTCGTCGTTGCCGCGGCGGCTGCCGTAGCTGTTGAAGTCGGCCGGCTGCACGCCCCGTGCCTGCAGGTAGCGTCCGGCCGGCGAGTCGGCCTTGATGTTGCCCGCGGGGCTGATGTGGTCGGTGGTGATGGAATCGCCGAACAGGCCCAGCACGCGCGCGCCGGAAATATCGTCGATGCGGCCCACGGCCATGGTCATGCCGGCGAAGTAGGGCGGGTGCTTGATGTAGGTCGAGGCGGCATCCCAGGCGTAGGCCTGCCCGCCGGGCGCGGCCATCGCGGCCCAGCGGCTGTCGCCGGCGAACACGTCGGCATAGGCCTGCGCGAACAGGGTCGGGCCGACGGTGGCGGCGATCGCGTCGCCGATCTCCTTGCTGCTCGGCCAGATGTCGCGCAGGTACACCGGGCTGCCGTCGGGCGCCTGGCCCAGCGGGTCGCGGGTGAGGTCGATGTCGACCGTGCCGGCGATGGCGTAGGCCACCACCAGCGGCGGCGAGGCGAGGTAATTGGCCTTCACCTCGGGATGCACGCGGCCCTCGAAGTTGCGGTTGCCGGACAGCACCGAGGCCACCACCAGGTCGTTCTCGGCGATGCCGGCGCTGACTTCGTCGGGCAGCGGCCCGGAATTACCGATGCAGGTCGTGCAGCCGTAGCCGACCACGTAGAAGCCCAGCGCCTCAAGGTCGTCGAGCACGCCGGCATCGCGCAGGTAGTCGGTGACCACGCGCGAGCCCGGCCCCAGCGAAGTCTTGACCCACGGCGCTGCCTTGAGGCCCTTGGCCACTGCGTTGCGCGCCAGCAGGCCGGCACCGAGCATCACCGCCGGGTTGGAAGTGTTGGTGCAGGAGGTGATCGCGGCGATCACCACCGAGCCGTCGGTGAGTTCGGCATCGACGTCGCGGATGCGGATGCGCGACACCGGCCGCGCTGCGAGGTGCTCGGCCTGCGGCTGCGCGCCGCCTTCGGCCTTGAGCTCCTCCACTGCCGCGTGGGTGCGCGGCTTGCGGTGCGCGGCCAGGGTGCCGAGCGCCTGCAGGAAGTTGTGCTGCACGTCCTCCAGCAACACCCGGTCCTGCGGGCGCTTGGGGCCGGCCAGCGACGGCCGCACGCTGCCCATGTCCAGGTGCAGGGTGCTGCTGTAGGCGGCGACCGGGCTGCCCGGTACGTGCCACAGGCCCTGCGCCTTGGCATACGCCTCGACCAGCGCGATCTGCGCCTCGCTGCGCCCGGACAGGCGCAGGTAGGCCAGCGATTCCGCGTCGATCGGGAAGATGCCGCAGGTCGCGCCGTATTCCGGCGCCATGTTGCCGATGGTCGCGCGGTCGGCCAGCGGCAGGTGCTGCAGGCCGTCGCCGAAGAACTCCACGAACTTGCCGACCACGCCGTGCTGGCGCAGCAGCTGGGTCACGGTCAGCACCAGGTCGGTGGCGGTGCTGCCCTCGGGCAGCTTGCCGGTCAGCTCGAAGCCGACCACCTGCGGGATCAGCATCGAACTGGGCTGGCCCAGCATCGCCGCCTCGGCCTCGATCCCGCCCACGCCCCAGCCCAGCACGCCGATGCCGTTGATCATCGTGGTGTGGCTGTCGGTGCCGAACACGGTGTCGGGGAAGGCCCAGCGCTCGCCGTCGACCTCACGATCGACCACCACCCGCGCCAGGTGCTCCAGGTTCACCTGGTGGACGATGCCGGTGTTCGGCGGGACCACCTTGAAGTTGTCGAAGGCCTGCTGGCCCCAGCGCAGGAAGGCGTAGCGCTCGGCGTTGCGCTGGAATTCGATGCGGCCGTTGAGGTCCAGTGCGTCGGGCCGTCCGAACACGTCCACCTGCACCGAATGGTCGATCACCAGTTCCGACGGGATCTGCGGGTTGATCTGCCCGGGCTCCCCGCCCAGGGCGACCACCGCATCGCGCATCGCCGCGAGGTCGACCACGCAGGGCACGCCGGTGAAGTCCTGCAGCACCACCCGCGCCGGCATGAAGGCGATCTCGGTGGCGGGCTCGGCGGCCGGGTCCCAGGTCGCGACCGCGCGGATGTGCTCGGGGCCGACGGTGATGCCGCCGTCCTCGTGGCGCAGCAGGTTCTCCAGCAGGATCTTCAGCGAGTAGGGCAGGCGGGCGATGTCGAACTGCCGGCCCAGCTTGGCCAGGCTCGCATAGGTGTAGGTGTTGCCGTCGACGTGCAGCTGGTCGCGGGTGGAGAAGCTGTCGGCCATGAGGGGCTCCGCGGCGGGGGAGCGCCCGAGTGTACGCCCGGGCCGGTGTCGGCTTCGTGGCGGGTGCGGCATCGGCCGTGTGCGGTACGCGCCCGAAAGTATGTATAATCCATGCATACTTTTTCGTGCGTGGAGGTGCCGCATGGAAGCCACCGTGGCGGAACGCGGGCAGATCACCCTGCCCAAGGCCGTGCGCGACGCGCTGGGCCTGACCAAGGGCAGCGTGCTCAAGGTCGAGCTGGACGGCAGCCGCATCGTGCTGAGCAAGCACGTGGACGACGCGATCTCGCGGGTGCGCGGCAAGTTCGCGCTCGACGCCGGCGACGGCAAGGCCTGAGTCCATGATCGCCGTCGACGCCCCCGTGCTGGTCGAGCTGCTGGTGGACGGCCCGCGCGCCGACGCCGCCGAGACCTGCCTGCGCCAGGCACTGGCAGGTGGCCGGGTGGTGGTCTGCGATGCCGCGCTGGCCGCGGTCTCGGCCACCCTGCGCAACGGTGCCGACGCGCTGGCCGCGCTGGAGGAGATGGGCGTGCACTACAGCCCGGTCGAGTCCAAGTCCGCCCTGCGCGCCGGCGAGATGCAGCGCCGCCAGCGCCAGCGCGCCGGCGACCCGCGCGCGATCGCCGACTTCCTGGTCGGTGCCCACGCGCTGCTGCAGTGCGATGCCCTGATCACCTTCGACGCGGCCTTCCACCGCGACTACTTCAAGGGCCTGAAGCTGATCCAGCCCAAGGCCTGACCCCCGACTTCCGCTTCCCCAGGAGACGCCCATGCTTGCCGCCTATCGCCAACACGCCGCCGAGCGCGCCGCCCTCGGCATCCCGCCGCTGCCGCTGACCGCGCAGCAGACCGCCGACGTCATCGAACTGCTGAAGGCCCCGCCGGCAGGCGAGGAGGGCTTCCTGCTCGACCTGCTGGTGCAACGCGTGCCGGCCGGCGTGGACGATGCCGCCAAGGTCAAGGCCAGCTACCTGGCCGCACTGGCGTTCGGCAGCGAGGTCAACCCGCTGATTTCGCGCGCGCGCGCCACCGAACTGCTGGGCACCATGCTCGGCGGCTACAACGTCGCGCCGCTGGTGCAGCTGCTGGACGACGCCGAGGTCGGCGCGGTCGCCGCCGACGCGCTCAAGCACACCCTGCTGGTGTTCGATGCCTTCCACGACGTGGAAGAGAAGGCCAAGGCCGGCAATCCCAACGCCAAGGCGGTGCTGCAGAGCTGGGCCGACGCCGAATGGTTCACCAGCAAGCCGGAGGTGCCGGCCTCGCTGACCATCACCGTGTTCAAGGTGCCGGGCGAGACCAATACCGACGACCTGTCGCCGGCGCCGGACGCGACCACCCGCCCGGACATCCCGCTGCACGCGCTGGCGATGCTCAAGAACAAGCGCCCGGACGCGCCCTTCGTGCCCGAGGAAGACGGCAAGCGCGGCCCGATCGCCGAGATCCTGTCGCTGAAGGACAAGGGCCACCTGGTCGCCTACGTCGGCGACGTGGTCGGCACCGGCTCCAGCCGCAAGTCGGCGACCAACAGCGTGCTGTGGTTCACCGGCGAGGACATCCCCTACATCCCGAACAAGCGCTTCGGCGGCGTGTGCCTGGGCAGCAAGATCGCGCCGATCTTCTACAACACGATGGAGGATGCCGGCGCGCTGCCGATCGAGCTCGATGTGTCGAAGATGGAACACGGCGACGTCGTCGAGCTGCGTCCGTACGAGGGCAAGGCGCTCAAGGGCGGCGAGGTGATCGCCGAGTTCCAAGTCAAGTCCGACGTGCTGTTCGACGAGGTGCGCGCCGGTGGCCGCATCCCGCTGATCGTGGGCCGCGGCCTGACCGGCAAGGCGCGCGAGGCACTGGGCCTGCCGGCCTCGACCCTGTTCCGCCTGCCGCAGCAGCCCGCCGACACCGGCAAGGGCTACACCCTGGCGCAGAAGATGGTCGGCCGCGCCTGCGGCTTGCCTGAAGGGCAGGGCGTGCGCCCGGGCACCTACTGCGAGCCGAAGATGACCTCGGTGGGCAGCCAGGACACCACCGGCCCGATGACCCGCGACGAGCTGAAGGACCTCGCCTGCCTCGGCTTCAGCGCCGACCTGGTGATGCAGAGCTTCTGCCACACCGCGGCCTACCCGAAGCCGGTGGACGTCAAGACCCACCACACGCTGCCGGAGTTCATCTCCACCCGCGGCGGCATCTCGCTGCGCCCGGGCGACGGCATCATCCACAGCTGGCTCAACCGCATGCTGCTGCCCGACACCGTGGGCACCGGTGGCGACTCGCACACGCGCTTCCCGATCGGCATCTCGTTCCCGGCCGGCTCGGGCCTGGTCGCGTTCGCCGCGGCCACCGGGGTGATGCCGCTGGATATGCCGGAATCCGTGCTGGTCCGCTTCAAGGGCCGCATGCAGCCGGGCGTGACCCTGCGCGACCTGGTCCACGCGATCCCGCTCTACGCGATCAAGCAGGGCCTGCTCACGGTGGAGAAGAAGGGCAAGAAGAACATCTTCTCCGGCCGCATCCTGGAGATCGAGGGCCTGCCGGAGCTGAAGATCGAGCAGGCCTTCGAGCTGGCCGATGCCTCCGCCGAGCGTTCCGCCGCCGGCTGCACCGTGCGCCTGGATCAGGCGCCGATCGTCGAGTACCTCAAGAGCAACATCACCCTGCTCAAGTGGATGATCGCCAACGGCTACCAGGACGCGCGCTCGCTGGCCCGCCGCATCGCCAAGATGGAGGCCTGGCTGGCCAACCCGCAGCTGCTGCAGCCCGACGCCGACGCCGAGTACGCCGCGGTGATCGAGATCGACCTCGACCAGATCGTCGAGCCGATCGTGTGCTGCCCGAACGACCCGGACGATGCCAAGACCCTGTCCGACGTCGCCGGCGCGAAGATCGACGAGGTGTTCATCGGCTCGTGCATGACCAACATCGGCCACTTCCGTGCCGCCGCCAAGCTGCTGGAAGGCAAGCGCGACATCCCCACGCGCCTGTGGATCGCGCCGCCGACCAAGATGGATGCCGCCGAGCTGACCAACGAAGGTCATTACGGCACCTTCGGCACCGCCGGCGCGCGCATGGAGATGCCCGGCTGCTCGCTGTGCATGGGCAACCAGGCGCAGATCCGCGAGGGCAGCACCGCGATGTCCACCTCGACCCGCAACTTCCCGAACCGCCTGGGCCGCAACACCGATGTCTACCTGGGCTCGGCGGAACTGGCGGCGATCTGCTCGCGCCTGGGTCGCATCCCGACCCGCGAGGAGTACATGGCGGACATCGGCGTGATCAACGAGAAGGGCGCCGAGATCTACCGCTACATGAACTTCGACCAGATCGAGGCGTACAAGCAGGTGGCGGATACCGTCGCCGCCTGAGCCTTGCGGCATCGGTCGACGAAACGCCCGGCAGTGCCGGGCGTTTTTGTTGGTGCGAACACGCAGCGCCTAGCGCATCAGCTGGTCGATCGCCGCGGCCATGTCGCGGCGGCGGAACAGGAAGTCCCACAGGCTGCCGCCCATCTGCCGCCACAGCACGGCGGCGCGCAACGCCGCCAGCAGCAGGGCGCGGATCTCCGCGACCACGCCGGCCTGGCCGAGGTAGTGCGGGTTACCCTGGACCATCACCCGCGGGCGCAGGTGGCTGATGGTGTCGGCATACAGGCTGGCGAGGCCGGCCACCACGTCATGGTGCGGGCTGCCGAGTCGCTCCACCGGCCCCCGCAGGGCGCGCAGGCCGGTGCGCACGCGCTCGGTCATCGCCCCATCGGCGACGAAGCGGCGCTCCAGTTGCATCACCGCCATCGCCAGCTTGCCGAGGGCCTCGTCCTTGTTGGTCCCGGCCAGGTAGTCGCGCAGCAGGCGCAGGCCCGGCCGCACCGCGTCCACGCCGCCGACGGCAGCGGCGGTGTCGGCCGCATCGAGGCGGAACACGCTGTCCAGCGCGACCTGCAGCGTGGCGGTGTCGGACTGCCCGGTCTCGGCGATCCGCCGCACCTGCGAGAGCGCCACCAGCAAGGCGCCGAGGGCGAGGACGCGGTCGTCGAACGGGGTCATGCGGCAGGGCTCCAGGCGTGGTCGGGGGCGATGGCGGGGGCGTCGGTCGCGGCGATCACCGCTCCGCCGAGGCAGGCATCGGCATCGTAGAGGACGACCGATTGACCGGGCGTGACCGCACGCTGCGGGCGGGCGAACCGCACCTGCAGGCTGCCGTCGTCGCGCACCTCGACCTCGCAGGCCTCCTCGGCCTGGCGGTAGCGGGTCTGCGCGGTGCAGGCGAAGCGGGCGGCCGGGGGCGCGCCGGCGATCCAGTGCGCGGCCTCGCTGTGCAGGGTGGTGGATTGCAGCCAGGGGCTCTCATGGCCCTGGTCGACGTAGAGCAGGTTGCGCGCGAGGTCCTTGCCGACCACGAACCATGGCGCCTGCGGGCGCCCGCGCACGCCGCCGATGTGCAGGCCTTCGCGCTGGCCGAGGGTGAAATAGAACACGCCCGGATGGGTGCCGACGCTGGTGCCGTCGGGCGTGCGCATCTCGCCGGGCCGGGCCGGCAGGTACTGGGCGAGGAAGCTGCGGAAATCGCGCTCGCCGATGAAGCAGATGCCGGTGGAATCCTTCTTGGCGGCGGTGGGCAGCCCGGCCGCGGCGGCGATCCGGCGCACCTCGCCCTTGTCGAGCTCGCCCAGCGGGAAGCGCGTGGCGGCCAGTTGCGCCTGCCCGAGCTGGTGCAGGAAATAGCTCTGGTCCTTGCCGCGGTCGCGGGCGCGCAGCAACCGATGGCGGCCGTCGATGCAGTCGATCCGCGCGTAGTGCCCGGTGGCGATGGCTTCGGCCCCGAGCTCGCGGGCGGCACCCAGGAAATGCTTGAACTTGATCTCGCGGTTGCACAGCACGTCGGGGTTGGGGGTGCGCCCGGCGGCGTATTCGTCGATGAAGTGGCGGAACACGCCGTCCCAGTACTCGCGCGAGAAGTCGCGGAAGCGGATCGGCAGGCCCAGCCGACCGCACACCGCCACCGCATCGCGGCGGTCGTCCTCGGCCCGGCAGTCGCCCGCGGCATCGTCCTCGGCCCAGTTCTGCATGAACAGGCCGATGACCTCGGCGCCGGCATCGCGCAGGAGCAGGGCGGCGACCGAGGAATCGACGCCGCCCGACATGCCGACGACGATGCGCGGCCCGCTCATGCGAGGTGCCGGACCAGGTCCAGCGGATGCCGGCTGCCGCCGAGGTAGTCGGCGACCGCGCGCCAGACCAGCGGGCTGCGATGCCGCGATGCCATCCCGCGCAGCGCCTCCGGGGCCAGCCACAGGGCGCGCACGATGCCCTCGTCGAGGCGGGCATCCGGCAGCTCCCGCACCGGCTCGGCGGCGAAGGCAAAACGCAGGTAGTGGCGACCGCCGCTGCCATCCGCCTGCAGCGGTGCCTTCCACTGGTAGGCACCGACGAACGCGGTCAGGCGCACCTCCCAGCCGGTTTCCTCGCGGGTTTCGCGCAGGGCGGCGTCGAGCAGGCTCTCGTCCGGCTCCAGGTGCCCGGCCGGCTGGTTCAGCACCAGCGCGCCGTTGGCGCGTTCCTCGACCATCAGCAGCTGGCCGTCGCGCACCACGATGGTGGCGACGGTCACGTCGGGCTGCCAGAAGCGGCCTTCGCGGTAGCTCATGCGCGCGCCACCGGCGCCGGGCCGAACTGCCGCCGCGGATCAGAGGTCGTCACGGGCACCCGAGAGTTCCAGTTCCATGTCGTCGGCGGTCTGCGCCGCGATGTCCATGGCCGATTCCAGTTCGGCCGCCGACGCGCTGTCCGGCAGCTTGATCACGAACAGCAGGACGTCGCCGTCGGTCTCCCAGCTGCCCAGCTTGTTCGTGCGGCTCTCGGCCAGCAGTTCCAGCGCCTTGGCGCCGTTCACGCCGTCCTTCTCCAGCCGCGCCGCCGGCGAGAACACCTCGCGGATACTGAAGCCGCCCACGGTCTCGGTGCCGCCGGACACGAACACCAGCTGGGTGCGGCCTTCCTTCTCGTAGCTGTAGGTGACCTTGTAGTCGCCGTCGTCGTCCACGGTGTGCTTGATGCCGCGGGCATCCAGGCGGGCCTTGACCGAGGCATCGGAGGCCAGCGCCGAGGCCGGACCCACGAGCAGGGCGAGGGCGATGAGAGCGGCGAAAGGTGTCGGCGGCGCGTGCATGGCGAATCCCCGGGGCGAAGCCCGGATTCTCGCGCCAACGCAGGGGCGCGTCCATGCCGCATCCACGCCCGGCTCCCTATAATCCGCGCCATGCCGACCCCGACCGACAAGCCCCAGCACGACCACGAGCACGGCGTCGTCGTGGCTCCGGCGCGCCCGGACACCGCACGGCCGCCGCTGTATTCGGTGCTCCTGCTGAACGACGACTACACCCCGATGGACTTCGTGGTCGACGTCCTGATGCGTTTCTTCCCACTGGACCTGGAGCGGGCCACGCAGGTCATGCTCCACGTCCACACCCGCGGCCGCGGCGTCTGCGGGGTGTTCACCCGCGAGATCGCCGAATCCAAGGTCGCGCAGGTGAACGAATACGCGCGGATGAACCAGCACCCGCTGCTGTGCACGATGGAACGCGCCTGATCCGCATCCGGCACTTGCCCCGGGGCCGTAGGCACCCTACATAGAGGGTCAGCGTTCCGGAGGACAGCCCCCATGTTCAGCAAGGACCTCGAGCACAGCATCGGCCAGTGCTACAAGCGCGCCCGCGAGGCGCGCCACGAGTTCATGACCGTCGAGCACCTGATGCTCGCGCTGCTCGACAATCCCTCGGCCGAGTCCGTGCTCAAGGCGGTCGGCGCCGATTTCCCGCGCCTGCGCCAGGAGCTGGAGGAGGCCATCGAGGTCTCGGTCAACAAGCTCGCCGAAGACGATGGCCGCGACACCCAGCCGACGCTGGGCTTCCAGCGGGTGTTGCAGCGCGCGGTCTACCACGTGCAGTCCTCCGGCAAGAAGGAAGTGACCGGCGCCAACGTGCTGGTCGCCATCTTCGGCGAGAAGGATTCCCACGCGGTGTACTTCCTCAACCAGCAGGACGTGCACCGGCTCGACGTCGTCAACTACATCTCGCACGGCATCGCCCGCGCCGAGGACGAGCCGTCCTCGCAGCCGCAGGAAGGCGAAGGCAAGGCCGAGGGCGGCGAAGGCGAGTCGAAATCCGACCCGCTGGCCGAGTTCGCCAGCAACCTCAACGAGTTGGCCGCGGCCGGCAAGATCGACCCGCTGGTCGGGCGCGCGGAGGAAGTCGAGCGCACCATCCAGGTCCTGTGCCGCCGGCGCAAGAACAACCCGCTCTACGTCGGTGAGGCCGGCGTGGGCAAGACCGCGCTCGCCGAAGGCCTGGCCAAGCGCATCGTCGAGGGCGACGTGCCCGAGGTCTTGACCGAGGCGGTGATCTACTCGCTCGACCTTGGCGCGCTGGTGGCGGGCACCAAGTACCGCGGCGATTTCGAGAAGCGCCTGAAGGGCGTGCTGGCGGCGCTGAAGAAGCTGCCGCACGCGATCCTGTTCATCGACGAGATCCACACGATCATCGGTGCCGGTTCCGCCAGCGGCGGGACCATGGACGCCTCCAACCTGATCAAGCCGATGCTGGCCAGCGGCGAGCTGCGCTGCATCGGTTCGACCACCTTCCAGGAATACCGCGGGATCTTCGAGAAGGATCGCGCGCTGGCCCGGCGCTTCCAGAAGATCGACATCGTCGAGCCGACCGTGGGCGAGGCGATCGAGATCCTGCAGGGCCTCAAGCCGAAGTACGAATCCCACCACGGCGTCAGCTATGCCGACGAGGCGATCAAGGCGGCCGTGGACCTGTCGGTCAAGCACATCGGCGACCGCCTGCTGCCCGACAAGGCGATCGACGTGATCGACGAGGCCGGCGCGCGCCAGCGCCTGCTGCCGCCGGAAACCCGCAAGCACCTGATCGACGTGGAGGAGATCGAGACCATCGTCGCCAAGATGGCGCGGATCCCGGCCAAGCAGGTCAGCGCCTCCGACAAGGACGTGCTGCAGCACCTCGAGCGCAACCTGAAGATGGTGATCTTCGGCCAGGACGAGGCGATCGGCAGCCTGACCTCGGCGATCAAGCTGGCGCGCAGCGGCCTGGGCAACCCGGACAAGCCCATCGGCAATTTCTTGTTCGCCGGCCCCACCGGCGTGGGCAAGACCGAGGTGACCAAGCAGCTGGCGATGCAGTTGGGTATCGAACTGGTCCGCTTCGACATGTCCGAGTACATGGAGCCGCATTCGGTGAGTCGCCTGATCGGCGCCCCCCCGGGCTACGTCGGCTTCGACCAGGGCGGCCTGCTCACCGAAAAGATCGTGAAGACGCCGCACTGCGTGCTGCTGCTCGACGAAATCGAGAAGGCGCATCCGGACATCTTCAACATCCTGCTGCAGGTGATGGACCGCGGGGTGCTGACCGATACCAACGGGCGCGAGGCCAATTTCCGCAACGTGGTGCTGGTCATGACCACCAACGCGGGTGCCGCGCAGGCCGCGCGGCGCAGCATCGGCTTCACCCGGCAGGACCACAGCACCGACGCGATGGAAGTGATCCGCCGCGGCTTCACCCCGGAGTTCCGCAACCGCCTGGATGCGATCGTGCAGTTCCAGCCGCTGGGCTTCGACCACATCCTGCGCGTGGTGGACAAGTTCCTGATCGAGCTGGAAGTGCAGCTGCACGAGAAGCAGGTGGCGCTGTCGGCCACCCCGTCGGCGCGCGAATGGCTGGGCCAGCACGGTTTCGACCCGCTGATGGGCGCGCGTCCGATGGCGCGGCTGATCCAGGACAAGGTGAAGCGCCCGCTTGCGGACGAGCTGCTGTTCGGCAAGCTGGTGGACGGCGGGCGGGTGTCGCTGGATGCCCGCGACGGCGAGCTGGTCCTCGACGTGCAGCGCGAGCCGGAGAAGCTGCTGCCGGCGGTGGTGGAGTAGCCAGACGCTTCCCGCCGGATCGACGGGGGACTGGGCCATGGCGCGGCATCAAGGAGGAGGCGTCGGGCAGGCGCCCGACGCCGGGGGACAGCGGCGGAATGGCCCAGTCCGTCGGCGATCCGCCACCCATTCACGGAAACGAAAAAGGCGGCCCATGGCCGCCTTTTTCTTGCACCGCGCGATCGCAGTCAGCGATGGCGGTAGGTGATGCGCCCCTTGCTCAGGTCGTACGGGGTCATTTCGACCTTGACCCGGTCCCCGGTGAGGATGCGGATGTAGTTCTTGCGCATGCGTCCGGAGATGTGCGCGATGATCTCGTGGCCGTTCTCCAGCTTGACCCGGAACATGGTGTTCGGGAGGGTCTCGGAGATCGTGCCTTCGAATTCGATGACGTCGTCTTTCGCCATGTGGTCCTGCGTTGTTGCGAGAGGCCGGGCAAAGGGCCCGGAAGCCGCGCATTGTCGCACGCACGGCGGGGCCTTGCAAAAATCCCGTTAAGCGGGGCGTGGGGCGCAGGCGTCCGCCGCCGTGACCTCGCCGAACCGATCGCGCCACGAACCCGGCTCGGCAGGACGATCCCGCAGGCTGGCGAGCGCCTCGAGGTAGGCCTGGCGCGGCCAGGTGTCCACGCCCAGACGGCGCGTGTGCGCATTCGGCACCTGCGCATCCAGCAGCGGCCACCCCCACGCCTGCATGCGCAGCGCCAACGCGGCCAGGGCCAGGCTGGAGGCGCCGGATTCCGCGGAATACATGCTGTCGCCGCAGACCATGTGGCCGAACGACAGGCCGAACAGACCGCCCACCAGCCGCCCACCGTCGAACACTTCGATGCTGTGCGCGTGGCCGAGGCGGTGGAGCGCGAGGTAGGCCGCCTGCATCCCGGCGGTGATCCACGTGCCGCGCGACTGGCCCGCCCGCGGCGCGGCGCAACCGGCGACCACCTCCGCGAACGCGGTGTCGGCACGCACCGTCCACCCACTGTTGCGCAATTGCCGTCGCAGGCGCGAGGCCAGGTGCACGCCATCGGTGCGGAACACCGCGCGGCGCGACGGGCTCCACCACAGGATCGGGTCGCCTTCGGTGAACCACGGGAAGATGCCGCGGCGATAGGCGTTCAGGAAACGGGTCGGGCTGAGGTCGCCGCCATACGCCAGCAGCCCGTCGGGCTCGCGCAGGGCGCTGGCGGGCGCCGGGAACGGCGACGCCGGATCCGCGCCGAGTTCCGGGATCGGCACGTTCAAGCGGCCTCCGTGCGGAATGGCGCGTGCCGGCGCAATGCCTGCTGCTGCGACGCGACCGCGGCGCGCTCTTCGGCGCACCAGCCGCGCAGGGCGTCCGCGAAGCGCGGGTCGGCGATCCAGTGGCGGCTGCGCACGCGCACCGGCAGGAAGCCGCGCGCGATCTTGTGCTCGCCCTGCGCCCCGGGCTCGAACTGCCGCAGGCCCTCGCGCAGGCAGTAGTCGATGCCTTGGTAGTAGCAGGCCTCGAAATGCAGGCCAGGATGCCGCTCGCTGGCGCCCCAGTAACGCCCGTACAGCGTGTCGCCCCCGCGCAGGCACAGCGCGCCGGCGATCGGCGCGCCATCGCGTTCGGCCAGGATCAGCACGAGCTGCCGCGGCATGGCGCGGGCGAGGTGCTGGAGGAAGGCCAGCGTCAGCGCCGGCGAATTGCCGTAGTCGGCGAAGGTGGCCAGATAGAACCCGTGCATCGCCGTGAGGTCGTCGGCGCTCGCCTCGTCGCCATGCACGACGCGCAGGACGATGCCGGCTTCGCGGACCTTGCGCCGCTCCTGGCGGATATTCTTGCGATGCTTGTGGTCCATGGCCGCGAGGAAGTCGTCGAAGTCGCGCCAGCCCGCCTCGTTGCGCCAGTGGTACTGCAGGTCCTCGCGCAGCAGCCATCCCGCGCCCTCGGCGTCGGCATCGAACGCCGCGTCGTCGACCTCGTCGTGGAAGTTCACGTGCGCCGACGACAGCCCGCCATGCCCGGCGAATCCGGCGATCGCCGCCGGCAGAAGGCGGCGCGCATCGGCATCGCGCGCCAGCAGGCGCGGCCCGGTGACCGGGGAGTAGGGCACCGCGCACAGCCACTTCGGGTAGTAGTCCAGGCCGTGGCGGGCATAGGCGTGCGCCCAGGCATGGTCGAACACGAACTCACCGTGCGAGTTGGCCTTGAGGTAGCCGGGCGCGGCGGCGATCAGCGCCTCGCCCTCCCACAACCCCAAGTGGCAGGGCGTCCAGCCCCAGTCGGCGCGCAGGCAGCCGGTGGATTCCAGCCCGGACAGGAACGCGTGCGTGATGAACGGATTGCGCCCGTCGTGCAGCGCATCCCAGTCGGCGGCGGGGAGTTCGGACAGCGCGCGGTGGATGCGCGCCGCGGGCATCAGTGGCCCGCGTCCAGGAACTTCTCCGCATCCAGCGCGGCCATGCAGCCGAACCCGGCCGAGGTGATCGCCTGGCGATACACCTGGTCGGCGACGTCGCCCGCCGCGAACACGCCGGGGATGCTGGTCTGGGTGGCGTTGCCGTCCAGCCCGGTCTGGATCTTCAGGTAGCCGTTCTTCATCTCCAGCTGGCCGTCGAACAGCTGCGTGTTCGGGCTGTGGCCGATGGCGACGAAGAACCCGTGCACCGGGATCTCGCGGGTGCTGCCGTCGAGCACCGACTTCAGGCGCATGCCGGTGACGCCGGCGTCGTTGCCCAACACCTCGTCGACCGTGTGGTGCCAGACCGCCTCGATCTTGCCGGCCTCGATCTTCGCGAACAGCTTGTCCTGCATGATCTTCTCCGCGCGCAGGGTGTCGCGGCGATGCACCAGGTAGACCTTGCGGGCGATGTTCGACAGGTACAGGGCTTCCTCGACCGCGGTATTGCCGCCGCCGATCACCGCCACGTCCTGGTCTTTGTAGAAGAAGCCGTCGCAGGTGGCGCAGGCGGACACGCCGCGGCCCTTGTAGGCCTCTTCGGACGGGATGCCGAGGTACTTGGCGGTCGCGCCGGTGGCGATGACCAGCGCATCGCAGGTGTAGTCGCCCGAATCGCCCCTCAGGCGGAACGGGCGCTGGCCGAGCTCCGCGGTATGGATGTGGTCGAACACGACCTCGGTATCGAAGCGCTCGGCGTGGGCCTGCATGCGCGCCATCAGGTCCGGGCCCATCAGGCCATGGGCATCGCCCGGCCAGTTGTCCACCTCGGTGGTGGTCATCAGCTGGCCGCCCATCTGCAGGCCGGTGACGACGACGGGCTTGAGGTTGGCGCGGGCGGCGTAGACCGCCGCGGTCCAGCCGGCGGGGCCGGAGCCCAGGATCAGGAGGCTTGCGTGCTTGGTCGGGTTCATCGTGTCTGGAGTCGAAGCTCTATAATTCCGCGGATTCCGGATCCGCATCCGTCGCATAGCTTGGCGGCGGGGCGGTCCCGATACAAGGCGCGGCCGCCGGAACGCTGTCGCCCATCCCCAGGATTTCGCCCAGGAGCGACGCGATGCGCATCGGTGTACCCAAGGAAACCAAGACCCTCGAAGGCCGCGTGGCCCTGGTGCCGGCCGCGGCCGGCGACCTCGTCAAGCGCGGCCACGAGGTGTGGATCGAGCAGGATGCCGGCGTGAAGTCGGGCTTCAAGGACGAGCAGTACACCAAGCTCGGGGTGAAGATCGCGCCGGACGCCGCCGCGCTGTACGAGAAGGGCGAGCTGATCGTGAAGGTGAAGGAGCCGATCGCCGGCGACCTGCAGCACCTGCGCCGCGACCACCTGCTGTTCTGCTACCTGCACCTGGCCGCGGAGCCGATGCTGACCCGCCAGTTGCTCGACATCGGGCTGACCGGCGTCGCCTTCGAGACCGTGGAGCTGCCGAACGGCGACCTGCCGCTGCTGGCCCCGATGTCGGTGATCGCCGGCAAGATCGGCGTGCAGGTCGGCACCCACCTGCTGCACCAGCCCATGGCCGGCAAGGGCAAGCTGCTGGGCGGCATGGCCTCGACCGAGCGCGGCAACGTGGTGGTGTTCGGCGCCGGCCAAGCCGGCAGCGCCTCCGCCGCGCTGGCCGCCGCGGGCGGTGCCAACGTCACCGTGTTCGAGATGCGCCAGGACCGCATGGACGAGGCCCGCCGCCTCGGCAACAACGTCACTGCGCTGTACCCGTACCACGACATGGTCGCGCGCAAGGTCGCCGAGGCCGACCTGGTCATCGGCGCGGTGCTGATCACCGGCGCCAAGGCCCCGCACGTGATGACCCGCGAGATGCTGCGCGACATGGAGGACGGCTCGGTGGTCGTCGACATCGCCATCGACCAGGGCGGCTGCTTCGAGACCTCGCGCCCGACCACCTGGAAGGAGCCGACCTACGTGGAGGAGGGCATCACCCACTTCTGCGTCACCAACATGCCGGGCGCGGTGCCGCAGACCTCGTCGCAGGCGATCTGCGCGGCGATCCTGCCGTGGGTCAACAAGCTGGCCTCGGGCAACGACTGGCGCCAGAACGCGGCGCTGGTGAAGGGCATCAACGTGGAGGCCGGCAAGATCGTGCATCCGGCGCTGCAGGGCATGCAAGTTTGACGTATATTCAAGGACCTAGGGGACGTTCCTGAGGTTCGATCGCAAGGTGGCGAAGTCGGCAACCGACACAGCCCGGGGCAGCCGCAAGGCGGTCGCGAAAGCGGCCGCCGGCAAGCCCGCGGCCAATCCCCGCCGGCAGAAGCTGTGGCGCGACCTCGCCCTGATCGCGATCGCGCCGCTGCTGCTGTTCCTGCTGGCCGCGCTGGTCACCTATGCCCCGGCCGATCCCGGCTGGTCGCATTCCGGCACCATCACCGCGCCGATCCACAACGCCGGCGGCCGCGTCGGCGCGTGGATCGCCGACGTGCTGCTGGGCCTGACCGGCTATGTCGCGTTCCTGCTGCCGCTGGTGCTGGGCGCGATTGCCTGGATCGCGCTGTTCGGCATGGACACCGATGGCGATGGCCAGGCCGACCTCGGCCCGGCGTTGCGGCTGGTCGGCATGGTCGGCTTCCTGGTGGCCAGTTGCGGCCTGCTGAAGCTGCGGGTCGCCGGTTCCAACGACCTGTGGGCCGGTAGCGGCGGGGTACTGGGCCGCTTGGTCGGCAACTCGCTGGAGTCGCTGTTCGGCACGCTGGGCGCCAACCTGTTCCTGGTCAGCCTGTTCCTGATTTCGGTCACCCTCGCCACCGGCCTGTCCTGGCTGGCGGTGATGGACCGCATCGGCGGTTTCGTGCTGGCGCTGCCGGGCCTGTTGGGCCGCGGTGCCCGCCAGGGCGCGAAGCAGGCCAGCGAATGGAGCGAGGCGCGCGCGCTGCGCGAGGAACGCGAGGAAGCGCGCAAGGTCGATTCCGAGATCCGCCTGCGCCGCGAGAAGGTCAAGATCGAGCCGCCGCCGGCACCGGTGGTGGAGAAGAGCGAACGCGCCAAGCGCGAACAGCAGATCCCGCTGTTCAACGCCGGCGACGGCTCCGGCATCCCGCCGCTGGCCCTGCTCGACGATCCCAAGCCGCAGCCGAAGGGCTACGACGAACAGACGCTGGAAACCCTGTCTCGGCAGATCGAGTTCAAGCTCAAGGACTTCCGCATCGATGCCGAGGTGGTCGGCGCCTACCCGGGCCCGGTGATCACCCGCTTCGAGGTGCAGCCGGCGCCCGGCGTGAAGGTCAGCCAGATCAGCTCGCTCGACAAGGACATCGCGCGCGGGTTGTCGGTCAAGTCGGTGCGCGTGGTCGACGTCATCCCCGGCAAGTCGGTGATCGGCCTGGAAACGCCGAACACCCACCGCGAGATGATCTACCTGAGCGAATTGCTGCGCTCCAAGGAATACGACAAGTCGGCCAGCCACCTGACCCTGGCCTTGGGCAAGGACATCGCCGGCCGGCCGACGGTGGCCGACCTTGCGCGCATGCCGCACCTGCTGGTCGCCGGCACCACCGGCTCGGGCAAGTCGGTGGCGGTCAACGCGATGGTCCTGAGCCTGCTGTACAAGGCCTCCGCGAAGGACCTGCGGATGCTGATGATCGATCCCAAGATGCTGGAGCTCAGCGTCTACCAGGGCATCCCGCACCTGCTGGCGCCGGTGGTCACCGACATGAAGGAGGCCGCCAACGGCCTGCGCTGGTGCGTGGCCGAGATGGAGCGCCGTTACAAGCTGATGAGCGCGGTCGGCGTGCGCAACCTGGCCGGCTTCAACAAGAAGGTGAAGGACGCCATCGACGCCGGGCAGCCGTTGATGGACCCGCTGTTCAAGCCCAACCCGGAGCTCGGCGAGGCCCCGCGCCCGCTGGAGACGCTACCGTTCATCGTCATCTTCATCGACGAATTCGCCGACATGATGATGATCGTCGGCAAGAAGGTGGAGGAGCTGATCGCGCGGCTGGCGCAGAAGGCGCGCGCGGCCGGCATCCACCTGATCCTGGCCACCCAGCGGCCGTCGGTCGACGTCATCACCGGCCTCATCAAGGCCAACATCCCGACCCGCATCGCGTTCCAGGTCAGCAGCAAGATCGATTCCCGCACCATCCTCGACCAGAGCGGCGCGGAGACCCTGCTGGGCCACGGCGACATGCTCTACCTGCCGCCGGGCACCGCGATGCCGGAACGCATCCACGGCGCCTTCGTGTCCGACGACGAGGTGCACCGCGTCGTCGAGCACCTCAAGCAGACCGGCGGCCCGGATTACATCGAAGGCGTGCTGGAAGAGGCGCAGACGATGTACGACGGCAGCAGCGTCGGCGCCACCGGCCTGCCCGAAGCCGGCAACAGCGATGATCCGGAAGCCGACCCGCTGTACGACCAGGCCGTGCAGATCGTCACCGAGACCCGGCGCGCCTCGATTTCCGGCGTGCAGCGCCGGCTGAAGATCGGCTACAACCGCGCGGCCCGCCTGATCGAAGCGATGGAAGCCGCCGGCATCGTCAGCACACCCGAACACAACGGCGACCGCACGGTCATCGCCCCGCCACCGCCGCGCGCCTGAGCGCACGCCAACGACGCAGGCTCCCGTGTACGCGCATTCAGCCTGGTTGGCGGAGACTGCGCGCATCGCTGAACGGAGACTTCCCATGCGCATTCGATCCAGCCTGCTCGCCGTCGCCTTGTTGCTGGCCGCCCAGGTCGCACAAGCGGGCGCTCGAGACCAGTTGCAGGCCTTCACCAAGGGCCTCAAGGGCCTGGACGGGCAATTCACCCAGCAGGTGTTCGATCCGCGCGGCAAGCAGAAGGAGCGCTCGACCGGCCGCGTGGCGGTGTCCGCACCCCGCCTGTTCCGCTGGGAATACGCCAAGCCGTACCCGCAAGTGATCGTGGCCGACGGCAAGACCGTGTGGGTCTACGACCCCGACCTGCAGCAGGCAAGCAAGCGCCCGCAGGGCGCGGAGGAGGCGAGCAGCCCGCTGGCGATCCTGCTCGATCCCGCCAGGCTCGATCGCGATTTCGTGGTGCAGGAGGACGGCACCCGGGATGGCGTGGAGTGGATGAAGCTGACCCCGCGCACCGGCGAGGCGGCGTTCAAGACCGCGCGTCTGGGCTTCGCCAAGGGTGGCTTGTCGCGGATGGAATACGTCGATGCGCTGGGCCAGCGCACAGTCATCGGCTTCGGCCCGTGGAAGCGCAATCCCGTCTTCGCCAAGAACACCTTCGTCTTCGTGCCGGCCAAGGGTGTGGATGTGATCGGCGGGTGATGATCGCGGGTCGGCGGGCGTTCAGCCTGCTGGCCCGCCGCTCACGCGCGTTCGACGCGCAATGGCGGACTCTGGCGGCATCCAGACACCGGACACACCCATGCACCGCATCCTCCTCGCCACCCTGATCGGCACCGTCGCCGCCGGCACCGTGGCGGCGGGCAATGCGCCGGGCCTGTTCGTCGAGGGCCGGGCCGATGCGAAGGTGTCATCGGCCCCGACGCTCGACGCGCGCGCGCGCGACGCCATCGACGCCGCGACCGCCGCCGCGCTGATCGGCGCGCTGCAATCCCGTTTCGAGGGCGAGCGGGTCGAGCTGCGTCTCGGCGAAGTAAAGGCCGACCGCGTGAGCCTGCGGGACCTGGCGCTGCACGGCGACGCCCGCATCCGTTTCGCGGGCGCGCAAGCGTGGATGCCGATCCGCTTCGATGCGCTCTACGACACCACCGGCATGGTGGTCGAAAGTCCGAACATCGTCATCGGCGCGCGCACCGCGTACGCCAAGCGCGCGGACGCGCTCCCGCTTCCGGGGCTCGTCAGCGCGCTGGATGCCGCGCTGGATGCCGAGTTCCAGTCGAACGCGGTGGACGTCAGCCTCGGCAAGGCGCAGGTGATCGGCAGCGATGGACGTCGCGACATCGTCGCAGCGGACGCGGTCGCGATCTTCGACGGCCACGACCGCGTACCGGTCAGCGTCCGTGCGTTGTACGACCGCGAGGCCGGCCGCTGGCTGGCGCCGAGCTACGACTTCGACGTAGTGGCCGGTACCGGCGAGGCCGTGGCCGCGCGCTAGAATCGGCGGGTGGCCGCCTCCCGATCCACGCCCGCCCGCGGCGACCTGTTGACCGATCCCGCCGACGCACTCGCCATGCGTCCGCTCGCCGAGCGCATGCGGCCGCGCGGCCTCGACGACATGGTCGGGCAGGGCAGGCTGTTGGCGCCGGGGTCCGCGCTGCGTCGCGCGATCGAGTCCGGCCGCCTGCATTCGATGGTGTTGTGGGGTCCGCCTGGTTGCGGCAAGACCACGCTCGCGCTGTTACTGGCGCACTACGCCGAGGCCGAATTCGTCGCGATCTCGGCGGTGCTATCCGGGCTGCCGCAGGTGCGCGACGTATTGGCCCAGGCGCAGGCGCGCTTCGAGGGCGGCCGCCGCACCGTGCTGTTCGTCGACGAGGTGCACCGCTTCAACAAGACGCAGCAGGATGCCTTCCTCCCGCACATCGAACGCGGGACGATCCTGTTCGTCGGCGCCACCACCGAAAACCCGTCGTTCGAGCTGAACTCGGCGCTGCTTTCGCGGTGCCGCGTCCACGTGCTGGAAGCGGTCTCGCCGGAGGACATCGAGCAGGCCTTGCGACGCGCGCTCGACGACCGCGAACGCGGGCTCGGCGATCGCGGGATCGCGATCGCGCCCGTCTTGCTCCGGCAGATCGCCATTGCCGCCGACGGCGACGTGCGACGCGCGCTGACCCTGCTCGAGATCGCCGCCGACCTGGCGGCAGGCGAGGGCGGGGTGGTCGGCGAGCACACCCTGCAGCAGGTACTGGCCGACCGCACCCGGCGCTTCGACAAGGGCGGCGATGCGTTCTACGACCAGATCTCGGCGCTGCACAAGAGCGTGCGCAGTTCCAATCCGGATGCCGCGCTGTACTGGCTGGCGCGGATGCTGGATGGCGGCGCGGACCCGGCCTACCTTGCGCGGCGCCTGACCCGGATGGCGGTGGAGGACATCGGCCTGGCTGATCCGCGCGCCCTCCAGATGGCGATCGAGGCCTGGCAGGCCCACGACCGGCTAGGGTCGCCGGAGGGCGACCTCGCGCTGGCCCAGCTCACGCTGTACCTGGCCAGCACTGCCAAGTCCAACGCCGGTTACGTTGCGTGGAAACGTGCGCGCGCCGATGTCGAGGCGTACGGCACGCAGCCGGTGCCGCTGCACATCCGCAATGCCCCGACCGGGCTGATGAAGTCGCTCGGGTACGGCAAGGCGTACCAGTACGACCACGACGTCGAAGGCGGCGTCGCGCTTGGCCAGACCGGCTTCCCCGACGCAATGGGCGAGCAGGTCTACTACGAACCCACCACGCGCGGCATGGAAGCACGGCTGAAGGAAAAGCTGGACGCCCTGCGCGAAGCGCGTGCGCAGGCGCGCGGCGAGGGCACCTGACCCGCGGCGTCAGGCTCGGGGAAGCTGTCCGAAGTCGGCCTGGTTCCTGACCCAGAACAGCGCCAGCCCCGCATCGGTGGCGGCCGCCAGCAAGCGGTCGATCGCCGCCGACGGCGCGAAGAACTCGACCAGCACCGGCTGTTCGCCGGCCAATTCGTAGAAATGCATCTCGTGCAACTCGCCCGCGCGGCCGTAGCCCGCGATCGCGCGATACGCCGAGCCGCCGGCGATGCCGAGTCCGCGCGCCTGTTCCAGCAGCCATTCGTGGACCAACCGACCGTGGACCTTGCGGTTCTCGTAGGTGTACAGGCGCAGGTGGGTGCCTTCCATCGCGTCGATCCTCAGGGTTTGGCCAGCATCCGGAACACGCCGTAGCCGGCGAACGTGGCCACGATCGAGCCGATGGTGTGCACGGCCACCAGCGCGGCGGCCCAGCCGTACTGCTGGCGCAGCAGCAAAGTCACGCTTTCTGCCGAGAACGTGGAGAACGTGGTCAGCCCGCCGAGGAAGCCGGTGGCGATCAACAGGCGCATCGCGGGCGGGATTGCCTGGAACTGCTCGAACAGGCCCAGCGCGACGCCCATGAGGAAGCCGCCGACCACGTTCGCCGCCAGCGTGCCCAGCGGCAGCGTCGGGAACATCGGATTGAGCGCCAAGCCCAAGCCCCAGCGGGAGATTGCGCCGAAGCCGGCGCCAATGAAGATCGCGATCAGGGACATCCAGGGCACGCGGTCGCTCCGTTCGAGGATGTGCGCGCCAAACGCCAAGCACGCCTGCACACCCGGAGTGGGTCGGCAGGCATCATCAGCCAGGGAGGCGGTTCGCCGGCGAACCGGCCGGAGGAATGCCATCTCCGCAGCCGGATTAATGCCCAGGCCGCGGACACGGTCAAGTGGTCCCGCATTCAGAACATAATAGACATTATGCGAACATTAACGATCCCGATGTTCACGGGCCGATCTTCGCCAGCTCGCCCGCCGCTTGGCTAATACCCGTTGCATGCGGCCCGCACGGGCGCATCGAGCTTGCCGAGATCCGCATAGGTCCGTTTCAGTCCGATGCGATTCTCCGCGGCCCTGCGTTGCTGCTTGGCGATGCGGCACAGATCATTTCTTGTTTGGGTTCGCGATCCGCGACCCGTGGCGTTCGACCGCGCGATTCGCGTCGCCCTAGGCGTGCGTACCGGTGTTGGTTCGCTCAAGGCCGGACGCGCGATGCTGTCTGGCACGGGCGCGTAATGGACGATACCGAGTTCGCGATGTCCATGCGGACATGCCGTCGCGTGATACCCCACCACCTTCGTCGGTGAGACGCAGCGATGCAGTTCCGCACCAACCGCCGCCGGCGGGCACAGCGCGACGGCAGCGAGGCATGCAATGGCAAGGAGTCGGACGATCGACATCGGCGCAACCTGGACTGTGGTTGCAACCAGCCTGTCGCATCCGCGCGGCCCACTCCCTAGGCGAAGTATTGCGTGCGTTGTCGGGCGAAGGCGCAAGCGGATGTCGGAAATTCCCGGCAGCGCCTGCTTCCAGCGCGGAACGCTGACGGCGTGCATCCCGCCGGCGCGCAACGCATGGCCACCATACGAAAAAGCCGCCTTGCGGCGGCTTCTCGTGCTTCGGTCTTGAGGTGGCGTCCCCACGGGGATTCGAACCCCGGTCGCTACCGTGAAAGGGTAATGTCCTAGGCCTCTAGACGATGGGGACAAAACCGAAACCAGCGAAACGTGGTGGAGCCAGCCGGGATCGAACCGGCGACCTCCTGCATGCCATGCAGGCGCTCTCCCAGCTGAGCTATGGCCCCACGGGCTGGAAAGGCGCGCATTTTGCGGGTGATTCGCGGAAGCGTCAAGCGTTTCTTGCGATCGCGTCCGCATCGCATGCATGGAGCGTCGCGACGCCGTGCCCCTGCTCCGCCAGGTACTGCAGCCACTTGCCGAGGAAGGTGTTCATCCGCAGGCGGTGGTCGAGGATGCGCTCCGGTGGCGGGAACATGCCGATCACGTCCTGCCAGCGACGTCCCGCATAGCAGTGCGTCGCCTCGACCTGCCGCGCATCGCGATACAGGCGCAGGCTGGCGGAAGGATCGGCGAGGCCGGTCTGCGGGTCGACCAGCCCATAGCTCATGCGCAACTCGGAGGTGTACGCATGTTGCTCGACGACTTCGAGATGGACGTCGAGTCCGTCGCCGATGGCAGACAGGTAGCGGCCGCAGCCGAGGTCGGCAGGCTCGAACAGCCGTTGCAGGCGCGCATGGTTCTCCGCGTACAGGCCCATCAGCCAGCCGAAGCGGCTCAGGCGTGGGAGCGGTGCACGTCGCGAGAGGGCCAGGGTCATGGCCCGATCCTACACGCGGCTGCGGCGGGGCGGCAGGGGCCACCGACGGACCCATGCAGGTGCTGTTGGGACAGCCTCCCCTGCCCGCGCACTGCTCAGTACATCTCGCGGTTGATCCCCAGGTGCTCGAGCACGCGGCTGGAAATTTCCTCGATCGAGGCGTGGGTGGTGCTGAGCATCTCGATGCCTTCCCGGCGCAGCATCGCCTCGGCCTGGGCGACCTCGCGACGGCAGGTGTCGAGTTGCGCATAGCGCGAGTTGGCCCGGCGTTCCTGGCGGATCTGCTGCAGCCGCAGCGGGTCGATGGTGAGCCCGAACAGCTTCTGCCGGTACTGGCGCAACTTGGCCGGCAGGCGCTCGTCCTCCAGGTCTTCCGGGGTCAGCGGATAGTTGGCCGCCTTCACCCCGTGGTGCAGGGCCAGATAGATGCAGGTGGGGGTCTTGCCCGCACGCGACACCCCGACCAGGATCAGGTCCGCCTCGTCGTAGTCGAGGCGCACGCCGTCGTCGTGGGTCAGCGCGTAGTTCATCGCATTGATGCGGCGATGGTAGGCCTCGAAGTCGACCATGCCATGCGCCTGCCCTACCCGCTGCTGGCGGCTCTGGCCGAGCTCGCGCTCCAGCGGCTCGATGAACGGCGCGAAGACGTCCAGCATCAGCGCGCCGCTCTCGCCCAGCAAGGCGGTCAGGCCGGCATCGACGCAGGAATTGACCACGATCGGGCGGACGCCCGCCACCTGCCCCGCCCGGCGGATGCGATCGGCGGCCTCGCGCGCCTTGTCGGGGGTATCCACGAACGGCAGGCGGTCGGTCTGGAAGCGGGTGCCGGTGAACTGGGTCAGCAGGCTGTGGCCGATGGTCTCGGCGGTGATGCCGGTACCGTCGGAGACGTAGAACACGGGGCGGACGGCATCCATCTGCAATCGTAGTCATGGCCGGGGGTGGCGTCTAAAATAGCGGACTCCGGCACGCCCGCGCCGCCCCACCCCCCTCGGAGCCCCCGCCTTGACCGCCAACGTCCTCTGGCTGCACGACCTGCGCCTGTCCGATCTCGCCCAGGTGGGCGGCAAGAATTCCTCGCTCGGCGAAATGATCGGCGAGCTGTCCGGCCTCGGCGTGTCCGTGCCTGGCGGCTTCGCGACCACCGCCGACGCGTTCAAGGCGTTCATCGCGCACAACACGCTGCACGCCCGCATCTACGACAAGCTCGCGACCATCGATGTCGAGGACGTGCCGGCGCTGACCCGGGCCGGCGCCGAGATCCGCGGCTGGGTGATCGACGCCCCGCTGCAGCCCGACCTGGATGCCGACATCCGCAGCGCCTACGCCAAGCTGTGCGCGGATGCCGGGGCCGCCGACATCGCCGTCGCGGTGCGCTCCTCCGCCACCGCCGAGGACCTGCCCGACGCCAGCTTCGCCGGCCAGCAGGAAACCTTCCTCAACGTGACCGGCGCGGACGACGTGGTGCGCAAGGTCAAGGAGGTGTTCGCCTCGCTGTACAACGACCGCGCGATCGCCTACCGCGTGCACCACGGCTTCGCCCACGAGGACGTGTTCCTGTCCGCCGGCGTGCAGCTGATGGTGCGCTCCGACGTCGGCGCGTCCGGCGTGCTGTTCACCCTGGACACCGAATCCGGCTTCCGCGACGTGGTGTTCGTGACCGCCAGCTACGGCCTGGGCGAGATGGTCGTGCAGGGTGCGGTCAACCCGGACGAGTTCTACGTCTACAAGCCCACGCTCAAGGCAGGCAAGCCGGCGATCCTGCGCCGCTCGCTCGGCAGCAAGCAGCTGCGCATGGTGTATTCCGACGTGCCCGGCGAGCGCGTGCGCACCGAAGAGACGCCCGCCGAACTGCGCGCACGGTTCTCGATCAGCGATGCCGACGTGCAGGAGCTGTCGAAGCAGGCGCTGGTGATCGAGCAGCACTACGGCCGGCCGATGGACATCGAGTGGGGCAAGGACGGCCACACCGGCAAGCTCTACATCCTGCAGGCGCGCCCGGAGACCGTGAAGTCGCGCGCGCACGCCACCCAGATCGAGCGCTACACCCTGCAGCAGCGCGGCGAGGTGCTGTCCGAAGGCCGCGCGATCGGCCACAAGGTCGGCAGCGGCACCGCCCGCGTGGTGCGCTCGCTGGCCGACATGGAACGCGTGCAGCCCGGCGACGTGCTGATCGCCGACATGACCGACCCCGACTGGGAGCCGGTGATGAAGCGCAGCGCCGCCATCGTGACCAACCGCGGCGGCCGCACCTGCCACGCGGCGATCATCGCCCGCGAGCTGGGCGTGCCCGCGGTGGTCGGCACCGGCGACGCGCTGGACCGCATCCGCGACGGCGACCCGGTGACGGTCAGCTGCGCCGAGGGCGACACCGGCTTCATCTACGCCGGCGCCCTGCCCTTCGAGCGCACCACCACCGACCTCGGCAACATGCCGCCGGCGCCGCTCAAGATCATGATGAACGTGGCCAACCCGGACCGCGCCTTCGACTTCGGCATGCTGCCGAACGCCGGCATCGGCCTGGCCCGGCTGGAGATGATCATCGCCAGCCACATCGGCGTGCATCCCAAGGCGCTGCTCGACTACGACCGCCAGGACGCCGCGACGAAGGCGAAGATCGACGCGCGCATCGCCGGCTACGCAGGCCCGGTGGAGTTCTACATCGAGCGCCTGAAGGAAGGCATCGCCACCATCGCCGCGTCGGTCTACCCGAAGCCGGTGATCGTGCGCCTGTCGGACTTCAAGTCCAACGAATACGCCAACCTGCTGGGCGGCTCCAAGTACGAGCCGCACGAGGAGAACCCGATGATCGGGTTCCGCGGCGCCTCCCGCTACATCGACCCCAGCTTCAAGGCCGCGTTCGCGCTGGAGTGCGTGGCGGTCAAGCGCGTGCGCGAGGCGATGGGCCTGGACAACGTGTGGGTGATGATCCCGTTCGTGCGCACGCTGGAGGAAGGCCGCCAGGTGGTCGAGGTGCTGCGCGAGAACGGCCTGGTGCAGGGCGAGCACGGGCTCAAGATCATCATGATGTGCGAGGTCCCCTCCAACGCGCTGCTGGCCGACGAGTTCCTGGAAATCTTCGACGGATTCAGCATCGGCTCCAACGACATGACCCAGCTCACCCTGGGCCTGGACCGCGACAGCGCCATCGTCGCCGGCCTGTTCGACGAGCGCGACCCGGCTGTGAAGAAGATGCTGTCGATGGCGATCCAGTCCGCGCGCGCCAAGGGCAAGTACGTCGGGATCTGCGGCCAGGGCCCCAGCGACCATCCGGATCTGGCGCAGTGGCTGATGGAACAGGGCATCGAGTCGGTGTCGCTTAACCCGGACACCGTGGTCGATACCTGGCTGGCGCTGGCGAAGGCCAAGCACTGATCCTTGCCGCTTGACCTTGCCCCCGGGGCAAGGTCGATACTGGCCGCACTGCCCGCCCCGCCCGCCTCCGCAATCCACTGCGCATGAAACCGATCCGCCGCCGCCTGCACCTGCGCATTGCGATGCTCGCCATGCTGGCGCTGCTATGGTCGCAGACCGCGCTGGCCTGGCATGCGGTGTGCGCGGCGGAGCTGCCGCCGGCGGTCGCACAGGCGGTGGCGATGCAGGGCCACGGCAGCGACTGCCATCAGGCGCCGCCGCCAACTGACGACGACGGCCTGTGCGCCGCGCACTGCGACCAGGACGTGCCCAGCCCGGACACGGCGCGCATCCCTGCGCTGCCCGCGATGCCGGCGCTGGTGCCGGCGCTGGTGGCTGCGCTGACGCCCCACGCGCCGGCGACGCTGCGCCGGGTGGATTCGCCACCGCCCATCGCCTGGCACCGGCCGACCGCGCATCCCGCCGCGCTGCTGCTGATCTGATCTCCGATCCCCGCCACCGGCGGTGATGCCCTGCGCATCGCCGCTGCAGTGCCGCGCGCGCCCGCGCGCCGGCTCCACGGGTCTGATCGAGGTCGAACATGCGACTCCCACCGCCCGGCGATGCCCTGCGCATCGCCCCGACAGTCCGGCGCTGGCTGGCACTGTCCTGCCTGCTGCTTGCCTTCTGCGCGCCGGCCCGCCCGGCCGACGATCCGCCACCCGGTGCCGACCTGGCTTCGGTCCGCGCCTGGCTGCTGCAGCACAATCCCGAGCTGCGCGCCCGCGCGGCGGACGCCGAGGCCGCGCGCGCGCAGGCCGTCGCCGCCGGCAGCCTGCCCAATCCCACCGTGGGCATCTCGCTGCAGGGCATCTCGCCCGATCATCCCAGCCCGCTGCCGGCAAACATCGGCAGCACCAGCTACCAGCTGCGCCAGCGCATCCCGCTGTGGGGCAAGCGCGGATTGGCGCGAGGGATCGCGGAGCAAAACGCGAACGCGCTCGACGCCGGCCGCGACGCAGCCGCGCTGACACTGCTGGCCCAGGCCGAGACCGCCTACGTGCGCTACTGGCATGCCGGGCAGGCGCTGCGGCTGGTCGACGAGCGGATCGCCCTGCTGCAGGCGCTGGAGGAAATCGCCGGCGTGCGCTATGCGCTGGGCATGGTGCCGCAGCAGGACGCGATCCGCGCGCAGGTGCTGACCACCCGCGCGCAGGGCCAGCGCATCGCGCTGGAGGAAACCGGCAGCGAAGCCGGCATGCTGCTCAACCTCCTGCTGGGCCGCCGCGCCGATGCCGCGCTGGCGCCGGCCGCGCAGGTGCCGCAACTGGCAGTGGCCAGCGCCACGCTAGGTGAAGCGCTGGCGAAACTCGACAACGGCGCCCATCCCGCGCTGCAGGCGGCGCAGGCCCAGGTGGCGGCTGCGCAGGACGCGCTGCGGCTGCGCCAGCGCGAGCGTTGGCCGGATATCTCGGTGGGCGTCGGCGCGATGCAGCGCGGTCATCGCATCGACGGTTTCGATCTGATGCTGGAGGTGGAGCTGCCGCTGCAGCGGCGCGCGCTTGCCGCGCGCGAGCGCGAGGCGCGACGGCTGGAAGAAGCCGCGCAGGCGCGCGCAGAGGCACAGCAGACCTCGCTGGGCGGGCAACTGGGCGTTGCCTGGGCGCAGTGGCGCAGCGCCCGGCGCCAGCGCGAGCTGCTGGCCTCCACCCGCATGCCGCAGGCCGAAGCCAACTACCGCTCCGCGCTGGCCAGCTACCAGGTCGGCGACGTGGATTTCAACGCACTGCTGGACGCCCTGGCCGAATGGCAGGACGCCAGGCTTGCCCACCTCGACGCCACCCGCGACGAACTGCTTGGCGCCGCCAGCGTGCGCGCCCTCGAAGGAGACGCTCCATGAACCGTTCCCACGGCATCCTGATCGCCGCCGGCGTCGTCGTCGCACTCGGCGGCGGCATCGTGCTGGGGCGCCTGACGAAGACCGACGCGCCCGCCGCCCCGGCAAACGCGCCAGCGCCGCGCAAGCCGCTGTACTACCGCAACCCGATGGGCCTGCCCGACACCTCGCCGGTGCCGAAAAAGGACGAGATGGGCATGGACTACATCCCGGTCTATGCCGAGGACGAGGCCAGCGCCGCGCCCGGTACCGTGGTGCTGTCGCCGGAGAAGATCCAGACGCTCGGGGTGCGCACTGAGCCGACGCGCCGGCAGGTGCTTGCCGCCGACGTCCGTGCCAGCGGCACCATCGGCGTCGACGAAACCCGTCAGCACGTGATCGCCCCGCGCTTCGACGGCTGGGTGGAAACCCTGCAGGCCGACCAGACCGGGATGGCCGTGCGGCGCGGCCAGGCGCTGGCAACGGTATACAGCCCCCAACTGCTCGCGGCCCAGGAGGACTACCGCGTGGCCGATGCGGCGCTGCGCGAACTGCGCGACGGCGACGCGGCCAGCCTGCAGTCCATGCGCCGGCTGCGCGACGCCGCCCGGCGGCGCCTGCTGAACTGGGGCATCGACGCGGGCCAGCTGGAACATCTTGCGCACCTGCCGCCCGGCAATCTCACCATCACTGCGCCGGTCGCCGGCGTCATCGTGGAAAAGCCCGTCGTGCAAGGCGCGCGCTTCGTTGCCGGCGACACCCTGCTGCGGCTGGCGGACCTGTCCACGGTCTGGGTGACGGTGAACGTGCCGGCCGCGCAGATCGGCAGCGTGCGGCTGGGCCAGCCCGCCCGCTTCAGTTCGCCCGCGCTGGCCGGCCAAACGTTCGATGGCAAGGTGAGCTTCCTGCAGCCCATGCTGGATGCAGCCACGCGCACGCTGGCGGTGCGGGTGGCGCTGCCGAACCCGGACGGCCGGCTGCGGCCGGGCCTGTACGGCACGGTGGTGCTGGGCGGAGAGCGGGGTCCCGAAGCGCTCACCATTCCGCGCTCGGCGCTGATCGATTCCGGGCAGCGCCAGGTGGTGCTGGTCGAAGTGGCGGACGGCCGCTTCGCGCCTCGGCCGATCACCGCCGGTCGGCGCAGCGGCGACCGCGTCGAAGTGCTGGACGGCCTGCGCGAAGGCGAGCGCGTGGTGGTGGAAGGCAACTTCCTGATCGACGCCGAAAGCAACCTGCGCGCGGCCCTGCAGGGATTGGCCGCGACCACCGGCACCGGCCACGCCGGCCACGACATGGGCAGCCATGCACCGGCAACGCCCGCGGACGCGGATCCGCATGCGGGGCATGCGATGCCGGCCGCAGCGGCGGCGGATCCGCATGCCGGTCACGCGATGCCGGCCGCGCCGGCGGCGGACCCGCACGCAGGTCACGCGATGCCGAAGGCAGATCCGCATGCGGGCCACACCATGCCGGCCACGCCGAAAAACGATCCGCATGCCGGCCACGACATGCCAGACAGGGAGCACTGACATGCTGGCCCGGATCATCGAGTGGTCGGCGCGACACGTGTTCCTGGTGCTGGTGCTGGCGCTGGCGCTCACCGCCGGCGGCATCCATACGCTGCTGCACACGCCGCTGGACGCGCAGCCGGACCTGTCCGATGTGCAGGTCATCGTCTATACCGAGGCGCCGGGACAGGCGCCGCAGGTGGTCGAAGACCAGATCACCTATCCGCTGACCACCGCCATGCTGGCGGTGCCGGATGCGAAGGTGGTGCGCGGCTTCTCCTACTTCGGTTCGTCGTTTGTCTACGTGATCTTTGAGGACGGCACCGACATCTACTGGGCGCGCTCGCGGGTGCTCGAATACCTCAGCGCCGCCGGCCGCCAGCTGCCCGCCGGCGTCACCCCCACGCTGGGGCCGGACGCCACCGGCGTCGGTTGGGTGTACCAGTACGTGCTGGAGAGCAAGCGCCATTCGCTGGACCAGCTGCGCGCGCTGCAGGACTGGTTCGTGCGCTACCCGCTCACCGCCGCGCACGGGGTGGCCGAGGTGGCCAGCATCGGCGGTTTCGTGCGCCAGTATTCGGTCACCGTGGACCCGGTCAAGCTGCGCGAATACGGCATTCCGCTGGCTCGCGTCGGCGAAGTGATCGCGGCCAGCAACCGCGATGTCGGCGGCCGCACGCTGGAGCTGGCCGAGACCGAGTACATGCTGCGCGGGCGCGGCTACCTGCGCGGCATCGGCGACATCGAGCAGCTGGTGGTGAAGGCGGAGGGCGGCGTGCCGGTGCTGGTGCGCGACATCGCCAACGTCGAGCTGGTGCCGGACGAACGCCGCGGCATCGCCGAGCTGGACGGCGAAGGCGAGGCGGTGGGCGGGATAGCGATTGCCCGCTACGGCGAAAACGCCCGCGCGGTGATCGGCGCGGTGAAGGAGAAGCTGCGGGAGATCCAGTCCGGCCTGCCGGAAGGCGTCAGCATCCGCAGCGTGTACGACCGCTCGCAGCTGATCGATCGCGCGATCGCCACCCTGCGCACCACGCTGCTGGAGGAAAGCGTGATCGTGGCGCTGGTCTGCGTGCTGTTCCTGTTCCACGTGCGCAGCGCGCTGGTGGCGATCATCATGCTGCCGGTCGGGGTGCTGGTCGCGTTCATCGCCATGCGCGCGCTGGGCATGAACTCGAACATCATGAGCCTGGGCGGCATTGCGATTGCCATCGGGGCGATGGTCGATGCCGCCATCGTGATGATCGAGAACGCGCACAAGCACCTGGAGCGCGACGATGGCAGCAAGCCGCGCGCGCAGATCATCATCGAGGCCTGCCGGGAGGTCGGCCCGGCGCTGTTCTTCAGCCTGCTGATCATCACCGTCTCGTTCCTGCCCGTGTTCGCGCTGGAAGCGCAGGAAGGCCGCCTGTTCAAGCCGCTGGCGTTCACCAAGACCTTCGCCATGGCCGGCGGCGCGCTGCTGTCGGTGACGCTGGTGCCGGTGCTGATGCTGCTGTTCGTGCGCGGGCGGATCGTGCCCGAGCACAGGAACCCGGTGAACCGCGTGCTGATCGCGCTGTACCGACCGGTCATCCACGGGGTGCTGAAACACCGCGCGCTCACTCTCGGCGTGGCCGGGCTGGTGCTGCTGGCCTCGCTGTGGCCGGCTTCGAAACTGGGCAGCGAATTCATGCCGGCCCTCAACGAGGGCAGCCTGCTGTACATGCCCACCACCCTGCCCGGCCTGTCGGTCACGCAGGCGCAGAAGCTGCTGCAGCAGCAGGACCGCATCATCAAGTCGTTCCCGGAGGTGGAATCGGTATTCGGCAAGGCCGGCCGCGCAATGACCGCCACCGACCCGGCGCCGCTGGAGATGTTCGAAACCACCATCAACCTCAAGCCGGAAGACCAGTGGCGCGACGGCATGACGGTGGACAAGCTGATCGCGGAGATGGACAAGGCGCTGCAGTTCCCGGGCGTTGCCAACTCGTGGACGATGCCGATCAAGGCGCGCACCGACATGCTGTCCACCGGCATCCGCACGCCGGTGGGGATCAAGGTTTTCGGCAACAGCCTGGAGCAGCTGGAACAGGTCGCCCGCCAGATCGAGGCCGCCGTACGCAAGGTGCCCGGCACCACCAGCGCCTACGCCGAACGCCTGACCGGCGGCTACTACCTCGACATCGTGGCGGAACCGCAGCAGCTGGCCCGATACGGGCTGTCGGCCGGCGCCGTGCAGGACGTGGTCGCCAGCGCGCTGGGCGGCCAGCTGGTCACCACCACGGTGGAAGGCCGCGAGCGCTTCGGGGTGATCGTGCGCTACCCGCGCGAACTGCGCGACACCCCCGAGCGGATCGCGCAGCAGGTGCTGGTGACCACGCCGGAGGGCGCGCAGGTGCCGCTGGGCGAACTGGCCACGCTGGAAATCCGCAAGGGCGCGCCGTCCATCCGCACCGAGAACGCGCAGCTGGCGGCGTACATCTACGTCGACACCCGCGAAAGCGACCTCGGCGCCTACGTGCGGCGCGCGCAGCAGGCGGTGGCGGAAGCGGTGCGGCTGCCGCCGGGCACCTACGTCAGCTGGAGCGGGCAGTACGAATACATGCAGCGGGCCAAGGCGCGGATGCAGGTGGTGGTGCCGGTGACCCTGGCGCTGATCTTCCTGCTGCTCTACCTCAACTTCCGGCGCATCACCGAATCGCTGATCGTGATGCTGTCGGTGCCGTTCGCGCTGGTGGGCGGGGTCTGGCTGCTGTGGCTGCTGGACTACCAGCTCAGCGTGGCGGTGGCGGTGGGCTTCATCGCGCTGGCCGGGGTGGCCGCGGAGACCGGGGTGGTGATGCTGCTCTATCTCGACCATGCGCTGGAGGACATCAAGGCGCGATGCGCGGCGGAAGGCCGATCGTTCTCTGCCGCCGACCTGCAGCGCGCCATCGTCAGTGGCGCGGTGGAGCGGGTGCGGCCGAAGATGATGACGGTGGTGGCGATCATGGCCGGCCTGCTGCCGATCATGTGGAGCCATGGCACCGGTTCGGAGATCATGCGCCGGATCGCCGCGCCGATGGTGGGCGGGATGGTGTCTTCCACCCTGCTGACGCTGGTGGTGATCCCGGTGATCTATGCACTGGTGAAGCAGCGCGGCACGCGGTCCGCCGGCTGACCGCGCGCGCAGGCCGCGGGGCACGCTGATCGTGCCTTTGCGGCCTGCGCGTTATCCTGCCAAGCCCTGCCGCGGCCGCGGCAAGGATGCGCACTCAACCATCGGAGCCAAGATGCAGCCCAGCGTTCCCGCCCTCGCCCCGCAACACGAACAGGCCACCCAGTTGGCGCGCGAACTGCGCGGCATCGACTGGCTGCAGCTGCTCGAGGCCTGGGGCCTGCGGCTGCTGGCGGCGCTGGCGATCTTCGTGGTCGGCCGCTGGCTGGCGCGACGGCTCAGCGCGGGCCTCGGCCGCGTGCTGGGGCGCGCCAGCGTGGACAGCACGCTGAGCGGCTTCCTCGGCAACATCGCCTACGCGGTGACGCTGGTGCTGGTCATCATGACCGCACTGGCCGCCATCGGCATTCCCACCACCTCGATGTTCGCGGTGCTGGGCGCGGCGGGCCTGGCGGTGGGCCTGGCCCTGAAGGACTCGCTGTCCAACATCGCCTCCGGGGTGATGCTGATCGTGCTGCGGCCGTTCCGCGCCGGCGACCATGTGATCGCCGCCGGACAGGAAGGCGTGGTGCTGGAGATCCGGGTGTTCCAGACCCGGCTGCGCGCGCTCGACCACCGGGTGATCATCCTGCCGAACAGCCAGGTCACCACCGCGCCGATCATCAATTACTCCAGCCTGCCGCAACGGCGCTTCGAGGTCACCGTGGGCGTGGGCTACAACGACAACCTGCAGCAGGCCCGCGAGATCCTGCTGCGGATCGCCAATGACGAGCCGCTGGTACTGGACGATCCGGCCCCGGTGGTACGTGTACTGAACCTCGGCGAGAGCAGCGTGGACCTGGTGCTGCAGGCGTTCGTGGCCAATGGGGATTTCATCGAGGCACGCAGCCGGGTGGTGGAAGCCGTGCACAACCAGCTGATCGCGAACGGGCTCAGCATCCCCTACCCGCAACGCGACCTGCACGTCTACCACAGCGACGCCGATGGACGCCCGATCGCCGACATCCTGCTGCGCGGCGTGGCCGACGACGGCGACCGCGCGCCAAAGCAGGCGCCACCCGCGACCTAGCCAGCGATCCGGTTGCGCCCGCCGCGCTTGGCGTCGTAGAGCAGGTCGTCCGCGCGCCGGATCAGGTGTTCGTGGGTATCGAGCGCCTGCCGTTCGACCACCCCGGCGCTCACCGTCACGGTCCAGCCCGGCGCGAAGCCCGCGCAGTCGATGCGCTCGACCGCCAGCCGTGCGCGTTCGCAGGCGCGGCGCGCGTCGTCCAGGGCGATGTCCTCGAACACCGCGGCGAACTCCTCGCCGCCCCAGCGGGCAACGGTGGCGACGGCGCCCAGCTCGCGGCGCAGCACGTTGGCGACCTGGACCAGCGCGGCATCGCCGGCCTGGTGCGAGAACCCGTCGTTGATCCGCTTGAAATGGTCGACGTCGAACAGCGCGAACGAGAGCGGGCGACCCGCAGCACGCGTGCGCTCCTGCGCCGTGGCCAGCACCTCGTTGCCGTGCCGGCGATTGGCGAGGCCGGTGAGCGCATCCTCGCGCGCCTGCCGCTCGAAGGCATCGGCCTGCTCGCGGATGCGCTCCAGCAGCTGCGATTTCTCGGCATCCGACGCGATCAAGCGGTCGGTTTGCTCGCGCAGGGCGTGGGTCCGCGATTGCACCAGCGCTTCCAGGGCCCCGGCCCGCCGCGCGAGTTCGGAGGTGCGCCAGCGGAAGACCCCCACCACCAGCAGGCCCGCCAATCCGATGCAGGCCGGCAGGAACCAGGCGCGCTGCCACAGGTAGGGCGCGATGACGACATCCACCATGGTCGCGCCCGGGCTCCAGTCCTGGCCCAGCCCGGGTGCCGACACCGACACCAGGAAGCGGTAGTGCCCCGGGGCAAGGTTGGTGTACTGCGCCAGCCTGCGGGTCCCGTTGTCGACCCAGGCGGCATCCACGCCCTCGAGTTTGTGGCGGTAGCGCAGGAGCCGGGGCATGCGGAAGCTCAAGCCCGCGTACTGGAAATCGAGCTTGCGGGTGCCCGCCGGCAGCTCCAGCCGCTCGCCGGCGCGCAGATCGCGATCGTTCGCGCGGACCCGCTCGATCACCACCGGCGGCAGTTCGCGGGTGTAGCCCTGCAGCGCGGCGGGATCGACCACCGCGGCACCGCGGGCGGTCGCCACCCACACCCGGCCGTCCGGCGCCAGCACGGCGGAGGGCCCCGAGGTGCCGTTGCACTGCGCACTGGCCAGGCCGTCGACTTCGGTGAACTGGTCGACGTTCAGCGTCGGCCGGCGGCCGTCGAGGACCGCGTCCACGTCGGCGCGGCGCACGCGCAGCACCCCGCGGTTGGAACTGAGCCAGAAGTGCCCGGCGCGATCATCGACGACCTGGAAAATGGTGTCGACGGGCATCCCCTGGCGCAGCCCCAGCAAGGCGAGGCGGCTATTCCGGTAGCGCAGCAGGCCGCGGTCGCTGGCCATCCACACCGTCCCATCCTCGTCGTCCGCGAAACCGAGGATGTCGCGGGCGTCCATCGCCTCGTCCGCCCGGATCGGTTGCGCACGGTCGCCTGCGATCCGCACCGCACCGTCGGCGGTGCCCACCCAGACATCGCCGTTGCGCGCCTGGTGGAGCGCCATCACGTAGTCGCGCGGGAGTCCGTCCTCGACGCCGAAGTGCCGCATCGCCCCACCCTGCAGGCGCACCAGGCCACGCGACGTCCCGATCCACAGCGTGTCCGGTCCGGTTCGCAGGAGCGCGCGTACCTGGTTGCTGCCGGTCAACCCGTGGGCTGAATCGAGGTGTCGAATGACCCGGCCGCCGCGCATCTGCAGGACGCCGGCCGTGTACGTGCCCACCCACAGGGTACCGTCGGGATCCTCCAGCAGGCTCATGATCGAATCGCTGGGAAGGCCGTCGGCGCGCGTGAACGAGCGCACCAGCACCCCGTTCCGCCAGAGGTTGAGGCCGCGGCTGGTGCCGATCCACATGCCGCCCCCGCGGGCCGGGATCACGGCCCGGACGTAATCGTCGCTGAGCCCCTGTTCGCTGCCATAGGTCGTGAAAGGCGCATCGCGCAGGCGCAACAGCCCGCCGTTGGTGCCTGCCCAGACGCTGCCTTCGCGATCGACGAACAGCGACGGGACGCGGTTGTTCGGCAGCCCCTGGCGGCTGTCGAAACGCTCCAGGCCATCGCGGTCGAGGCGCAATAGCCCGCTGCTGACCGTCCCGATCCACAGCGCCCCGGCATGGTCGCGCGCGAAGCTGGCCACGCCATCGCGCGGCAGCAACGGGGACAGCGGGACGAACCGGGAACCCTCGAGGCGGAACGCACCCGCCTCGGTCCCCGCATAGACGCCGCCATCCGGCATTTCCTCGACGCGGAACACGGGCGCGGCGGGCAGGCCGCTGGCCGGGCCGGCGAGAATGCGCGGTTGGTTGCCGTAAAACCGCGCGATCCCGCCCGCGGTGGCGACCCACATCGACCCATCCCGCGCGGGCAGCAAGCCGTAGACGATGTCCGATGGCAGGCCGGCGCCCGCGCGATAACGGGTGACCTTGGCGCCATCCAGCACGAACACGCCCGCGCTCTCGGTGGCCGCCCACAGCCGGCCGCGGCTGTCCAATGCCGCGTCCATCACCTCGTCCTGGGTCAGCCCCTCGCGGCGACCGTAGGTCCGCCAGCGTCCTCGGTCGAGGATGGTCACCCCGCCGCGCGAGGTGCCCATCACCAGCGCGCCATCGGCCGACACCCGCAGCGACCGGATGCCGTTGTCGCGCAACTCGGGCACGTTGCGGCGGTCGAACACCTGGAATTCGAGGCCGTTGTAGCGGACCAGTCCCTCCCAGGTCGCGAACCAGAGGTAGCCATCCGGGGTCTGCACGATGGCGTTGATCTGGTTGTGCGGCAATTCCTGCCGGGTGGTCCAGGTTTCGCGGAACATGGTGCCGATCGGCTTGGCCACGGAGGTCGTGGCGCAGGCGCAGGCGAGCAGGAGCGCGGCGATCCAGCGCCACGCCCGCGTCGCCGTCGAGGCGGCCACTCAACCCTCCCCGACGCTCGCGAACGCGGCGAGATGACGCCGGTAATACTGCAGTTCCGCGATCGAATCGCGCACGTCGCTCAGTGCGGTATGCGCCGATTCCTTGCGGACGCCGTCGAGCACCTGCGGCGCCCAGCGGCGGGCCAACTCCTTCAATGTACTGACATCGAGGTTGCGATAATGGAAGTAGGCTTCCAGCGCGGGCATCAGCCGGTGCAGGAAGCGCCGGTCCTGGCAGATGGAATTGCCGCACATCGGCGAGGCCTTGGCCGGCACCCACTCGCGCAGGAACGCGAGGGTTCGTGCTTCGGCCTCCGCCAGCGGCACGCCCTCGTCCAGCACGCGGCGCCACAAGCCGGACTTGCCGTGCTGGTTGCGGTTCCAGTCGTCCATCGCCTCCAGCGTCGCCAATGGATGGGCGATCGCAAGGTCTGGCCCCTCGGCCAGCACGTTGAGCCGAGCGTCGGTGACCACGGTGGCGATCTCGAGGATGCCGTCCTGCTGGGTGTCCAGTCCGGTCATCTCGAGGTCGATCCAGACCAGGCGTTCGTTCGGGGCGTCGGGGTGCATGCGCGCATCGCGGGCGAGGGTTGCGGCATGATACCGGCTCGCCCCGGATCCGCCCCAGATGCTGCAGACCGCCACCGACCCCGTCGGCCACCACGCGATCCTGACTGCGATGCTGGCCCCGGCGTTCTTCCT
Organism: Thermomonas mangrovi; assembly: GCF_028201335.1. Lineage (NCBI taxonomy): Bacteria > Pseudomonadati > Pseudomonadota > Gammaproteobacteria > Lysobacterales > Lysobacteraceae > Thermomonas > Thermomonas mangrovi. Next base: position 521,823 of record NZ_JAPEVV010000001.1, read on the forward strand.
GACCGCCACCGCCGCCCTGCTCGCCTCCGCCAACACGCGGCTGGCTCGGGTAGTGGACCGGCTGCGGGCCCTGATCGTGGCCTGGGAAAAGGATGCCCCGGACCGCGCCGACCGCGACGAACAGATCCGCCGCCATCGCGAGCGTGCGCACCTCGTGCTGCGCGCCTGCCGCCTGCTCTACGCCGGATTGGCCGCCTTCGTCGGGACCAGCCTCGCGCTGGCGATGGACGCGCTCCTCGGCTTCCGCCTCGGTGCAGTGCCGACCCTGCTTGCGGTGTTGGGCGTGCTGTTCGTGCTGGCCGCCAGCGTGGCGCTTTGGCGCGAGGTCAGCCTCGCGGTGAAGAGCTTCGACAAGGAACTCGACCAGGAACTCGCCAGGCGCGGCTGAATCCCGGCCGCAGGCGCCTCAGGCCTTCCCGCGCTTGGCCCGGAAGTAGGCGGTCAGCATGCGGCCCGCCTCTTCGCCGAGCACGCCGCCCAGCACTTCCACCCGGTGGTTGTGGCGCGGGTCGGCCAGCAGGTCGAACACGCTGCCGGCGGCCCCGGTCTTCGGGTCGCGCGCAGCGAACACCACCCGCGCCACGCGCGCATGGATGGCCGCCATCGCGCACATCGCGCAGGGTTCCAGGGTCACGTACAGCGTGCACCCGACCAGCCGGTGGTTGCCCAGCGCCGCGCCAGCCCGGCGCATCGCCACGATCTCCGCATGCGCGCTCGGGTCGTGGTCCGCGATGTTGCGGTTCCAGCCTTCACCGACCAGCCTGCCCTCGGCGTCCACCACTAGCGCGCCGACCGGGATTTCGTCGTCCTCGTCGCGCGCGCGCGCGGCTAGGGCAAGGGCGTGGCGCATCCAGCGTTCGTCGTCGAATTGCTCGGATCCTGGATTCATCGCAACGTCCTGGTCACCCTGTCCCCCTGTACTCGAAGGGGGCGCTCATCGAAAGCGCGCCAATGGCGCGCAAACGGTCGCTTGCACCCGGCCCCGCCTGATCGGCGGCGCAATGAATGGCCTGCGAACCGGTGGTTCGCAAGCAGGCCATTCATTCCCATTCGATCGTCGCGGGCGGCTTGCCCGAAATGTCGTAGACCACGCGCGACACCCCGCGCAGTTCGTTGATGATGCGGTTGGACACGGTGCCCAGGAAGTCGTACGGCAAGTGCGCCCAGTGCGCGGTCATGAAGTCGATGGTCTCCACCGCGCGCAGCGCGATCACCCATTCGTAGGCACGCGCATCGCCGACCACGCCCACCGACTTCACCGGCAGAAACACGGCGAAGGCCTGGCTGGTCTTGTCGTACAGGCCGGCCTTGCGCAGTTCGTCGATGTAGATCGCGTCGGCCTTGGCCAGCAGTTCGGCGTACTCGCGCTTCACCTCGCCGAGGATGCGCACGCCCAGGCCCGGGCCGGGGAAGGGATGGCGGTAGACCATCTCGCGCGGCAGGCCCAGTTCCACGCCGAGCCGGCGCACCTCGTCCTTGAACAGTTCGCGCAGCGGCTCCACCAGCCCCAGCTTCATGTCCTCGGGCAGGCCGCCGACGTTGTGGTGGCTCTTGATGACATGCGCCTTGCCGGTCTTGCTGCCAGCGGACTCGATCACGTCCGGGTAGATCGTGCCCTGCGCCAGCCACTTGGCGTTGGCGAGCTTGTTCGATTCTTCGTCGAAGATCTCGACGAACAGGTTGCCGATGATCTTGCGCTTGGCTTCCGGGTCGCTGACGCCGGCCAGCGCGCTGAAGTAGCGGTCGGCGGCATTCACGCGGATGACCTTGACGCCCATGTGCTCGGCGAACATCGCCATCACCTGGTCGCCTTCGTTCCAGCGCAGCAGGCCGGTGTCCACGAACACGCAGGTCAGTTGGTCGCCGATCGCCTTGTGCAGCAGCGCCGCGACCACCGACGAATCCACGCCGCCGGACAGGCCCAGGATGACCTCGTCCGAGCCGACCTGCGCGCGCACCCGCGCCACCTGGTCCTCGATGATGTTGGCGGCATTCCACAGCGTCCGGCAGCCGCAGACGTCCACCACGAAACGGCGCAGCAGCGCCTGGCCCTGCTTGGTATGCGTGACCTCCGGGTGGAACTGCACGCCGTACCAGCGCTTGGCTTCGTCGGCCATCGCCGCGACCGGGATGCGGTCGGTGGTCGCAGTGATCGAGAAGCCGGGTGGCGCCTTGGAAACGTGGTCGCCGTGGCTCATCCACACATCGATGCGGGGGGCGCCGCCATGATCGCTGAGGCCGGCGAACAGCGCGTCGGGCTGGACGATCTCGACTTGGGCATGGCCGAACTCGCGCTGGTCCGCGGCTTCGGTGGCGCCGCCAAGCTGCGCCGCCATCGTCTGCATGCCGTAGCAGATCCCGAGCAGCGGCAACCCGCTGTCGAACACCTCGCGCGGCGCGGCCGGGGCGCCCGGCAGCGTGGTCGATTCGGGCCCGCCGGACAGGATGATGCCCTTCGCGCCGAAGGCCGCGATCTCCGCCGGGTCGTGGTCCCAGGCCCAGATTTCGCAGTACACGCCGATCTCGCGCACGCGGCGGGCGATCAGCTGCGTGTATTGCGCGCCGAAGTCGAGGATCAGAATCTTGTCTGCGTGGAGGTCGGCGTGCGTCTGCTGGGTCATCGTGGAGTGCTTCCGCTGGAAACGAAGAAGGGAAACTCGCGTTTCCCCTCCGTGGCTTGCGTCAGGACGCGCGGTAGTTCGGCGGTTCCTTGGTGATCTGCACGTCGTGCACGTGGCTCTCGCGCTGGCCGGCACCGGTGACTTTCACGAAGGACGGCTTCCTGCGCATGTCCTCGATGGTCGCGCAGCCCACGTAGCCCATCGTCGCGCGCAACCCGCCGACCAACTGGTGGACCACGCCGCTCAACGGGCCACGGTACGGCACCCGGCCCTCGATGCCTTCCGGCACCAGCTTGTCGGCATCGCTGGCGTCCTGGAAATAGCGGTCCTTGGAGCCCTTCTCCATCGCGCCGAGCGAGCCCATCCCGCGGTAGCTCTTGTAGCTGCGGCCCTGGAACAATTCGGTCTCGCCGGGGCTTTCCTCGGTGCCGGCGAACAGGCCGCCGATCATCACGCTGGACGCACCGGCGACGATCGCCTTGCCGATGTCGCCGGAATAGCGGATGCCACCATCGGCGATCAGCGGGATGCGGTCCTGCAGCGCCTCGGCCACCATCGCCACCGCGGTCACCTGCGGCACGCCGACGCCGGCGACGATGCGCGTGGTGCAGATCGAGCCGGGGCCGACGCCAACCTTCACCGCGTCCGCGCCCGCATCCATCAGCGCCAGCGCGGCATCGCCGGTGACGATGTTGCCGCCGACGACCTGCAGCGCCGGGAAGCGCTTCTTGGCCCACGCGACGCGGTCGATCACGCCCTGCGAATGGCCGTGCGCGGTATCCACGATGACCACGTCCACGCCAGCCGCGACCAGGGCCTCGATGCGCTGCTCGGTATCGCCGCCGACGCCGACCGCGGCGCCGACCAGCAGGCGCTCGCTGGCGTCGTAGGCGGCATTCGGGTTGTCCGACTTCTTCTGGATGTCCTTGACCGTGATCAGCCCGCGCAGGGCGAATGCATCGTTGACCACCAGCACCTTCTCGATGCGATGCTTGTGCAGCAGCCCCAGCACCTCGTCGTCGCTGGCGCCCTCGCGCACCGTGACCAGCTTGTCCTTCTTGGTCATGATGTGGCGGACCGGATCGTCGAGCTTCTTCTCGAAGCGCATGTCGCGCCCGGTGACGATGCCGACCAGGTGGCCGTCGCCGTCGACGACCGGCACGCCGGAGATGTTGCGCGCGCGGGTCAGGCGCAGCACTTCGCCGATGGTGGTGTCGGGCCCGACCGTGAAGGGATCCTTGATGACGCCGGCCTCGAAGGTCTTGACCCGGGTCACCTGCGCGGCCTGCGCTTCCACCGTCATGTTCTTGTGGATGATGCTGATGCCGCCGAGCTGGGCCATCGCGACCGCGAGCCGCGATTCGCTGACGGTGTCCATCGCCGCCGACACGATCGGCAGGCGGATCCGCAGGTCGCGGGTCAGGCGGGTTTCGAGGGAGACGTCCTTCGGCAGGACGGTCGAATGCGCGGGGACGAGGGAAACATCGTCGTACGTCAGTGCTTCAGCCTGGATGCGGAGCATCGGCAGTCCCGGGAGAGGTGGGGAAGCGCGTCATTATAGCCCCGCGCGGCCGCCCGGCGGGGAGCGCCCGGTAGGTCAGCGTGGGTCCGCCGCGTTATCCGCCAGCTCCGCGGCTTCCAGGGTGTTCTGCATCAAGGTGGCCACGGTCATCGGCCCGACCCCGCCCGGCACCGGCGTGATCCAGCTGGCGCGCGCCGCCGCGGCGTCGAACTGCACGTCGCCGGTCAGCCGGCCGTCGTCCAGGCGGTTGATGCCGACGTCAATCACCACGGCGCCGGGCTTGACCCATTCGCCGGGGATGAGGCCAGGGCGCCCGACCGCGACGACCAGGATGTCGGCCTCGCCGACGTGGCGCCGGAGGACGTCGGCCGGGGTGAACTTGTGGCAGCTGGTCACGGTGCAGCCGGCGATCAGCAACTCCAGCGCCATCGGCCGCCCGACATGGTTGGATACCCCGACGATGGTGGCGCTCTGGCCGCGCACCGGGCGGTCGGTCCACGCCAGCAAGGTGGTGATCCCGCGCGGCGTGCACGGCCGCAGCCCGAACTGGCGCAGGGCCAGGTGCCCGACGTTGGCGGGGTGGAAACCGTCGACGTCCTTGCGCGGATCGATGCGTTCGATCAGGCGGCTCGCATCGGGGATACCCGGCAGCGGCAGCTGCACCAGGATGCCGTGCACCGCCGGATCGGCGTTCAGGCGATCGATCAGTGCCAGCAACTCCGCTTCGCCGGTGCCGGCAGGCAAGTCGTGGTCGAACGCCGCGATGCCGACCTTCTGCGCGGCGCGCCGCTTGTTGCGGACGTACGACTGGCTGGCGGGGTCGCCGCCAACCAGCACCACCGCGAGCCCCGGACGCGGCAGGCCCGCGGCCACGCGCGCGTCGACCTGCGCCTTGAGGTCGTCCAGCAGGGCGTCGGCGATGCGTTTGCCGTCCAGGATGCGCGCGGTCATGCGGTGCGGTGCGGTAGATTCGGGTCCCGCATTATCGCCCACCCGGACCGCCCTGCCCCCATGCAAGACACCGACACCACCGCGCTCGAAGCCGCCGCGTTCCGCCGCCTGCGCCAGCACCTGATGGTCGAACGCCCCGAGGTGCAGAACATCGACCTGATGACCCTGGCCGGGTTCTGCCGCAACTGCCTGGCCGACTGGTACCGCGAGGCCGCGACCGAACGCGGCATCGAGATGGGCCGGGACGAGGCCCGCACGATCGTCTACGGGATGCCCTACCCCGAGTTCAAGGCCCGCCACCAGGCCGAGGCCACGCCGGAGCAACTGGCCGCCTTCGACGCCAGCCGCCGTTCCCCCTGAGCGACGGCCACCCCGGCCGGGGAGACCGCGATGGCGATCCAGGGCGAGTGTCCGAAATGCGGCAAGCGCGTGCTGCACGTGCACGTGGAAACCATCGTCGGCATGGTCGATGGCGACAGCAAGGCGCGCTGCATCAGCTACAGCTGCATCCACTGCAAGGCGGTGCTGGGCGTGCAGATGGACCATCGCGCCAAGCCACGCCCGAAGCGCAAGCCGGCGACGGCCTGACCGGCGGCGTCAATCCTCGGGGTCGGGCGCGGTCGGCAGCGGCTGGCCGCCCGCCGACGGGCAGCGCGGCACCCCGGACCCGACCACGCAGTTCACGCAGCAGGTCTGCTGCACGGGCGGAGTCGGCAGCCAGCGCGGCGCTTCGACCGGCCCGAGCTTGGCCAGCGCGTCCTGCGGCTTGAGCTGCAGCAGCACCGCCCAATCCTGGCGATTGAAATCGCAGGCGGATGGCGCCTCGGGCGAGCACGCGGGATCGCCTTCGCTGCGCCTTGGCAGCGACCAGAACCGTCCGGCGGCATTGAGGTTCAGCACCCGCATGGTGACCGCCTGCTGGACGTTCCCACCGACCAGGTAGGCCTTGCCGTCGCCGCCGGGGTTCACCGCGGCGACCACGTCGCAATGCATGTTCAGGCCGGTCGCGCCGCTGTCGATCAGGGCCGCCAGGCCAGCATGCCCGTACACGCGCTGGGTGCGCACGTAACAGAGCATGTCGCCGGTGGCGGGCGCCGTCGCCATCGGATCGAGGAAGCGGTACGGGCTGCCCTCGGGGTCGCGGCGCGCGGCGCGGACGTAGTCGAAATGCCCGGCGGACCCACGGAACGCGGGCACGCCGGCGCGCTGCATCACCCAGGAAACGAAGGCGGCCGACCACGGCGTGTCGATCACGAAACCGCGACAGCCCAGTCCCGGATACGCCGGGTTGGTCACCGCGTAACTGCAGTCGCTGGCGCCCGCGGCATCGGTGCGGCCCAGCAAGCCCGCCTCCTGCCAGTAGCGGGCGACCTGGCGCCACGGCGCCCCACCCGCCTCCAGCCCGCGCGCTTCGCCCTCCCACACCTGCCCGCTGGCGATCCGACCGTCGGGGGTGATGAACGGCCGTTGCCAGCGCAGGTGCTCGTCGCAGGCCGCGGCGGCGATGCGGGTGGCGACCTCGCTCGCCGACTGTTGTTGCCGCAGCAACGGACATTGGTCCGCCGCCGACGCAACGCCCACCCAGCCCAACAGCACCACGAACAGCAGCACACGACCCATCCCCATCCTCAACCTCCGGCGCAGAACGCCGCGTAATCGATATACCCCGGGAACGCACGCCCGGGCGCGCAGACCGCGCAATCGGGATCCGCGGCCAACCGCGTTTCGCGGAACCGCATGCCCAGCGCATCGAATTGCAGCAAGCGCCCGGTCAACGGCGTGCCGACCCCGAGCAGCAGCTTGATCGCCTCGGTGGCCTGCAACAGCCCGATCACCCCCGGGAGGACGCCAAGCACGCCGGCCTCGGCGCAGTTGGGCGCGGCCTCCGCGTTGGGCGGGTCGGGGAACAGGCAGCGGTAGCAGGGCGCCACGCCGCGCTGGCGGCCGGCATCGAACACGCTGGCCTGGCCCTCGAAGCGATGCACCGCGCCGTACACGAGGGGAATGCCGAGCTTCACGCAGGCATCGTTGAGCAGGTAACGCGCCGGGAAGTTGTCGGCGCCGTCGACGACGACATCGACGCCCGCCAGCAGCCGCTCGACATTGCCCGCATTGACGCGTTCCGCCACCGGTTCGATCCGGGTCCGCGGGTTCAGCGCCGCCAGCGCGACCGCCGCGGAATCGACCTTGGGCGTGCCGACACGCGCCTCGGTGTGCAGGATCTGCCGCTGCAGGTTGCTGCGATCGACGATGTCGTCGTCGGCGATGCGCAGGCTGCCGACGCCGGCCGCGGCCAGGTAGTACGCCGCCGGCGAGCCGAGCCCGCCGGCGCCCACCAGCAGCACGCGCGCGGCCTCCAGCCGGCGCTGCCCGGCCAGCCCGACGTCCGGGAGGCGCAGGTGGCGCGCATAGCGCTCGGAGAAGTCTGCGTCGATGTCGGGGCGCTGCATCGGCAGCCCGGCGGCGGCCCAGGCCTCGGTGCCGCCCTCGACTGACGATAGATGGGTGAAGCCGCGGTCACGCAGGGCTTCGGCGGCGAGCCGCGAACGCAGCCCGGACTGGCAGATCAGCACCACTTCCCGGCCCGGGTGCGACAGGTGGCGGTGCGGGTCGGCCTCCAGCACCTCGCGCACGACGCCCAGCGCACCGGCCGCCATCCCGAGCGCGCGTTCGTGGTCTGCACGGACATCGACCAGCAGCGCGCCATCCGCACAGCGCGCGGCGGCTTCCTCCGGGGAGATGCTCATGACCGTCATCGCGCGATTATCGCTGCGGCGGCACCGCCACGCACGCGGGGGCGGTCACGGCAGGAAGCCGGCGCTGCTCGCGTCCTCGGGCGTGTTGATGTTGCCGATGCGGAGGCCCGCGAAATGCACCGCGGGCAATCCGAGCCGCATCTGCATGGCCTGGACGGAGAACGCTCCAATCGCCAACGCAGCCGCGCATGCCGCACGCAAGGCATCGATTTCATACAGGGCCAGCAACGGTTGCAGCCCGTCGTCATCCTCCACGACGGCACCCCGTCCCCCGGCAGCGGCAAGCCGGTCCAGGACGCGGTCCGGTACTTGCAGGACATCAATCGGCACGGTCAACAACCACCGCGTCCGGCAGGCATCAGCCAGCGCTTCCAGTCCGCCGATCGGCCCCGCGTCCCGGGTCATGTCGGCCACCGTCCGGAAGCCGTGCGCATGGTAGCGCTCGAATCGCGCATTGGCGCTCACCAGGACGGAGTCGCAGGCATCGGCGAGCCGCGCAGCCACATGCCGCACCTGGGGTTGTCCGTCGCGGACCAGCCACGCCTTGTCGCGACCGCCGAGGCGGGACGCCCGCCCGCCCGCGAGGATGCCGAGCGTGAGATCGGCGGCCTGCAGCATCAATCGCGCTTGACGTGGCGCAGCAGCCGGCGCTTCTTCGCGACCTGGCGCTCGCTCAACACGTTCTTCTTGCCTTCGTACGGATTGGCCCCTTCCTTGAACACGAAGCGGATCGGCGTGCCGACCAGCTTGAATCGCTTGCGGAAGAAGTTCTCGAGGTAGCGGTGGTAGGTGGGGCTGAGTGTCTTCAACCGCGTGCCGTGCACCACGAAGGTCGGCGGGGTGTCGCCGCCCGGGTGGGCGAAGCGCAGCTTCGCCACGTGCCCGCGCACCACCGGCGGCGGATTGGCGGCATACGCCGCCTCGACCGCGCGGGTAACGTCGGCGGTGCTGAAGGCGTGGGTCGCCGAGGCATGCGCGCGATGCACCGCCTTGAACAACTCGCGCAGGCCGGAGCCGTGCAGCGCGGAGATCCGCACGCGTTCGGCCCAGTCCACGAAGCCCAGCTTGCGCGAGGCCAGCGCCTCGGCCTGCTGGCGTTCGTAGTCGCTGCGGCCATCCCACTTGTTCAGCGCGATCACCAGCGCGCGCCCGGCGTCGAGCACCGCACCAAGCACGGTGGCGTCCTGGTCGGTCACCCCTTCGCTGGCGTCCAGCAGCAGCACCGCGACCTGGCATTGCTCGATCGCCTGCAGGGTCTTCACCACCGAGAACTTCTCGACCGCCTCGTCGACCTTCGACCGGCGGCGCAGGCCGGCGGTGTCGACCAGGCGGTACTTGCGACCGTCGCGCTCCAGGTCCACCGCGATCGAATCGCGCGTGGTACCGGGCACTTCGGACGCGATCATCCGCTCCTCGCCGAGGATGCGGTTCACCAGCGTCGACTTGCCCACGTTCGGGCGGCCGACGAAGGCGATGCGGATGCGGCCCGGGTCCTCGTCCAGGGTTTCCGCCGTGCCCTCCTCCGGCAACAGCGCCATCGCCCGGGCCAGCACCGCATCGATCCCGGTGCGGTGCGCGGACGACACCGCCAGCGCATCCGCGAAACCGTAGCGCGCGAACTCGGCGACCGCCGCCCGCTGGTCGATGCCATCGGATTTGTTGACGATCAGCAGGGTCGGCTTCGACAGCTTGCGCAGCCAGGCGAGGATCTCGTCGTCCAGCGCCGAGGCGCCTTCACGGCCATCCACCACGAACAGGACCAGGTCCGCCTCTTCCGCCGCCGCCCGCGACTGGCGCGCGGTGGCACCGGCCAAGCCCTCGTCTTCGCCGGCGATGCCGCCGGTATCGACCAACACGAACGGGCGTTCCGGCAGCAGGCGGCAGACCCCGTAGTTGCGGTCGCGGGTGACGCCCGGCTCATCGTGGACCAGCGCGTCGCGAGTACGCGTCAGCGCGTTGAAGAGCGTCGACTTGCCGACATTGGGGCGCCCCACGAGGGCAACGAGCGGAAGCATGGATGAGCCTTTTCACGCGGCGCCGGGCGCCATTGTCCTGCATCACGAAAACAACGCGGCCCCGACACGGTAGCCGGGGCCGCAGGGACGCGCCAGCCCGCAGGCCGGACGGGGCGCTTACTGGAGCGCGAAGGCGGCCAGCTGGCCCTCGGTGGTCTGGACCACGACCACGCCGTCGGACACCACCGGCTGCCCGGTGATCGGGCCGCCGATCTCGGCGCGGGCGGCGAATGCGCCGTCATTCAGGCGCAGCCAGTGGACGACGCCCTCGAGATCGCCGACCACGGCGTAGTCGCCCTGCACGGCAGGCGCGGAGGTGTTGCGATGCGCCAGGCCATCCTGCTGCCACAGGCTCGCGCCCGAGTTCTTGTCGAGCGCCCAGACCTTGCCGACCGGGTCGGTGACCACCACCGCGGAGTTGCTCAGGCCGAGGCCGCGCGGGCCGCCGTTCTCGCGATCCCACACGATCTGCCCGGACGGCCCATCGATCGCGATGGTGTGGTTCTTGTAGCTGGTGGCGTACAGCATGGTGTTGTCGATGACCACGGCGCCATCGACGTCGGCCATGCGCTCCAGCTCGCTGCGCCCGTCAGGCTCCGCGACCGGCGTGGACCAGAGGACGCCGCCATCGGTCGCAGACAGCGCGGTCAGGTTTCCGTTGTCATTGCCGACGAACACGATGCCGGGGCCGACGGTCACCGGGCCGGTGCCACGCACGGTCAGCACCGGGACTTCCACGCTGTAGAACCAGCGGCGCTCGCCGGTGGCCGCATCGAAGGCGGTGACCCGGCCATCGTTGGAGTGCACGTAGACCGTGCCGCCGCCGATCGCAGGGGCGGCAAGGACCTCGTTGCCGACCTTGGCCTTCCACTTCTCGGTGCCGGTGGCGGCATCCAGCGCGATCACGTCGCCCTCGAGGCTGCCGACCACGACCAGGCCTTCTCCGGCGCCGGGCCCGCCGGACAGCGGAAGCTCCGAGGCATAGCGCCACACCGACTGGCCGGTCTTGAGGTCCAGTGCATGCACGCCGCCATCGACCGCCGCCGCATACACGCGGCCGTCGGCGATCGCCGGGTGCTGGCCCATGCCCAGCGACTTCTCGCCACCACCGATGCTGGCGCTCCACAGGCGCGCCACGTTCACGCTGGGCGTGATCTGCACCAGCGGCGTGGGCTCCAGCGACTTGTCCTTGCCACGACCGTCGAACAGGTTCTTGACCGTGGTGCAACCGCCGAGCAGCAGCGCGGCCAACGCGAAGCCCGCGACAAGGCGCAAGGGACGATGGTAGGGACGACTCATCAGGTGCGATCCTCGGTATGGGGCGGCGTGCCGCCCGCTTCGATCAGCTTGAGTTGCAGCAGGCGATGCTGTGGATCGCCGACGTCCACCAGTCCCAGCGCCTTGGCATAGGCCTCGCGGGCCTTGGCGCGGTCGCCGAGCGCGAACTGCGCATCGCCGCGGATGGCGAGCATCGTCGGGTCGCGTGCGTCGTCCAGCAGGGCCAGCGCTTCCTTGCCCTTGCCCGCATCGATCAGCAGCCGCGCGAGTCGTTCGTTGACGACTGCACGCATTGCCGGATCCAGGTCATGCAGGCCGCGCAGGGTCACGATTGCCTCGTCACGCTTGCCGGCGTCCACCTGGGCCTTGGCCAGTTGCAGCGCAGCCAGCGCGCCCAGTGTCGGGTTCGCCTTGGAGATCGCCTCGATGCCTGCCTTGGGATCGCCGGCAGGAAGTTGCCTTGCCTCGTAAGCCTGTACGGCCTGCGCATAGCGCGCGTTCGCGCCCATCCTGGCCTCGGCCTGCTGGCCCTGCCACCAATGCCATCCGACGATCGCCGCCAGGCCCAATCCCACGCCCCCGATGAGCCCCACGGCATTGCCGCGAAGCCAGGACCGGACGCGTTCGCTTTGTTCGTGCTCGTCGAGCAGGTCGTCAATCGCCATGCTGTTTCCGTGCCGGCGGACCAGCCGCCGGGCGCTGTGAATCTCTGGAAGTGGAGGGTCCCGGCATCGACCGGCGCGAACGTCAGTCGGAGGCGACCAGCGAACCGCCAGAGGATACCGCAAAGCGCGCCACGTTCGCGCGCGCAAAGGGCGCCAGGTCCACGTCGCGGCCGAGGTTGCGAAGCTCGACCGCAGACGCGTTGCCGATGGTCAGTCGACCAACCTGAGCATGGGCAAAACGGCGTTCGCTACCCGCAGGCAGCAACCCCTTCTCCACCACTTCGCCGGCGGGCGACATGACCTCGAGCCAGCTCTCAGCGTGGGTCCTGATCACCAGGCCCTCGCGCGCGGCGGCGCTGGCCGGCGACGTCATGGGTGCCATCGATGCCACCACCGTCCGCGGTGCCGCCGGCTTGGCGGATTCGACGCCTCCGAGCGCACCCGCTGGAAGATCCAGCGGGGCGGCGGGCTCCGGCTCGGCAGCGAGGCGTTCGCGGGTCGCGATCCACGCAGGCACCGCCAGCGACAGCGTCAGCACGATGTAGATCAACCTGCGCCCCACCTGCTCGGCCCACCACTGGGTCTGCGGGATGTGGCTGCGACTGACCAGGCGCGCCGGTTCCACCGGACCGACGTTCAGCGCCTCCATCATCGGCGCCGTGGTCAACCCGAGCAGGCGGGCGTAGCTGCGGACCTGCCCTCGCACGAAGACGGGCGCGCCGAGCCGCGACCAATCCTCCGACTCCAGCGAGCGCACCACGCGCGCCGGCATGTGCAGGCGGAGGGCGACGTCATCCACGCTCAGACCGGCGGCTTCACGGGCCGCGCGCAGGCGCTCGCCGCAGCCGGCGAGGGCATGGTGGGTCGTGTCTTTCTGCGGGGCCGTCATGGCGTTGGCAGTGCGCGTTGCGTGGCGGAGGACGCTGCTTGCAAGCGCATACGATAACGCGCCGCGGCCTCGTTGTCGCCCAGCGCATCCTCGACCTGGGCCGCGAGGCGCAATGCCGCGAGGTCGTTCGGGTTCAGTTCCAGCCAGCGTTCGAGGAAGGCGCGGGCCTCGAGATGTCGACCTCGCCCAGCCTCCAACGCCGCCATGCCCGCCAGGGCTTGCACGTGGGTGGGCTGGGTCGCCAAGGCGAGCCGCCAGCTGGCTTCGGCCCGCGCAGCAAGGCCGGCCTTGGCGGCGCAATCGCCCGCATTGGCCGCCGCGTTCGCCGGGGTGGGATACGTCGGGTCGGCCACTGCACGGTCGAACCATTCGAGCGATGCCCTGGCCTGCCCAGTCGCGCACAGCCAACCGCCGTAGTTGTTGGCATAGGTGCCATTGCCGGGCGCCGCGCTTGCCGCTGCCCGGTAGTACCCTCCCGCGGCCTCGCGCTGCCCGCGGGCATCGGCGACGACGCCAAGCAGCGTGTTCGCATCGCCCGCCGGCGCGCCCGCTTGCAGTGAGGCCTTGGCAAGCGACTCGGCGCGCACAAGATCGCCGAGCCGGTAGGCATCGACTGCGGATTGCAGCAGCTGGACGGGATCAGCGGAGCGTTTGCCGGGCTTGCCGCTGACGTCGCGATCCGGGGCGACCTGCCTGAATTCGCCACGCTCGGCGGAAGGCCGGATGAAGCTCAATCGGTCCATCGCGCGGCACCCAGCGAGCAGGACCACGACCATCGACAGCACGGCGATGCCAATGTCACGCCGCATCCGGCACCCCGCCCTGGCCTTGCAGGGACTTCCGGAATTCAGCCTGGCGGCGGGTGCGATCCATGACCTGCCCCTTCAGCTGGCCGCAGGCGGCGTCGATGTCGTCGCCGCGGGTGCGGCGCACCGGCGCGATCATGCCGGCATTGTTCAACTGCTTCTGGAACGCGCGGATGGCCTCGTCGCCGGGACGTTCGAAGCGCGTGCCGGGGAACGGGTTGAACGGGATCAGGTTGACCTTCGCCGCGTCCTTCATCTGCACGCGCCGGTCGAAGTCGCGCATCAGCTTGACCAGCGCCCGCGCATGCTCGGGCTGGTCGTTGACGCCGCGCATCAGGGTGTATTCGAAAGTGACCGACTCGCCCTTCTTGCGCGTCGCATAGCGGACGCAGGCATCCATGAGCTCGGCGATCGGGTACTTGCGGTTGAGCGGGACGAGCTCGCTGCGCAACTCGTCGAACGGCGCGTGCAGCGAGACCGCCAGCGACACGTCGCTTTCCGCGGCCAGCCGGTCGATCATCGGGACCATGCCCGCGGTGGACAGGGTGACGCGCTTGTTGGCCAGGCCATAGCCCAGGTCGTCGCGCATGATGCTCATCGCCCGCACGACGTTGTCGAAGTTCGCCAGCGGCTCGCCCATGCCCATCATCACGACGTTGGTCAGCCGGCGCTGCTGGTGCGGGACGTTGCCGAGCGCGCGCGCCGCCACCCAGACCTGGCCGATGATCTCGGCGGTCGACAGGTTGCGGTTGAACCCCTGCGTGGCGGTGGAGCAGAACGTGCAATTCAGCGCGCAGCCGACCTGCGATGACACGCAGAGGGTGCCGCGACCCTTGTCGGGGATGTAGACGGTCTCGATGGCGTTGCGCGGATCCATGCCGATCAGCCACTTGCGCGTGCCGTCGGCGGATTCCTTGTCCAGCAGGACCTGTGGCGCACGCACCTCGGCCCGCGCCTCCAGCTTGGCGCGCAGCGCCTTGCCGAGGTCGGTCATGTCGGCGAACTCGGTGACGTGGCGATGGTGGATCCACTTCATCACCTGGTGGGCGCGGAACGTCTTCTCGCCCAGCTCGACTTCGAAGAACCGTTCCAGCGAGACCCGGTCGAAGTCGAAGATGTTGGTGCGCGCGGCGGCCGAAGCCGCCGCCGCAGGCGCGCCCGAGGCCGAATCGCCGACGAGGGCGATGTCGAGGGCCGGGGCGCGGGTATCGCTCACTGCGTTGTCCGATGCCGCGCGATCAGCGCGCGTAGACGTCGGTGGCCGGGAAGAAGTACGCGATCTCGATCGCCGCGTTCTCCAGCGAATCCGAACCGTGCACCGCGTTCGCATCGATGCTGTCGGCGAAGTCGGCGCGGATGGTGCCCGGGGCGGCATCCTTCGGATTGGTGGCGCCCATCAGCTCGCGGTTCTTCAGCACCGCGCCCTCGCCTTCCAGCACCTGGATCATCACCGGACCGGAGGTCATGAACTCGACCAGCGCGTTGTAGAACGGGCGCTCGCGGTGGACCGCGTAGAAGCCCTCGGCCTCGGCTTTGGACAGGTGCTTCATGCGGGCGGCGACGACCTTCAGGCCGGCCTTCTCGAAACGGGCGTAGATCTCGCCGATCACGTTCTTGGCGACCGCGTCGGGCTTGATGATGGAAATGGTGCGCTCCAGCGCCATGGGAATTCTCCGGTTGGCGGGCCGGCGATCGCGTCGCGGGCCCGAAGATAACAGAAAAACCCGCGTACTGGCGCGGGTTTGGCCGATATGGCTGCGGCGAATTCTAACCCATGCGAGGCCTCCGCTCCAGCTGGCGATTCCGGCTGGGGCGACCTCCGGTTGACGGAAGGGCACCCCCGGGCCTAGGATCAAACAAGCGTTTGATTCATGGAGTCACCGCATGAGCCTGCAACACTTCTCGACCAAGGACCGGATCCTCCACGCCGCGGAGGAATTGTTCGCCCAGCAGGGCTTCGCCTCGACCTCGCTGCGGCAGGTCACCAGCCGGGCGGACGTGAACATCGCGGCGGTGAACTACCACTTCGGCAGCAAGGACAACCTCGTGAACGAGGTGTTCCGGCGCCGCATGGACGAAATGAGCGCGCAGCGCCTCGAGGCGCTCAAGGCCGCCACGCGCAACGCCCCCGGCCAGCTGGAGCCGGTGCTGGCCGCGTTCGTCGAACCCGCGCTGGCCATGGCCCAGGATCGACACGGCGGTGGCGCCTTCATCCGGGTCATCGCCCGCGCCTACGCCGAGAGCAACGAAGGCCTGCGCAAGTTCCTCTCCGAACAGTACGGGCACGTCCTGCGCGAGTTCGCCAAGGCGATCGACGCCTGCGTCCCCGGCCTCGGCAAGGAGGAGCTCTACCGCCGCCTGGACTTCCTCTCGGGCGCGCTGACCTACGCGATGGCCGACTTCGGGCTGATCAAGCGCCCCAGCGGTGTCTCCGACAGCCAGCACCGGCAACGCGCCGCCGCTGCCCTGATCCGTTTCGCCGCCGCCGGTTTCAAGGCGGATGCTTCCTGATATTTCAAGGAGTTGCAAGACATGTCTGAGAAATTGCTTGTACGCCGTGCGGCGGTCCTCGGCGCCGGGGTGATGGGCGCGCAGATCGCGGCCCACCTGGTCAACGCGGGCGTCGACACCGTCCTGTTCGACCTGCCGGCCAAGGACGGCGACCCGAACGGCATCGTCGCCAAGGCGATCGCCAACCTCGGCAAGTTGTCGCCCGCGCCGCTGGCGACCAAGGCGCTGGCCGAGCGGATCGTCCCGGCGAACTACGAGACCGGCCTGGAGCACCTGCGCGGCTGCGACCTGGTCATCGAGGCGATCGCCGAGCGGATGGACTGGAAGCAGGACCTGTATCGCAAGATCGCCCCGTTCGTGCCCGCCACGGCGGTGCTGGCCAGCAATACCTCCGGGCTGGGCATCAATGCCTTGGCCGACGTGCTTCCCGAGGAATTGCGCCACCGCTTCTGCGGCGTGCACTTCTTCAACCCACCCCGCTACATGCACCTGGCCGAGCTGATCCCGGCCCGCGGCACTGACCCGGCGGTCCTCGAGGGCCTGGAAACCTTCCTGACCACCACCCTCGGCAAGGGCGTGGTGTACGCGAAGGACACGCCCAACTTCATCGGCAACCGGATCGGCGTGTTCTCGATCCTGTCGGTGATCCACCACACGCACGCCTTCGGCCTGGGCTTCGACGAAGTCGACGGACTGACCGGCCCCCTGCTGGGGCGGCCGAAGTCGGCGACTTACCGCACCTCGGACGTGGTCGGGCTGGACACCATGGCCCACGTCATCAAGACGATGGCCGACACCCTGCCGGACGACCCGTGGCATCGCTACTTCCAGTCCCCGGACTGGCTGCAGGCCCTCATCGCCAAGGGCGCGCTGGGCCAGAAGACCGGCGCGGGCATCTTCCGCAAGGTCGGCAAGGACATCGTGGTGCTGGACCTGGCGGCGCAGGATTACCGCCCCGCCGACCGCGGCGCGGCGCCGGAAGTGGTCGAGATCCTGAAAACGAAGGATCCCGCCGAGAAGTTCCGCCTCCTGCGCGAGAGCGCGCATCCGCAGGCACGCTTCCTGTGGGCCTGCTTCCGCGACCTGTTCCATTACAGCGCCTTCCACCTGAAGGACATCGCCGAGACCGCGCGCGACGTCGACCTCGCCATCCGCTGGGGCTACGGCTGGTCGCTGGGTCCGTTCGAAACCTGGCAGGCCGCCGGCTGGAAGCAGGTGGCGCAATGGATCGCCGACGACATCCTCGCGGGCGCGGCCATGAGCAGCGCCCCCCTGCCCGACTGGGTGTTCGATGGGCGCGATGGCGTGCATGGCACCGAGGGCAGCTACAGCCCGGCCAAGGACGCCAAGCTGCCGCGCTCGTCGCTGCCGGTGTATCGCCGCCAGCGCTTCCCCGATCCCCTGCTGGGCGAGCGTTTCCCGCAAGGCGAGACGGTGTTCGAGAACGACGGCGTGCGCCTGTGGACGGATGGCGACGACATCGGCGTGGTCGGCTTCAAGACCAAGATGCACACGGTGTCGGATGCCGTGCTCGACGGCATGCAGGAGGCGATCGGCATCGCCGAGCGCCGCTTCAAGGGCCTCGTGCTCTGGCAGCCGAAGGAGCCGTTCTCCGCCGGCGCCGACCTCGCCGGTGCTTTGGGCGCACTGCAAGCCGGCAAGCTCACCGAGTTCGAGGCGATGGTCGCCAACTTCCAGGCCACCAGCCAGCGCATCAAGTATTCGCTGGCGCCGGTGGTCGCGGCGGTGCGCGGCCTGGCGCTCGGCGGCGGCTGCGAGTTCCAGATGCACAGCGCGCGCACGGTGGCCCACCTCGAGAGCTACATCGGCCTGGTCGAGGCCGGGGTTGGCCTGCTCCCCGCGGGCGGAGGCCTGAAGGAGATCGCGGTGCGCGCCTCCGACGCCGCCGGCGCGAACGGCGACGTGTTCGCGGAGCTGAAGAAGACCTTCGAAACCGTGGCGATGGCCAAGGTGTCCACCTCCGCCGTCGAGGCGAAGGAACTCGGCCTGCTGCGGGCCGGCGACAGGGTGGCCTTCCACGCCCAGGAGCTGCTGTACATCGCCAAGCAGGAAGCCCTGGCCCTGCACGAAACCGGCTACCGCCCGCCGATGCCGGCACGGCGCATCCGGGTCGCCGGCGACGTCGGCATCGCGACCTTCCGGATGCTGCTGGTCAACATGCTGGAAGGCCGCTTCATCAGCGCCTACGACGACGAGATCGCCACCCGCATCGCCACCGTGCTGTGCGGCGGCGACGTGGACCGCGGCGCGATGGTGGACGAGGACTGGCTGCTCAAGCTGGAGCGCAAGCACTTCGTCGAGCTGGCCCAGCAGGAGAAGACCCAGGCCCGCATCGGCCACATGCTGAAGACCGGCAAGCCCCTGCGGAATTGATCGTGTGAAAGATCGGGCCTCCTGCCACGACTTTCCCGGCGCGGGCGAATGGCGTGACATTCGCCCGCTTGCGCGGCATCGCATGCGATGCCGCGGCGGCACGTCCCCGTGCCGCCGACACCCCAGACATCGGAGTCCATCCATGAGCAAGCAGATCCAGGACGCCTACATCGTCGCCGCCACCCGGACCCCGGTCGGCAAGGCCCCGAAGGGCGTATTCCGCAACACCCGTCCCGACGACATGCTGGCGCACGTGCTGAAGGCCGTCGTCGCGCAGGCGCCGGGCATCGACGTCGGCCGCATCGACGACGCGATCATCGGCTGCGCCATGCCCGAGGGCGAGCAAGGCATGAACGTGGCGCGCATCGGCGTGCTCCTGGCCGGTCTGCCGGACACCATCGCCGCGCAGACCATCAACCGCTTCTGCTCGTCCGGCCTGCAGGCCGTGGCGCTGGCGGCCGACCAGATCCGCCTGGGCAACGGCGACCTCATGCTGGCTGGCGGCACCGAGTCGATGTCGATGGTGCCGATGATGGGCAACAAGGTCGCGTTGTCGCCATCGGTGTTCCGCGACGACCACGTGGCCATCGCCTACGGCATGGGCATCACCGCCGAGAAGGTGGCCGAGGAGTGGAAGGTGTCGCGTGAGGCGCAGGACGCCTTCGCCCTCGCCTCGCACCAGAAGGCGCTGGCGGCGCAGGCCGCGGGCGAGTTCCGCGACGAGATCACGCCGTACGAGGTCGTCGCCCGCCTGCCTGACCTCGCCGGCAAAGCCATCCGCCTGAAGCAGCTGCTGGTCGAGCACGACGAAGGCCCGCGCGCCGACACCTCGGCCGAGGGCCTCGGCAAGCTGCGCCCGGTGTTCCGCAACGGCCAGTTCGGCGGCACCGTGACCGCGGGCAACTCGTCGCAGATGAGCGACGGCGCCGGCGCGGTGCTGCTGGCCTCCGAGCAGGCGATCAAGGACTACGGCCTGACCCCGCTGGCCCGCTTCGTCAGCTTCAGCGTGGCCGGCGTGCGCCCGGAAGTGATGGGCATCGGCCCGATCGCCGCGATCCCCAAGGCGCTGCGGCAGGCCGGGCTGACCAAGGACCAGCTGGACTGGATCGAGCTCAACGAGGCGTTCGCCGCGCAGGCCCTCGCGGTGATCGGCGACAGCGAACTGGATCCCGCCAAGGTCAACCCACTGGGTGGGGCGATCGCGCTGGGCCATCCGTTGGGCGCCACCGGCGCCATCCGCACCGCCACCCTGCTGCATGGCCTGCGCCGCCGCCAGCAGAAGTACGGCATGGTGACCATGTGCATCGGCACCGGCATGGGCGCTGCGGGGATCTTCGAATCGCTGTAATCACGCCGCGCATGCGATAGACCGACGTCTGCCTGGACGGGCGATAGCCGCGAAATCGAGGAGGAGGCATCGGCCTTTGGTCGATGCCGGGGGATATTCGCGGCAAGCGTCCGGCCTGACAGACGGAGCGCCTGTCGAAAAATCAGTTCTCGACCACGCCCATTTCGTCCAGCGCATTCTGCATCAGCTTGCGCGCGGCATCGCTGAGCAGCTCGTGGTCAAGTGCATAGCGCACGGTGGCCTCGATCAGCCCCAGGTGGGTACCGCAATCGAAGCGGGTGCCGTGGAAGCGGAACGCATCCACTTGCTCCAATGGCAACAGCTGCGCGATGGCATCGGTCAGCTGGATTTCCCCGCCTGCGCCCTGCTGCGTGGTTTCGAGCAGGTCGAAGATCGCCGGGTTGAGAATATAACGCCCGACCACGGCAAGGTTGCTGGGCGCGTCCGCCGGCTTCGGCTTCTCGACGATCTGGCGGATGCGCCCGGCCTGTCCGTCGAAGCTGTCGGTGGCGACGATGCCGTAGCTGCCGGTTTGCGCGCGCGGCACGTCCTGCACGGCGATGGCGCTGCCGCCGGTCCGTTGCGCGTGGTCCGCCATCTGCTTCAAGGCGCCATCGCCTCGACTCCAGATCAGGTCGTCCGGCAGCAGCACCGCGAAGGGTTCGTTGCCGACCACCGGTTTCGCGCAGAGCACGGCGTGGCCCAGTCCCAGTGCCTCGGCCTGGGTCACGAACACCGCGCGCACGCCCTCCGGCAACACGTTCCGCACCAGCGCGAGCTGTTCGGCCTTGCCGGCGCGTTCCAGCTTCTGCTCGAGCTCGTACGCCTTGTCGAAGTAGTCGGCCACCGCGTGCTTGTAGCGGTTGGTGATGAACACCAGGGTGTCGCAACCCGCCTCGATCGCCTCGTCCACCGCGTACTGGATCAGCGGCTTGTCGACGATGGGCAGCATCTCCTTCGGGACCGTCTTGGTCGCCGGCAGGAAACGGGTCCCCAGGCCCGCGACGGGGAACACGGCGATCCTCACCCTCCGTTTTCCGCCCGATGCACCGATCACTGCTGGCGCGCCTTGCGTGCGGGGAATGCGATGATGGTCGAGGCATGCGGGCCATCGACATCGATGGCCGGATTGAACTCCGGGACGGCGACCCTCAGCGCGGACGCCAGCTGTTCCAGGTCATACGCGCTTGTGGCCTCACGCAGCGCATCCAGTGCCGGATCCACGCGCTCCCCGCTCACGCTGCGCGGCACCGCCTGCAGGATCTTGGGATGCTGGGTGGCGCTGTAACGCTCGTCGCTGTGGAACAGCGTCTCGTGGAGCTTTTCGCCAGGACGCAACCCGGTGTACTCGATGACGATGTCTCGCCCGGGCAGCTTGCCCGCCAGGCGGATCATCTGTTCGGCCAACATGCGGATGGAGACCGGCTCGCCCATGTCGAGGGTATAGACGGCCTGCTGCGCGCCGATCGCCGAGGCCTGCAGGATGAGTTGGCAGGCTTCCGGGATGGTCATGAAGTAGCGGGTGACCTCCGGATCGGTGACGGTGACCGGCCCGCCGCGGCGGATCTGTTCGCGGAACAGCGGAACCACGCTTCCCGCCGAATCGAGGACGTTGCCGAAGCGGACCGTCACGAATCGGGTGGACCGGTGGTCAACGAGCGACTGGCATGCCATTTCCGCGAGGCGCTTGGTCGCCCCCAGCACGTTGACCGGGTCGACCGCCTTGTCGGTGGAAATCAGCACGAAGGTGCCCACCCCGGCATCCCGGCTCGCACGCGCGACCACATCGGTGGCCAGGACGTTGTTGCGCACCGCCTCGCGCAACTGGCGTTGCAGCAGTGGCACCTGCTTGTAGGCAGCGGCGTGGAAAACCGCATCGGGCGCTGCATCGCCGAGCGCATGCCGGATGACCGCAGGATCACCGCAGTCGCCCAGCACCGGGATGCATTCGATGTCGGGGAAATCCCGGCGCAGGTTGGCCTCGATGGTCAACAGCGCCAGTTCGTCGATCTCCAGCAGCACCAGCCGGCGTGCGCCATGCCTGGCGCACTGCCGGCACAGCTCGGACCCGATGGATCCCCCGGCACCCGTGACCAGCACGGAACGTCCACCCAGCCATCCGCGGATCGCCTTCCAATCGGGATTCAGCGGCTGCCGCCCCAGCAAGTCCTCGATCGCGACTTCCTTCAATTGCCCGGGCAGCGAGCTGCCATCCAGCACGTCCGCAAGCCGGGGAACGGTCCGGAACGGCACCCCGCTGTCTTCGCAGATGCCGACGACGCGGCGCATCCCGACCGCATCGAGCGAGGGGATCGCGATGACCAACAGTCGCGCGGCTGTTTCCCGCGCGATCCTGCCGACATCCTCGATCTTGCCGAGGACCGGCAAGCCCTGCAGGCGGGTGCCGCGGAGCGCGACGGCATCATCCAGGAAGCCGACCGGCTCATAGCGCCCGGTACGGCGCAGGTCACGCACCAGCGCCTCGCCCGCCTGACCGGCGCCGAGGATGAGTACCCGTTCCGCGCCATCGTCCTTGCGCGTCGTCCGCTGGTCCTTCCATGCGCGGAAGAGCAACCGCGGCAAGCCCAGCAGCAGGGTCAACACGAAGGGGTACAGCAGCAGCGCCGCGCGCGACACCAGGTCCAGGCGGCTGTAGAAGAACAGGCCGACGACGACCGCGAGCAACCCGAGCAGGCTTGCCTTGAGGATGTTGACAAGGTCCGGCACGCTGGCGAAGCGCCACAAGCCGCGATAAAGGCCCACGCGCCAGAACACCAGCCCCTGCGCCACCATGACGATCAGCACCGTGCTGGAGAAAGGTTCGAGCGGCAGGGGCTGCGGCTGCAGGGCGAAACGCAGGAAGTGCAGGCCCTGCCAGCAGACCCAGACCATGGCCAGGTCATGCAGCGCGACGGTCAGGCGCGGCAGTCCGTACTTCCAGCGATCCTTCCATGTCGTCATGCGCCGATTCCTTCGGTCCTTCCGCCAGCTTCGCGATGCAACACACGCCACGCCAGCACTGCCGCCACTACCCAAGCCAGCAAGGCCGGTAGCGCGCCAGGCAGGCCGTATCCCAACCACCAGAGCATGAACCCGCAAGCGAGCGCCGTCCAGATGGCGTAGGCAAACGCCACGGTTCCGTGGCCCGACCGCCTGCTCCAGCGCTGGTAGGCGTGCTGCACGTGCGCCTGCCACCACCGCTCCCCGCGACGCATGCGCCAGCCCAAGGTGAGCCCGACGTCAACCGACATCGCGAGCACCGGCAGCAGCAGCACGGGCCATTGCGCCCGGCCGGATGCCGACAAGCCGGCTGCCAGCAGCATCGCGACAAGGAAACCCAGCGTGCCGCTGCCTACGTCGCCCAGGAACACCCGTGCGCGCGGCAGGTTCGATGGCAGGAACCCGAGGCAGGCTGCCGCGAGCGACACGCCGACCATCCCTTCCGGTGCCGGAAGCATCGCGGCGAAGGCGACTCCGCACAGCATCGCCTGGCTGGTCGCCAGGCCATCGATGCCATCCATGAAGTTCCAGGCATTGACCAGGAAGACCGCCGCGAGGAAGGCCACGACCGCCACGATCGGGCCTGCGCCGTGCAGCCACCAGCCCGCCGCGAGCAGCGCCGCGGCCACGACATGGACGAGGAGGCGCGGGGTCGCGGGCAGGTCACGATGATCGTCCCACCAGCCAATGCCGGCGACCAACGACAAACCCATCGCCATCGCCAGCCAGGCGGTCGGCGTGTCGTCGGTCGCAGCAAGCAGCAGGAGCGCCGCCAGGCCGGCCGCCGCAATGCCGATGCCGCCGCCACGTGGGGTGGGCACGGCGTGGCTCCGGCGTTCGCTAGGCAGGTCGTGCAGGCCGTGGACCTGCGCATGCCGGATCGCCCACCGGGTGCCCGCCCAGGACACCAGCCAGGCCAGCAGGCCGATCGCGAGCAGCCCCGCCGGCTCAGACCACCGCATAGTTCAGCAGCGGCTTCACCGTGCCCCACTCCTTGCAGCTGGGGCATTGCCAATGGTGGCTGCGCGCGCCGAACCCGCAACGGTTGCAGCGGTAGCTCGGGTTACGCACGAGCAACTGGTCGGTGATGTGCTTGAGGTCGTGCAGGGCCGACGACGCGTCGGCGTCGTCGGCGAGGGTCAGGTCGATCAGCGCCGCCTCGCCGCGCACGGAGGGGCGATCCTTCAGTTGTTGGGCGAGGTACCGCCGGGCCGCGCCCACGCCCTCTTCGGCCTCGACCATGCGCGCGAGCGCGAGTACGGGAGCGATGCCGCGGTAGTGCTCGCACATTTCGGCGAGGAAGGCGCGGGCGCCGCTGCGTTCGCCGACCTGCGCGTAGCTCTCCTGCAGCATCGGCAGGATGTCCGGCAGGTAATCCGGGTCGTGGCGGGCGGCGCGTTCGAACGCGCGGATGGCGGCGGCATGGCGCCCGGCCTCGGCCTCCAGGCGTCCCTCCGCGATGCCGGCGCGCACAGACGTCGGATCGGCGGCATAAGCCCGGGCCAGCGAGGCGCGCGCGGCCTCGGTGTCGCCCGCCGAGCGTTGGCGGGCGGCGAGCTCGCATTCGAACTGTGCGATGAGCTTGCCCATCGGCTCGCCGGTGGCCGCCTCGAAGCGGCTGGCGTTCTCGATCGCCTTCTCCCAGTCGCGCTCGGACTGGTAGATCGCGATCAGGTGGCGCAGCGCCTGCGGCGCGCGCTGGTCAATCCGCGCGAGGTCGGCGAACACCGTCTCCGCGCGATCAAGCAGGCCCGAGCGCATGTAGTCCTCGCCCAGCGCCGACAACGCCTGCACCTTCTGCGCATCGGTCAGCTCGGGTCGCTGCGCCAGCGCCTGGTGCAGCCGGATCGCGCGATCCACCTCGCCGCGGCGGCGGAACAGGTGGCCCAGCGCCACTTGCGTCTCGAAGGTGTCCTTGTCGAGTTCGGCGATGTGCAGGAACAACTCGATGGCCTTGTCCGGCTGCTCGTTGAGCAGGTAGTTCAGGCCGCGGAAATAGGTCGTCGACAGCTTGCTGACCTGGCTGTCGCTGTGGCGCTCGCCGCCGCGCCGGCCGATGATCCAGCCCGCCAACGCCGCCAGCGGCACGAACAGCACCAGCATCCACCACTGGTCGAGTGCTTCCACCTCATGCCTCCTGGCGCGCCGGGGCGGCGCCCGTCGTCTGGTTCCGCAACCGCCGCCGCAGCGGCAACACCACGCCCAGCGCGATCAATGCAGCGCCCAACAGCATGCCCAATGCGAGCAGCACCAGGACCAGCACGCCCAGGCTGGCATCGAGCTGCACCACCCCGAGGTCGAGGCGCACCGGTTGCGTGTTGAGCGCGCCCACCACGCCGCCCAGCAGCAGGAAGGCGATGGCGGCAACGAGTCGGATCAGGCGCATCGGGTCTCCAGGCGGCACCCGCTAGCTTAACGGAGCGATGGCCCCGGTTTCAGTCGTCCGACGGGAGCGGAACCACGTCGGTCACCCGCTCGCGCAATTCCTTGCCGGGCTTGAAATGCGGGACGTGCTTGCCGGGCAACGCGACCGCGTCGCCGGTCTTCGGGTTGCGCCCCGTGCGGGGCGGCCGGAAATGCAGGGAAAAACTGCCGAACCCGCGCACCTCGATGCGGTCGCCCTCGGCCAGGGCGGTGCCCATCATCTGCAGCAGCGACTTCACCGACAGGTCGACGTCGTCGGCCTTCAGGTGCGGCTGCCGCCGGGCGAGCAATTCGATGAGTTCGGATTTCGTCATGTCGCGGTGATCATCCGGCCGTCGGCATGCCGACGATGGCCCGGCGCGTCGCCGGGCCATCGCGGTGGCCTGCAGGCCGACGGGATCAGTCGGCCTTGTTCAGCTGTTCGCGCAGCAGCGCACCCAGCTTGGTGGTGCCGCTGGCGGCGTCGGAAGCGACCTTGTTGTACTCGGCCATGGCTTCGGCGGTTTCCGCCTCGTCCTTGGCCTTGATCGACAGCTGCAGGCTGCGGCCCTTGCGGTCCATGCCCACGAACTTGGCCTCGACTTCCTGGCCGACCTTCAGCACCTGGCTGGCATCGTCCACGCGGTCGTCGGAGATGTCGCGGGCCATCACGTAGCCCTCGACGCCATCGCCCAGGTCGATGGTCGCGCCCTTGGCGTCCACTTCCTTGACGGTGCCGGCGACCTTGGTGCCCTTCGGGTGCGAGGCCATGAACTGGCCCAGCGGATCCTGCTCGAGCTGCTTGACGCCCAGGCTGATGCGCTCGCGCTCCGGGTCCACCGCCAGCACCACCGCCTCGAGCGTGTCGCCCTTCTTGTAGTTGCGGGCGATGTCCTCGCCGGTCGAGTTCCAGCTGATGTCCGACAGGTGGATCAGGCCATCGATGCCGCCGTCCAGGCCGATGAAGATGCCGAAGTCGGTGATCGACTTGATCTGGCCCGACACCTTGTCGCCCTTCTTGTGGATCGCGGCGAAGGTCTCCCACGGGTTGCTGGTGACCTGCTTGATGCCCAGCGAGATGCGGCGACGCTCCTCGTCCACGTCCAGCACCATGACCTGCAGTTCGTCGCCGACCTGCACGATCTTGGCCGGGTTGACGTTCTTGTTGGTCCAGTCCATCTCGGACACGTGCACCAGGCCTTCCACGCCCGGCTCGATCTCGACGAACGCGCCGTAGTCGGTGACGTTGGAGACCTTGCCGAACACGCGGCTGTTGGCCGGGTAGCGGCGGGCGATGTTGTCCCACGGATCCTCGCCCAGCTGCTTCAGGCCCAGCGAGACGCGGTTGCGCTCGCGGTCGTACTTGAGCACGCGGACGTCCAGCTCCTGGCCGACCTCGACCACCTCGGACGGATGGCGAACGCGCTTCCACGCCATGTCGGTGATGTGCAGCAGGCCATCGATGCCGCCGAGGTCGACGAACGCGCCGTAGTCGGTCAGGTTCTTGACCACGCCCTTCAGCACCGCGCCCTCGACCAGCTTCTCGAGCAGCTGCTCGCGCTCTTCCGAATGCTCGCTTTCGACCACCGCGCGGCGGGAGACGACGACGTTGTTGCGCTTGCGGTCGAGCTTGATGAGCTTGAACTCCAGCTCCTTGCCTTCCAGGTACACCGGGTCGCGGACCGGGCGCACATCGACCAGCGAACCCGGCAGGAACGCGCGGACGTCCTTGATGTCGACGGTGAAGCCGCCCTTCACCTTGCCGCTGATGCGGCCGACGATGGTCTCGTTCTTCTCGAGCGCTTCCTCGAGCTCGTCCCACACCATGGCGCGCTTGGCCTTCTCGCGCGACAGCACGGTCTCCCCAAAGCCGTTCTCGAGCGAGTCGAGGGCGACCTTGACCTCGTCGCCGATGCCGACGTCGATCTCGCCGGCGTCGTTGCGGAACTGCTCGATCGGCACGATGCCTTCGGACTTCAGGCCGGCGTTGATCACCACGACGTCGTTGCGGACGTCGACCACGATGCCCTTGACGATCGCGCCGGGCTTGAGCTTGGCGAGGTTGGCCTGGCTCTGTTCGAACAGTTCGGCGAAGGATTCGGTAGCTACGGAATTCATGAAAAATCTCGGGTGGATACACAGGCCTCCCGCACTGACGGGGCGGCCCACCTTGGGTTGGTTGGCGTTCGCGCAGGACGCGCTTGGCCATGTGTGGATGGATGGAGGAAGACCGCAGGCACGGGCGTGCCCACGGGACGGAACCTGCGGCGTGAGGCGCGCCGGCTAGCCGGCGGGGCGGGACACGACGTCCAGCACCCGGGCGACCACGTCGTCGATGCCGAGCCCGGTGGTGTCGATGCGGACGGCGTCGTCGGCCGGCCGCAGCGGCGCCACCGCGCGACTGGCATCGCGGGCGTCGCGGGCGAGGATCTCGCGCAGCAGACCGTCGATTGTGACGGAAACCCCTTTGTCTTTCAACTGCTTATAGCGCCTTTCGGCACGCTCCTCAGCGCTCGCGGTCAGGAACACCTTGTGCGCGGCATCGGGGAAGATGACGGTCCCCATGTCGCGGCCGTCGGCCACCAGCCCCGGGGGCTGGCGGAATGCGCGCTGGCGGTCCTTGAGGGCGGCGCGGACCTCGGGGATGGCGGCGATCGCCGACGCCGCCGCGCCGGCGGTCTCGGTGCGCAACTCGTCGGTGGCATCATGGCCATTGACCAGCACCCGCAGGTCGCCCGCCTCGCCCTCGCGGAAGCCGATCGTGGTGTCGAAGGTGCAGCGCACCAAGGCGCCGGCGTCGTCCAGGTCGAGATCGGCCCAGCCTGCGGCGACCCCGACGGCGCGGTACAGGGCGCCGGAATCCAGGTAATGCCAGCCCAGGCGCTGGGCGACGATGCGGCTGATCGTCCCCTTGCCGGAGCCGGATGGGCCATCGATGGTGAGCACGGGCGTCGGGGTGTCCATCCGGCGATTATCGCCGCCCGGGCGCCGACTGGGCAGGACCTTGCCGGCGACCTGCAGGTCATGCGGGCAAGCGCTTGATTCGGCGGGACAAAGCCCGCTAGAATGTCGGGCTTCCCGCTTCATTTCCCATTTGCCGAGGTTCCATCATGAAGGTCCTGTCCTCCCTGAAGTCGGCGAAGGCCCGTCACCGCGACTGCAAGGTGGTTCGCCGTCGTGGCAAGGTCTTCGTGATCTGCAAGTCCAACCCGCGGTTCAAGGCGCGCCAGCGCTGAGCCGTCGGCGAGACGCCGCAAGCGAACGAAAGGCCGCCGCAGGGCGGCCTTTCTCATATGTGACCCATCGCGACCCGTTCACGGGATCGGCATAAAATCCTTTCCAATCCCGCCCACGGAGTGCTGCCATGCGCGCCTTGATCCGTCCTGCCTCGCTCGCCCTGCTGGTCCTGGCCTCGTCCACGGCCATCGGCCAGGAGGCTCGTGTCGTCGAGGGCGACACCCTGCTGATCGAGCGCGTCGGCGAAGAGCCCGCCAACCTGCCCACGCGCGGGATGAGCATGGCCCAGGTCGAGGCGCGCTTTGGCGCCCCGAGCGAGCGCCTTGACCCGCGCGGCGGGCAGAAGCGCCAGTGGCCGACGATCAACCGCTGGAGCTACCCCGCCTTCACCGTCTACTTCGAGCGCAGCAAGGTCATCGACGTGGTGATGGCCAAGGCCAGCCCCGGCGAGATCGGCCCGAAGCCAGCCGCACGCTGACCCGATGACCCAGCAAACCCCGCGCTTCCCCGCCGAATGGGAACCCCAGTCGGCGATCCTGCTGGCCTGGCCGACCAGCGACACCGACTGGGCCGAGCGCCTGGCCGAAGTCGAGGAGACCTACATCGCGCTGGTGCAGGCGATCACCCGTTTCCAGCGGGTGGTGCTGTGCGTCGCCGACGATGACGTCGAGACCTACGCCGAGATGCGGCTGCGCTCCAACCGCGTGGACATGGAGCGCGTGCGCTTCGTCACCGTGCCCTACGACGACACCTGGCTGCGCGATTCCGGCCCGATTACGTTGCGCGCCGGCGACAACTTCGTGCTCAACGATTTCCGGTTCACCGGCTGGGGCGGCAAGTTCGAGGCCAGCGACGATGATCGCCTGGTCGAACGCCTGCAGGCGCAAGGCGTGTTCCACCACGCCGAGCGCCGCGTGCATGACTTCGCGCTGGAAGGTGGCGGCATCGAGACCGATGGCGCCGGCACCCTGCTCACGACTTGGCATTGCCTGTCGCTGCGCCACCCCGGCAAGCGCCGCGAGGAAATCGAGGCGGTCCTGCGTTCGACCCTCGCCCAGGATCGCGTGCTGTGGCTGGAGCACGGCGAGCTGGAGGGCGACGACACCGACGCGCACATCGACACGCTGGCGCGCTTCGCGCCGGGCGACGCGATCGTGTTCCAGGCCTGCGACGACCCCGGCGATGCGCACTATCCGGCCTTGCAGGCGATGGCGACGGAGCTCGCCGCCCTCCGCACCACCGACGGCGCGCCGTACCGCCTGCACCCGCTGCCGTGGCCGAAGCCGATCCTCGACGACGGTCGCCGGCTGGCGGCCAGCTACGCGAACTACCTCGTCATCAACGACGCCGTGCTGATGCCCGCGTATGGCGATGCCCGCGACGCCGAGGCGGCCGCGGTGCTGGCTTCGGCGCACCCGGGTCGCAGCGTGGTGCAGGTGCCCTGCCGTCCGCTGATCTGGCAGAACGGCAGCCTGCACTGCATCACCATGCAACTGCCTGCCGGCCTGGCCTGAGCGAACGGCCGCGCCGCGGCGCACACGAGTGCCTACAATCGCCCGATGAAGAAGACCACGCTCCCCGTCGCCCTGGTGCAGGAACGCAACCACGGCGACGCCGATGCCAACCTGGCGGTGATCGAAGCGCGCGTCGCCGATGCGGCGGCGTCGGGCGCCCGGCTGGTGCTGTTGCAGGAATTGCACAACGGCGCCTACTTCTGCCAGCACGAATCGGTCGACGAGTTCGACCTCGCGGAGCCGATCCCCGGCCCGTCCACCGAACGCCTCGGCCAGCTCGCCCGGCAGCACGGCGTGGTACTGGTCAGCTCCCTGTTCGAGAAGCGCGCAACCGGCCTGTACCACAACACCGCGGTGGTGTTCGAAACCGACGGCCGCATCGCCGGCAAGTACCGCAAGATGCACATCCCGGACGACCCGGGGTTCTACGAGAAGTTCTACTTCACCCCCGGCGACCTCGGTTTCACCCCGATCGACACCAGCGTCGGCCGCCTTGGCGTGCTGGTGTGCTGGGACCAGTGGTACCCGGAGGCCGCGCGCCTGATGGCGCTGGCCGGCGCCGAACTGCTGCTGTACCCGACCGCGATCGGGTGGGATCCGTCCGACGCGCAGGCCGAGAAGACCCGCCAGCGTGATGCCTGGATCCTCAGCCATCGCGGCCATGCGGTCGCCAACGGCCTGCCGGTGCTGAGCTGCAACCGGGTCGGCCACGAAGCCTCCCCGCTCGGCGCCTCCGGCATCGACTTCTGGGGCAACAGCCACGTGCTCGGGCCGCAGGGCGAGTTCGTGGCCGAGGCCGGCACCGACCCAACCGTGCTGCTGGCCGAAGTGGACATGGCGCGTAGCGAGCACGTGCGGCGCATCTGGCCGTTCCTGCGCGACCGCCGCATCGACGCCTACGCCGACCTGACCAAGCGGTACCGCGACTGAGCGAGCGGACGCCGCCGACGTTGCGCGACGCCGTGCCCGGCGACGCCGATGCGATCACCGCGCTCTATGCCGCGGAGGTCGCGGGCGGCGTGAACACCTATGAGCTCGTAGCCCCCGATGCCGCCGAAATGGCGCGGCGCATCGCGGCCGTGCAGGCCGCCGGCTATCCCTGGCTGGTCGCCGAACGCGACGGCCGCCTTGCCGGCTATGCCTACGCCAGCAGCTTCAGGGCGCGCGCCGCCTACCGCAGCACCGTCGAGGATTCGGTGTACGTGGCTGCGGACATGCAGGGCATGGGCCTCGGCACCCGCCTGCTCGCGGCCCTCATCGCCGCCTGCGAGGCGCGCGGCTTCCGGCAGATGGTCGCGGTCATCGGCGACCAAGCCAACCTGGCCTCGCGGCGCCTGCATGCGCGCGCGGGCTTCCATCCCATCGGCACCTTCCCGGGCATCGCCTGGAAGCACGGCCGCTGGCTCGACACCGTGTTCATGCAGCGCCCGCTGGGCGCCGGCACCGCAGGATCCCCCGACCATGACTGACCCGACCCCCGCCCTCGACCACGCGGGCCAACCCGTGATCGAGCTCGAACGCGACGGCGTCCACTACACCCTGCTGGGCACGGCGCATGTCTCGCGCGCCAGCATCGAAGCGGTGCTGGCAGCCATCGACAGCGGCCGTTACGACGCGATCGCGGTGGAACTCGACGAGCAGCGGCACAAGGCGCTCACCCAGCCCGATGCGCTGGCGCAGCTCGACCTGGTCAAGGTCATCCGCGAACGCCGGATCGCGCCGTTCGCCGCGAACCTCGCCCTCGCCGCCTACCAGCGCCGCCTGGCCGAGCAGCTCGACATCGAACCCGGCGCGGAATTGAAGGCCGCCGCCACCGAGGCCGCCGCGCGTGGCCTGCCGCTGCAACTGATCGACCGCGACGTCGGCATCACGTTCCGGCGCATCCTGCTCGGCCTCGGCTGGTGGGACCGGATGAAGCTGGTCGGCGGCCTCGCCGGCGGCTTGTTCGCCAGCGACGAGGTTTCGGCGGACGACATCGAACGCCTGAAGGAAGGCGACATGCTCGAATCCAGCTTCGGCGAGTTCGCGCGCGACACGCCCTCGCTGTACGCGACCCTGATCGACGAGCGCGACCAGTACATGGCGGCGAAGCTGCGCGAGCGCGGCGACGGCGCGCGCCACGTCCTCGCGGTGGTCGGCGCCGGCCACCTCAAGGGCATGGCGCGCTACCTGGCCGACGAAACCCGCCCGCCGGCGACGCTCACCGAGCAACTGGCCCACGTGCCGAAGAAGCGGCGCATCCCGTGGATCACCCTCGTGCTGACCACGCTGATCGTGGCGGGCATCGCCTGGGGCTACCTGCATGGCGGCCGCGAACTCGGCCGCGACCTGCTGCTGCAGTGGGTGTTGTGGACCGGCGGCCTGGCCGGGCTCGGCGCCCTGCTGGCCCGCGGGCACGTCCTGTCGATCCTCGCCGCGGCGATCAGCGCGCCGCTGAAGCCGTTCCGCCCGGGGTTGCCACCCGGCATGTTCAGCGCGCTGGTCGAAGTACACCTGCGCAAGCCCGCCTACCCGGATTTCCTCGCCCTGCGCGACGATGCCCAGACGCTCGGGGGCTGGTACCGCAACCGCGTCTGCCGGGTGGTGCTGGTGTTCCTGCTCAGCAACCTCGGCAGCGCGGCGGGCGTGTGGATCTCGGGCGCGGCGATCGCGCGCAAGCTGATCGGCTGAGCTTATCTTCCCGGGCGCGGCCAGCGCCACGCGAACCACGCGATGAGCCCGCACAGCACGATCTCGATACTGCTGTAGGCGAGGTAGAACCACCATGCGCCGGGCATGGTGATCGCGACGAACGTTGCGTAGAACAGCGACAGCCCGATATTGAGCCAACGCGCGGTGCCCCTCGGCAGCAGCAGCGACAGGGACACCATCAGCCCGGGCACCACCAGCAGCAGCGCCACGACCAGCAGCGAGCCTTGGCTCGCCGGGCCCATCGGCCCGGCGCCGTCCAGCATGCGGTCGAGCTTGCCCGGCTTGTACAGGCCGAAGTAGTCGCCGTAGAGGTAGCAGAAGGTCAGGCTCGCCCACATCGCGGAGAGTTGCAGCCGCCGCGGGATCGGCGGATCCGCGTGCAGGCTGGTGGGCGTCGTGTGCGTGTCGGCTTGCATGCGTGGCTCCCTTCAGGCGACTGACGCTGGCGGGGCCGGCGGATTGCCGGCACGTCCCTGCCCGGCGCCGAACAGCAGCAGCCACATGCAACTGCCGATCTCGCCGAAGGCCGCGGGCATGCGGACGTAGCGCAGCCAGCCCGCGTCCGCGACGAATGGCACCAGCCCACCGAAGACCTGCACGACGTATCCGATCCCACCGAGCAGGAGCAACACGCCCAGCACGCGTGGCAAACGACCGGAACGCAGCACCAACCAGCCGAAGGGCAGCAGCCACAGGCCCCAGAACAGGCTGGCGAGGCGCAAACCATTGCCCGCGCGCTGCTGGGACGTGGCGTAAGCGCTTTCGATCGCCTCGCGGGCACCGCCCACCCCCTGCAACAGCGGGAGGGCCTCCATCCTGTGGCTCAACGCGAAGAGGCCAAGCGGCACGCTGGCCACGGCAAGCGCCACCATCGCCACCGCGGCGCGACGATCCACGTCCGCGAATACGGGATACAGCGCCAACGGCAGCAGCAGGAAGGCCACCTGCATGAGCAGGAACGCGGCAATACCGGCACGGTAGAGGCCGGCGTGCGCGGCGGCCGTCGCCGCACTGTCGCCCAGCTGGCCAGGCACCCAGGCGAGGCAGAACATCCCGCTGAGCACCACCGCGAGATACAGCGCTCCCGCGACCCGCCCATCGCGGCGGAGTTGGCCTTGGGATGGCGTTTTCACGCCGGCTTCCTGCGCATGCGCAAGCCACCCGGGTGGCGCTCGCGCGCACGCTGGACCAGGCGGCCGCTGCCCGCGCGGAGGTCGTCGAGCAGTGCGTAGATGGTCGGCAGGAACAGCAGGCTGACCACCGTGGAGAACGCCAGGCCACCGGCGATGGCGCGGGCCATCGGGTAGTACGGCGGGCCTTCGCCGGCGATCTGCGTGTCCGACAGCGCGATCGGAACCATCGCCAGGATCGCCGTGCCCATCGTCATCATGATCGGGCGCAGGCGTTCGCGGCTGCCCTCCACCAGCGCCTCGGTGCGCGGCATGCCGCGCCGGCGCAGGTTGTTGATGTGCTCGATCATCACGATGCCGTTGTTCACCACCACGCCCATCAGCACCAGGATGCCGATGAAGGCCATGATGTTGAACGAGGTCCCGGTGAGCCAGAACAGCCAGTACACGCCGAACACCGAGAACAGCACGCCGCTCATGATCGCCAGCGGGAACAGCAGCGATTCGAACACCGCCGCCATCACGATGAACATCAGGATCAGCGCGATGCCGACGTTGCGCAGCATCTGCTTGTTCATGTCGATGTTGATGCCGAAGCCGCCGCCCTCGAAGGTATAGGCATAGCCGGGCGGGAAGTCGATCGACTTCAGGGTGTCCTCGATCTCCTTCTGCGCGTCCGGCATGGTCGAGCCGCTGGCCAGGCTCGCCTCGACCTTGAGCGTGGTCTGACGGTTCATGCGCTGGATCGTGGTCGAGGACGCCTTGGTCTCGACGTCGACCATCGCCAGCAGCGGCACCTGCCGGCCATCCGGCGTGCGCACGGTGAACGACTGGAGGTCCTCCGCGCCGTAGTGCTCGGAACCTGCGAAGCGCACGTTCACCGGAACCTCGATCTGGTCGCGGTGGAAATCGCGCAGCGAGGAACCGCGCAACGCCATCCCCACGAAATCCGCCACCTGCTTGGCCGAGAAGCCGTAGGCAGCGGCGCGCTCGCGGTTCACGTGCACCGACAGCTCGCTGTTGGCGTCGCCCATGTCCACCCGCACGTCGCGCAGGTGCTTGCCGCGCGACAGGATCGGGATGATGTCCTCCGCCAGTTCCTTCAGGGTCTGGGTGGAATCGCCGACCAGGCTGAACTGGATGTTCTTCTGTTCGCCGCCCATCCCGCCTTGGCGGCCGATGCCGAGGTTGGCGCGCGCCGACTTCGGCATCTCCTTGCGGATGTCCTCCTCGATCTTCTTGGTCGCTTCGGGGGTATCGACGTCGGCATCGACCTGGGTGAACGCCCATCCCTGCTCGCTGTAGCGGGTGTACACGCGTTCGATGCGGAAGCGCTTGCGGTTCGCCTCCAGGTAGGCCTCGACCTTGGCGACCTCCTTGCCCATCTCCTCCTTGGAATAGGAGCCCTGCCACTGGTAGAAGATCGCGATCTCGCCCGGGTCCTCGCCGTCGCCCTCGTCGCCCTTTGTCAGCTTCATCGGGATGATCGACAGCGCGGTGATCAGCACGATGCCGGCCACGCTCCAGCCGCGGTGCTCCAGCGTCCAGCGAAGCAGGCGCGCATAGCGCACCTGCAGGCGCGAGATGAACGGCGACTTCACCGCCGGCGGCGTTTGCATGCGCGCCGAGAGCATCGGGATCAGGCTGATCGCGACCAGCCACGAGGCCAG
Source organism: Thermomonas mangrovi (assembly GCF_028201335.1). Lineage (NCBI taxonomy): Bacteria > Pseudomonadati > Pseudomonadota > Gammaproteobacteria > Lysobacterales > Lysobacteraceae > Thermomonas > Thermomonas mangrovi. Next base: position 557,224 of record NZ_JAPEVV010000001.1, read on the forward strand.
CAGCGACACCGAGATGGTGACCGCGAGCTGGGTCAGGTAGATGGTCAGCATGTTCTTCTCGCCGAACATCATCGGCAGGAACACGATGCAGTGGCACAGGGTGCCGGCGGACAGCGCGATCGCCACGTGGCGGGTGCCCACGATCGAAGCCAGGCGCGGCTGCCCGGGGTACTTCTCGCGCTCCTGGTAGATGCTCTCGACCACCACCACCGCGTTGTCGACCAGCATGCCGACCGCGAGCAGCAGGCCCATCATCGACAGCACGTTGAGGGTGATCCCGGCGAAATACATGAAGCCCAGGGTCATGATGAAGCAGATCGGGATGGCGGTGCTGACCATCAGCACCGACGGCCAATGGCGCAGGAAGAACCACAGCACCACGATCGACAGGGCCAGGCCGATCGCGCCGGCCTCGGCGAGCGCCACCAGCGAGCTCACCACCTGCTGGCCCTGGTCGTCGGTGACGTCGATGGCGATGCCGCGCATCGCCGGGTCGTCCTTGAGCGCCTCGATCTCCGCCTGCACCGCGCGCGACAGGTCGACCAGGTTGGCCGCGCGCTCCTTGTAGATGTCCACGCCCACCGCCGGCCGTCCATCGACCTGGCGCACGTAGTTCATGCGCTGCGGCTGCAGGGTGACGTCGGCGATGTCGGCCAGGCGCACGCCGCGCGCCGACACCGGCAGGTCGCGCAATTCCTGCACGTCGTTGAGCTCGCCCTTGGGCTGGATGCGCAGCCGGCGGCCGTCATCGGTGATCTGCCCGGCGGACACCGAGAAGTTCGACGACTGCAGGCGCTGCACCAGTTCGTCCAGGCCGACGCCGTTGGCGGTCAGGCGGTCCGGGTCGATGGCGATCAGGACCTCCTGCACCGGCACGCCCTCGACCTCGACCCGGGCGACGCCCGGCAGGCGCTCGAGCCGCCGCTTGAGGCTGCGCTCGATCAGCTCGCCGCGCGCGGTGAGGTCTTCCTTGCTGGTCAGGCGCAGGCTCACCGCCTCCTGGTCGCCGGTGCTCCAGCGGCGCACGAAGTAGCGGCGGAAGTCGTCTGGCAACTGGTCGCGGATCGCGTCGATGCGTTCGCGCGCCTCCGACGAAGCGATCGCGATGTCGCGCCCCCAGTCGGAGAACTGCACGAACACGCCGCCGCCGTCGGCGCTGGCGTTCGCGTTGATCGACTTGATCCCCGGCATGGTCGCGATCGCTTCCTCGACCGGGCGCACCAGGTTGCGCTCGACCTCCTCCGGCGTGGAGCCCGCGTACGGCAGCTGCACGAAGAAGAACGGCGCGGTCGCTTCCGGCTGCGCCTCGAGCGGCAGCCGGAACGCGGCGATCAGGCCAATCACCACCATCGACACGAACAGCATGACGGTAGTGACGGGCCGGCGGATCGACAGCTCGGTGATGTTCATCGTCGGATCAGGCCTTCGCGCCGTTCAGGGGATCGTGCTCGTGCGAGAGCACTTCGGCGACTGCCTCCGCGTCCTTGCGGGCGCGCCGGCCACGCTCGGCGTAGAACTCGTCGGGCTTGCGATCCAGCAGGTCGTAGACCACCGGGATCACCACCAGGGTCAGCAGGGTCGAGACCACCAGGCCGCCGATCACCGTGATCGCCATCGGCGAGCGCACCTCGGCGCCCTCGCCGAACGCCAGCGCCAGCGGCAGGAAGCCGAACACCGCGGTGAGCGTGGTCATCATGATCGGGCGCAGGCGCGAACGCGCGCCCTCGACCAGGGCCTGGCGCTTGGCCACGCCGGCCTCGCGCAGCTGGTTGACCTTGTCGATCAGGATGATCGCGTTCTTCACCACCAGGCCGACCAGCAGGATCAGGCCGATGAAGACCACCACCGAGGCCGGCGAGCGCGTCAGCAGCAGCGCCGCCACCGCGCCCACCATCGCCAGCGGGATGGTGAACAGGATCACGAACGGGTGCAGCAGCGATTCGAACTGCGAGGCCATCACCAGGTAGACCAGGAAAATCGCCAGCGCGAAGGCGAAGAGCAGCGACCGGATCGACTCGCCCAGCTCCTGGCCCTGGCCGCCGATGCGCATGTCGATGTCGGTGCCCAGCGGGGATTCCGCCACCATCGACTCGACCTCGCGGATCGCGGTGCCGAGGTCGATGTCGCGCAGGTTCGCCGACACGATCGCGACCCGGCGCTGGTCGGCGCGATGGATCTCGCTGGGCCCGCTGGTGGCGACGACCTCGGCCACCGAGGCCAGCTCGACCGGGGCGCCGCGGCCGGGGTTCACGATCAGCCGGCGGATGTCCTCCAGCGAGGCGCGGTCGGCCTCCTGCGCGCGCACCAGCACGTCGATCTTGCGGTCGCGGAAGCTGTAGCGCGTGGCCACGCTGCCGCGCACCTTGTTGACCACGGCGTCGGCAATCTGGCGGGTGGTCAGGCCCAGGGCCGCGGCACGGTCCTGGTCGAAACGGATCTGGATCTCCGGGAAGCCCTGCTCCACGCTCGACTTGACGTCGGCGTAGTGCGGGTTGGTGCGCAGCATCCCGGCCAGCTTGGCGCCGGCGGCGCGGATCGCCTCCAGGTCCTGGCCCTCGACCTCGATCTCCAGCAGCGGCGACAGGCTGAACAGTTCGGGGCGGCTGAAGTCGACCTGCGCGCCCGGCGAGCCCTTCATGGTCTCGCGCAACGCCTCGGTCAGCCTGGCCTCGGCGTCGTTGTCGTCCATCACCACGCTGAGCTTGCCGATGTTCTCGCCGCTCTCGGTGGGGCTGGCGTCGAGCCGCGTGCCGGTGCCGGACACGCCGTACAGCACGCGCACGCCGGCATCCTTGGCGTGCCGGCCCTGCACCTCGCGGACCAGCGCGTCGGTCTGCGCCAGCGGCGTGCCCGGGGGCAGCTTGGCGGTCATCTCGAAGCGGTCCTGCGCGAGCTGCGGGATCAGGTCGGTGCCGAGCAGCGGGATCGCGGCCAGGGTCAGGGCGAAGGCGACGCCCGCTACCAGCAGCACCGGCGCCGGGCGCGCCAGCGCGGCGGGCAGCACCTGCAGGTAGCCACGCTCGGCGCGGGCGTACGGCGCCATCGCCAGGTCGCTGGCCTTGCGCATCACCGGCCCGATGATCGCCGCGATGGCGCGCCACAGCCGCACCACCAGCCAGGCGATCGAGAAGAACACGTAGCGGAACATCGCGCCGATGCCGCGGCCGGCGTAGGCGGCCGGCTTCTGCCAGCGCTTGCCCGGCTCCCAGCGGCCGCGCGGCGCTTCCTCGGGGAAACCCAGCGGCGGGCGGCCCTTGAGCGCGCTGAGCATCGGGATCAGGGTCATCGCCACCACCAGCGACACCGCGATCGCGATCGCCACGGTCAGCGCCTGGTCGCGGAACAACTGGCCGGCGATGCCCTGCACGAACACCAGCGGCAGGAACACCGCGATCGTGGTCAGGGTGGACGCGACCACCGCCATGCTGACTTCGCGCGTGCCCTGGATCGCCGCGTCGAGGATGCCGAGGCCGCGCTCGCGCGCCTTGGCGATGGATTCGAGCACCACGATCGAGTCGTCGACCACCAGGCCGGTGGCCAGCGCGAGGCCGCCCAGCGACATCACGTTGAGCGACAGCCCCAGCTGGCCCATGAAGAAGAAGGTCGCGATGATCGACACCGGCAGCGACAGCGAGATCACGAACGTGCTCCAGCCGTCGCGCAGGAACAGGAAGATGATCAGGATCGACAGCAGGCCGCCGATCACCGCATCCATCTTCACGTCGTGGATGGCGTTGCGGATGAAGACCGACTGGTCCTCGATCGTGGTCAGCTCGATGTCCTTCGGCAGCTGCTCGCGGATCGCCTTGAGCTTGGCTTCCAGCGCGTCCGCGGTGGACACGGTGTTGGCGTCGCCTTCCTTGTAGATCGCCAGCTCGACCGCCTCGCGGCCGTTGAGGCGGATGATCGCCTCGCGCTCCTTGTAGCCCTGGCGCACGTCGGCCACGTCCTTCAGGCGCAGGGCCATGCCGCCCGCGGTCGCGCCGTTGCCGCTGCCCTGCTGCGACAGCGCCGCCATCACCCGCGCGTCGCCGCTGGCGGCGGCCAGGCGCATCGCCTGGTCGGTCGCGCTGTTGGCCGACGAGGATGCCGCGCGCGTGGTCAGCAGCATGTTGCGGATGTCGTCGACGGTCGCGAACTGGTTGACCGTGCGCACCAGGTAGCGCTGCGAGCCTTCCTCGAGGCGGCCGCCGGAGACGTTCACGTTCTCCTGCTGCAGGCGCTGCACCACGCTGTCCAGCGACAGCCCGAACTGCGCCAGCTTGCGCTGGTCGATGTCGACCTGGATCTCGTCCTCGAGGCCACCGCCGACCTTCACCGCGGCCACGCCGTCGACCGGCTCCAGCTTGCGCTTGAGGTCGTCGTCGGCGAACCGGCGCAGCTCCATCAGCTGGCGGATCTCCTCGCTGCCGCTGCCCGCCGCCTTCGGCGACAGCGCCAGCCGCATGATCGGCTGGGTCGAGGGATTGAAGCGCAACAGGACCGGCGGCTTGGCCTCCAGCGGGAACTGCAGCGCCTCCATCTTGTCGCGCACGTCCAGGCTGGCCTGGTCCATGTCGGTGCCCCAGGCGAACTCCAAGACCACGTCGGACTGACCGGTGCGGGAGATCGACTTGAGCTTGCGCAGGCCCTTCACCACGCCCAGCGCCTCTTCCGCGGGCTGCGAGATCAGGGTCTCGATCTCCGACGGCGCCGCGCCGGTGTAGTCCGTGCGCACGGTCAGCGTGGGATAGCTGAGGTCGGGCAACAGGTTGACCTTGAGGCTGCCCAGCGCGATCAGGCCGAACAGCACCAGGGTCAGCGTCATCATCGCGATGGTGACGCGCCGGCGGGTGGCGAACTCGACCAGGCTGAAGCCGCCGGGCGCGACCAGCGGATCGTGTGCGTCGCCGGGGCTCATCGGGTCGCCTGCGCCGTCGCCGCGGGCTTGGCGGCGGCAGCGCCGGCGCCGATCACCTGCACCGCACTGCCCTCGCGCAACGCCGCCTTGCCGGCGACCACCACCGGATCGCCCTCGCGCAGGCCGTCGCGCACTTCGACCCATTCGCCGTCGATGTAACCCAGCTTGAGTTCGGTGCGCACGGCCTTGCCGCCGCGCACGGTGAACACCGCGGGCGCGCTGCCGTCGTCGAGCAGGGCGGTGCGCGGGATCGCAAGCGCATCGGCGCGCTGGTCGTAGTTGATGCGGATGCGCCCGAACATGCCCGGCTGCAGTTCGCCACCGCCGTCGAAGGCGCAGACCACGCGGAACGTGCCGCTGCCGCTGTCGACCACCGGCGAAACGCGGTCGATGCGACCCTCGAAGGTCTTGCCCGGCAGCGCGTCCACCGCCAACTGCACGGCCTGCCCCGCCTTCAGCACCTCGATCTCGCGCTCGGGCGCGTTGAGCGTGGCCTCCAGCCGCGAGTTGTCGACGATGGTGAAGATCGGCGTGTTGATCTGGACGAGGTTGCCCGGCTTGATGTTGCGCGCGGCCACCACCCCCGAGATCGGCGCGGTCACCGCGCCGTAGGAGAGTTCCAGCCGGGCCAGGCGATACGCCGCGCGGGCGTTCTCGAGGTCGTAGCGCAACTGGTCGACGTCGTTGGCGCTGACCATCTGCTGGCCGGCGAGCTGGGTCGCGCGCCGGTAGTTCGCTTCCAGCTTGCGCACCTGGGCCTCGCTTTGGGCGACCTGCAGGGTGGCGCGGTCGCGGTCGATGCGAACCAGCACCTGGCCGGCGCGCACCTGCTGGCCGACGTCGGCAAGCACCGCCAGCGCGATGCCGGACGTCTTGGCGACCACCTGCGCCTCGCCGCGCGCCTCCAACGGCGCGGTGCCCATGTAGCTCGCCGCGATCGAACGGCGCGCCGCGTTGGCAACTTCGACCGGCACGGCTTCCGGGGCCTTCTCAGCCTGTTCCTTGCCGTCCTTGCCGCCCTCGTCCTTGGCGTCGCCGGTCTTCACCTTGCAGGCGGTCATGCCCACGGCAAGGGCGACGGCCAGCAGGGCCAGGGGCAGGATGCGGCCGGGACGGGGGGTGGCGGCCTGCGAAACGTCGTGCATGGGGAGGAGCCTGTTTGGTGTTGTAGTCAAGTATGTCACCTCGGCAATTCCTGAATCCATGCGCCGAAGGTCATGGGTCGCGGGTCATGGTTCGCAATCCGGGCGGCAAACGGATGCACGGAGGGGGCGGCTCGCATCGGATCGGGCTCGGTCTATATACTTGTCGACTTGCGTGTCGCCCCCGTGCGCCGCATGCCATTGGACACCAGACTCCGGACACGCCATCCCATGAAGCGACTGTTGCCGACCGCCGCCAGCCTCGCCCTGGTCCTCGCCGCCTTCGCGGTGACCGCCCAGGACGCCGCCGCCCCCGCGACCGAACCCGCGCCTGCGGCAACGGATGCGACCACCGCCGCCCCGGTTGCGGACGCCCAGGCCGCCGCGGCCCCGGCGGAAGCCGCTGCCGTCACCGGCGACGCCACCCGCGGCAAGGGCCTGACCTACACCTGCCGCGGCTGCCACGGGATCGAGGGCTACAAGAACGCGTACCCGAGCTACAAGGTGCCGAAGATCGGCGGCCAGTCCCAGGCCTACCTCAATGCGGCGTTGACCGAGTACCGCAACGGCAACCGCAAGCACCCGACCATGCAGGCGCAGGCGCAGAGCTTCTCCGAACAGGACATCGCCGACATCGCCGCCTACCTGTCCAGCCTCAAGTGAGCCGCGCCATGACCAAGACTTCCGTGACCCTGCTCGCCCTGGCCGCCGCGCTGGCCCTCTCCGCCTGCGGCAAGCAGGATGCTCCACACGCCGCTGCCGAAGGCGAAGCCGACGCGCATGCCGCCTCGTCCTCCGCCGGCCTGCCGGCAGGCAACGCCGAGAACGGCCGCAAGCTCGCCAACGAAGGCATCAACGGCGGCGCCAGCTGCGTGTCCTGCCATGGCGCAGACGGCAACGCGCCGATCATCGAGACGTACCCGAAGATCGGCGGCCAGTACGCGGACTACATCGCGCATTCGCTGCAGGCCTATCGCGGCGGCACCCGCGCCGGCGGCAACGCCGACATCATGGCCTCGCAGGCCAAGCCCCTGACCGACCAGCAGATCGCCGACATCGCCGCCTACTTCGGTGGCGTGCAGGGCAAGCTGCGCGACCTGCACAACCTCGACTGAGGCCTGCCGCAGGCATCCGCCGACCGAGGGGGCCGCAAGGCCCCTTCGTCGTTTCCGGAGGCCGGAAAAAGAAGACCCGGTCTCGCGGGCACGTGGCCTGGAGGGGACCGGGTCTGGTCGCCGGAGCGATTGTCCTGCGCATCCTGCGATGCGGGAATTTTTCTCCGACGCGGGCAGCCTACGCCGGGCGTCGTTAGGAAAGAGCTAAGGCACGCGCATTCATCCGACCGCTCGTCGGACCGCCTTCAGGGACGCGGCCACGGCCACCATCCCTGCCCGCTCAGCGCGTAGCGATCGGCCGCGCGTTCGAAGCGGTTGCGCACGCCGATCCCGCCGAACGCGAAGTACAGCGGCAGGAACAGCGGGCCCAGCACCATGTACTGGAACACGTGCGCGCGTTCGTGGTCGGCCAGCAGGATCGGGGCGTCGTCGCTGAGGCCGGCATGTCTCGCATAGGTCACGCAACGCGTGCACAGGTCGTGCCCCGTGTTGAGGATCACGTTGCCCAGGGTCAGCGCCCCACCCGGCCCCCACGGCACGCCATCGAACACCAGCGCCAGGTCGCGCGCGCTGGCCCGCACCCGCGCGCCACCCGCGAGCGCGACGGCGCCTGCCAGCAGTCCGAGCGCGGTGTTGGGCAGCGTCCAGGCCAGCCCCAGCACCTGCAGCGGCCGCAGCAGCCAGGGCGAGAGCGTGCTCAACGCGTGCGCTTGGCCAGCCAGTCGTGGATGGTCTGCGGCACTTCCTGCTGCGCGCGGCCGGACACGTAGATGCCGATGTGGCCGCCCTTGAACGACAGCTCGGTGTAGTCGTCGCTGCCGACCAGCCCGCGCAGCGCGCGCGAGGCATCCGGCGGGACCAGGTGGTCCTGTTCGGCGTAGACGTTGAGCACCGGCATCTCGACCAGGCCCAAGTGCACCTCGCGGTCGCCGACCCGCGCCCCGCCCTTGACGAAGCCGTTGCCCTGGAAGAACCGGGTATTGAATTCGCGGAAGGCCTCGCCGGCCTGGTCGGGCGAATCGAAGATCCACTTCTCCATGCGCAGGAAGTCCTGCATGGCCTTGCGGTCGTCGAGGATGTCGACCATGCCCACGTACTTCTGCGCGAACAGCCGCCACGGCTTCAGCATCAGGTAGGTCAGGTTCATCATGTCCGCGGGCACGTTGCCCAGCGTGTCCACCAGCAGGTCGACGTCGATCTCCCGGTTCCAGTTCGAGAGCATGTTGTCCGGCGTGTGGAAGTCGACCGGGGTGACCATGGTGATGAGGTTGCGGACCTTGCCCGGGTTGAGCGCCGCGTAGCACAGCGAGAACACCCCGCCCTGGCAGATGCCGAGCAGGTTCACCGCCGGCAGCCCGTGCGCCTTGCGCAGGTGGTCGATGGCGCCGCCGATGAAGCGCTCGATGTAGTCCTCGAGGGTGAGGAAGCGGTCGGAGCGGTCGGGATAGCCCCAATCGATCACGTACACGTCCTCGCCGCGCGCGAGCAGCCCCTTCACCAGCGAACGATCGGCCTGCAGGTCCACCATGTAGGGGCGGTTGACCAGCGCATACGCGACCAGGATCGGCACCTTGGCCGTCGGCGGGCGCTCGCCGCGGAAGCGATACAGCACCACCTTGCCGTCGCGCCAGACTTCCTCGCGCGGCGTGGTGCCCACGTGGACCTCGCCGAGGTCACGCAGCGTGCCGAGCCCGGCTTCCAGCTTCTGTCGCAGGCGCGCGGCTTCGTCGGCCAGGCTCTCGGGCGTGAGGTTGAGCGGACCGTGCATGTCAGCGCTTCCTGCGGGCGGTGGACGAGGCCGGCGTGCGCGCCGGGCGGACGGGCTTGGCGGCCTGCTTCTTCACCGGCGCGGCCTTTGCCCTGGCCGCCGACTTCGCGGGCGTGACGGCCTTTTTCGCGACCTTGTTGGCGGGCTTCTTCGCGGTTTTCCGCGCCGCCGGCTTGGCGATGGGTGTCCGCACGGCCTTGGGCGGCATTGGCGCGGGCGGCGTGTCATCCGCTGCGCGCTGGATCCGGCGCAACTGCCGTTCCAGTTCGGCGATCTTGCGATGCGCGCTGTCGAGTTCGGTGCGGCCGGGCAATCCCATCAGCGTCGCCGCCTGTTCGGCGATCGCCTGCGCATCCGCGCGCAGGCGCATCTGCGCGTTCGCCAGCTCGCCGTAGACGCGGCGGAATTCCGGCGACAGCGCGAGCTGCGCGTAGGCGTCCTCGGCGGCATCGACCCATAGGTCGAACAGGGCGCGCACGCTGCCGAGCTGGCGACCGGGCTCCTCGCGCTCGGCGAGCTTCGACTCGAAGCGATCGAACGCGTCCTGCGAGGCCTTGCCCATCAATGCCTGCCAGGCCGACAGCGCGTCCTGCCAACGCAATTGGGACTGCGCCAGGGCCTGCGCACGTTCCTGGTGCTCGCGCGCGAATCCGAACGCCGGCATCCCCAGCAGCGCACCGGCCTCGCCACGCAGGCCATGCAGCCACGGCGCGGCGGCTTCGCTCCACTGCTGGAAGTCCTGCAGGCCCGGGCCGCGCATGCCGCGCAGCAGGTCGCGGAAGGGGTCGCCGTGCAGGCCGAGCGCATTGCGCCAGGCCTCGGCGACATCGCGCGCGGAGTGGTCGCGGCCGGCGAACTGCAGCGCGACCTGCTGCATCTGCGCGTACCAGTCCTTGCCCTGCCGCGCGACATGGTCCAGCAGCGAGCCGAGGCCCGGCTGGCCGCCGGCCTGCGTGCGCCAGGCATCGAGCGCATCGCGGAAGCCCTGCGTGCCGGCATCCAGCCCGGCGGCCGCGCCGGCATCGCGCAAGGCATCGCCCCACATGCCCCAGTAGCGGCGCGCGAGCGCCGAGAAGTCGTCCGTAGCCTGTGCCATGCGTCCTCCGCGGTTGCCCGAATGCTAGCAACGGCGGCATGCGACCGCCATCGCGGCGCGCGCCGCCCGGAATCGGCCGCAGCAATGGCGATCAGTGGGTGGCGACGCGCCGGCAGCGCGGCGAGAGACCGGCAACGCTCAGGGCTTGGGGATGCGCAGGGTCTTGCTGATCATCAGCGAGCCCGAAAGCGCGTACGCCAGCACCAGCGGATGCAACTGCCACGGGCCGAGCTGCAGCACGCCGAACGGCAGCGCGGCGCCGATGCGGTCGCTCCATGCGAGCCACGCCAGCAAGCCGACGATGGCGACGCTGGTGGGGATCGGCGTGCCTTCGAAGTACTTCACCTTGTCGCCGCCATCCGACAGCGTTTCGGCGGTGACGTTGTAGCGAGCCAGGCGGCTCACGCCGCAGCCGACGAAATAGCTCAACACCATCCAGTCCCAACCGCCCTGCAGGCCGCAGGCATAGCCCAGCGCGGCGGGCGCAACGCCGAAGCTGATCACGTCGGCCAGCGAGTCCAGCTCGCGGCCCAAGGTGCTGGCGACTTTGCGCCAGCGGGCGATGCGCCCGTCGAGGGCATCGAACACGAAGGCCAGCGGGATCAGCGCCATGCCGACCAGCAGGTCGCGCACGTTGCCGTCCTGCAGGAAGCGCATCGACGCGAAGATCGCGCCGGTGCCGCAGACCGCGTTCGCCAACGTAAACCAGTCGGCGAGGTGGAAGTCCCGCAGCATGGAGAAATGGCGTTGCGTCATGGGCCGCTCCCGGGATGGCCCATGCAGGGTGCCAAAGCCGGCGTGAAGCCGGCAAGCAGGTCAGCGCGGCATCGCCAGGTGCAGGGGAGCCAAGGGCTGGCCCGCGCGCGGCACGGTCGCGATCTCCGCATCGGCCGGCAGCGCGCCGCGGCCGTCGAGGTGCGCGTCGACGCGATCCAGCGCCTCGTAGACGTAGGGCAGCAACGGCAGGTAGGTCGCGGCGTACTGCGGGAAGCCAAGGAAGGCGTCGAAATGCTGGGCATGGCGCACCTGCCAGTAGCGCACGTCGCGTCCCGCGGCGCGCGCCATCGCCGCGTAGGGCGCGCTGGAGAACACCTGCGGCACCAGGCCGTCGTCGGTGCCGTGGATCACCACCACCGGCAGGCCGGCCCGCGGCGGCGCGGCACGCGTCGCCTCGATGCCCGCCTGCACCCGCTTGCCGTCCGCGCCGTCGTCCGTCCACAGCGCGCGCAGGCAGCGCAGGCCGGCCAGCCCGAGGTCGCCGGGCGGATGCGGATCGACGATGCCGACGCCGGCACCCGGCGGGATGCCGCTGGCATCCGCCCACCATGCCGCGCGTTCGGCGTCGGTGGCGGCGCGCGGCGACAGGTCGGCCGCCTGCGCCGCGTAGCGATAGCCGCAGGGATGCCCGTCGTGCGGATAGCGCCCGTAGGCCGATGCATAGCCGACCCCGACCGCGCGCCACAGGTCGAAGGCGACGCTGATCGCGCCTGCGCGCAGGGCGGCATCGGTCCAACCGGCGGCACGCAACCGCGCCAGTGCATCCGCCTGTTGCGCCTTGAGGTCGGCACCCGCCAGCAGGCCTTGCGCGGCCAGCGCGCTGCACTTCGCGTCGGCACCGGGTGCCGCCGGCAGGCCCAGCGCGGGCAACGCGCAGGGCATCAGCAACGCCGCTTCGGTGGTGTAGTCGTAGAGGCTGCGCGCGCCGTGGCCGGCCGCCAGCACGTTGGGTTCGCCGGCGACCACCGCGTCCAGCCAGGGCTCGCCATCCTCGGCCGCGCGCAGGACCGCGCCGCCGCCGTTGGAAATGCCGACCGCGATCACCCGCGTGTTGGCAAAGGTGAAGGGCGCCTGTTGCGGCAGTTGCGCATCCAGCGTGGCCAGCGCGAATTGCGCGGCCTGCTTCACGTGGCGACCCCAGTCGGCCTCGGGGTTGTCCTGCGAATGCGCGTGCTTGAAGGCCACGCCGCTGCCCGTCGTCGGCGCCGGCTGGAACGCCAGCGCCTGCTGAGCGCCCGCGACCGTGCCATCGGCGGTGATGCCCTGCCCCGCATCGAGGTCGAAGTAATCCGTGCCGGCGCCCTTGTCGGTGTACGCCACCGCGCAGCCACGCGGCAGACCCCAGGCGCCCGCCACCGCGATGGCACCATAGATGCCGCGGGAGCCGGACGAGGCCGCAACCACCACGCAGCGCTTGTCGGCATCGAAGGCATCGGGCAACTGCACCAGCACGCGATGCGGCTGGCGCGCGCCGGGGATCGACGCGAACGCGCTGAACTCGCGGCCCGGCACCTGCGCCGTGCTGCCGTAGAGCTCGCCATAGCCGCCGCCGGGGGCGAGGTCGGCGATCCCGCGCCAGTTCGCCCACAGCGCCCGCCGGCGCAGTTCCGACGGCGTCGGCCGCGCGGCGTCGACGAACGGGGGCGGCGTCATCGCGCGCAAGCCGGCCAGGCCCAACCCGCCGGTCAGCAGGTCGTCGCCGTCGCGGTGTTCGGTGGCACGCGGCTGGCTGAACATGGGCGAGGCTCCCTTCGAAGCGGGCATGCCGGCACAGCCGGCCAGGACGGCCACGGCGACAGCCGCGGCGAAGGCACGATGCGGAATCATCTCCATCCGCCGAACATAGCCAGTGGCGCGTGGCGGCGCATCGTACCTTCGTACCACGCGCGCGGCGCCCCCACGATGCGCGCGGGCTGTTAGCGTATGCAGCTGACGCATTGCAGCATGGAGCCGCGCATGGCCGACACCTTCCTTTCCGGCCGCACCGCCCTGGTCACCGGCAGCACCTCGGGCATCGGGCTGGCGATCGCCCGCGGGCTCGCGCAGGCCGGGGCCAAGGTGGCGATCAACGGCCTCGGCACCCCGGGGCAGATTGCCGCCGCCATCGCCGAGGTGGATGCCGCGGGCAGCGGCGGAACCCGGCACTTCGGCGCCGACCTGCGCGACCCCGCCGCGATCGAGGCGATGATGGCCGAACTCGCGGACTGGTCGGGCGGCGGCATCGACATCCTGGTCAACAACGCCGGGATCCAGCACGCGGTGCCGCTGCACGAGATGCCGGTGCAGAAGTGGAACGACATCCTCGCGATCAACCTGTCCTCGGCCTTCCACACCATGCGCGCGGCGATGCCGGCGATGGCCGCCCGCGGCTACGGGCGGGTGGTCAACATCGCCTCGGTGCATGGCCTGGTGGCCTCGAAGGACAAGGCGCCCTACGTCGCCAGCAAGTTCGGCATCGTCGGCCTGAGCAAAGTCGCCGCGCTCGAATACGCGGCGCAGGGTTCGCGCGACTCCGGCGGGATCACCGTCAACTGCATCTGCCCGGGCTGGGTGGAAACGCCGCTGATCGAGCCGCAGATCGAGGCACGCATGGGCGGCGGCAGCCGCGACGACGGCGTGCGCGCCCTGCTCGCGGAGAAGCAGCCCAGCCTGCGCATGACCCTGCCCGACGAGATCGCCGCGCTCGCGGTGTTCCTGTGCCGCCGCGAGGCGCACAACATCACCGGCACCGCGATGCCGGTCGACGGCGGCTGGACCTCGCAGTAACGATGCCGATCGAACCCGCCGACCTCGACAGCCCGGCGTTCGCGGCCCTGCTCGCCGAACACCGGGCCGCGATGCGGGCCACCGCGCCGGCCGAGAGCCAGCATGCGCTCGACCTGCATGGGCTGCGCCAACCGTCGGTGCGCGCGTGGGTGCTGCGCGAGGGCGATGCGCTGCTCGGCTGCGGGGCGCTGCAACGCCTCGATCCCGCGCATGTCGAGATCAAGGCGATGCGCACGGCGCGCGACCACCAGCGACGCGGCGTCGCCAAGGCGATCCTCGCCCACCTGCTGGCCGAGGCCCGCGCGGCGGGCTATGCGCGGGCGAGCCTGGAGACCGGGTCGATGGCCTATTTCGCGCCGGCGCGGACCCTGTATGCCGCGGCCGGGTTCCTGCCCTGCGGGCCGTTCGCCGACTACGTCGACGATCCGCACAGCACGTACATGACCCTCGCTTTGTAACGCGCACGCCATGCCGTCCTTGCTGATCGCCGACGACCACCCGCTGTTCCGTGCCGCCTTGCGGCAGGCTGCGCGCGACGCGCTGGGCGAGGTCGACCTGTGCGAGGCCGGCAGCCTGGATGCGGTCCTCGCGCAACTCGACGCGCACCCGGCGATCGACCTGGTGCTGCTGGACCTGCACATGCCGGGCAACCACGGGTTGGCCGGGCTGGCCGCGGTGCGCGCGCAGCATCCCGGGGTGGCGGTGGTGGTGGTCTCCGCCAACGACGACCCGCGCGTGGTGCGCCGCGCGCTCGACCACGGCGCCGCCGGCTACCTGCCGAAGAGCGCCGGGCTGGACGAGCTGCGCGACGCCATCCGCAGCGTGCTGGCCTGCGAAACCTGGCTGCCGCCGACCCTGCGCGCCAGCGTGGCGCGTGCGCAGAGCTCGCCGCACGATGCGGCCCTCGCCGCCCGCCTCGCCAGCCTGTCGCCGCAACAGTTCCGCGTGCTCGCGCTGGTCGCCGAAGGCCTACTCAACAAGCAGATCGCCGACCGCCTCGACGTGCAGGAGCGCACGGTGAAGGCGCACCTCACCGCGATCTTCGAACGCCTCGGCGTGCGCAACCGGACCCAGGCCGGCGTGGTCCTGCGCGAACTCGAGCTCTCCGATCCGGCGCGCCAGCTCGAAGGCTGACGCCGCCGGCGCCGCGCTCAGCCCATCGACGCGGTGTCGATCACGAAGCGGTACTTCACGTCGCTGCGCAGCATCCGCTCGTACGCGGATTCGATGTCGTCGGCGCGGATCAGCTCGATGTCGGCGACGATGCCGTGCTCGGCGCAGAAGTCGAGCATCTCCTGGGTCTCCGGCAGGCCACCGATCAGCGAACCGGCGATCGCCTTGCGCCCGAAGATCAGGCCCATCACGCTCGGACTGGGATGCGGCGAGGCCGGCGCGCCGACCAGGCACAGGGTGCCGTCGCGCTTCAGCAAGGCGGTGTAGGCGTCCAGCACGTGCGGCGCGGCCACCGTGTTGAGGATGAAGTCGAAGCTGCCGGCGTGCGCCTGCATCTGCGCCGGGTCCTTCGAGTTCACCACCTCGTCGGCGCCCAGCGCGTGCGCTTCCGCGCGCTTGGATTCGCTGGTGGTGAAGGCCACCACGCGGGCGCCCAACGCATGCGCGATCTTGATGCCCATGTGGCCGAGGCCGCCGATGCCGACGATGCCGACCTTCTTGCCGGGGCCCGCGCCCCAGTGCCGCAGCGGCGAGTAGGTGGTGATCCCGGCGCACAGCAGCGGCGCCACCGCGGCGAGCTGCGATGCGGGATGGCGGATGTGCAGGACGAAGCGCTGGTCGACCACGATGCGCTGCGCGTAGCCGCCGAGCGTGTGCCCCGGCGCGTCCGCGGTCGGCCCGTTGTAGGTGCCGACGAAGCCGTTGGTGCAGTACTGCTCCAGGCCTTCGTCGCAGGACGCGCAATGCCGGCAGCTGTCGACCAGGCAGCCGACGCCGACCAGGTCGCCGGGCTTGAAGCCGGTGACCTCGGCGCCGACCGCGCCGACCCGGCCGACGATCTCGTGCCCCGGCACGCACGGATACAGCGTGCCCGGCCATTCGGAGCGCACCGTGTGCAGGTCGGAATGGCAGACGCCGCAGTACGCGATCTCGATCTGCACGTCCCGTGGCCCGGGATCGCGGCGGGCGATGTCCATGGCGACGACGGGCTGGTCGGCGGCGTGGGCGCCATAGGCTTTGACGGTCATCGGGCGATCCTCGGAATGGGCGGCTGCCGAGTATGCGCGCCGGGCGTTGCCGGCGGAATCAGGCAGGGCGGATGCTGCGTTCCACCGGACGCGCCGCACGCGCGGCGAGCATGCGGTCGAGCACCGACTTGAGCGCCAGCGGGCGCAGGGGCTTGACCAGCAGCGGCAACCCGGCCTCCTGCGCGGCGACCCGCACCGCCCCGGTCTGGTCGGCGCTGAGGATCAGGCAGGGTGCGGCATCGCCACGCGCCGCCAGGCGCGCATGCAGCGCCACGCCATCGTCGCCATGGTCGAGGTGGTAGTCGAAGATCCACAGCGCGCAGTCGCCGCGGGCCAGCACCGCTTCGGCGGCAGCGCCATCGGCCACCGCGGACACGATGCAGCCCCAGCCGCGCAGCACGGCGGCCAGCGCGGCTAGCGCCTCCGGCTCGTTGTCCACCACCAGCACATGCAGCCCTTCCAGCCCCTGCGAGGCTGGCAGCGGCAACGCCGACGCGCGGGCGCGCGGCACCTCCACCGAGAACCGGCTGCCGGCGCCCGGCGTGCTCCGCAGCGCCACCTGGGAACCGAGCAGGCGCGCGATGCGCTCCGCGATGGCCAGGCCGAGGCCCAGCCCCTGCCCCGGCGCATCCTCGCCGCGCCGGAACTCCTCGAAGATGCGCTCGCGCTGGTCGGCCTCGATGCCGGGACCGGTGTCGTGCACTTCGATGCGCAGGCCCACGCCGACACGGCGGACGCCGAGCAGCACCGAACCCCGCTCGGTGTAGCGCAAGGCGTTGGCGAGGAAGTTCTGCAGCACGCGGCGCAGCAATTGCGGGTCGGTGCGCACCCAGGCGCGGGTCGGCACGTGGCGCAGGCGCAGGCCGCGTTCGGCGGCGATCACCCCGAACTGCGCCACCAGCGGGTCCAGGACGTCCGCCAGCGGGACGTCGCGCGATTCGGGCAGCAGGCCGCCGGCCTCGAGCCGCGACATGTCGAGCAAGGTGGTCAGCAGGTCGGTGGTGTCGTCGAGGGCGCCGCCGATTTGCCGCGCCAGCTCGCGCTGCTCACCCGCGCCGCGTTGCGCCAATGCATCGGCGAACAGGTGCGCGGCATGCAACGGTTGCAGCAGGTCGTGCCCGATCGCCGCGAGGAAGCGGCTCTTGGCATCGTTGGCATGTTCGGCTTCGCGCTTGGCGGATTCCAGCAAGGCGGTCCGCTCGACCACGCGCTGCTCCAGGGTCTCGTTGCTGCGCTTGAGCTGTGCCTCGGCCTGGCGGAACGCGGTGACGTCGGTGAAAGTGGCCACGAAGCCGCCGCCGGGCATCGGGTTGCCGCGGATCTCGATGATGCTGCCATCGGGGAACACGCGCTCCGACAGGTGCGAACTGCCGGCGCGCATGTGCGCGAGGCGCCGCTGCAGGGCGGCGTCGCTGCCGGCGTCGGCAACCGCCGCGACATGGCGCAAGGCCCAGGCCGAGGCCTCGGCGATCGGCATCCCCACCCGCAGCAGGCCGGCGGGATAGCCGAACAGTTCCTGGTAGCGACGGTTCCACGCCACCAGCCGCAGGTCGCGGTCGACCACGCTGATGCCCTGGCTCATGTTCTCCAGCGCGGCCTCGAGCAGGCGCTGGTTGAAGCGCAGGTCCTGCGAGGCCTCGCCGACGATCGCCGCCACCGTCTCCAGGTCCGCGCCGGGCCGCAGGTCGGCGCCAGCCTCGCGGCGCGCGGCATCCAGCAACACGCGCGCGGACGCCGAGCCGAGCACCGCCGACAGCGCGCGCTCGACTTCCGCCTCGGCATCGCGATGGGCCAGCAGGTCGCGCACCTGGTTGGCCGGCAGGAAGCGCCGGGCCACGTTGTCCAGCCGGCGCAGGTCGAGGCGGCGCAGGCCCGCGCGCAACGCCGGGCGCAACCACGAGGCACTGGCGAGGGTGGCGAGCGCACCGACCACCAGGCTGGCGACCACCGCCCTGCCGAGCGGCGACCAATCCGACAGGCCGAGGAAGCCGGCCGGCGACAGCCAGGCGATGCCCGCCGGTCCGGACGCGACCCATGCAGGCGCATTGCCCTGCAGCAGCAAGGGCAAGGGCAGGCACCACAGCCAGGTGGCGAAGGCGGCGAACAGGCCGAGGATCGCCGCGCGCGGCGGCGTCTGCGGGCGCCACACCGCGAACGCCAGCGCGGGCGCCAGGGTCGCCAGCGCCGAGAACGACAGCGCACCGACATCCGCCAGCGCCGCGTTGCCGGCGATGCCGCGGCTGTAGCCCCAGGCCAGCAGCATGATCGCGACGATGCCGAGCCGGCGCAGCAGCAGCACGTTGCCGCGCAGGTCGCCGGCATCGCCACGCGACCACGCGCCGCGCAGCAGGCCCGGCGCCAGCCAGTGGTTGCCGATCATCAGGCTGAGGGTGAGCGTGCTCACCACCACCATGCCGGTCGCCGCGCTGAGGCCGCCGAGGAAGGCGAACAGCGCGAGGCCCTGGTGCGACTGCGCCATCGGCAGCGCCAGTACGTACAGGTCGGAAGGCACGCCCTGCCCCGCGAGCAAGGCATCGCCGGCGCGCGCCAGCGGCAGCACCGGCAGCGCGATCAGCACCAGGTACAGCGGGAACAGCCAGCGCGCGGTCAGCACGTGGCGCTCGTCGCGACACTCGACCACGCCCACGTGGAACTGGTGCGGCAGGGTGAACATCGCCAGCACGCCCAGCGCGACCAGCGGATAGAAGCCCCCGCTGTCGGCCGCCTGCGGCGCGGGCACGCCCTGCGGCAGGCCGAGCCCGAGCCAGACGAACACGCCGAGCGCCAGCATCGCCGCCAGCTTGAACAGCGATTCGAAGGCCATCGCCAGCACCAGACCGCGGTTGTGCTCGGCCACGCTCGCGCGGCGGGTGCCGAACAGCATCGCGAACAGGGCCATGACCAGCGCGACGTACAACGCGCTGTCGCGCCAGGCCGGCAGGTCCAGTCCGGCGCGCGAGCCGGTGAGCAGCGCAAAGCTCATCGACACCGCCTTCAGCTGCAGCGCGATGTAGGGGATCAGGCCGAGCGCGGCGACCAGGGTGACCGCGGCCGCGAGCCACGCATCCTTGCCGAGCCGGGTCGCGATCAGGTCGGCGATCGAGGTGGCGTTGGTCGAGCGCGCCAGCCGCACCAGTTGCAGCATCGCCCCGGCAGCCAGCACGTAGAGCAAGAGCGTACCGACGAAGGTCGGCGGCAACGGCCAGTCGTAGCGCGCTGCCTGGGTGACGGTACCGAAGAAGGTCCACGAGGTGCAGTAGACCGCCAGCGACAGCGCGTAGACGTGGCGCCAGTGGCGGGCCAGCACGCCGGGCCGGCGTTCGGCGTACAGCGCGATGCCGAACAACAGGCCCAGCCACAGCAACGCCGCGCCGACGACGACCGCGATGCTCAGCATCTGGTGACGCCCGGGCGCGGGAATGGGTTGGAATGGGCGCGTTGCATGCGCGGGCGAGCATAACGCGAGGGCGGGCCGAAGCCCGCCCCCGTCCGAACCGGCCGGTATCTGCCGGGATCAGAAGTTGTAGCGCACGCTGAGGCTGTACTGGCGCGGCGGACCGTAGAAGCCGGTGTACACGCCGAGCGCGCGGTTGAGGTTGTAACCGGTGGTCAGGTATTCCTCGTCCGCCAGGTTGGTGCCCTGCAGCGACACCGTCCATGCCGGGTTGATGTTCCAGATGATGCCGGCGCTGAGCAGGCCGTAGCCATCCTGCGAGATCGGCGGGCGCCCGTTCGGCGGGATCTCCGCGCGGATGATCTCGGTGGTGGCGATGACCGACGACTGGTAGCTGTAGCCGATCCGCGCGGACAGGTCGCCGTTGCCGACCTGGGTGCGGTACTCGACGTTCAGCGCCCCGGAGAACTCCGGCGCATTTGTGAACTGCTGCTCGTCGGCGATGTTCACGCCGGCGTACATGAAGCGGTCGTACTTCGCATCCAGCCAGGCGAGGTTGCCGGTGATGGCCCAGTGGCTGGTCGGCAGCCACTGGTACTCGACCTCCAGGCCCTGCACGGTGCCCGCGCCGGCGTTGGTGAAGTCGCCGAAGAACGCGTCGTCGGTGCCGTCGCCGTTGCTGTCGTAGGCGGTGAACACCGACAGCTGGATGTCCTTGTACTTGTTGTGGAACGCCGCGAGGTTCAGGAACAGGCGCTGGTCCAACAGGCCCATCTTGGTGCCGATCTCGTAGCTGTCGACCTGCTCGTCGTCGAACGGCTCGGCCGAGCGCGGCACCGCCACCGCCTGCGCGCGGATGTTGTAGCCGCCGGACTTGAAGCCGCGGCTGGCCACGCCGTACAGCAGCACGTCCGGGGTGAGCTGGTAGTCCATCGAGATCTTCGGCGAGAAGTTCTTGAAGGTGATGGTCTTGTCGAAGTTCGCCGCCACCGAGATCGGCTTGGTGAAGTTGCCGTCCGCGTAGCCGCGGTTGAGCACGATCGCGTGCTTGTCCTCGTTGGTGTAGCGCGCGCCAACGTCGATGCTGAATTGCTCGCTGACGTCGAAGGTCCAGTCTGCGTACAGCGCGTAGCTCTCGGTGTAGACCTTGCCCTGGGTATCGCCGAACAGCAGGTTGAAGAAGTTGTTCAGGACGCGGCCACCGGCATAGCCGTCGAACCGGTACACGCCGAGCACGCCGCGCGAACGGCCGCCGCCGTCGTAGTTGGCCTGCAGCTCGTGGGTCACCTGCTCGTCGTTGTAGAACGCCTTGACGTCGGCGATCTTGGACTGGGTGGTATCGAAGTCGATGTTGGTCTCGGTGTCGGACTCGCGCTTGGCCAGCACGTACTTGAAGGTCCAGTCGTCGCTGGCGCGCACGTTGGCGGTGATCGACGCGCCGCTCATCGTGGTCTCGTTGACGTTCGGCATGCCGTTGCGCACGTCGTAGCGGCTGTCCAGCGGCGGCGTGTTGGGCACGAAGCGGTTGGCCTCCAGCATCTGCGCGCCGCGCACGCCGGAGTTGTCCTTCACGTGGTCCAGCGCGAACTGCAGGTCGACCGCGTCGGTGACGTAGGCGCCCAGCGCGAGGCGATAGGCCAGCGTGTCCTTGTTGCTCACCGGGTCGCCGGTGACGATGTTCTCGCCGTAGCCGTCGTTGTTGAGGCTGGCCACCGAGATTCGGCCGCGCAGGTACTCGCTGCCGCCCAGGCCGCCGCCGACCGCCGCCTTGAAATCGCGCTGGCCGAAGCTGCCCACGGTCACCGAGCCGTAGCCGTTGAACTCAGGCGACAGGCCCTTGGAGACGTACTTGATGGCGCCGCCGATGGTGTTCTTGCCGTACAGCGTGCCCTGCGGCCCGCGCAGGACCTCGACCCGGGCGACGTCGAACACGTCCAGCAACGCGCCCTGCGGACGGGCGATGTAGACGTCGTCCATGTACAGGCCCACGCCCGGGTCCACGCCCCACAGCGGATCCGACTGGCCGACGCCGCGGATGTACGCGGTCAGCGTGGTGTTGGAGCCGCGGGCGGCGTAGATCGTCAGGTTCGGCACCTGCGCATCGAGGTCGGCAAGATCCTTGACGTTGAGCTTGTCGAGCGTCTCCGCGGTGAACGCGGTGACCGCCACCGGCACTTCCTGCAGGGTCTCCTCGCGCTTGCGGGCGGTGACCTTGACGGCCTCCAGCGTGGTCGTCTTCTTCTCGCCGCCCTGCGGCGCGGCGTCCTGCGCCATCGCCGGCGTGGTCGCCAGCAGCGACACGGCCAGCAGGCCCTGGATCGCCATGCTCAATTGCTTGCGCTTCATCTGTCCCCTCCTCACGGGTGCATGCACGCGGTCGGCACGCTCGCCGCCGATGGACGCACGGTAGGCCGGTCGCGGCCGCGGCGGCATTGGACGTTCGGACAATGGGGCCGCCCCGGCGGGCGGGCCACACTCCCAGCCCGAGTTCCTCCGCCGGGGATGGCGATGTCGTTTCTGATCGTGCTGGCCGCGCTGTGCTTCCTGATGTTCGTGGCCTACCGCGGCTACAGCGTCATCCTGTTCGCGCCGGTCGCCGCCCTCGGCGCGGTGCTGCTGACCGATCCGTCGCAGGTCGCGCCGATGTTCACCGGCCTGTTCATGGAGAAGATGGTCGGCTTCCTCAAGCTGTACTTCCCGGTGTTCCTGCTCGGCGCGCTGTTCGGCAAGGTGATCGAGCTGTCCGGCTTCTCCAAGGCCATCGTCGCCGCGACCATCCGCGTCGTCGGCGCGCAGCGGGCGATGCTGTCGATCGTGGTGGTCTGCGCCCTGCTGACCTACGGCGGCGTCTCGCTGTTCGTGGTGGTGTTCGCGGTCTACCCGTTCGCCGCAGAGCTGTTCCGCCAGGGCGACATCCCCAAGCGGCTGATCCCGGGCACCATCGCGCTGGGCGCGTTCACCTTCACCATGGATGCGCTGCCGGGGACCCCGCAGATCCAGAACATCATCCCGACCACGTTCTTCGGCACCGATACCTGGGCCGCGCCGGTGCTCGGCACGCTGGGCGGCGTCTTCATCCTGGTCGTCGGCCTGGCGTACCTGGACTGGCGCCGGCGCGTCGCTGCCCGTGCCGGCGAGGGCTACGGCGACCCGGCCAAGCTGGTCAACGAACCGGCGGCCTTCGCCGGCGGCAAGCTGGCCAATCCGCTGGTCGCGCTGCTGCCGCTGCTGGTGGTCGGCATCGCCAACAAGCTGCTGACCCTGTGGATCCCGGCGCACTACGGCGAGAGCGCCAGCTTCGTGCCGGCGGTGATCGGCAACCCGACCCCGGTGGTGCAGGAAATCTCCAAGGTCGCCGCGATCTGGGCGGTCGAGGGCGCGTTGCTCGCCGGCATCGCCTGCGTACTGCTGTTCGCCTGGAAGCCGGTGGTCGCCGGCTTCGCCGAGGGCAGCAAGTCGGCGATCGGCGGCGCCCTGCTGGCCGGCATGAACACCGCCTCGGAATACGGCTTCGGCGCGGTGATCGCGGCCCTGCCCGGCTTCCTGGTGGTCGCCAATGCGCTGGGCGCGATCCCGAATCCGCTGGTCAACGAAGCGGTGACGGTCACCGCGCTGGCCGGCATCACAGGTTCGGCGTCGGGCGGCATGAGCATCGCGCTGGCGGCGATGGCCGACACCTTCATCGCCAACGCGAATGCCGCTGGCATCCCGATGGACGTGCTGCACCGGGTGGCGGCGATGGCCTCCGGCGGCATGGACACGCTGCCGCACAACGGCGCGGTGATCACCCTGCTGGCGGTGACTGGGCTGACCCATCGGCAGGCCTACAAGGACATCTTCGCGGTGACCCTGGTCAAGACCGCGGCGGTGTTCGTGGTGATCGGCCTGTACTACGCGTTCGGCCTGACCTGAGGCTTGCCAGCCCCGCGCATGGCCCGCACCATGCCGGGCCATGAGCGAACCCGAATCGAACACGCCGCTGCCGAGCCGCACCACGCCCACCTGGGAAGTCGAGTTGCTGATTTCCGGCGTGGCGGTGTTCGCCATGTTGCAGTTGCCGGGCTGGCTGGACGGCGTGCTGATGGCGCTGGAACCGCGCGTCAACGGCGACTGGCGGATGGTCGTGGTGATGTCCTACGTCTACGCCAAGAGCGCCGCCGTGGTGCTGGCCGCGACCTTCGTCATCCACTTGATGCTGCGCGCGATGTGGATTGCCCTGGTCGGCATGCAGTCGGTGTATCCCGAAGGGATCCGCTTCGACAAGCTGAACATGGGGCCGATCCAGTCCGAGGTGGAGCGCGAGCGCGCATCCAGCATGGAAGAGACGGTCGAACGCGCGGACAACCGCGCCAGCGTGGCCTTCGCCGTGGGGGTGCTGATCGCCAGCATGCTGGCGGTGATCTGCGTGGTGTTCTGCGGCGGCATGGCGCTGCTCAACCTGGTCGCCGCGGGCCTCGGCTGGCGGATCAACGTGATGTACCTGTTCGCGGCGATCTTCGCCGCGCTGTTCCTGCCGGTGCTGGCCGCCATTCTGCTCGACCGCCAGTTCGGCGCCCGCCTGCCGGCGGATGGCCTGGCCCACCGGGCGATCCGCGCGGTGCTGCGGATCGGATCGCGGCTCGGCATGGGCGTCAGCAAGAGCCCGATCCTCTCAATCCTGTCCAGCAACGGTGGCCAGCGGCAGGCGATGCTGCTGTTCAACGGCGCCGTCGTCCTGGCGATGGCGACCGCGACCAGCAGCCTGATCGGCCTGCAGCGGCCGGAATGGATCGGCAACTACGGCCTGTTCCCGTCCAGCGATGCGCTGGAAGTGGAGACCGACGCCTACGACGACCAGCGCGATCCGCTCAAGGCGCGCGCGCAACCCTACATCCCGGGCATGGTGGTGCGCGGGCCGTACCTCAAGCTGGTGGTGCCCTACGTGCCGCGCCGGGTGGAGGCACCGATGCGCCAGTGCGCGGTCGACGGTTCCGCGACCGACGAGGCCCGCGCGGCGGCACTGCTCGTCTGCCTCGGCAGGTTGCATGCGGTGTCGCTGGACGGCAGGCCGCTGGCCGATCTCCGTTACGAAGCCAGCAACGACCCGCGCACCGACCGCCCCGCCCTGCTGGCGATGATCGATGTGCGCGATTTGCCACCTGGTCGCCACGAACTGCGCATCGCGCGACCGCCCTACAGCGACCGCCGCGCGCGCAAGAACCGCCCCGACCCCGGGCATGACCGCATCGTGTTCTGGCGCTGATCCTGCGACACGCCCGTCCTGGAATCGCGGCGTGAGCGAATCCCCGCAGCGCAAGATCATCCATGTCGACATGGATGCGTTCTACGCCTCGGTCGAGCAACGCGACGATCCCGCGCTGCGCGGCAAGCCGGTGGTGGTCGCCTGGCGCGGCGCGCGTTCGGTGGTGTGCGCAGCCAGCTACGAGGCCCGCGTGTTCGGCGTGCGCTCGGCGATGCCGGCGGTGCGCGCGGAGCGCCTGTGCCCGGACGCGGTCTTCGTGCCGCCGGACTTCGTGCGCTACAAGGCGGTGTCGCGGCAGGTCCGCGGCATCTTCGAGCGCCACACCGACCTCATCGAGCCCCTGTCGTTGGACGAGGCCTACCTCGACGTCACAGTGCCGAAGCAGGACCTCGGCAGCGCCACCGCCATCGCCACCCGCATCCGCGACGCGATCCGCGAGGAGACCCACCTCACCGCCTCGGCCGGGATCGCGCCCAACAAGTTCCTCGCCAAGATCGCCAGCGACTGGAACAAGCCCGATGGCCAGTTCGTGCTCAAGCCGGCGATGGTGGAGGCCTTCCTCGCCCCGCTGCCGGTGGGCAAGCTGCCCGGCGTCGGCAAGGTGATGGAAGCGAAGCTCGTCGCGCTCGGCATCGCCACCTGCGCGGACCTGCGCAGCTGCGGCAGCGACGTGCTGGAGCGCCGCTTCGGCCGCTGGGGCGCACGCCTGCATGAACTGGCGTGGGGCATCGACGCGCGGGCGGTGCAACCCGAACGGCCCACCCTGCAGGTGTCGGCGGAAGACACCTTCGAGCAGGATCTCCTGCTATCCGAACTCGAGCCGCATGTCCGCCGACTGGCAGCCAAGGCCTGGGCCGGCTACCTGCGCGAGCGCGAACGGCATCCCGAGCGCATCGCGCGCACCGTGGTGCTCAAGCTGAAGACCGCCGATTTCCGCGTGCTCACCCGCAGCCTGACCGCGGCGGAGCCCCCCACCAGCGAAGCCGCCTGCGCCGACATCGCCTGCGCGTTGCGCGACCGGGTCGCGTTGCCGCCCGGGACACGCTACCGCCTGGCCGGCGTGGGCCTGGCGGGCTTCGCCGCGCCGGATGGCAGCCCGGCGCAGGACGACCTGTTTTCCGGCTAGCGGACGACGGCCCCGGCGGGCGCGTCATCGTCCGAACGGCCCGCCTTGCGCTCGAAGCAGTGCCGCCCGGCGGGATGCTGCCATTCCGTCGTTGCCCGGAACATCGGTGCGCCATCCGCATCGCCACTCGAGGTCGTGGTCGCGAAGCGCGCGCACAGCCTGTAGCGCGACGTCGACACGATGCGGTATTCGTAGGGCGTGCCATCCACCGGATCCACCACCGCCAGGGAGGCCCCCGGTTCGGCCGCGAGGATGGCGAGCGAAGGCGGCAGGCTGGCCTTGCTTGCGCGCCACGCGTCGACCGCATTGGCGATGGCGGTGAGTTCGCCGGTCCGCCGCTCGTCGATCCGTCGGTCGCGCTGCTTCGACGGGGACTCCATGACCCACAACGCCGCGCCCAGGGTCGCGACCACGACCGCCGTCGCCACCAGCATCAACCTGCGCCCGAGGCTGCTGGTGCTCATGCCTCCGCCTCCTCGCGCCGCAGGTCGTGCAGGTAATAGTGGAAGACCCCGCCGGCGATCATCGCCACGACCGCGACCTTGCACAGGAAGCGCGGCGTGGCCTCGCCCCCGAGCAGGTTGTAGACCAGCGAGGTCATGTCGCCGATCAGGATGCCCGCCGCCACGAACAGGGTCAGGTAGGTCAGCCAGCGCCGCACCGGCGACAGCCGCTTGATCGGATGCCGCGCGACATCCACGCCAACCCGGTGCGACATCCATGCGAATACGGGGAACGCGATGACCAGCGCGGCGACCGAGAAGCGCATCGAATCGCCGAACATCGGGAATCGCGCCTGGTCCGCCGGATCCGGCAGGGCGCGGTTGACCAGGTCGAACAGCAGGCTGCCGAGGTGGTAGGCGCTGAAATACAGCGTGGCGAACAGCACCAGGTACTGGAATGCCTCCTTGGCGGAGAGCGAGGCGCGCGGCTTCGGGACCGGCACCGGGAACGCAACGTCCGCGTAGCCGTCCAGCACGCCGCGGGTCTGCTCATCGCGCCATCCCGCGGCCGCCAAGGCTTCGCGGATCGCGGCCCGCGACTGCCCGCGGGCCAGCGCCTCGCGGACGAAGAGTTCCAGCTCGGGACTGGTCGATGGCATGCGTCGACTCCTTCCTATTTCTTCGCCACTCTAGTCCAACATGCGCTCAGGGCAGGCGGCCCGATACCACCGGCAGGTCGATGCGGCTGGCATGCGCCGGTGTCGCCCACACCCGCTGCACCGCCTTGCGGTAGTCGCCCGGCCTGGCGAAGAAGATGTTGTCGACGTAGGCCTGCGGGTTGCGGTCGTAGAGCGGGAACAGGGTGGACTGGACCTGCACCATCAGCCGATGCCCGGGCTTGAGCACGTGGTTCACGTTCGGCAGGTCGAAGGCGTAAGCAAGCGGCGCATCCGCCTGCAACGGCGCCGGGCGGTCGAAGCCTTCGCGGTAGCGGCCGCGGAAGATGGTGATCGCCAGCGGCAGCTGGAACCCGGCCATCTTCGGATCGTCCGGATTGAGGTCGGGATAGACGTCGATCAGCTTGACCACCCAGTCGCTGTCGGTGCCCGAGGTCGAGGCCTCCAACCGCACCTGCGGGATGCCGGCCAGCACCAGCGGCGCCGTCAGCGGCGCACTCGAGTAAGTCAGCACGTCGGTGCGACCATCCACGAAGCGCTGGTCCTTGACCAGCCAGGTGGTCCAGGTCGCGCGGTCGCCCATGTCCACCGGGCGCGGCACGAACGGCACCGGCTTGGCGGGGTCGGACACGTATTCCGCGTATTGCGGTCCGTCTGCGCCCGGGGCGTTCGCGCGCAGGGTTTCGTCGGCGTGCAGGTACACCGGCAGCGACGTGTTCGCGCAGCCCTGCGCGCAGGCCTGCGGCCAGCGTTGGTAGGTGTTCCAGCGGTTGCGCCCGGCGTCGTAGATCCACACCGGGGGCGTATTGGCCACCGGCGCGCCCGGCTTCAGGTACTGGTCGAAGAACGGCTTCAGCACGTCGCGGCGCCACTCCAGCGCGGTGTCGCCGGTGAAGCGCAGGTCGCCGAGGCTGCTGCCGTCGTAGTTCGCCTGGCTATGCCGCCATGGCCCCATCACCAGGAAGTTGCGGGTGTTGTCGGTGTCCTTGGCTTCCAGCGCGGCCCAGGCCGTGTGCCCGCCGTAGATGTCCTCCTGGTCCCACAGGCCCTGCTCCCACATGGTCGGCACCTGGATGGCGGGCAGCTTCGCCAGCAGCTTGTCGAGCGCCTGCCCCTGCCAGAACGCGTCGTAGGCGGGGTGCTGGCTGACCTTGTGCCAGGCCGGGACCTGGTCGAGGCCG
Source organism: Thermomonas mangrovi (assembly GCF_028201335.1). NCBI lineage: Bacteria > Pseudomonadati > Pseudomonadota > Gammaproteobacteria > Lysobacterales > Lysobacteraceae > Thermomonas > Thermomonas mangrovi. The sequence continues at coordinate 585,052 of NZ_JAPEVV010000001.1, forward strand.
GCCGCGCGGGCGTACGCACCCACCGACCCGGCACGCAGGAAATTGGTGTAGTCGTCGTTGGTGGCGCGCGCGATCTCGCTGCCCGCCCCGCGCGCGGTCATCTGCCCGGTGAAGTAGCCGAGGTTGACCTGCCGGTACGCGCCATTCTGGAACCAGTCGTCGCCGATCCAACCATCCACCATCGGGCTCTCGGGCGCCGCGACCTTCAATGCCGGATGCGGGTCCAGCAGCGCCATCACCACGGTCAGCCCCTCGTACGACGAACCCAGCATGCCGACCCGGCCGTTGCCCTCCGGCACGTGCTTGACCAGCCAGTCGATGGTGTCCCAGGCATCGGTGGCGTGGTCCACGCCGGTGGTGTTCAGCGGTCCGCGCGGGGGCCGCGTCATCACGTACTCGCCCTCAGAACCGTACTTGCCGCGCACGTCCTGGAACACGCGGATGTAGCCGTCCTCGGCGAACACGGTGTCGCCCTGCGGCAATGCATCGACGATGCGGGTCGCGTTCGGCACCCGTTCGGCGCGTTTGGCGGCGTTGTACGGCGTACGGGTCAGCAGGATCGGGGCATTGGTGGCGCCCTTCGGCATCACGATCACGGTGTACAGCTTGACCCCGTCGCGCATCGGGATCATCACCACCCGCTTGGTGAAATCGCGCGGCACCTCGGGGGCGACGAACTTCTTGCCGGTGATGTCCGGCGTCATCGGCGCGACCTGCGCCGTCGCCACGCCACTGCCAACGGCGGCAGCCACCGCCAATGCCAGTGCCCAACCCGATCGCCGCTCGCGCATCGCCATGCTCCGCCGTTGCAAAGGACCCTCTCGAGTGTGGCACGCGGCCCCCGCGCCGGGCAGCCTGCCCGTGGGCACTTCGCCGCGGGCCGCGCATCGCATACGCTTGGCGGGATGCATGCGCCCGCCCCGACCGCACCCGCCGGCCTGACCCGGCAACAGGCCAAGACCCTCACCCTGTCCGCGCTGGGCGGCGCGCTCGAGTTCTACGACTTCGTGATCTTCGTGTTCTTCGCGACCACGATGGGCGCGCTGTTCTTCCCCGCCGACATGCCGGGCTGGATGCGGATGGTGCAGACCTTCGGGATCTTCGCCGCCGGCTACCTGGCGCGCCCGCTGGGCGGCGTGGTGATGGCGCATTTCGGCGACCTGCTCGGGCGCAAGCGGATGTTCATGCTGAGCATCCTGATGATGGCCGTGCCCACCCTGCTGATGGGCCTGCTGCCGACCTACGCGCAGGCCGGGGTGCTCGCGCCGTTGCTGTTGCTGCTGCTGCGCCTCCTGCAGGGCGCGGCGATCGGCGGCGAGGCACCGGGCGCCTGGGTGTTCGTGAGCGAGCACGTGTCGCCGCGCCACCGCACGCTGGCCTGCGGCGCGCTCTCTGCCGGCTTGTGCGCCGGCATCCTGCTCGGTTCGCTGGTTGCGCGTGCGGTCAACGCCGCGTTCGACGAGGCCACCCTGCTCGCCTGGGGCTGGCGCGTGCCGTTCGTGGTTGGCGGCGTGTTCGGCCTGCTCGCGATGGTGCTGCGCCGGCAGTTGCACGAGACCCCCGTGTTCGCCGAACTGCAGGCGCGGCGCGCGCTGGCCGCCGAACTGCCGCTGAAGACCGTGCTGCGCGCGCATGGCGGCGCGGTGCTGCTGGCGATGCTGCTGACCTGGCTGCTCACTGCCGCCGTGGTGGTGACCCTGCTGATGATGCCGACCCTGCTGCAGGGCCTAGGCGTGCCGCGCGGCGAGGCCCTGGCAGGCAACACCTGGGCGATCCTCGCCTGCGTGGTCGCCAACCTCGCCGCCGGCGTGCTCGCCGACCGCTTCGGCGCCGGGCGCGTGCTGGCGTTGTGGAGCGTGATGCTCGGTGCCGTCTTCTTCGCCTTCTATTCGAACGCGATGGCCGGCGCCTACTCGCACGGGCTGTACGCACTGGCCGGTTTCGCGGTCGGGCTGACCGCGCTGGTGCCCGCGATCGCAGTGGGTGGCTTCCCCGCACCGGTGCGCTTCTCCGGCCTGTCTTTCGCCTACAACATGGCCTATGCGATCGCCGGCGGCCTCACCCCCGTGCTGTTGAGCATGGCGATCAAGGACCACCCGGCCGCGCCGATCCACTACATGCTCGCGATGTCGGCGCTGGGTGTCGGGTTGGGCCTGTACGTAGCGCGTCGCCACCCGCGCGTCCCCGACTGAGCCGCGGCTGTCAAGCTGTCGCCGCCGCCGGCGGACGGCGACAATCGTGGTCCCTCGTTCGCCGACACCGCCCCGCATGCCTGCACTGCCCGCCGCCACCGCGCGCAAGATCGCCCTGTCCATCGCCACCGAGATCGGTGCGCAACCCGCGCAGGTGGAAGCCGCGGTCGGCCTGCTGGACGAAGGCGCCACCGTCCCGTTCATCGCGCGCTACCGCAAGGAAGCGACCGGCGGCCTCGACGACACCCAGTTGCGCACGCTGGACCAGCGCCTCGCTTACCTGCGCGAGATGGAGGAGCGCCGCGCGACGATCCTCGCCAGCATCGACGAACAGGGCAAGCTGGACGATGCCCTGCGCGCCGAGATCCTCGCCGCCGACAGCAAGTCGCGGCTGGAGGACCTCTATCTCCCCTACAAGCCGAAGCGCCGGACCAAGGCGCAGATCGCACGCGAAGCAGGCCTCGAGCCGCTGGCCGATACGCTGCTCGCCGATCCGGGCCTGCTACCGGAGGCTGCCGCTGCCGCCTATGTCGACGCCGGCAAGGGCGTCGCCGATGCCAAGGCCGCGCTGGACGGCGCGCGCGCCATCCTGATCGAGCGCTGGAGCGAGGATGCGGCCTTGCTCGGCGAGCTGCGCGACTGGCTGGCGCGCGAAGGCGTGATACGCGCGCGGGTGGTCGAAGGCAAGCAGGCCGCCGGCGAGAAGTACCGCGACTACTTCGACCATGCCGAGCCGCTGGCGCGGATTCCCTCGCATCGCCTGCTCGCGCTGTTCCGCGGGCGCCGCGAGGAATTCCTGCAGCTCGACCTCGACCCCGGCAGCGATGCCGAAGCCGGGCACGCGCTCGCCGAAGGCCGGATCGCCGTGCATGCCGGCATCGCCGACCGCGGCCGACCGGCCGACGCCTGGCTGCGCGGCGCCTGCCGGCTCGCCTGGCGCGCACGACTGCACATGCACCTGCTGCTCGACCTGTTCAACCAGGCCCGCGAGAAGGCGGAAGCCGAGGCCATCGCGGTGTTCGGCGACAACCTGCGCGACCTGCTGCTGGCCGCCCCGGCGGGGCGCAAGGCGGTGCTCGGGCTGGACCCGGGCCTGCGCACCGGGGTCAAGGTCGCGGTCGTGGACGCCACCGGCAAGCTGGTCGCCACCGAGACCATCTACCCGCACGAGCCGCGGCGGCAATGGGACGCGTCGCTGGCCACGCTGGAGCGGCTGTGCACCGCGCATGGCGTGCAGCTGGTGGCGATCGGCAATGGCACCGCCAGCCGCGAGACCGACAAGCTCGCCGGCGACCTGCTCAAGCGCGCCCCCGGGCTGGGCATGCAGAAGATGGTGGTGAGCGAGGCCGGGGCATCGGTGTATTCCGCCTCCGAACTCGCCGCACGCGAATTCCCCGGGCTCGACGTGTCCTTGCGCGGCGCGGTCTCGATCGCGCGGCGCCTGCAGGATCCGCTGGCCGAGCTGGTGAAGATCGAGCCGAAGGCGATCGGCGTGGGCCAGTACCAGCACGACGTCGACCAGTACCAGCTGGCGCGTGCGCTGGACGCGCGCGTCGAGGACTGCGTGAACGCGGTCGGCGTGGACCTCAATACCGCGTCCGCGCCTCTGCTGGCGCGGGTCTCCGGCCTGACCGCCGGCGTCGCCGAGAACATCGTGGTGTACCGCGACCAGCATGGCGCGTTCGCCTCGCGCAAGGCGCTGCTGAAGGTGCCGCGGCTGGGCGAGAAGACCTTCGAGCAATGCGCCGGCTTCCTGCGCATCGCCGATGGCGACGAACCGCTGGATGCGTCGGCGGTGCACCCGGAAGCCTATCCGGTGGTCGAGCGCATCCTTGCCGGTGGCGGGCGCACGGTGAAGCAGGTGATCGGCGATACCGCCTTCCTGCGCGCGTTGAAGCCGGCGCAGTTCACCGATGCGCGCTTCGGCGAGCCGACCGTGCGCGACATCCTGAAGGAACTCGAGAAGCCGGGCCGCGACCCGCGCCCCGAGTTCAAGGCGGCGCAGTTCGCCGACGGCATCGAGGACATCAAGGACCTGCGCCCCGGCATGGTGCTGGAAGGCGTGGTCAGCAACGTTGCCGCATTCGGGGCCTTCGTCGACATCGGCGTGCACCAGGACGGGCTGGTCCACATCTCGGCATTGTCCGACCGCTACGTGAAGGATCCTCGCGACGTGGTGAAGGCCGGCGACATCGTCAAGGTGAAGGTGCTGGAGGTCGATGTCGCGCGCAAGCGCATCGCCCTCACCCGCCGCCTCGACGACAGCCCGGCCCCGCCCGCCGCGCGCCCGACTGATGGCGCGCGCGATGCGCGCCGCGCCGGCAACCCGGGCCACGAGCGCGGGCGCGGCCCGGCACCGCGCGCAGCACAACCGGCCGCGGCACCGTTCAACAGTGCGATGGCGGATGCGTTGAAGGGCTTGAAGCGCGGCTGAGGCGGCGCCTCACAGGTCGAACGCGAGCAGGTCGAGCCCGGTCGCCGCACGGACCACGCGGCGGTACAGCAGGTTGCCGGAGGCGGCGTTGGTCATCACCACCAGCGCCCGGCCGCGCGCCGCATCGCCCAGCGCGAAGGTCTTGAACACCCCGGCATTGCTGCCCGAGTGGTACAGCACCGGGCCGATGCGGGTGGCCTCGAGGTTCCAGCCCAGGGTCTTCCCGGTGTAGCGCCCCGGCAGGGCGATCTGCGCGCTGAGCATCGCGTTGCGGGTGGCCTCCCGCAGCGCCCATGGCGCGCGCGGGGGATGCACCACCAACGCCATGTGGCGCGCGTAGTCACGCACCGTGCAACGCAGGCTGGCGGCCGCATTGGCGAGGATGTCCCCGGGCCAGTGCGCCACCCCGGCCCTGGCGCCCGCCTGCACCAACGGCAAGGCGCGCTCGGCGTCGGCATAGCGCCAGTCCGACAACGCCTTGCCCCAGCGCAGCGCGACCGGCTCCGCCGCCTCCCAGGCATCGCGCAGGCCCTGCGGCGGCAATCCCGGTTGCACGTCGTCCGGTCCGCCATGCCCGAAGACCGAGCGCGCCGCCAGCGCCGCATCCCAACCGTAGCTGCTGTCGCGCATGCCCGCCGGATCGAACAGGAGGCGGTGCAGGCTCTGGTCGAGGCTTTCGCCGGTCACCGCCTCCACCGCGAGCTGCAACCAGGTGAAGGCCTCGCCGGAATAGTCGATGCGCGTGCCCGGCGCGACCGCCGGCTCCAGGGGCTCGCGGGCGGGTTCCTTGCGCCAGTTCGGCAGCCCGGTGGTATGCCGCAGCACGTCGCGAACGGTGATGCGCGCGAGCCAAGGGGACTTCCCGAGGTAGGCCGGCCGCGCATAGCGCACCAGCGGTGCGTCGAGCGCGAGTTCACCGCGATCGACCAGTTGCAGGACGGCGTAGGCGAACACCGGCTTGCTGAGCGAGGCCGCCTCCCACAACGAGGCGTCGTCCACCGGGGTACCACGCGTCGCGTCGGCGATGCCGACGCTGCGCGACCACGCCAGCGCGCCGTCCTCGACCACCGCGATGCCGATCCCCGGCACCCCGAGCGCGCGCATCTGCCGCGGCAGGTCGTCGAGCAGCCAGTCGGGCGGGATCCATGTCGTGGGCAAGGACGCAGCGGCGCGCAGGGGCAACGTCGTCGTTGCGGCCGCCGCCACGGCAGCCGACAACAGGCGGCGGCGGGTCAAGCTCGGCATCGGATCGCGGGACATGCCGCATTGGAACCGCTTGTGGCGGCATGGGCAAGGCAGGCGTCGCATTCGATAATCGCCGCTCCGCGACCGCCCACTTCGCGACCGCCCGTTCCGCGACCGCCCACCCCGACGCCATGCCGCAGCCCAACGCACCCGCCACCGACCCGCGTCCCCTGCCGCCGGAATCGCCGCTGCCCTCGGACTGCTGCGAGAGCGGCTGCGCGGTCTGCGTGTTCGACCTGTACGCCGAGGAACTGGCGGCCTATCGCACCGCGCTGGCCGAGTGGATGGCGCGGCATCCCGAGGCGCAGTCGTGATCGCCCGCTAGCGGCATCCCCGCGCCGGCGCGCCCGCAAACCGGGCCTGCGTCCATGCCAGCAGGTCGCGCGCATAGGCCCCATCGGCCTTGACCAGCGAGAGGTGGTCCTCGCCGGGATACTCGCGATACTCGAGCGTCGCCCCGGCGGCGCAGGCACGCTGCACGTACCCGCGCTGGACATCGGGCAGGACCAGGGTGTCGCGATCGCCTTGCGCGATCCACGCCGGGAGGTCGGTCAGCGGCGGCGGGATGTTCTCCCGCAGGCGCGCACCGAAGGCGCCATCGGCCGGGGCACCGGCGAAGATGGAGCCGCCGGCGAGCATCGCTTCGCCCACCGACACCAACGCCTGCTTGCCGGCCAGGCAACGCGCAGACATGTCCCGCGCCAGCCAGCGGCTGGCTGCATGCGTTTCGGCGGCGAAATCGACGTCGTCGTAGGTGTCGGCATAGGCGCGCAGGACGAAGGCGCCCATGATCCGGCCGACCGGTTCGTCGGCGATGCGCGACAGCAGCACCGGCAGGTCCGTCGCCGGCGCCGCGGCCGCGATCCCAAGCAGGCGCAGCTCCGGCGCATGGCGCGGCCACTCCACCCCGGTCCACAGCGCTGCGTGCCCGCCCTGCGAATGCCCCCAGACCACGGTGGCATCCGCCAGTGCCAGGCCGCGCACCTGGCGCGCCGCGCGCAAGGCATCGAGGGTGGAGCGCGCCTCGCCGAGCCCGACCAGGTAGGGCGCGACGCCGGGCGCGGCCATCCCCGCGTAGTCGGTGGCGACGAAGGCCCAGCCGGCCTGGATCGCCTGCGGGAACGCGGGCACGTTGGCGAACGGCAAGCCCAGCGGCAGCGGACCGCAGCCCGGGACCGCACCGGTCGTGCCATGCGTCCAGGCGACCACCGGATAAGGCGCTTGCCCGGCGGCCGGCGCGACCACCAACGCACTCGCCAACGCGGATGCGCCATGCGCATCGCGGGTCGTGTAGAGGATGCGCCACGCGCGCGCCCCGCTCGGGATATCGTGCGTATAGGGCTCGCTGCGCAGCAGCGTTCCGGCCGCGGGCGGAAGCGGCGTGGGCGCCGTGTAGAAGGGGTCGCCGGCGGACGGCATCGACCACCACCAGATGCCTGCGAGCGCCAGCACGACCGCGCCTGCCACGGCCAACAGCCATCGGAACCAGCGTCGCTGCCTGCGCATCGCATTCCGCTCCACGGGGGTCGTGCGGGGAGTATGGCGCACAAACGAAAAGCGGGCCGAAGCCCGCTTTCCGAGGGGTGCAGCGATGGCGCGGCGGGATTACTCGCCCGTCCCCTCGCCTTCTTCCACGGCCTTCATCGACAGGCGGATGCGGCCCTGCTTGTCGACCTCGAGCACCTTGACCTTGACCACGTCGCCTTCCTTGAGCTTGTCCGAGACCTTCTCGACGCGCTCGTTGGAGATCTGCGAGACGTGGACCAGGCCATCCTTGCCGGGGGCGATGGTCACGAACGCACCGAAGTCCATGATCTTGGCGACCTTGCCTTCGTAGATGCGGCCCGGCTCGACGTCGCTGGTGATCTGCTCGATGCGCGCCTTCGCGGCCTGGCCGGCGGCGGCGTTGACCGAGGCGATGGTGATGGTGCCGTCGTCCTGGATGTCGATCTGGGTGCCGGTTTCCTTGGTGATCGCCTGGATCACCGAACCGCCCTTGCCGATCACCTCGCGGATCTTGTCCGGATGGATCTTGATGGTCAGCAGGCGCGGCGCGAACTCGGACAGCTCGCCGCGCGGCGCGGTCAGCGCGTTGGCCATCTCGCCGAGGATGTGCAGGCGGCCGGCCTTGGCCTGCGCCAGCGCGACCTTCATGATCTCCTCGGTGATGCCCTGGATCTTGATGTCCATCTGCAGCGCGGAGATGCCGTTCGCGGTGCCGGCGACCTTGAAGTCCATGTCGCCGAGGTGGTCCTCGTCGCCGAGGATGTCGGACAGCACGACGAAGTCGTCGCCTTCCTTGACCAGGCCCATCGCGATGCCCGCGACCGGCGCCTTGACCGGCACGCCCGCGTCCATCAGCGCCAGCGAGGAACCGCAGACCGAGGCCATCGAGGACGAACCGTTCGACTCGGTGATCTCCGAGACCACGCGGATGGTGTACGGGAAGGCTTCCATCGTCGGCATGACCGCCAGCACGCCGCGCTTGGCGAGGCGGCCATGGCCGATCTCGCGGCGCTTCGGGCCCATCATGCGGCCGGCTTCACCGACCGAGTACGGCGGGAAGTTGTAGTGGAACAGGAAGTGTTCCTTGTACTCGCCGGCGACCGCGTCGATCACCTGCCCGTCGCGGGCGGTGCCGAGGGTCACGGCGACGATCGCCTGGGTCTCGCCGCGGGTGAACAGCGAGGAACCGTGGACGCGCGGCAGCACGCCGACCTTCGAGGTGATCGGGCGCACGGTGTCGAGCGCGCGGCCGTCGATGCGGACCTTGGTGTCGAGCACCGCGCCACGCATGGTCTGGTACTCCAGCTCGCCGAATTCCTTCGACGCCTCGGCCGGGTTCCAGCCGTTGGCCTCGACCTGCGGCGCGATCTCGGCCAGCACGGCCTTCTTCAGCGCGGAGATCGCGTCCTTGCGCTCGAGCTTGTCGCGCACCTGGAAGGCGGCGGCCAGCTTGTCGCCGATCGCGGCCTTGAGCGCGCCGATCAGCGCCTCGTTCTTGGCCGGGGCCTGCCAGTCCCACTTCGGCCTGCCGGCTTCGGCGACCAGGGCGTTGATCGCGTCGATCGCGACCTGCATCTGCTGGTGGCCGAACACCACCGCGCCCAGCATCACGTCCTCGGACAGCTCGCGGGCCTCGGACTCCACCATCAGCACGGCGTCCTTGGTGCCGGCGACGACCAGCTCGAGGTCGGAATCGACCAGTTCGCTGGTGGTCGGGTTCAGCAGGTACTGGCCGTTCTTGTAGCCGACCTTGGCGGCACCGATCGGGCCCTGGAACGGGGCACCAGTCAGGGCGACGGCCGCCGAGGAACCGATCAGGGCGAGGATGTCGCCGTCGACTTCCGGGTTCAGCGACATCACCGTCGCGATCACCTGGACTTCGTTCTTGAACTCTTCCGGGAACAGCGGGCGGATCGGGCGGTCGATCAGGCGGCTGGTCAGCGTTTCCTTCTCGGTGGCGCGGCCTTCGCGCTTGAAGAAGCCGCCCGGGATGCGGCCACCGGCGTAGAACTTCTCCTGGTAGTCCACGGTGAGCGGGAAGAAGTCCTGGCCTTCGCGCTGGGTCTTCGCCGCCACCGCGGTGCACAGCACCATGGTGCCGTCGCACGACACCATGACGGCGCCACCGGCCTGGCGCGCGATCTCGCCGGTTTCGAGGGTGACGGTCTGCTTGCCGTACTGGAAGGTCTTGGTGATTTTCGCCACGTGGGAATCCTTGGTTCGTCTGTCTCGTCTACGCCGCGGGGCCCCGCCCCGTGCGCTGCACCGCCGGTGCGGTGCGGGAATGCGGCAGCGCCGCGTTGGTGTGGTGCCGGCCCGCCGCGAAGGCGTGCCGCAAAAAAGACCGCGGCGCATCGCTGCGCCGCGGTCGGGTATCGCTTAGCGACGCAGGCCCAGCTTCTGGATCAGCGCCTTGTAACGCTCCGCATCCTTGCGGTGCAGGTAGTCGAGCAGGCTGCGACGGCGGTTCACCATCATCAGCAGGCCGCGCCGGCTGTGGTGGTCCTGCTTGTGCACCTTGAAGTGCTCGGTCAGCTGCTCGATGCGGGCGGTCAGCAGGGCGACCTGCACTTCCGGCGAACCGGTGTCGTTGTCGCCGCGCTTGTGTTCGTTGATGACTTTCTGGGAATCGATGGACATGGTGGCCTCGTAGTCGCGAAACCGGCAGGAACAGGGGCACGAGGGCCCGCGCACCGCGCGGTTCGTCGGGATGGGAAATGAAAAGCGCTCCGGAGAGCAGCGGGAGTATAGCCCGTGCAGGGCTTCCGCGGCAACGCGCTGCAGCGCAGCAAACCGGTCAGCCGGCGGGTGGTTCGCCGCCCTGGGTCGCCGCGGCCCAGCGGAACAGGCGGGTCGGCCGCAAAGCGCCCTCGGCATCCACGTCGCCCAGGCCCAGGCCGCGGCCGCCCTCGTCCACGATCGCGACCTGCCCCGCCGGCTTGTACGGCCCGCGCAAGCCCTGGCCACGCCCCAGCCGATGCGCCTGCGCCTCGCTCACCCGCACCTGCGGCCACGAAGCCATGCCGGCTTCGATCGGCAGCAGGCAGGCATCCAGCACGCGTTCGCCCGCCTGCGCCAGCAGGTTTTCCAGCGCGTCCAGCGTCCACATCCGCGGCTCGCGGAACGGGTCCACCCACAGCCGGCGCAGCTCGGCGACATGCGCGCCGCAGCCCAGCGCCTCGCCGAGGTCCCGGACCAGGCTGCGCACGTAGGTGCCGGAGCCGCATTCGACGTGCAGGCGCAGCTGCGGCTCGCCGCGGTCGAGCAGGTCGTCGGCATTGAGCAGGTCGAAGGCGTGGACGTCGACCTCGCGCTCCTCGACCTCGATGGCTTCGCCGCGCCGCGCCTTGGCATACAGCGGCTCGCCGCCGCGCTTGAGCGCCGAATAGATCGGCGGGCGCTGGCGGATGCGGCCGGTCAGTCGTTTCAACGCGGCATCGATGGCGTCGATGGTCAGCGCCGGCACCGGGCGTTCGCGCAGCGGCTGGCCCTCGGCGTCGTCGGTATCGGTGACGATGCCGAGCCGGGCCACGGTCTCGTAGGCCTTGCGCGCGCCCAGCAGGCCGCCGGCGATCTTGGTGGCCTCGCCGAAACAGACCGGCAACAGGCCGGTGGCGAGCGGGTCCAGGCTGCCGGTATGGCCGCCCTTCTCGGCGCGGAACAGGTGGCGCACGCGCTGCAGGGCCTGGTTCGACGACAGCCCCTGCGGCTTGTCCAGCAGCAGGATGCCGTCCAGCCGGCGGAACACGGTGCGCGGGCGGCGCTCCCGCGGGGGCGCGGGCCTATTCGGCGTCGTCACTGGCGCGGAGGTCGCGCAGCAGGGAATCGATGCGCTCGCCGCGATCCACCGATTCGTCGTAATGGAAGTGCAACTCGGGCACGTGGCGCAGCTTGACCGCGCGCGCGAGCTGGTAGCGGATCTCCGGCGCCAGCGCCTTCAACGCCTTCACCGTCTCAGCCGCGCGATCGGCCAGCAGCACGGTGACGAACACCTTGGCGTGCGCCATGTCGCGGGTGACCTCGACGTCGGAGACGCTGGCCGAGGCCAGGCCGTGCTCGCGCACGGCTTCGTGGACCAGGGTGCCGAGTTCGCGGCGCAACTGCGCCGAGACCCGGTCGGTGCGATGGAAGGATTTCTGCGCCATGGCGGGGCGCACGCCTTACAGCGTGCGCTGCACCTCGATGCGCTCGAAGCACTCGATCTGGTCGCCCGGCTGGACGTCGTTGTAGGCCTTCACGCCGATGCCGCACTCGGTGTTGACGCGGACTTCGTCCACGTTCTCCTTGAAGCGGCGAAGCGATTCCAGCTCGCCCTCGAAGATCACCGTGTTGTCGCGCAGCACGCGGATCGGCTTGGACTTCTTGACCACGCCCTCGACCACCATGCAGCCGGCGACCGCGCCGAACTTCGAGCTGCGGAACACGTCGCGGACCTCGGCGATGCCGATGATCTCCTCGCGCACTTCCTTGCCCAGCACGTTCGACGCGACCTGCTTCACCTGGTCGATGACGTCGTAGATGATCGAGAAGTAGCGCAGGTCGACGCCGTTGCCCTCGATCACCCGGCGCGCCGAGGCGTCCGCGCGCACGTTGAAGCCGATGACCGTGGCCTTCGAGGTCGCCGCCAGCTGGGCGTCGGACTCGGTGATGCCGCCGACGCCGGAACCGATCACGTTGATGCGGATCTGCTCGTTGGACAGGCCGGTCAGGGCCTCGCGCAGCGCCTGCATGGAGCCATGCACGTCGGCCTTGACCACCAGGTTCAGGGTCTGCTGGCTGGCGCCGTCGCCCATCTGCGCCATGATGTCCTCCATGCGGTTGCCCGCGGAGGCGACCAGGCGCAGTTCGCGGCGCTTGGCGTCGCGCTGCTGGGCCACGTCCTTGGCCAGGCGCTCGTCGGCCACGACCACGAAGTCGTCGCCCGCATCCGGCACGCCGGACAGGCCGAGGATCTGCACCGGGATCGACGGGCCGGCCTGCTGCACCTGCCCGCCGGTCTCGTCGAACAGGGCGCGCACGCGGCCGTACTGGATGCCGCAGACCAGGTAGTCGCCCTTGGCCAGCGTGCCCTGCTGCACCAGCACCGTGGCCACCGGGCCGCGGCCCTTGTCCAGCGCCGACTCGATCACCACGCCGGCGGCGCGGCCCTCGTGCACGGCCTGGAGGTCGAGGACCTCGGCCTGCAGGTTGATCGCGTCCAGCAGGTCGTCCACGCCCAGGCCGGTCTTGGCCGACAGCTCGACCATCTGGGTATCGCCGCCGAAGTCCTCGGCGACGACGTCGTGCGCCAGCAGGTCGTTCTTGACCCGCGACGGATCGGCGTCGGACTTGTCGATCTTGTTGATCGCGACGATCAGCGGCACCTTGGCCGCCTTCGCGTGCTGGATCGCCTCGACCGTCTGCGGCATCACGCCATCGTCGGCCGCGACCACCAGCACCACGATGTCGGTCAGCTTCGCGCCGCGCTGGCGCATGTGGGTGAATGCCGCGTGGCCAGGGGTGTCGAGGAAGCTGATCGTGCCCTTCGGCGTCTCCACGTGGTAGGCGCCGATGTGCTGGGTGATGCCGCCCGCCTCGCCCGACGCCACCTTGGTCCGGCGGATGTAGTCGAGCAGCGAGGTCTTGCCATGGTCGACGTGGCCCATGATGGTCACCACCGGCGGACGCGAGGTCTTGTCGCCCTGCGCCTGCCCGGCCTGCGCCAGCAGTTCCGACTCGGCGTCGTCGCTGGCCGCGGCGACCGCCTTGTGGCCGAGTTCCTCGGTCACCAGCACGGCAGTGTCGTGGTCGATGGTCTGGGTGATGGTGGCCATCACGCCCATCTTGAACAGCGCCTTGACCACGTCGCCGCCCTTCAGCGCCAGCTTCTGCGCAAGGTCGGCCACGGTGATCGCCTCGCCGATGGACACCTCGCGCACGATCGGCGCGGTCGGCTTGTTGAAGCCGGTGCCGGTGCGCGACTGGTCGGGCGCGCGGCGCTGCGGGCGACCGGCCTTGCCGCGGGCATTGGTGCTGCGGCGGGCGCGCTCGGACGCGGACAGGTGCAACTGGCCGGCGAAGCGCGCGGTGTTGTCGTCGTCCTCGACGCTGGTGACCATCACGTGCGAGCCGCGATGCGCCTTGCCCTTGTGCGCGGCGGCCTTGTCGGCTTCGCGCGGGGCGGCCGGCTTCGGCGCCTGTCCATGGTGGCCCTTGTGCTTGCCGGCTTCCTCGAGCGCGAGCTCGGCGCTGGCCGCGGCTTCCGCGGCGACGCGCGCCGCCTCGGCCTCGGCCTGGCGCTTCTGCTCCTCGAGTTCCTGGAAGCGCTGGCGATCCTTGGCCGCCAGCTCCTGCTGTTCGGCGAGGTTGCGCTGGCGGGATTCCTCCAGCTTGCGCAGGATCTCGGCACGCTCGTCGTCGCCGCCCGCCTGCGCGCCGCGCGCCTCGCCCTGGCCGGGCTTGAGGGTGATCTTCTTGCGCACCACGACGTCGATGGTGCTGGCGGCGCCACGGCCGGCCTTGCCGCCGCCGACCGTGATTTCCTGCTTGCGGCTGCGGTTGAGGGTGATCTTGCTCGGCGCGACGACGTCCTCGGCGGCCGCCTCGGCCTTGCCGTGCGAACGCTTGAGGAAGCCGAGCAGCTTCACTTTCTCCATGCTGGTCACGACCTGGTCGGGACCGCTGAAGCTCATGCCGGCCTCGGCCAGTTGCTCCAGCAGTTTCTCGACCGGCGTGTTCACCAGTTCGGCCAGCTTGCGGATGGTGGTTTGTTGCGACATTCGGATTCCGTTGCTGGCCCGGGGCAAGCCCGGGCATGGGTGGGCGAGTTTATCGCGTTGGCGCGCGTCGGCGCGCCGGCGGTCACTCGAACCAGTGCTTCCGCGCTTCCATGATCAGCGCCGCGGCGCGCCCGGCATCGATGCCCTCGATGTCGTCGATCTCGTCGGTGGCGGCCTCGGCCAGTTCCTCGCGGGTGCGGATGCCGCGCTCGGCCAGGGCGTAGGCGGTGGCCTCGTCCATGCCGTCCAGCGCCAGCAGGTCCTCGGCGGGCTGGTGTTCCTCCAGGCCCTCCTCCACCGCCAGCGCGTCGTTCAGCAAGGCGTCGCGGGCGCGCGAACGCAGCTCCTCGACGATGTCCTCGTCGAAGCCCTCGACCGCCAGCAGCTCGCCGACCGGCACGTAGGCGACTTCCTCGACCGTGCTGAAGCCCTCCGCCACCAGGATGCCGGCGATCTCCTCGTCGACCTCCAGCTTGTCCATGAACAGCTGGCGCGCCGCTGCCTGCTCGGCCTCCGACTTCGCCTGCACCTGGTCGGCGGTCATCACGTTGAGCTGCCAGCCGGTCAGGCGACTGGCCAGGCGGACGTTCTGGCCGCCGCGGCCGATCGCCTGCGCCAGCTTGTCCTCGGCGACCGCGAGGTCCATCGAGTGCTTGTCCTCGTCGACGATGATCGACTGCACCTCCGCCGGCGCCATCGCGTTGATCACGTACTGCGCCGGGTTGTCGCTCCACAGGATGATGTCGACGCGCTCGCCGTTCAGCTCGTTGGTCACCGCCTGCACGCGAGAACCGCGCATGCCGATGCAGGCGCCGATCGGATCGGTGCGGTTGTCGTGCGCGAGCACCGCGATCTTGGCGCGGTCGCCGGGGTCGCGCGCGCAGGCCATGATCGAGACCAGGCCCTGGCCGACTTCCGGCACCTCCAGCTTGAACAGCTCCATCATGAATTCCGGGGCGGCGCGGCTGATGAACAGCTGCGGGCCGCGCGGCTCGGAACGCACGTCGAACAGGTAGCCGCGGACGCGGTCGCCGGTGCGCAGGACGTCACGCGGGATGCCCTTGTCCTTGGCAATGATCGCCTCGGCGTTGCCGCCCAGGTCGACGTAGATGCTGCCGCGCTCGACGCGCTTGACCACGCCGGTGACCAGCTCGCCCACGCGGTCCTTCCACGCATCGACGACCTGCGCGCGCTCGGCCTCGCGGACGCGCTGCACGATCACCTGCTTGGCGGCCTGCGCGGCGATGCGCCCGAAGTCCGGGTTCTCGATCTGCTCCTCGATGTAGTCGCCGACCTCGGCGTCCTCGCTCTCGTCGAGCGCGTCCATCAGGCGCACCTGGCGGTCGGGCGACTCCATCACCACGTCGTCGGCCACGACTTCCCAGCGGCGGAAGGTCTCGTAGCTGCCGTCCTTCGGGTCGATCTGCACGCGCACCAGCACGTCCTGGTCGACGTAGCGCTTCTTGGCGGCGGACGCCAGCGCGGCTTCGATCGCCTCGAGGATGACCGACTCCGGCACACCCTTCTCGGCGGCGACGGCATCCACGACGAGCAGCAGTTCCTTACTCATTTCGGTTGAACCTCAGGCACTTGGTTGTCCATGGTCACGGCTGCGCGGGACCTGCCCCGCAACCCCCGCCGGGCTGCCGCCCGGCCGCCTCCGCCTAGCGCGTCGGCTTCTTCTGCTTGCCCGGGCGCGCATCGCGCCCCGACTTGTCCCTCGCCGGGGCGAGCCCCAGCGCCACCCAGTCCGGCACCAGCCGGGCCTTGTCGACGTTGTTGGCGTCGACCACCAGCTCGCTGCCGTCCACGTCGAAGGCGACGGCGTCGCCCTCCACGCGGAGGATTCTGCCCTGCAGGCGGCGGCGGCCGTCCTGCGGCAACTTCAGCGCGACCTTGGCGGACTCGCCGACGAAGCGCGCGAACTGCGCGGCGCCGAACAGCGGGCGATCCAGCCCCGGCGACGACACCTCCAGCGTGTAGTTCCCGCTGATCGGGTCCTCGACGTCGAGCTGGGCCGAGACTTCGCGGCTGACCGCCTCGCAATCCTCGATGCCGACGCTGCGTTCGTCGGCCTCCGCCTGCGGCACGTCGATGTACAGGCGCACCACCGCGCCACCCGGCGCAGGGAGGTATTCGATGCCGAGCAGCTCCAGCCCCATGGCGGCGACCGTGGGTGCGAGCAACGCGGCGATTTCGTCGGCCTTGTCAGTCACGTTGAACCTGTTCGTGGAGTCCCGGAACCCGGAAACGACAAAGGGCCCATTGGGCCCTTTGTCCGATGACGCTGGATTGCGAAACCCGGGAACAACGGGTTCCGCGAGCCCGAGCCCGTGATGCACCCATGCCGGCATCCATCACTGCAACTTGGTAGCGGGGGCAGGATTCGATTACTATCTGACGGCAGAGCCGCTCAGAATCCCCCTCGCAGGGCGCGCATCCTAGACCCTTTGCGGGCTGCCGGCAACCTGAAGCTGAACAGGACGCCGCCCCGGGGTGCGTTGCCCGTCTTGCGTCAGGCGTTCCAGCAGCTTCCGGGGCGGCGTGGCAGCAGAGTGCCACCCAGACAGCCGCCGGTCAGTCAGGCGACGCCATGTCGCAGCGTAGGAGATTTCCGACCCCTACCCTGCCGGCATGAAGAACGAGCGCATGGCCGCATGGGCGGTGAAGAAGGCGGACGCCGTGAAGGCGCGGATCGATGCCCTGCCACGGGCGACGGATTGGCGCGAGCGCCAGCGGATCGCGCAGACCGCGGATCGGCTGCGGCGGGACGAGTCCAGGCTGCGGGCGATGGCGGAACGATACCGAAGCGCGGCATGAGGCCGCGACGATGTAGGTTGCCGCCAGCGGCCGGGCGCCCTGTTTAGATCACGGCACGTTGAACGTCCTGGCGTCGCTGGCTCCGGTCCACCCGGTTTGCCCGGTTACGGTCATCACCGTAGTCCAGGTGGTGTTGTCGTCGGACCACTGCAGCTGGAAATCCTCAGGCGACGCACCCGGGACGTTGTAGCTGCCGCGGATCAGCACCTGCCGAACGTCTGCGGTTGGGCTGCCGACGTGGGATGCGTGGCCGAAGTCGTACTTCCACCACTGCGGGAATGGAGTGGCCGGAAGGTCCGCAAGGAAGCCGCTCGTGTTCGATAGGTCTGTCGCGCGCCATGCCGCGTTGCTGGGATTGACCTCGCGGCTAGCTGACGCGGCACCGCCGACTGTCTGCACGCTCAGCAGGTTAGCGCCCCCAACCGAGCCGCGCAGTTCGATCTCGGTGAAGCCAGCATAGGCCGTACTGGAGTCGGTCGCCGTGATCAGGATTCGCCAGTAGCGATGCGAACTCGAAGCCGCAGCTGGTTGGCCGAAGCGCCGCATCATGGCCCAGGGCTTCACGGCGCGACCGCCGCATACATGCAATAGAGCTTGTCGTCGGCCGAGTTGTACTCGAAGCCGATGCGGTGGCGCTTGCCGGCAGTGGTCGCGGTCGGCAGCGCGGCCATGCGGGTGGCGTATTTGCTGCCCCACGTGAGCGCGCGCGAGGTGCCGTTGTCGATCAGGTCGACCACGAAGCCAGCGCCATCCGCCGGCGTGGTCGCGGGGTTGGCGATGGTCAGCCCAGCAGCAAGCGAGGCCGACGGCCGCACCAGGTCGGTGTCGCCGTCCGGGGTGATGGTGTTCGAGGTGACGGTGCTGGTGATCTTGGGCGCGGCGCTGCTCCCCACCAATGCCGCTCCGCTGGCGCGCTGGTAACCGACGCAGCGCCAGTTGCCAGAGCCCTCGGAGACCATCACGGCGGTGTCGCCCGCGGCCGTGGTGATGTTCGAGCCGGTCGGCAGGATCAGGCTGGTCCCGTTGTGGGTCAGGGTCAGCACACCGTCGAAACACACCACGCGCCGCGTTCCGGCCTGCACCGTGCCGAATGCGGTGATCGGGGTGGTGCCGGTGATGTGCACGAAGTTGCCGGCGACCGCGCCGATGTCGCAGGTACTGGCGGATGCGATGGCGGTCGCGCGGGCTTCGTTGATCGCGGCGGTCATCGCGTGGGTCTTGCCGAGGATCCACGCGAGCAGCGAAGCCAGCGTCATCTTACGGCTGCGCGTGCCTGCGGTCTCGCCGGGCTGCTCGAGCTCCAGCAGGTCGGCATCGGTCAGGGTGCCGTTGGCGCTCAGGTCGCTGATCTTGTAATCGGCCATCGTTTACTCCGTCACGCGGACATCGCCCGCGTCAGTGATGCGGCGGTCGCCGCTGTCGGTGATGCGTGGCCCAGGCGCAACCGGCGCCCCGCCGACGACGTAGAACTCGCCTTGGTGCGCCTGCCAGCTGGCCAGCCCGTTGCGCTGGCTGTAGACCGTGACCTGCACCCATCCATCGGCGGGCGGATCGTAGGTGGCGATCGGCGGCGCATCGATGATCTGCGTTGCCGGAGCGCCCCATGCGTCGCCTGGATCCGCGCGCCAGCGCCACTCCACCACGGTCTGCTGGCCAGCCTCGCGTCCGGTGTCGCCGTCGTCGTAGGCGACCAGCTGGTCGGCCTGCAGCACGCGGTGGTGGTTGTCCCATTTGAGCGTGAGCGCCATCAGTCGATCACCCCGTCAGTCACGCGCGGCTGGATGTTGCGCACCTTGACCATCTTGCCAACGCTGCAACGCAGCAGCATGGCGACGTGGGTGGTCACCCCAGGCGCATTCGTCTCGTCAAGGATCTGCCGCACCCAGGCCTCGCGCTCGGTCCAGTCACCGCGTTGCGGCAGCGAGCCGGTGAATGGCACGTAATCCTGCCCTGGCAGCTTCGTGGCCACGCCGAACGCGGCGCCTCCGAAGGTGTACGTTCCAGTGGCATCGGTGATGGTGCTGTCGTCGTTGCACCACGCAGCGAACATCGCACCGATGTACTTCCCGATCGCATCGGCGCCGACCAGCGGGTCGTCGCAGATCACCCAGCGGTAGGTGAAGTACTCGCTGGTGACGGTCATCGACAGCTCGCCGCCAGACACCGCCATCGTCGGCGCATACGGGCTGGCGCTCGTCGGGTCCGGCCACAGCGTCCAGCCGGTCAGGCCTGCGTCGAAGTCGATGTGGTCCGGGGTCTCCGGGGTCGACGGCGTTGGCACCTCGGTGATGACCAGGTGCGCGTTGTCGACGGTGGCCAGCGATCCGCCCAGCACGCCGGTGTGTTCGACGTAGGGCATGAACGTGACCACCGGGATGGTCCCGGCGCCCAGCATGGAAATGCGCTCGACCACGCGCGTCCACTCGTGCGAGACGGTGACCTCCGCCGGGTAGGTCGCGGCCTCGCTCGCCTCCACGTAGTTGGGGGCGCCGCCGTTGGTCGACACGCCCCAGGCGATGCCGACGCGGGTCACAACGCTTGGGTCGCACTGCACGTCCATCTCGACGGACACGGTGTAGCGCGGGATCGGCGAGATCGGCAGGCTCAGGCGTGCGCCGTAGCAGTAGGCCGCCGCCACGCCGCCGCCGAGGTGGGTCAGCTTGCCGTCCACCAGCGACCATCCGGCGCCCAGCGCACTGCCGTCGCGGTTGCGCCACTGGCCAAGGTCAGCCGGGTCGCCGAAGTCGCCGCCTGGCAGCACGTCGGTGCCCAGCGTGGTCGGCGGAGGGATCGGGTACGGCGCATCGTCTGCGTATCCGCCGTTCGGCCCCGTCGTGGTGTCGGCAGGGGTGCCGTCTGGCGTCAACGGCGGGGGCGTGCTCGGGGTCGTGGTGCCGCCGCCACCGCCACCAGGCGGCGACGGGATCACCGGGCCGCCGACATCGTAGAACGGCGCATCGTTGAGCAGCAGCCCGCCAGGCGGAAGCGGCCGCGCGGCGCGGTGCGCCATCGTGGTCTGGATCAGGGCGGCATCGGCCAGCGGCAGGCGCGCGGACGACGTCCGCGGCAGCACCTTGGCGTCGACGGTCTCGCCGTCGATGTACTGCGTGGTGTCGGCGGCGGCGAAGGCATCGTATGCCCACAGGCGGGTGCCGGACGGCCACGGCTTCGGCACGGTGTCCACGCAGCCGCGGCCGACGGTGATGGTGCTGCCGTCGCCGGCGATCGCATCCACGCGCACCCATTCCGCGTTCTCGTCGCTGCCGATGATCAGCGGCTCGCCGACGTCCAGCCCAGCCATGTCGGTCCACCCGGTGACAGGCAGCACGGTCTGCCCTGGTGCGATGTCGGCGGACAGCGTGCACGACGGGCTGAACAGCCCCTCGGCGGCGTCTGCGTAGGCGGCCGGATCGATGCGGGTGGCCAGGGTAAAGCCGCGGTGATCGTCGTTCGGGCGCACGGCTACGCCGGCGATGTAGCCCGCATCCACCGGCAGTGCCGCAAGGTCGCTCGCGGTCAGGGTGCCGGCCAGGTCGCGATAGGTGGCCTCGAACACCAGCGCCGTCGCAGCCACCGGATCTCCCGGGCTGCCGTCGTCGATATCCGGCAGGCTGCCGGTGCTGCCGACCAGCGGAAGGCTGAAGACGTCCTGCACGCACTTCGCGGTGATGCTGCCGTTCGCGGCGTTGCCGTAGTTGATCTCGTCGGCCACCCGCAGGACCACGTACAGGCCATCGGGGAAGATCTCGCTGGCCGGGTAGTCCAGCACGAAGGGCTCGCCCGGCTCCAGGTCGTCGGCGTCGCGCAGGAAGGCCATGTCGATCCGCCACAGCGGCTGCGTCATGGCGGCCAGGTCGCGGTCTCCGCAGCGCACGGCCAGCGATTCTGTGGGCAGACCGGTCAGACTGTGCGACTTGGACACGATGCGGCCCATCGCCTGCACCGCCGCGGCATCGCGCACCGGGATGGTCGCTTCCTTGAAGGTCTTGTAGTCGGTGTAGGTGACCTGCAGCTCGTTCACGATGTCGGCCGGCGAGGGGCGCTGCAGCGACACGATCCGGCTGTTGCTCGGGGTGAAGACGCGCAGGTCCTCGACATCGTAGTCGTCGCGCAGCAGGCGCAGCTTGTACAGGCCGGTGCGGCGGTCCTTCAGCAGGATCATGCCGGCGTGGTCGCAGACGATGCCGATGAAGTTCTCGATGGTCTCGCGGTTAGACCACTTCAGGTTCAGGCCAAGGCCTTCGGCATAGAGCTGGTCGGCGGCCGCGGTGAAGCTGGCATCGTCGATCACGGCCGTGGGGTAGCCCAGGCAATTCGGATCGGTCAGGCACTGGTAGACGATGTGCGCCGGGTTCATGCAGTAGCGGGCGCCGGTGTCAGTGCCCACGGATGGGTTGTTCTCGCCAACGACATCCATCGGCGCCTGCCACAAGCGCACGGTGCCAAGCGAGGTCGAGATCGGCACCGGGTCCAACGTCCAGCCATATCCGTCCGGAGCATACGGCTCGGTTTCGTCGAGCGTGAGCAGCACGACGTAAAGGTCGTCGGAGTTAAACCGCATCAGTGCGGTTTCGCCAACCTGCCACCCATCATCGACAAGAGCCAGCACAGCGACTTCATTGCTTACGCCGGATACCTTGACGTAGAACAGGCCGGATTCGTTCGGACGCCAGAACCAGAACGCCTCGTCGAGCGCGGTGTAGGACCAGCCATAGGCCTCCGCAATCTCGACGGTGAAGGTCGAGGACGGGCCGAGCGGCGGGGATGTGACCAACGCCCGCTGGCCGAGGTTGTAGCCAAACTCGGCAGGCACGCCAACGCCGCCGCCAGTCGCGCCGCCATCCTCCAACGGAATCGGCGCCTTCTCCGGATACCAGCACTCGCCGTACCAGCCGCCGGTGATGCGCCGGCGCGCCACCGCCCACGGCTTCAGGTAGGGGTTGTTGCTGCACACCTGCCCGCCCTTCCACACCAGCGAGAACAGGCCGCGGTGCGCGGATTGCGGGTCGCCCTGCTGCGCGGTCAGGTAGGCATTCACGCCCTGGTCCGGCGCGCCGAACATGACATCCATCGATCCGACGACGCCGCCTTCCTTCTCGTCGCCGCCGAACAGGTCAGGCGCGTTCACGCTGATGGTGCCGTTCTCGTAGATCGCGCCGGTCCACGCCGTGCGGTCGCCGGCGCGGAACTCGAACATGCAATCGCGCACGGTGATGCCGGCCGCAGTGGGGCCGCGCGACAGGCCGGACACGATGTGCATCGGCATGTAGTACTTGAAGCCGACGGTCTGCGACTTACTCCCCACAGCCTGCCTCCTTGCGTGCGATCGCCAGCGCCTTCTGCGCGAATGCGTCGTTGATGAGCGCCACTCGCTCTTCCGGGATACCGCTACGCGAAAGCTCACGTAGGTCGATCCTGTGCATTGCGCACCATCCACGGATCCCGTTCGCGCAGGTGATCCCTGCGCCTGGCACGGACGCCTGCCGCGCGTGCCGCATGTAGACGCGCAGGCCTGTCACTTCTTGCCCTTCTTGATCGGCTTGTTCGTGAGCGCGCCGTACCAGCCCACCGTCGGCGCTTCGTCCAGCACCTCGCCGAAGATCATGGCGAACGGCGGCCCCATCTGCGCCTGCGGGATGTCGAAGTCCTCCAGTGCGGCGGGCTTCGGCTTCGGCGGCTTGGGCGCCAGCGCGTACTGGATCAGCGAGCTGATCACGAGGATCGCCAGGTCCACCCAGAAGGCACCATGACGCGCCACCGGCTTGCCGTTGAACGTCATCACGCTGCCGTCGGCGTTCAGCACAAAGCGCGGCGGCGCGTGCCCGGCCTGCCATGCCAGCATGGCGATGCCGATGGCGGCGGACAGCGCGAGCGCGCGGAGGGTATTGGTCAGGCTGCGCATGTCAGTAGAGCGGCCCCTGCAGGCCTTCGAAGGGGTTCTTCGTCTTGAAGTGCCAGAGCCCGCCGTAATTCGGCAGGTTGTCGAACTTCGGACCGCAGTGGTCCGGCGTGTTGTTGCAGCCCGCGTGCGCGACCACCGCGGTGCCGTCCGGGATGCGCGCCGGCCACGCCAGGGTCAGGCGGTTGCCGACGTGCGACTTGATCCGCCGCCAGTCCGGGATGCCGCTGGCGTGCGTCCACTGCAGGACGCCGCCATCCAGCCAGCCGTCATCCAGCGCCGCGAACTCGCTGGCCTCGATCCAGTTGCCGCCGCTGTCGTCGACGGTTCCTGCGGTGGCGAACGGGCCTTCCGGGTCCAGCGGGATGCCGCAATCCGCGGAGTAGATGCTGTGCCCGCAATGGCGCTGCACGACGCGGTGCAAACCCACGCCCTTCATGGCGTTGATGCCGCTGGCCAGCATGATCTCGGCGGTGGCGCCGCCGCTGAAGGAGACGTTGCCGACGTGCCCGGTCCAGGACTCGCGCATCTCCGATTCACCGAAGTGCGCGTCATACAGGATGCAGAGCATCGTCGCGGCCGGCGGCGCCTGCAGCCAGAGCTGGGCGATGGGGAACGTGGCCGGCACGGTCAGCCGCAGGTCGTTGCGGTTGATCTCGCTGGCCTGGACGATGGCCGGAAAGGTGATCGGCCACGGGTCCCACGTGTGCCCGCCGGCGGTCTGCGCGGTGTCGGCCGCGCACACCCGCAGCGCATAGCTGCCGCAGGCGAACAGGGCCGCATTGAACGGCCGGCCTTCGTTGAAGCTCTGCTCTCGCCCGTCAAACGTCACGACGCACCGCCTTGAAGGTCATCGCGCAGTCGACGGTCTCGCCCGTCCACCACGCCAGTTCGAAGATGTCGCTGTCGCTGCGGACCAGCTGCAGGAAGCTGATGCGCTTGATGTCGGCCACGGCCACCGCGGCACCCAGCGCGCTGTCGATGGTCAGCAGTTCGGTGCCGTCGCCGGGCGCGGCGCAGGCGGTGATGCGGCGGTGGTAGACCGCCCCGCCCCACGTCTCGATGCGGATGTCGCGGCGGTTCAGCGCCATCGCAACGTCGAGGGTGTAGTTGCAGGCCGCCACGGTGATCTGCGTGGCACTGCTGCCGATGTTCGCCACCACCCGCAGGTCCTGCTGGTAGGTCGGAAACCAGAGCACGCCGCGCATTCCGTCCAGCCAGTAGATCAGCGACCGAAGCTCGGCGGCTTCCTCGCGCCCCTCGGCGGTGACCATGACCGACTGCGTGGGGATGGCCAGCTCGGCGATGTCGAACACTGCGGGGATACCGAGGTCGTCGTCGAAGCTGTCCAGCACGCGGCCGACGCCAGATTCAGGCTCGTTCGCACGCGGGCACAGGCTGAACACCGGGAGTCCGCGGTAGGTGGTCGACGGGGCGACCGACGCGAACGGATTGGCCTGTGCGCACACCAGCCGCGCGGTGCCGAACGCATCGCCGGTGGTGAATGCCTGCGTTGTCCACGGGCCGTCGAAGCGCGCCACCACCGCCGGATAGACCATGCTGCCGGCTGGCCACGTCCGCGTGGTCGGTTCGACCGTCAGGCCGCTGCCGTCCACCGCGGTCACTTCCAGCAGCTCGGACTCGGTCGCGTCGTCGCCGACGATCACCGCGAACCCGGGCACGAACTCCCGGTCGCTGGTGTCGATCGCCACCGCCGTGCTGCCGGACGGCAGGCTGGCGCCAAGCGCGACGCCATCCACCCATACGGGGAGCTGCCAGCGGCCACCGCCGTTCCCGAAGGCCCGCGACGCCATGAACCGGCGCACGTCATCCTCGAGGAACATTTCATACTCGAACAGCCGGCGCGGGGTGTAGCGCGTCCCGCGCAGCTGCTCGCTGGCGTCCTGGGCATCCAGCACGTCGGTGCGGAAGATCAGCCGTTCCATCAGCGCGCCGTCGCCATCGTTCGGGCAGACGCTGAACACAGGCAGGGTCGCCTCGTCAGCCAAGGATCAGCTCCTTGAACATGCCGGGGTTCTCGCCGACGTGCTTGATCATCGCGTCGCGCCCTTCCGGACCACTCAGCAGAGCGCGCGCGTCGCGCATGTTGTCCACGAGGATGATTCGCTGCCGGCGGTTGTTGGCCTTGGCCGGAGCACCGCGGCGCATGGCATCCACCACGCCGGGGCCGCCGGCGCGGGCCACGTCACCCTTCGACCAGATCACCTCGCCGCGGTGGGCGACGCCCGCCACCTCGTTCATGCCGCCAGGGCCGGTGTAGCCGCCCAAGGCGAACGGCTTGAAGCCGCCCGGGAAGGCGGCCAGCAGGCCGCTGCCGAGCGTGGACCCGCCAGCACCGGCGCCCATGAGCGATCCGCTCCAACCGCCTGCACCGCCACCGAACAGGCTGCCGAGGAAGCTGAAGAATCCGCCGCCGAACATGCCGCCGCTGGAGCTTCCAGACTGCCCGAGGATCTGCTCGATCAGGCGCCGGCTGGCGAGGTCGATCAGTGCGTCCGTGAAGTTCAGCACCGCATCGGTCATCGCGTCCCAGAGGCTCGCGCCGTGCGCCAGGTCCTGCAGGAATCCGCGGGCGGAATCGCGCGCCGCGTCCATCGCGAAGATCTGGTCGCCCATCAACTGGCTCTGCTGCTGCAGCATCTCGGTCTCGGCGATGATCGACTGGCGCATCGAGTCCGTGATGCCGGCGCCGGCCTGCTTCAGCCGGTTGTAGATCTCGAGCTGCTCATTCGTCATGCCGAGGGTCTCGGCCTCGGCACGGATGGCATCGATCGCATCCTGGTAGCCGCGCTGCGCGTCATCGCGTGCGCGCTTCTCGGCTTCCGCCTGCTCGATCGCCTTCTCCTTCGCGTCGTACAGCGCGGCCTCGGCGACCAGCGCGGCCTTCAGCTTCGGATCGAGGTCACGGAAGCGGCCGTTTTCGACCTCCCATTGCGTCCGCGCGGCCTCGGTTTCCAGCCCCATCAGGCCGACCCGCTCGCGCATGGTGTCCAGCGTGCGCAGGTATTCGTCGTTCAGCGCCTTGGCGGCCTTCTGCTCCTCGGTCAGCTCGTCCTTCTTCGGCTTGGCTCCGGACTTCTTCGAAGTGGCAGCACCGCCGAGCGCGGCCTGCAGGCGACGACGCATCGCGTCAGATTCACGACTCGCTGCAGCCGCATCCTGCGACGTGCGGAACATTCCGGTCGGCTCTGGATCGATGCCAGCAAACAATACCTTCGGAGCGGACTTGGAAGGCGCAGGCGCACTACCCCACGTCTCCTTCATCGACTGGAGAAAGAGCGCGGAATTGGCCTTGCCACGATTGAAGGCACCGCTTACCGAACCATCTGCCAATCCGAGCGTTCCGATGTTCCGGTAAAGCTCATACATGGCAGAGCCCTGTTCGATCGCGGCTGCGGCCGTGATTCCGAGGGTCCTGGCAGCGTTTGCAGTGACAGTCATGACGCTTCCGACCGCAGACATCACAGTCGCAAGTCCCTCGCCAAAACTGCGAAGGTTGTCGGTTTCCTTAGACGCGGCCACCATGTCGCCGGTCATCTGGTTCAACTGCGGCAGCATCCCGCTGGCGATCTCCATCGCCGCGCCGCTGACGCTGGTCTGCATCCGGGTGATGTTGTCGTTGAACTCCTCGGCAGCCTTGCCGGTGTCGGTCGACAGCGTCGCGCCCAGCTTGTCCGATTCCGCGAACAGCTCGCGCATCGCGCCAGAGCCGTCCTTGATCAGCGGGATCATCTCCTGGAACGACCGGCCGAACAGGGCGAAGCCTGCCGCCATCGCCTCGGGCGATCCGTCCAGCGCCTTGAACCGGTCGGCGAACTCCAGCAGCACGTCGCTGGCAGGGCGCAGCGAACCGTCGACGTTCTTCGCGCTGATGCCCAGCGCATCGAAGACCCGGGCCTGCTCGCTGGTGTCCTTCAGCGATGCGGCCTGAGCCTTCGTGAGCTTGCCCATCGAGGAGACCAGCGTCTCCATCTGCACGTCCGCCAGGCTGCCGGCGTACACCAGCCGGCTGAATGCCTCGGTGGGCATCTGGACCTTCTGGGCAGCCTTCGACACCTCGTCCATCCGGTCCACGGTGGACTTCAGCGCGACACCAGCCGCCAGCAGGCCGGCACCCAATGCGGCGCCGATGGCGTTGCCAGCCTTCCGGAACGCGGCATCGATCTCTTTCGCGCGACGCTCCGCGACCTTCGCCGCCCGCCCGACGTCGGTCTCGAAGGTGCCCGTCTGCATCTGCAGGCGGACGATGATGCTGCCGAGGCTCATGCGGGTTTGCTCCGGATCACGCGCGCAGGGCGCAGGCGGCGGGGTTTCAGGGACTTCTTCGGGTCAGGCGACAGGAAGTCGAGCGCGGCCGAATAGGCGTCCTTGCCGCCGTGGACGCTGGCGATCAGGGCGGCCGGCTTGTAGATGCGGTGCAGGTCGTCCAGCGGGTAGATCAGGTTCCACTGCCGCCAGAACTCGAGCTCGTCCGGCATCAGGACCTCGGACAGCTCGCCGATGGTCCGACCGAAGCGCAGGGCGAGGATTCCCCACAGCCACTCCTCGCCTTGCGCGGCTAGGCGTTTCCCAGCTCGGGGTCAGCCTCGCCCGTGTTCACTTCCTGGAAGACCCGGATCAGCTCGCGCAGCAGGTCCGCGTCGAGGGTCTTCAGCTCGTCGTAGGTCGTCGCCGGCTTGCCATCCGCATCGCAGATGGACTTCGCCAGCGCGGTGAAGCCGGCCTGTGCACGGACGGCGATGTCGTCGGACATCTGCTCCGCGTGGAAGTGACGCAGGTCCAGCGCCGGAAGGCGCTTGACCCACACCTCGTCCTTCTCGCCGCGCACGGTGATGTCCTTGCGCTGCACCTTGGGGGTGGCCTTGTACTTCTTGAAGTCGATCATGGTGTTCTCGCCTTGGGGGTGGGCGCGGGAACGGAGGCGAGGCCGCCCACAGACCGCCCGAAGATCGGTGATCGCCTAAGCCGTTACGGCTTCCAGATCGTCTGCTGCGACTGCGGCATGAAGGTGAAGCTGCCCATGACGTCCTGGCCCTCGGCGAAGTCGAAGGACACGGCGGACACGTAGCAGCTGCCCACGGTGCAGGTGCGGGTCCAGGACGGGCCGGTGCCAGGGGCGACGAACGCGCCGCCGCTGATCGTCGGATCGGCGGTGCCGTCCGACCAGCCGACCGCGTACAGGATCTCGGGGTTCGGTTCGCCCTCCTCCGACAGCGCCAGCAGGAACTGGTGCGCCTCGGAACCCTTCGTGACGCGGAACTGGATCGTCGGGTTGTTCAGCTTGCGCTTGCCGGGCTTGGACTTGCCGACGGTCTCGTTCAGGCACGAACTGTCGCGCTCGCCGGCCGAGAAGCCGAAGCCGGACATGCCGGTCGGGCAGTCGAACGCGAGCACGGTGGAACCGTCGAGGGACAGGTACAGCTCACTGCCCTCGCTATCGAAGATGTCATCAGCCATTTGGGTTTCCTCTGAGGGTAGGAGCCTGCCGGGCAGGCATGAAAAAGCCCGCGCGAGGCGGGCTTGTGGCGCTGCCTTGCGGCGGCTATCGGTTCCGGAACACGTCCACGGTGAAGGTGTACCGGTAGAGCTTCGAATCAGGGTCGCGCCCCAGCGACTGCGGGCCGCTGGTCATCCTGCCGATCGCCTCCATCGCATCGCGGGCGGCGACCAGCAGCGCATCGGACTGCGCGCGGTCTGCGCTGAACACGTCGACCGCGACGCTGTAGCGGTCGGCCGGAGGCGTGCTGGCCAGGTGGTTCGCCGGAACGGTCGCCAGCAGCGTCCACACGACGTAGGGCGCCACAGGGGCGTCGCCCGCATAGTCGCGATGGATCCGGGTGCCGGCGATCGCTGCCAGCGGAGCATGGCCGGACAGCGCCGGATAGACGATGTCCGCGATCACTTCGCCGCCACCTTGCGCTCCAGGCGCTCGATTGCCTTCAGGGTGGTGTCGGTCATCACCTTCAGCGCCTCGCCCTTCTTCGCATGGAACGCCGGGCGCGCCCAGGGCATCGCCTTGCGCTTCGAGGTGCCGTATTCCAGCATCTTGCCGACCGTGGCCACGCCGATCCCGCTTGGGGTCTTCTCGGTGACCGGATACCGCGCCCGCTTGGGCACGGTCACGATGTAGGTCTCGCCCTTCATCCCGTCGCGGCGCGCCTTCGCCCGTAGCGACTTGATCGACTTCTCCAGCAGGCCGGTGGACTCGTCGCCGCCGCCCTTGTTCGGGGTGGCCACGATCCTGCCCACGTTCGCCTGCATTTCCTTGCGGATGACGTTCGCGCCAGCACGAACGCCAGCACCGACCGGACCGCCGCGCTTCGACGCCTCGGCACCCAGCGCCTTCAGGCGGCGCACCACGTCGTCGAGGCCTTGGATGGTGACGGTATCACTCGACATTGAAGTCGTCCTCCTCCGCCACGAGCAGGATCAGCCACCGGCGTGCTGTCTCGTCTGGCATTGGCCTCGCCTTGATCTCGAATGCACGCCCATCCCACAGCACGCGGTCGCCGGCGGTGATCGCCGCGGTGCCAGCGTGCAGGCGAACGGTGAACCGTCCGGTCACAGTCGCGCGTGTGGCCTCGCTCGCCAGGTACTCGCGCCCCGGCCCGGCCTTCCAGTCCGCGGGCTCGTTCGCGATCCGGTTCGTCCAGCCTTCCGTGGGGTAGCCCGTGCCGGTGTCAACCGTGGCGGTCTTCCGCTGAACGGTGATCCGGTGGCGCAGCGCCTGCGGGTTCATACGCCGAGGTTCATCCGGTAGGGCCATGCCAGCGTCGCCGCAGCATCGCGGTAGCGTTCCGCCGATCCGTTCTCGCCCTCGTAGTCCGCTTGCACCCGCAGGATGATCGCGTCCTTCAGCGGCTGGGGGATCGCGTCACCTGGCGCGGTGGTGAACTCGACCAGGTGCGTGCAGTAGTCGCTGCCGACGATCCGGTTCGTGTCCGCGTCGTAGGTGAAGTCGTCGCCCTCGGCCAGCGTCGTCCAGGTGATCCCGTCCGATTCAAGCCCGGCGATGGAGTCCAGCGTGGCAGGCCACAGCGGCAGCAGCTTCAGCTTGCCGCTGTAGCGATAGGAGGCAGCCGCCAGCGCGCGACCGGTGAACTGCTCGATGAACTCGCGCGCCGAGGTGATCAGGCTGGACAGCAGTGCATCGTCCGACGAATGGGTGACGCGCAGCTGGGCCTTCACGTCGGCGACGGAGACCGGTTCACCGGTTGCAGCCGCGGTTGCGATCAGCATGGGCTCAGGCCTTCCGGTGCGCCGCGACCGCGTTCGGATGCGGATCGATGACGCCAGTCCGCACCAGGGTGGCGGCCAGATCGGCGTCGAACGTCTTCACCTCGCCGCACTTGCCGTGCTCGCAGTCGACCAGAACCAGCGCCTCGATGTCGCCGTTCTTCGCCGCGGACTTCGCTGCCGGCTTCTTCGTGTTCGCCATCTTCGTGCCCTCGAAAGAATGGGCGGCACGAGGCCGCCCATTCGGGTTGCTGCATCAGGTTGCGCTGCTGATCAGGTCGCGCTGTTCTGGTAGTACTTCACCGTCGCGCCGGACACGTCGAGCAGGTTGCCGCCCGCGCGCTGCCACGCGAGGAAGCCGACCTGGCCGAGCTTCGTGTAGACCGAATCGGTGAACCGGAACACCTGGGCCGCCATGACGTCGCGGATGCGGTAGTTGTTCAGGCGACCGAACAGGATCGACTTCGCGTTCGCCGCCATCGTGGCGATGTCCTGGTTGATGTAGATCGGACGGCCCAGCAGGGTCGACGGTGCAGATCCCGGGGAGCCGGTCTCGTAGCCCGGCACGAAGATCGGACGGCCCTGGGTGTCCTTCAGCTTGCGGATCACCTTCAGGCTGGCGTCGTTCATCATGAAGCCGACGCCCGGCGCGTTGCGGTAGGCCGGATCGACCGAATGTTCCAGGTCGACCAGATCGTCGTAGATCACGGTCGTGGTCTGGCCGGTGGTGCCGACCTTGCCCGATGCGGCGCCGGTCACGATGCCGCGCGGCTGCGAGGTGCCGGTGCCGGTGGTGAAGTAGGTGTTCTGCACGCGGCCCAGGCGCTCGGCCAGCAGCGCGATCACCACGGCCTCGATGTCGACCTGCGAGTCCTGCAGCAGCTCGATCGGAACCGTGACCACCTTCGAGCTGAACTTGTACGTGTTCAGCGACACGGTGCCGAACGCTGCATCCTGGGCGGTGGCCGTGGTGTTCTCGGCGATCAGTTCGCCGGTGTTGCCGGTATCGTCCATCGACGGCCAGCTCATGGGATTGCCCTGGCCGGTGGCGAACACGGTGGCCGCGTCACGCATGCCGCCGAACTGCTTCATCGCCTTGATCAGCTCCGAAGCGACGCTGGTCTCGACGGTGTAGCCACCCTCGGAACCGGTGCCGGTCGACATGGTGTTCCGGACGGCCGTCCACTCCGCAGCGGTCAGCGCCTGGTCGCCGCCACGCATCCACTTCGCGAACATCGGGCTGCGCGCGGCAGCGGCAGCCGGCGCATCGCCGACGGTCACGCCGGCGTCGCGGGCTGCGTTCTCGACGTCCAGGGCTGCGACCGATTCCATCCGGCGGATCTCCGCGCGGACGTTCTCGATCTCGCCCATCTTGTCCTCGTAGGTGGCCTGGTGTTCGGCGTTCCACGTCGCGCCCGGGTTCTGGTCGACGATGTTCTTCACTTCGCGGGCCAGTGCGTCATGACGCTCCCGCAGAGCCTGGATCGACTTGCTCATGGTTGTTTCCTCGTTTGGAAATGAAAAACCCAGCGGATGCGGGGTTCGGGGGCCAGCGCGGGAGCGATTCCTACGCGGGATTCAGTGCGGCGACTTCGACCTGGCGCAGTCGGTGCGCGTGGTCGGCCTCCGCGTTCGTGGTGTCCGTGTCGTCCGTCTCGGCCACCGGCTCGAGTTCGGGCTCGGGTTCGGCGCCGGCTTTCGGCGCGTTCGCGTATGCCGCGACGTTCCACGCTGCTCGGGCCTTCGCAGCGTCGCCATCGGCAATGCGGTCGGCGAATCCGTGCGCGACAGCTTCGTCGGCGGTGAACCACGTCTCGGCGTTCATCCAGTCGACCACCTGCTCGCGGTCGGCTGACACGCGGCGCGCGTAGTCATCCTGGATCGCGCCGTCGATCTTCATCAGCAGCGATGCGGTGTCGGTCATCACACGGTTGTCGCCAGCGGCCAGGGTCCAGCCGTTGTGGATCATGATCATCGCGCCCTGCGTGATCTCGACCTCGTCGCAGTGCATCAGGATGAAGCTGGCCGCCGATGCGGCCCAGCCGTCGACGTGGCCGATCTTCTTCGCCGGATGCGCGTCCATCGCGGCGCAGATCGCTCGACCGTCGAACACGTCGCCACCCGGCGAATTGAACCGGAAGTGGATCGTCCCGACGCCGCGCAGCGCGTTGAGGTCAGCGGCGAACTGCAGCGCGGTGATGCCGCCATCAGTCCACCAGTCGTAGCCGATGACGTCGTACAGGTAGATCGTCGCCTCGTTCTCGGCATTCTCGATCCGGTAGGCGCGCGGAGCGGCCTTGTTCTGTGCCTGCAGCGCGAGCAGGCGGGTATGCGGGCGGGTCATGCGTCTGGCTCCAGATGTTCATCCGGCGCGGCCGGCTTCGGGTTGTCGGGCTTCGCGGCCTTGCCCGGATCGAACAGGACGTCGCCGCCGGGCAGCGCCGGCAGGTTCTTCAGGCGTCGCACTTCGTTGACGGTCATCCAGCCAAGCGCGCCCGGTCCGCCCAGCGCCTTGCCGAAGTATTCGGCCTGGGCCTTGCTGTCGCCTTCCATGTGACCGTCGACGTTGAACTCGAGGAACACCGCATCGCGGATCGGGAACAGCTTCCGATTCATTTCCTGCTGCCAGCGCGTCAGGTGCGGTCGAACCGCGTACTTCAGGAAGCCGAGTCCCATCTGCTCGATGCCGGTTCCCCATGCCGTCACGTTCGCGGAGCCGATCATGTGCGGCGGAATGCCGAACGCTCGTGCGATGTCCTCGACCCCGTAGCGGCGCGATTCCAGCAGCTGCGCGTCGACCGAGGTCATCGACAGTTCGGAGACGTCCAGTCCTTCGGTCAGGATCAGCGGAATCTTGCTGTGTCCGACGCCGCTTCCGTACTTCGCGACCCATGCATGGCGGAATTCATCCTGCATGTCCCGCGTCATCGTCTTGCCCGCAGGCACCTTCACCGCGTACTGCACCGACGCGCCGCCTGCGAACGTCGCGCCTGCGTGTTCGTCCGCCTTGATCGCGATGCCGATTGCCTGCTTCGCGCCCCACTGGATCACCGACATGCCGTGCACACCGTTGAACCCGAAGCCGGAGAAATGCAGGACATCGTCCTGGGTCGCGGTGAAGTATCCCCACGTCCCATCGGCCAGCTGGTCGTAGATCCGATACAGCAGGCGATCGCCGACGCGGATGATGTCGACATTGCTACGCGGCACCGGGATGACATCGGTCACCCGTGCCGAGTAGCGGTTCGCCCGCACCATGTACGCGATGCCGTCACCACGCAGCAGCGACTGCATGGTGATGAATTCCCAGAACGTCGCCGCACTGAATCGACCGCACGGCTGTTCGTTGAACAGCCACCAGTAGTCGTGCCCGTTCGCGCTTTCGCGACCGTCATCAGTGCGCCGGTAGAAGCTGCACGGCGTCGTCGCCACCGCGCCCGCCAGAAGGCGGACGCCGGCATAGACCGCAGACACCCGCATCGCGGTCGATTCGTTCACCACCGCACCGGATACGCTGGGGTATTCGCCGAAGATCTCGCCCATGCGGACGGCATCCGAGGACGGGACGTCGGCGTATTCGAGCTGGTTGTGCACGGCGATGGCGCGATCCATCGCGACCGCTGCAGACAGTCGTTCGCGCGCAGCGATGGCGGTTCCAGTCGTTCGGCTCATAGCGACACAAACCCCTGCTCGATGCGGCCGCTGTTCGATGCCGGGTTCCGCGACATCAGCTCGATCGCGTTGAACGCCGCCATCAGCGGGTCGATCTTCGCCGTGCCGCTGGCCTGTTTCGTGATCAGCATGGCGTTCCCTTTCGGTTCGACCTTCGCGTTCGACACGCACCAGGCCATCAGCGGCTGCCCGCCATGCACCAGCGCACCTTCGGCGAGCCTGCGCTCGGCCGTCTTGATCGCGCCAGACAGGCGCCACCCCTGTGATACCGCCACCACCTTCTCGGCCGGAACGCCGGCAGTAGCCAGCGCATCCAGCACCTGCCCGATGCCGGCCGGGTCGACGCCCACCAGATTCAGCAGCCCCGCCTTCTCGACCCGCCCGATGATGTCGGCCAGCTCCTCGACGTCGTCGCCGATGTGGTCGACCAGCACCAGGTGTCCGTCCTTCTCGAACCCGCGCAGGCGCTCGGCCTCCGACTTGCGGCGCTCCAGCACGGACGGATGCGCCCATGCCCGCGTCCACAGCAGCCAGCGGCCGGTGCCGATCTCCCGGCCCACCAGCGCGGCGCCCAGCAGGTCGTCCAGACCGCCACCGTCAACGCCGCCGGTGATGACCTCGCACCTCGTCAGCAGGTCTTCGAACTCGACCCGCTCGGCCTGCACTTCCCAGAACTCGGCGCCGGCCCAGCCGTGCATGGCCAGCGCCTGGCCGATCTGGATGTTCAGGTGCTGCGACGCCCAGATGCGGAACGTCGCCTCCCCCTTCGCCTCCTCGTCCGCAGCTTCAGCGACCAGCCGCTCGATCTCGATGGACCTGCCTGCGTTCGGCGTGACCATCGGCCAATTGGCCGGATCGCGCCACGGCTTATCCGCCGCGGTCTGCTCCTCCATCGGGAACTCGTACAGCACCGGCAGCACCGGCGACTGTCGGGTGCCATCACGAACCGCGCGGGCGCGCTCGAGGTCGTCCGCGAACACCCCGACCGGTGGCTCGTCCGACTGCGTCGTGATCGTGGCGAGGAACGCCTCGGGGAACGGCACCATGCCGCCCCGCAGCTGCACCATCGCCTTCGCCGCCCGTGGCATCTTGCCCAGGACGTGCAATTCATCGATCAGCGCCCCTACCACCTTGCGTCCGGTGATGATCGCCGGGTCGAACGTCATCACCTCGAGCCGCGCCTTCGTCTCGCGGTGCACCACTTGCTTCAGGTGGTCGCGGACGTGGAGCTTCGCCTCGAGCACCGGGTCAAGCGCGATCGCGCCTGCGATGGCCGAGAACGCCTCCTCCGCCGTCTTCTGCACCGGCGCTGTCAGCAGGAATGGTGCATTCGGACGCTGGTTCAGCAGCAGCGCCGTCAGCATCAGCAGCGCGCCGTTCGTGGTCTTGCTGTTCTTCTTCGGCACCAGCAGGAACAGCTCGCGGATTGCCCTGGCCTTCGTGACCGGATCCACGGCGCCGAACAGCGCCCTCACGATGTCGCGGAACCACTCGCCGCCGGCCTCGCCCATCGTCGGCGTCCCGACCACGTCAGCAAGGCGCAGACGATTGAACACCGACACGGCCCGGTCGCCAGCATCGGCATCCGGAAGCGCCAGATCAGGCACCAAAGACCGACCAGCGCGAAGGCGATCGCGCCAGTCCGGGCAGGACAGGTCGAGCATCAGGCCGTCTTGCGGATCGGCGTGACACCCTTCGGCAGCAGGTCATCCCAGCCCGTGCCGGCCTCAGCGCCGACCGCGTCTCGGTTCGCCTGCTCTTTCTTGCCCAGCTTCGGCTCCGGTTTCGCTTCCTCGTCCTTCGCCGGCTCCGCGATCGGCTCGAACTCAGGCGCGTGCGCCAGATAGGCCCGCGCCGCGCTGGTGCTGCCCTTCCTTGCCTGCGAGAACAGAGACTCCAGCACCTGCATCCGCTTCAGGTTCGCGCCAGACGCCAGCTCGACGGCGTAGTGCTTCCGCAACGTCTTCGGGTCGATCTTCAGCGCCTGGGCAATGCCCTCGTGCGACATGCCGCCGCCCGCTGCGATCTCCACGCGACGCCGCTGAGCAGCCGTCGGCTTGTGGTCTGGCCTTGCCATCGTTGTTCCCCTGTCGATGCCATTGCCGCGATTTCACGAACCGCGGGAAAAAAACCTGCGAATGAGAGGGCGGGCGTGCCGGATCGGCGACGTTCGCCGAACTTTTGCCCTCCCCCTACCCTGTTCAGCTACACCGGCCGTCCCAGGCCTTGCCAGCCTGCTCAGCGGTGGTCTTCCTGCTGTGTCCCTCATGACACAGGGTCTGCATGTTGGTCATGGTGTTGTTGTGGCTGTTGCCGTCGATGTGGTCGACGTGGGCGCTACGCCCCGCCACGAGCCTTCCGCACGCCTTGCACCGGTGCGCGTCCCTTGCCAGCACTGCGTGGCGCAGCCTTGCCCATGCCGCGCTTCCCGTGTGCAGGGCGCGTGTCGCCTGCCTGTTCTGCTCGGGGGCTGGTGCCAGCCGCATCGGTGCCTTCGCCACCCGTGGGGGTAGCGTCCTGAGTCGTGCCATCGGGGCTCCCTCCGCGGCGCAGGTGCAGCAGGCGGGCCGCGTGGGCCATCGCCTTCTCCTTCACCGCCTTCATGATCTGGCGGCGGCGCTCACATCCATCGCAGGCCATTGCCCTTCCTCCACTCGTTCAGCGCGAACCCCAGGCGGTAGAGACCGATGGCGAACGCGCACAGCGCGATGCCCAGCACTGCCACCCCGGTCCAGTACATCAGCCCGGTCACCGGCCGCGGCCGTACAGCGCCGCCCAGATGGCCAGCGTCAGCGTGTTGCGCTTCATCGGTCAGCCCTTCGTTTCCGGCGGGTCGTCGCCGTAGGTGCGCTTGTCCTTGATCTGGCCGTCCCGCCCGTGGATCTGCAGCTCGGCCAGCTTGCCCAGCAGCTTCAGGCGGTTGCGGCACAGCAGGACGGCGCAGTCGATCGCACCCTGCTGGGTGTTGTGGAAGCCCATCGGCTCGCCGTTGCGGGTCAGCTTCCAGGGCTTCTCGTCGCCCGCCTTGGCCGGCAGGACGATGTACAGGTCTCGGGTCATCACGGAATCCCGCAGGCCGTCCGGGTGGAGATCAGTTCGGACTGGAGCCAGGTGATCCAGTTGTCGGCGCGCTTGCCGGCTGCAACAAGATCCGCCGCGCCTGCTGCTCGAAGGTCGGCGGCTGCATCTTGTCCGCCGGCAGGGGCGGCAGCGTCACCCTCGCCGGCTCCGGGGCGACCACAGGTCCATTCGTCGCGCAGGCGCACAGGGCCAGTGCCACGGCGCAGAGCATCGCGCAGGTTGCGCTTCGCACGGTCGGCTTCACGTTCGGCATCCTCGAATCGTTGGTCGTTGGTCTTGCGGGCTGCCTTGGCTGCCGTGCTCGCGGCCTTCGCCTGTTCGGCCAGCGCCTTCGTGCGATCGGCCAGGTCTCGGGTCATGCGCTTGAACTCGGCCTTCGTGGCCTTGTGCGCGGCCACCTCGCCGTCGAACTTGCCCTGCCAGCGGTCCGCTCCACGGTTCCAGCCCAACGCGAACACCAGCATCAGCACCAGCACCACGGCGATGGCCTTGATCAGCGCGGCATACGGCGCGACGGCGGCGCGGATGGGGTCAATGACCATGTCGATCCTCGTCGTGGCATGAAATGCCGCCAGGGAGCCAGTCGTGTGGGCATGACGCTGCGAACAGGTGGGACATCCTGACGAAGCGCGCCACGCACACCAACGCCACTGCCGCGTTGATGAGTACCTCTTCCAATGCGGCGCCACCCGTCCCGTACAGCAGGTTGGCGATCACGCCGAGCGCGCCGGCGGCGAGCGTCAAGCGGATGGCCAGCCTTGCGACGGCCGGCAAGTCCCACCGGCGCGGGCGCGAGAATCCGAGCTCGAGCGCCATCTGGGTGAGGATCACCATGGCGCACACGACGTTGATCGTCAGTTCCACGTCGGACCCCCTGCGCCGCCGACATCGCCCGAGCGGAAGCGGGCGAAGGCGATGTCGATCGCCTTGACGCCGCCAGCCGCGAGCAGTCCTGCCACCAACCGCGGGTCCGCGGCACGGATATCGACGCCCATGAACGTGGTCTGGTTCAGGAACATGGCGGCCAGGGACGCGATGAACGTCACGCTGGCGCACGTCGCTGCGATGAACACCGCGCAGCGCAGGAGCCACAACGCCTGCGCCCGGGCGGTCTTGCCGGCGGGGCGCTTGCGTAGGGGTCCCAGCTTGGTCGGGTTGGCGAACTTCAGGCCGAGCAGCGATCCCAGCATCGCCACCACGATGACCGGCTCCGGGGCACCGATGATGGTCGCGGCCGGCAGAACCGTAGCGGCGGTGGCCACGGCGCCGGCGCCCTTTGCCACAGTGGTCGATCCGATCACGGCGCGGCCAACTCGAAGTGGGGGCCGTCGGTCTCGCCCTTCTCGCGCAGCTTGCGGTCACCGTCCCAGTCCCAGCCCCAGCGCAGCGGAACGCCGAGGCGCATCGCGCTGTTCATCATCGCCTTGCCGATCTCGAGGAACCCGTTGACGTTGTTCCAGTCGGGCTTTCCGCCGGCGCCGATCGGGCAGAGATCCACGGCGTGGCCAAGTCCATCGGCACCCGGGATGTGCTTGCTCTTCATCGTCCAGGTCACGATGCGGCCCGGGGCGGTGCGGCCCTGCGCGTACAACTCGCGCTGGCGCGCTTCGGTGCGTACACCCTCGACGACCAGGAACGGCATCGGTGACAGCAGCGATGCTGCGTGGACCACCTTCACCAGCTCGGGATGTACGCCCTGTAGGCGACGAAGCGAGACGCCAGCCAGCCTCGTTTGCATGGACATAGCGGCTCCAGAGATAACGCCCCTGCGACTGACGGCACAGGGGCAACCGTGGGCAGCGCGTGGGGAGACGGCTACCAGCAGGGTTCGGTTGTAGGGTGCCCGCCTCCGTCCAGACGGTTAGGCGCTGACGAGGAGCCGGAGTGGCGGTCTGCGGGCGGGCAATGTGCAAGCGTTTAGCGTTTCAGTTACCTTCGGCATGCTCCAGCCGGTGGCAATTGGCGCAAATGATTTCGAGGTTTTCCGGTCGGTTGTCGCTGTGGTCTCGATTCTTGTGGTGAACATCCATCTGCGCAGGGTGACTTGCCTCGAAACCGCATCGGGGACATTTGCTCGCCTTGTCCACCAGATACGTCCCGCGATGCTTTCGGGCCCGTCTATTCCTGTTCTCGCGGTTGTTCTCGCGATATGCCTTTCGACAACGCCACTTCCCTGGCGTTCCTGGTGTCATGCGTTTTAGCGGCACCGACGGGCCGCAGTGAGCGCAGTCTCCGACCTGAGAATCTCTATCCACATTCGTGACGATGTGGACTTTCCGACCCATTTACCGGACTCCAGACGCAAGAAACCCCGGCTTTTGGCCAGGGCTTCAGAGGCATGTATCACACGATGCCGGAATCATGGGGTCTTCTTGGCCCACATGTCAATACCCCGTGATGATCAGCCGCCGCTCCACTCAATCGCCTATCTCGTTGAATAACCACACACTCGCAAATGTGCGGAATAAAACAGCCTGCGTCCCGTGATCCGCGCGTCGCTGCTAGCGATTGCCTGAACAGCGGCGGCATATTCTGGATTTGCGAGGTCTAAAGGTAGTTAGCTGGGGCCAGAGTTGGGTTCAGCACTTTGAGTTCAGTGACAATGCCCAGGATCACGGGCATTTCCTGCGCTGTGCATTTATGCCAAGAGCAGACGCCATTTTCTCTCGCTAGAGCGGCTTGCCGGCCCGGACCAAGCGCCACCAGAATTGGCCTTGGTTGCAACCGGACGAAGAGCGATCAACGGCTGGCCTCCCAGCTAACAATTCGTTCAAGCCGACGCCGCTTCGCGGCGTCGTGGTAGCTTTCCCGCATTCGCTGCTGTCCGCTTCGGCTACATCACGTTGCGGCGCGGCTTAACTCAGGTGTTATACGGCCATGCGGCATTGCCGCTGCTCGTTCTCGATGCGCTCGCACGCAATGTCGAAATACTTGCGCTCGCGTTCAATCCCGACAAACTGCTTTCCCATCCGCACGCAAGCCACGCCGGTTGTGCCGCTACCCATGAATGGGTCGCAGATCGTCATAACGCTTGGCGGCGCCTGAGTGATTGCCCACTCCATAACCGGCACGGGCTTCTGTGTCGGATGCTCGCGCTCTTCTTTGCGGGCCATGTTTTCTTGCAGCATCCCGGCCCACCTCCATTTTTTCCGGCGTACCGCTTTCGGCAGGTTTGTCCAGGCAAGTTCGCAATCCGCAAAATCGGAATCTCCGTTGTCTTTGTCCCAAACAAGCCAGCACTTCGCCGGGGGAAGTTCGTAGTAATTCCCGCCAAAGAAAATGTGCCAATCAGCCCGTGCCCGCATCATCTCAATAACCCACCTGGGCGGCGGCGCGCTGTCCCAATCGTCGTTGCCGTAGTCTTTCGCGGTTGCGATCTTGCCCCGGCTTTTGTTCTTTCCGGCAGCCTCGCCAATCCCATACGGCGGGTCAGTAAGGATCAGGTCAAAGCGGGGCAATAGCGGCAGCACTTCTGAGCAGTCGCCGTGCCAGAGTTCCGCATTACCGATTGTCACTTTCTCAGCCATTGTTTCTCCAGTTGGCCGTATAACATTGCGTTCAAGCCGAGGCCGTTCCGGCCCGGCTTAACTTGTCGTTAGGTGGGCAGTGCCAACTGCCCCTCGGCGCGCATCTGCTTGGCGCGCTTCCGCACGCTCTCGCGCAACATGTCGGATACAACTTCTTCGACTACCAGTGCCAGCTTGCGCTCCGCGACTCGTGCGATCTGCACGGACAAGTCAAGTCCCAGCGCGTGGTCGATTACTTGCTGGCGGACGCGCTCATAGCCAGGGCCGCCGCTGCGGCTGTTGTAGCCCGGGCCTGCAAATGCTTCGGCCCATGCTTTCGCGCATGCCGCCTCAACGT
Source organism: Thermomonas mangrovi (assembly GCF_028201335.1). Taxonomy (NCBI): domain Bacteria; kingdom Pseudomonadati; phylum Pseudomonadota; class Gammaproteobacteria; order Lysobacterales; family Lysobacteraceae; genus Thermomonas; species Thermomonas mangrovi. Next base: position 625,780 of record NZ_JAPEVV010000001.1, read on the forward strand.
CCTTCTCGTCCAGCTTGACGGTAATCTCGATCATTGTGCCCACCTAACGTGACGTGCAAGCCGACCGCGCTTCGGTCTTGCGGTGAAATCGTGCTGTGCCGGCGCGGCGGCTTCACTTGGCGTTAGGCGGCTTCATGCCCTTCGCGCTGCTGAGTTCGCCGTTCGCGCGCTCAAGCTGCTGCCGAAGGTTGTCCACCTTCTTTTGTGCATCGGCAACAATTCGAGCGTGGGCGGCTTCCCATGTTTCGTGCCAGGTGTACCACTCCGTTTCTTTTGCCTCGCGTTCCTCGCCGCCCTTCCTGTGCGGGTTTGGAAGAACAACCTGCTTTTCAGTGGTTCGCAGCACTTCAAAGGCCTCGATCCGCGCCCAGCGAACCCGGTACATCGTGGTCATAGCTTCCTCTCTTGTTTGTGGTTGCCGCCTAACAACGCGTTGCAGCCGATGCCGCTTCGCGTCACGGCTGAACTTGGTCGTTAGACCTCACTCCCAACCAATCCCGCCGCCGCAAGAGTTGCAACCCGCGCAAGCGTGGTGTCTGTCGCCTTCGCCACCTTCACCATCACCTCCAGTGTCGGGTTCGTGAGTGAGCCGTTCTCCAACTCCCACAGGTACGACTTAGACAAGCCGAAGGTCGCGGCAAACAAGCTCAACGACCATCGGTTCGCCTTCCGATATTTCCGGATGTGCTGGCCCATCGGTGGCAATGTCTCTATTGGCTTCATTGAATGAGGTCTAACGATTCGTTCAAGCCGAGCCCGCTTCGCGGTCAAGCCGCGCGCGAGCTTTCCCATGCGATCAGCTCGATCGCCTTGTCCAGCTCGCGCCGGTACATGTCCTTCGTGAACTTCCCGCCGTAGGTCTCCTCGACCATGTCGGCCTTGCGCTTTTGGCTTGCGCTGATGGTGAACTCGGTGCGGACGACAAGGCCGCGCAGCGGGCTCTGGCGTTCGATCCGGCGCACGGCGTCGTCGATCCACCGAAGGTCGTCGGGGATGCCCTGGTCGACCGCGGCCTCCGGGTTGTCATGTGGCCGATCAGCATCGTTCGCCGCGCGGATGGGATCGCACGCCCACAGCGGGACCTCGCGCATGCCCAGCTTCAGCTTGCCAGCCATGTACATGCGACGGCTCCGACCATCACGTCGGACAAGATCGCGTTCCTCGGCGGGCTTGTGCTTCGACGCAGGAAGGTCGCGCAGGTTCGACAGCACGTGCCGCGTCCGATCCGCGCGGGTAAGCGCGAACCGGTTGGCCGTGGCGTGGCCCCATGCACGCAGTGCCTCCTTCACGTCTTCACGTTGCATCGCGGAACTCCTCCAGTGTCGAATCGTCCAGGCGGAACGCGGGCAGCTTCCCGTCGCTGCTGCACATGCCTCGCTGGCGGTCTGGCTGCTGCCGGCAGTGCGAGATCCCGAGCGTGACCTCCCGACATGTGCAGAACGCGCACAGGCCGCGCTTGCGCAGCGCGGCGCGGTATCGCGCCTTCAGCAGCGCGGCGCGGTATCGCGCCTTCAGCAGCGCGTCGACCGATGCCTCGGGCCGGCTCAGGTTGTCCGGGTTCAGCGTCACGCGGCCACCCGCCCCATCGTTTCGCTGTCGTGGTGCAGGGCGATCAGCAGCGCGTCGGCGCGGCCGATGTCCTTCTTCCGCTTCAGCTGTTCGGCCACGCACGGGAACCGCGCGATGGCCAGCTGGCGTGCGTCGTCCTTCTCGCCACCGGTCAGGCCCATGCGGCGCTTCCACGTCTGCGCCTCGACCAGCACAGGCTGCAGGCCCAGCACCCGGAACACAGTCTTCACCGCGCCGAATCCGTCGCCGAAGTTGAACGACGACTGTGCGCCCATCGTGCGGCGGTTCGGACCGGTGCTCGGCATCGCCCGTACCCGCTCGATGCAGGCCGACACGTGGGCGCCAGGGTGGGCGCCGCGAACCTCTCGCACGAACCGCGCAAGCGCCACTGCATCGACCTCGTTCGCCGTGCCGTTGTGGAAGATCGGCATGTCCAGCATCGGGCCGGGATCGCCGTCCAGCAGCGTCGCGATGGCCCCGGACAGGCCGGGATCGACGCCGAATGTCACGCGCAGCGCGCTCATGCCGCAGCCCTCCGATGTGCCTTCACCAGTTCGCGCTGCCACCCCAGCAGCGATTCGTCGTCGCCGAACGCCGCGCGGAACGTCACGCTTCCATCCATCAGCGACGGCCCCAGCTTCCGGCGGTGCATCGGGATGCTCCATCCGTCGACAGCCTTCACGCCGCGGTGGTGCCAGGCGCACAGGCCCACGGTGAACAGGTGGCCGCGGCGGATGCCGCCGGACAGCAGGTGGTGCGCTTCCGCCAGCGGACCGTCCTCGTCCCAGCGATACCCCTTCGCCATGCAGCACAGGCAGCCGATCTTCTTGACGTCGCGGATCCACGCCGCCTCCTCGACGGTCTGGTTCCCCGTGGAACGGCCGCGCTTCATGCCTGCACCCCGTATCGCAGCTCCAGCAGCAACCGCAGCTCGTGGATGGCCTTCTCGATGTCCTGCCGCCCCTTGCCGGTTGGCTTATCGTGGCGGGCGACGCGCTTCACCACGCAGCCCTCCAGGAATTGCAGGCGGTTTGCCTCGATGAACTGCACTGGCTGGATAGCGCACGTCCGGTAGTGGTCGCCGCCGACCTGATCGTCGAGCGCGCTCATGCGCCCTGCTCCGGCTTCTGGACGATCGCCTCGACGTCCAGCCGCGCTTCCTCGGATAGCCCGCCGAACACATTGGCGCGCAGCCATCCGATCCATCCGCCTTCACCATTCCCGCCATCCCACAGCGCGGCGAACTCGCCCTCGTCCATGTCGCTGAAGTTCAGGGACTGCGCCTCGGTGCGGGTCAGCTTGCCGATGCCTGGCAGGTCGTATTCGACGGACTCGCAACCGATGCCGCTGCGTTCCTGCAGCCGCTTCAGCGCGGTGTGCATGTCCAGGCCCGCGAACTCCTCGACGTTGTCGGCCAGCCATCCGCCCAGCACGTGCGCCTTACGCCAGAAGCCCGGGTTCCGATCCTCCCGCAGCGTCGCCCGCACGGACTTGCCGACGTGCAGCCGGCGTTCCTTCATCGAGCGACGGTCGATGGGGTGATCCGGCACCAGCGCGCCGATCATCTCGCCGGTATCCGGCATCACCACCCGCATCACGGTCATGCGGATGTCGCGGCTGCGCAGCTTCGCGCGGGCCTTCTGAGCCTTCGTCTGCGCGGTCATGCGTCACCACCCGCGGCGGCGTCCTGCCCGCCAGCCTTCTTCCGCATGCCGCGCGACTTGCCCGGGCCTTCGGTCTTATGAGGCGGATCGCGCGGTTCCCATCCGACCGGCAGGTTCTCGAAGCGGAAGCGGTCGCCGCGGTACAGCACCCGGCAGTCTCCCGGCGGGCCATTGCGTTGCAGCGCGACGATCAACTCGGCGGTGCCGGCATAGCGGCTGTCGCGGTTGTAGACCTCGTCGCGGTAGACGAACACCACCACGTCGGCGTCCTGCTCGATCGACCCCGAGTCGCGCAGGTCGGACGGCAGTGGGCGCTTGTTGTCGCGCTTCTCGAGATCGCGGTTCAGCTGCGACAGCAGCACCACGGGCACGTCCAGCTCGACCGCCAGCAGCTTCAGCGCCCTCGTGATGTCGCCGATCCCCTGCGCGCGGTTGTCGCTTCCGGTCTCCATCAGCTGCAGGTAGTCGATCACCACCAGGCCGAGCCGCGCCTTCGCATTCTGGCGACGCGCCTGCGCGCACACATGCTCCACCCGCGCCCGCTTCGGCCGACTGACAAATATCCGCGCCGTCCGCATGCGCTTGATCGCCGCGCTGGCGTTCGCCCAATCGTGGTCGTCCAGGTTGCCGCGACGGATGCGATCCGCGTCAATGTCGCCCTGACTCGCCAGCATGCGGTCGCCCAATTCCTCGGGCCGCATCTCGAAACTGAAGACGGCGACGGCCTTCTGCTTCTGGATCGCCACATGCTCGGCGATATTCTGAGCGAGCGTGGTCTTGCCCATCTTCGGCCGCGCCGCGACCACGATCAGCTGGCCGCCGTGCAGACCGTTGGTCAGCTGGTCGAAGTCGTCGAGGCCCGTGGTCAGCCCATCGATGCCGCCGTCGAATCGACTGCGTTCGGACAGGTGTTCAAACACCCGATCCATGATCGGCGCCACGGGCTCCAGCTCGCACGGCTCTGAATCCAGCAGACCCGCGACCCGCGATTGCGCCTGGCCGATCAGCTCGATGGTGTCTCGGCCCTTCGGGTCGAAGCCGTCGTTCACCAGGACGGTGCCGATGTCGATCAGCTTCCGCAGTCGCGCCTTATCGGCCACGATCTCGGCGTAGGCCCGGATGTTCGCCGCGCTGGCGGTGTTGTTGCACAGGTCACCGAGGTACGCCGCGCCGGCGATCTGCTCGGCCATCCCGTTCGCCTCGAACCATTCGCCCAGCACGATCGGGTCGCACGGCTTCTGCTGCGCCTGGCGTTCCTTGATCGCGCGGAAGATCAGCTGGTGATCCCGGCGGTAGAAGTCGCCCTCGACCACGATGTCGGCGACGTCCGACCATGCCCGCGCCTGCGGGTGCAGGCCGCCACAAGCCGCCAGCATCAGCCCGCCCAGCACCGCCTGCTCGGCCTCGATCGACTGCGGAGCGACACGAAGCGGCGCGTTCACGCTGCCACCCCGCCGGCGTCAGCAGACTGCGCGCGGTCGAACAGCTTCGCCATCACGTCCTCGCGCAGCAGGAACTCGAAGTCGGGGCGCCAGTTCTCGTGCGGCGGGCGGTACGGCCCGCGGCCGGCGTGGAAGTCGTCTCCGGCGGCCTCGGTGAAGTAGTCCTCCCAGAACTGCGGGACGACGCGCTCGCTGCCGTACATCGCCTTGCACAGCAGCTTCGCCGTGGGGATGCACTTCTCGACCGCCTTCAGCCGCGGCTTGTTCAGGACCGTGCAGGCGGTCAGCAGGCCGTTCGGCTTGGCGAGGATCCGGTTGTAGGCCTCCTGAGCCTCAGCCGCGATCTGCCCCATCCTGGCGGCCTTGCGGGAAGGCAGGTCAGCAGGGGGTGATGGCGAGTCCCCGGCCTTTGGCGGGGACAAGAGTTCTTCCGCTTTTGCTTTTGGAGACGGAGACGGAGACGGAGACGGAGACGGAGCATCGATTTTCGTGCTATCAGCATTGCTGCTGAGCATTGCTGTAGCACTGCTACTAGCATCGGATTTCATGCTAGTAGCACCGTTTTCGATGCTAGTAGCACGAATCGCCGCATATTCCGGAACCTGCCGGTCTGCCTCAGCCGGGCCGTGATGCCGCTTCACGGCGTTCCATTTCGCCTTCAGGGAGCGCAGTTCTGATCCGTTCGACCAGGGCTGGTGATCGGTCCAGTCGTGCAGCCGATAGGCGCCTTCCTCGCCGTCAAGAAACCCGACGGAGACCAGCGCGGAGACCAGCGCATCGGCCTCGCCACGCCAGTCGACGGCGAGCTCGATGTCCTCAGAGGTCATGCCCTCGAAGTCACCATCTGGGCGATTTGCACGCGCCCACAGGATCAGGCAGACGAGTGCCCACGCCCCGCCCTCACCTACCCTGCGGATCAGCTTCTTCGTCTTGGGGTGCGCCGGCAGGCCGGTGCTGAGACGGGCATCGGTGCTCATGCTGCCCTCGCCATTGCAGCGAGCCGATGCACGATGTCGCGCTCGGTCGGTGCGTCAGTGATGCGCAGGGCACGCTGCAGGTCGTCGTACTGCTGCAACAGGCGCGTGCCGGTGGCGAAGCTGACCGGCTGCAGCATCCACCGCGGGAACGGCTGCTGGCCGCTCAGGACGCGCGACAGGTAGCCCTTGCTGACGTTCAGGCGCTCCGCCAGCCATGCGTCCGTCCACGGGCCGCCCGGTTTCATGGCCAGTGCCACGCGGGCCGCCTGGGCATAGCTGGCGCACTGCGCGACGACATGCTGCGGCGCGTTCACAGGCGCCTGCAGGCTTTGCATCCACGGGAATGATCGCTGCCGCATGAAAAAGTGTCCCCTAACGTTTCCCGATGTTTCCTCGCGTTTCCTTTCGAGCGAGGGCCATAAAGAAGGCCGCCACCCAGAAGGCAGCGAGCCGTGGATTCAGTGCGAAATGGAGCCGGCCTCCGAGTAGGCTTGGGGGAGCTGACCACCCTCACCTACCCGGAGAACCGACATGGCAGACCAGTTTTCGATGGCGGCAATCACTGCGCTGGCCACCGCATTGCATCGCGCCGAAGTGCTCGACTTGGGCGATTTCATTGGGGAACTCCGAGGCGCGTCAGAAGCTGCGCCACCGCACGTCGGGCAGCAGCTTTCCGCATACGCCGCTCTGTTAACACGCGTTCTTGCGAAGCAGTCGCAGCGAAATACCTAGCCCAGAAGCCGTCCATCTCAGGCCGCCTCGACGGTGTCGTCGTTGGCTGCGGGCTGGGTCGCGAGGTCGACCAGCGCCTTGCCGGTCTCCCAATTCGGGACCATGTCCCCGCGCTTGATCCGGTTGATCGTGGACTGGCGAGCACCGACGGCCTGGCCAATGGCGGTCTCGGACATGCCCTTAGCGATGAGGGCAACAATGGCTTCTGAAGGAGTCATGGCCGTGGAGGCTATCCCGTTCGGGATTTACATGCAATCCGTTTCGGGATTCGCTCCGACGAACGGTACCCGGCACGATCCGGGCATGGATTACACGCGCGCGAACATTGACCACCTCCGTGGCCGGCGATCAGTGAAGCAGGTCGGCGAGGAATCCGGCGTCGGCCAGTCTTGGCTGCAGCGGTACATGAACCCGGACAAGGCCAGCGGCATTCAGAAGGCCAACGCCGAAAAGGTGAGGAAGCTCGCGAAGTACTTCAGTGAGACGGTCGACCGTCTCACTGGCGTGGATCTATCTGCTCACGCAGGCACCGGGCAGTCTCAACCGGTGACACTAGCCCCGGACATGCTTTCGACCGCGGTCAGGATCGCGCAGCTTGCGCGTGATGCCTCCATCGACCCGATGGACGACGAAACATTCGTGCAGGTTCTGTCGGAAGCGATCCAGTGGGTCGGAAGCCGTAAGCCAGGCGAAGAAATTGGCGTCGCGGATGGCCTACGGGAGGTGACCGCAGCTATTCGGCAGCGGAGGTAGACATGGCAGTAAGTCAAAGCGAGGCGCTGGCGCTAGCAGAGCAGATTGCGGCGTCCATGGGGATCAAGACCAGTCGCAAGCGCAGGCTGGTGGTGGTAGGGGATGAAGCTTCAGAAGGCATGAGCGCGTTGCAGCGCGATGCGATCTATGCCCGAATCAGGGACATGGCTGCGATGCACGGGCTCTGGTGGCTTATTCGGCAAGAGACGATGCCTGTCAACGGCATCATGGAATGCCTTGCTGATGAACAACTGACTGCCCTGCTGGCCACGGTCGAGTCTGGAGTTGAGTGCGTGCTTGAAGGGGTTCCATTTGTTGAGCGCGGACTTGTACGCGGGATGGTCTGCAACTGGATCGCTTAAGGTGACATCGGCATGCGAATTCGAAACACACTTCAAATCCTCATACTGGCGATGCTTACCGCATGCGGGCAGTCCGCAGAGGAGAAGTTCGCCGAAAACGAGCGAATCATCGCGGATGCAAATGCTCGGCGCGAGGCCACTCTTACGCCGACGCAGAAGGAAGCGCGCCGTGTGGAGGCCATGAAAGCAGCTGTAGCGGCAGCGAAAGAGGCCGAGCTGAAGCGCCGGAGTGACTTCCTGCCGTCTGCACGCGGCGGCTGCCTCATTGCACTGAAGCGAATGCTCCATGACCCAGGCAGTGCCGAGTTTGGCCTGACAAGCGAATGGCCGACGACGACGGCGGATGACGGCAGAGTGACCGTATTGGCCCGCGTTCGGGCCAAGAACGGCTTCGGCGCTATGCGACTATCCACGTTCAGGTGCGTTGTTGAGCCTGTCGGAAATGACTCTCTCAGGTTGATCGCTCTGGACGAGATGCCGCGCTGATGGCGCGAATGCGCAAGCCCGCTTCGGCGGGCTTTTTCGTGTCCAGTGCCTGACCGTTCGTCGGGAACTGGATTTTTCTATCCCGTTCCGTATTGCATACTTCAATCCCGTTCGGGATACTTCTATCCGTCGCCCCACTCCGGGGCCCCGAAGGGGAAGACGGATGGAACAGCAGAACGCCCGCACCGCCTACCGCCGCGCATGGGGTGCGTACCGCCGCAGCATCGGCCCGAACGCCCGGTGGGATCGCCAGAGCAGCCTGAGCCGCAGCGGCCGGTGGCCGGTCTACGCGCCGGTGAACCTCGACTGGCGCGATGCGCTGGGATACCTGTCGGATGGCGGCATCCTGCTGCTGGCGAACGCCTGGCGCTTCCCTGCCCCGCGTGATCCGCGTCCGCTGAAGTCGCTGGCGGCTGCCGAGCGGCGGATCGCTGCGGCCCGCATGCCGGCGCGCGGATTCGACATGGTGCGGTTCACGAACGGCCTGCTGGCCGGCAACCAGAGCGAGATCGCGGCGGCGATGGGGGTGGCGGCATGAGTGCCATCTCCGCCGCACCCCTGCAGACCCGCATGCGCTGGTCTGCCGACCTGAATTGCTTCCGCGCACCGTCTGACTTCCCGCTCCAGCTTCCTGAGCTCGATGGCGACAGGAAGAAGTTCGAGGACACGAAGTGGAGCGAAGCGTTCAAGGCCGTGAACGACACGCTCAACGATGCAGAAACGTCGCTCGGATGGTGGGTGTTCGAGCTCAAGAGGACGCCCGCGGAATGGAAGTCCTGGTGGATCAGCCGCGGACGCAGTAGGTCAGATGCGAACGCGGCGATCAGCGCGTTCGCGGAGGGTTCCGCATGAACGCCGTCATCTGCCCGATCTTCAGCCGCCTGCAATCCGACATGGAACGCATGGGTCTGGCCGGCGCCGACACCGCGAACGTGACCAGCCTGGAGGCTGCGCGCATGAAGCGCGAGCGCGAGGCCCGGGAGCGTGCGCGTTCGCAGCGCCGCGGTGGCGACCACACCCCGCCGGAGGCCGCATGAGCGCCTACCGCCCGCTCAACGCGCACCCGGCCCTGTGGCTGGCCCTTGGCATCGCGCTGGCTGCGCTGACGCTGTCTCGCATGGGGGTGTTCTCGTGAACCGCCTCCGCAGCGTCGCCGGCTATGCCGTGATGACCGCCTTCTGGCTGGTGTTCGTCTACTGCCTGCGGATGCCGCAGCCATGAACGCCGCCCTGTTCCGCGACATCCTCCGCCGCAAGCCGGCCCCGGCCATCGTGCCGTTCCTGATCGACTCATTCGACCGTTGCGACCCGACGCGATCGCGCGAGCTGAAGCCGTCCCAGCGCATGCGTGAGTCCAGGCATACCCGCCGGATGCTCCGCGCCTTCCTGTTCGCCGTCATGGGCCTGATCGGCATCGTGATGGTGGTGTCGTCCGCCCTTCCCTAATCCCGGAGCCCAGCATGCTTTCCCTGCACCAGCACAATGCGTCCCTGTCGAACGTCAACCTGCGGATCGAGCGCCACGGCGACGAACGCGAGCTCGCCGCCGACCTGAAGCTGACCGCCAACGTGGCCGGTCTGACCCTGAACGACATCGAGCGCGGATTGCACGAGGCGCTGTTCCGCCAGCCGGGCAGCGGCGAACAGCCCGACCTGATCGACCCGGCGCTGCTGACCGCGGTCAAGTTCCCCCTGATGGAACCGGTGCGCCTGGCGCAGAAGTTCCCGGGGTACGAGTTCGAGATCGGCGACGGCGAGACCGAGCCGCTGGTGCTGGCCGATGCCGAGCTGAAGAAGATCACGGCGAAGTCCATCGAGGGCGGCAGCGCCGAGCTGGTGTTCACTCTGTCGGCGGTGATCGACGAGGAAGAAGCCGCCGAGCTGACGCGCCTGTACGTGCGCGAGGACGTGGTGCTGTCGCTGACGCCGCCGTCGCGGCCGGAAGCCGGCGAGGACGTGACCGGCGATGCCGCGAACGATGCGGACGGCGCGCAGGGGGCTGCGGCATGAGCACGTTCAAGGCGGGCGATTTGGTTACCTGGACCAGTCAGGCTGGCGGCCATACGCGCATCAAGACCGGCAAGGTCATCGCCGTGATCGATGGCGGCCACAAGAGCGGCGAGACCGCTGCATCTGAGATCAAGAAGCGCGTGCGCGCTGGGACGCATCGGTCGGCCTTCGGTGGCGGCTGGGATCGCGCTGAAACGAGTTACCTCGTCGAGGTCGCGAACGGCAAGTCCGGGCGCGCGAAGCCGACGATCTACTGGCCGGTCGCGTCCAAGTTGAAGCCGGTCTGACCTACCCCCGCGGGCGCCTCCCCTCGCCCGCTACCGCCCGCGCCGGCCGGGTTCACCAAAGCCGGCAATCACACCAACCCGCGCCCCTCTTTGACCGAGGTGCGTCCGCAATTCGAGGAAACGTCATGTCCGGATCCAATGTCGCCACCATCCCGCGCACCGGCAATGCGTTGTCCACGGCCGAGCATCAGGCGGCAGTGTGGTCGGCGCTGAAGTCGAGCATCTACCCGGGCGCGTCTGACGCCAGCATCAGCCTGGTGCTGGACTACTGCGCCGCCGCCGGTCTCGACCCGATGCAGAAGCCTGTGCACATCGTGCCGATGTGGGACAGCAACAGCCGCAGCATGCGCGACGTGGTGATGCCGGGCATTGGCCTGTACCGCGTGCAGGCGTCGCGCAGCGGCCAGTTCGCCGGCATGAGCGAGCCCGAGTTCGGCCCGATGGTCACCGAACAGGTGGGCGCGGTGCAGGTCACCTTCCCCGAGTGGTGCAAGGTCACCGTGTACCGCCAGCTGCCGAACGGGCACATCGCCGAGTTCACGGCGAAGGAATACTGGGTCGAGAACTACGCCATCAAGGGCGGCAAGGACAAGGACCAGTCGCCGAACGCCATGTGGATGAAGCGCGTGCGCGGCCAGATCGCGAAGTGCGCGCAGGCCCAGGCGCTGCGCATGGCATTCCCCGAGATCGGATCGCAGCCGACGGCCGAGGAAATGGAGGGCAAGGCGATCATCGACGGCGAGGCCACCGTCGTGGCGCAGTCGGCCGCGCGTCCCGAGCTGCCCGCTTACCGGGCCGACGAGTTCGCGCGAAACCTGCCGAAGTGGTGGGACTTGATCGCCTCCGGCAAGAAGTCCGCCGACGAACTGATCGCGATGCTGCAGTCGAAGGCGACGTTCACGGCCGAGCAGCTGGACGAGATCCGCAACCCGCCGCGGGATGATGCGGACGAGGCTGGCGCCGCCGGCCAGGAGGCGCAGCCGTGAGGATCCTTGGAGTGTCTGAAGGCCCCTATCCGAAGGGGAAGACCTACATCTGCGAAATCAGTGTCAGCGAGCTTCGCAAGGTCATGGACAAGGCCGGCTATCGCGATGGTGACGAACTCGAAAAGCTGAAGGCCGGCACCGACTTTCCCATCGATGAGGGCTTCGATTTCAGGTCAGCCATCCTCGCTGCCTCGCTACAGATGAAAGAAGGCTATGACGCTTTCGTCAAGGCCGTCCCCGTGATGACGCAGTTCGCTTCGCTCGTGGCCGGTGCCGAGGCAAAGAAGGAGTCCGCAGAATGAAGATCCTCAACCTCCAGCAGGGCAGCCCCGAATGGCTGGCCCACCGCCGCACCGTCCGCAACGCCAGCGAAGCGCCGGCGATGATGGGCGCCTCGCCCTACGTCACCCGCGCCGAACTGATCCGCCGCAAGGCCACCGGCATCGAGCGCGAGATCGACGCGGCGACGCAGCGAGTGTTCGACAAGGGTCACCAGGTCGAGCCGGCGCTGCGTGCGCTGGCTGAGAAGATCATCGGCGAAGACCTGTATCCGGTGACGGCGGTCAGCGACGACGGCTATCTCGGCGCCAGCTTCGACGGCGTCACGATGTCCGAGGACACCTTCATCGAGGCGAAGCAACCGAACGCCGAGAAGATGGCGCAGGTGCGCGCTGGCATCCTTCCTGAGGCCGATCAATGGCAGGTGGTGCAGCAATTCGCCGTCTGCACCTCAGCAGACATGTGCCTATACCTGTGCGGCGATGGCACCGAGGAAGGCACGGCCATCCTGCACGTGCACCGCGACGAGTTGTTCGACGCCATCCACCGGCTGAGGGCTGGCTGGGCGCAGTTCGACGATGACGTGGCCGCATACCAGCCCGAGCCGGAAGTGTTGCCGCCGGCCACCGGTGCCCACGTGGAAGGGTTCGGGCTGCTGACCCTGCGAGTCGAGGGTCGGGTGCTGGCGTCGAACCTGGACTCGTTCCGCGCCGGTGCCGAGGCGTTCCTCGCCCGCCTGCCGAAGCCGGACAGCCTGCAGACCGACCAGGACTTCGCCGATGCCGACACCGCGGTCAAGGCCTGCGCCGAGGCCGAGTCGCGGATCAAGGCCGCCAAGGACGCCGCCCTCGCGCAGATGGCCGACGTCGAGGCGGTCATGCGAACCGCCGATAGCGTGAGCGAATCCATCCGACAGGCGCGGCTCGCGCTGGACAAGCTGGTGAAGGCCCGCAAGGAATCGATCAAGGCCGAGATCGTGGCCGCGGGCTGTGCGGCGGTCCGGGCGCATTACGACGCGATCAATGCCACGCTGGGCGCGCACGCATTCCAGCCGCCGCAGACCCTGCAGCTGACCATCGGCGCCGCCATCAAGGGCATGCGCTCGATCAAGGCCATGCGCGACGCGGTGGATGCCGCGGTCGCTGCCGAGAAGATCGAGGCCAGTCAGAGCGCCGAGCGCATCCGGGCCTGCATTTCCGTGCTCGACCAGCATGCCGAGCATCGGCACCTGTTCGCCGACGCGGTGCAGCTGTGCGCCAGGCTGACGCCCGACGTTGTCGACGGCGTGGTGAAGGGTCGCATCGCCGAACACCAGCGGCGCGAGGCCGAACGGCTGGAAGCCGAACGCGAGCGGATCCGGATGGAAGAAGCCGACCGACTCGAGCGCGAGCGGCGCGAAAGCGAGCGCGCGGAAGCCCCACCGCCTGCGCCAGCACCGGCACCGGCACCCGCCCCTGTCGTTGCGCAGCCTGCTGCGAATACGCCTGTATCCGCGGCACCGGCACGGACGCACAAGGCGCCCACGGCTTCGAGGCCGATGGATCGGGAAATCATCGACGTGCTCGCCCTGCACTTCCGTGTCCATGACTCGAAGGTGATCGAGTGGCTGGCGGACATGGATCTCGACCAGGCATCGCGCGAGCTGCTGGAGGCGATGTGATGCATCCGAACGACAAGCTGGCCGCCATGCAATGGGCTGTGAGCCAGGCCGAGAAGGCGAAGGACGATCCGCTGGTAGGACTGAGCGTGCTGCCCTGCCTGCGCGAGATGCAGGACGAGGCGAAGCGGGAGGCGGGGAAGTGAAGCCGATCAGCAGAGGGCAGCGAATCCGAGACTTCCTGCGCGGGAAAGACCGCGGCTATGCGCCCGGCGAGATTGCCGAGGCGCTGGGGCTCGATGCCCTGCCGGTCTGCCACACCATCGGCAACATGCTGCGCGCCGGCATGTTGAGCCGAACCGGATCCGGGCACAGCTTCCACTACTCGCTGGCGCGCGAGGCGACAACCGGCCCGCGCAAGACGCAGGAGGAGAAGCTGCAGACGAAGCGGGCATGCGAAGAACGCAAGCGCCGCCGGCGAGGCGCGAGGCCAGTTGCGGAATATCGGGCGGAACGAGCCGCCATGCGCGAACAGCGCATCGCCGAGGAAGCGCAGCGCCGCAGGGAACGCGAGGAGGCCAGGAACGTGCAGGCCGCAGCACGCAGGGCGCTCGAAGCCAAATCGGCACTGCCGAAGGTCAGGAAAGTGACGCCGGCCGCCGCGAAGCGAACGCAAGCGCAACGCATCATGGCGCACTCGCATGCGTTGGCAGAGCCGGCCAAGTTGCTCGACGCGCCGCTGAAGCCTCCGGCGCCTCGCGTCGAGACGGTCGAGGAATGGATGGCCCGCACCGGTAAGCGCCCGCAGGTGCTGCCTGCAGTGTGGAATCAGGCGAGGGCTGCGTAATGGCTGATGGCAATTGTTCGTTCAATTTCCCGATGCCGCAGCGTTCGCAGCTGCGCCCGGGCGAGATCGTGGTGGACCTGTTCGCCGGCGGCGGCGGTGCCAGCACCGGGCTGGAGCAGGCGCTCGGCCGGCCCGTCGACATCGCGGTCAACCACAACCCGTGGGCGGTCAGCATGCACGCCGCCAACCACCCGCTGACCACGCACCTGTGCCAGGACGTCTGGGAAGCGGACCCGCGCATCGAGTGCGGCGGCAAGCCGGTCGGCTGGCTGCATGCCAGCCCCGACTGCACGCATTTCAGCCAGGCCAAGGGCGGCCAGCCGCGCAGCCGCGCCACCCGCTCGCTGTCGTGGGTCGTGCTGCGCTGGGCCGGCACCGTCCGCCCGCGCATCATCAGCCTGGAGAACGTCAAGGAAATCCTGAAGTGGGGCCCGCTGGTCGCCAAGCGCGACAGGGCCACCAGCCGCGTGGTCAAGCTGGACGGCAGCGTGGCCGCGCCGGGCGAGCGCGTCGCCATCGACCAGCAGTTCCTCATCCCCGACAAGCGCCACGCCGGGCGCACGTGGCGCCACTTCGTCGGCGCACTGCACCGCCTTGGCTACGCCGTGGAATGGCGTCGCCTAAAGGCCTGCGACTACGGCGCCGGCACCAGCCGCGAGCGCCTGTTCCTGGTCGCCCGCTGCGATGGCCAGCCCATCCAGTGGCCCGCGCCAACCCACGGCCCGGGCGCTGCGTGTCCGCACGTGCCGGCCGCCGACTGCATCGACTGGCGCATCCCCAGCCCGTCCATCTTCGACCGCAAGCGCCCACTGGCGGACGCCACGCTGCGCCGCATCGCGCGCGGGTTGAAGCGTTACGTGCTGGATGCCGCGGAGCCGTTCATCGTGGGCGACGCCGCCCCGGTGATCACCGAGCACGCCAACAGCAGCAATGCCCGCAGCTGGCGCGCAGACGAACCGCTGCGCACCCAATGCGCCGGGGTGAAGGGCGGCCACTTCGCGCTGGCTGCCGCCACGCTGGTGCAGACCGGCTACGGCGAGCGCGATGGGCAGGAACCGCGCTCGCTCGACATCGGCCAGCCGCTGGGCACCGTGGTCGCCGGCGGCGTGAAGCACGCACTGGCCACCGCCAGCCTGGTCAAGTTCCGCGGCAACAGCGACGGCGCCGCTATCACCGATCCGCTGCCGACGATCACCAGCGGCGCAGGCGCGGCAAGGCCGGCAGGCGCGCCGCATGCGCTGGGCGTGGTGACGGCGTTCCTCGAACAGGCCTACGGCGGCGGTCCTAACGGGAATCCGGCGCCGGCGCGTGCGGCAACCGACCCGCTGTCGACAATCACCACAAGCGCCGCCCAGCAACGGCTGGTCACCGGCGAACTGGCCACGCTGTCGCCCGAGCACGAAGCCGGCGCCCTGCGCGTCGCTGCGTTCCTGATCAAGTATTACGGCACCGGCCAGGCCATCGACCCGCGCGAGCCGCTGGACACCATCACCACCCGCGACCGCCTCGCGCTGGTGACCGTCCACGTGCGCGGCGTGCCGCATGTCATCGTCGACATCGGCCTGCGGATGCTGAAGCCGCACGAACTCTACGCGGCCCAGGGCTTCCCCCCCGACTACATCATCGACCGCACCGCCGACGGCCGCGCCATCAGCGTGAGCCGCAGCGTGGCCATGGTGGGCAACAGCGTGAGCCCGCCGCCGCTGCGCGCACTGGCGGAAGCGAACCTCGACGCTGAGGCAGAGCCGCTGAAGGCCGCCGCGTGACCGCCCAGCAGCTATTCCCCAGAGAGCCGCGCCGGATGAAACAGCCGCGCAAGGATCTGCTGCGCGATGCGCTGGCAAAGGCAGCGACCACCATCGCCGACCAGCGGATGGCGATCGAGCACATGGACGCCCAGCTGCAGAGCATGCGCGAGGCCTATGCCGCGCTGTGGGCGAAGACGAACGGCCGCCGGTGGTGGCGCCGGGTGTTCATGGTGTCGCCGTGAACGCCGGTCTGCTGGCCCTGATCGACGCACTGGCCTGCGCCGAGGTCGCGGACTATCTGAGCGTGCAGACCGCTGCGGCCAATGATCCCGGCGACGAGCGTTCGGATCACCCCGCTACCGACCAGCCGGCGAAGGCCGCATAGTCCGCGCCATGCGTGTCGCCGCCTACGCCCGCTACAGCTCCGACCAGCAGCGCGATGCGTCGCTGGACGACCAGCTGCGGAACTGCCGCGCCTACTGCGTGCGCGCTGGCTGGCCGGAGCCTGTCGCCTACACCGATGCCGCCATGTCCGGCGCGCGGAACGATCGCCCGGGCTACCTGCGGCTGCTGTCGGATGCCACCCGCTTCGACGTGATCGTCGTGGATGACCTGTCCCGCCTGAGCCGCGACAGCGTGGAGGCGCAGCAGGCGGTGAAGCGACTGCGGTTCGCCGGCGTGCGCGTGATCGGGGTTAGCGATGGCCTGGACACGGGCCGGAAGGGGCACAAGGCAGAGGTCGGCTTGCGCGGCCTGATGGGAGAGCTCTACCTCGACGACCTGCGGGACAAGACCCACCGCGGGCTTGCTGGGCGCGCTCTGGCCGGCGCATCGGCCGGCGGCCTGCCCTACGGCTACCGCGTCACCGAGCGCGGCCAGCGGGCCATCCGCGACGAACAGGCGGCCGTGGTGCGGCGGGTGTTCGCCGACTACCTCTCCGGGCAGTCGGCCCGGGCGATTGCGGTCGCGCTGAATGCGGAGGGCGTGCCGTCACCACGCGGCAGCACATGGGCGGTGTCGGCCATCTACGGCGACACGAAGCGAGGCATCGGCATCCTCGCCAACCCGATCTACGTCGGCCGGCAGGTATGGAACCGCAGCCAGTGGATCAAGCACCCGGACACAGGGCGCAGGATTCGCCGGGAGCGGCCGTCGTCGGAATGGGTGACCGTCGAGCACCCAGATCTGGCCATCGTGGACGCGCGTACCTGGGACGCTGTGCAGGCCGCGATGAAGCGCCGCGGACATGCGGCTGGCAACCGTGGCCGGGCGCCACGCTCGCTGCTGGCCGGCCTGCTGCGCTGCGGACAGTGCGGCGGCCCCATCACCATGGTCGACGCCCACAGCTACGGATGCAGCACGGCGAAGAACCGCGGCACCTGCACGAACCGGATCCGGGTCAAGGCGCGCGATGCCGATGCGGCGATGGTTGCCGGCGTGCGTGATGCGCTGCTGACCGACGAGGCGATGAAGGCGTGGCAGCAGGCCATCGCCAGGCACATGAAGGCGCAGGCGGGCTCAGGTGACGACGCGCGCCGGAAGCTGGCGAAGGCGCAGTCCGAGCGCGACAACCTGCTGAACGCGATCCGGGCCGGCATCATCACGCCCAGCACGAAGGCTGCACTGGAGGCCGCTGAGGCCGACGTGATCGCCGCGCAGCGTGCGACCCAGCAGCCGGCCAGGATCATGCCGGACGTGCGCGACAGGTTGCGCCGCATCGCCGACACACTGGCGGACCGTGCGCGGCAGGTGCCAGCGGCACGCGAGGCGCTGCGCGCCTTGATCGGCGAGGCGACCCTCAGAAACGAAAACGGCGACCTCGTTGCCGAGATCGCCGGATCGCATCTATCGATGGTAGCGGGGGCAGGATTTGAACCTGCGACCTTCGGGTTATGAGCCCGACGAGCTGCCAGACTGCTCCACCCCGCAGCAGAAGCGGAATTATGGAGAGGCCCGCGGTTTTTTGCAAGCCTCCCGATGCGCGCGTACTTCAGCCCGCGATCAGGCGAAGGCGCGCTGGCACCATGCCATCAGCGGGCTCCACAGCAGGCCCAGCGCGAGCAGCCCGAGCGCGTTGACGCCGAACACGACGCGCACCACGTGGTCCTCGCGCGGGGTTACCGGCTCGCCCGACGGCTCGTCAAAGTACATCGCCTTGATCACCCGCAGGTAGTAGAACGCGCCGACCACGGCGAACACGATGGCGACGATCGCGAGCCACAGCTGGCCCGCCTCGACCGCGGCACGCAGTACCGCGAGCTTGGACCAGAAGCCGAGGAACGGCGGCACGCCGGCCAGCGAGGCCATCACGCACAGCACCAGCCCGGCGGTCCAGGGGTCGCGCGCGTTGAGGCCCTTGAAGTCCTCGATGCGCTCGGCTTCGAAGCCGCGGCGCGACAGCACCACGATCGCGCCGAACGCGGCGGCCGACATGATCGCGTAGCTCAGCGCGTAGAACATCGCGGCGGCATAGCCCGACTGCCCGCCCGCGGCCAGGCCGAGGAACAGGAAACCGACGTGCGACACGGTGGAATACGCCAGCATGCGCTTGAGGTTGGTCTGCACCAGCGCGGCCAGGTTGCCGATCGCCAGCGACAGCGCGGCGAGGCCGGCGAGCAGCGGACGCCATTGGTCGCCGAGCGGACCCGCGCCGACCTCGAGCAGGCGGATCGCCATCGCGAAGGCGGCGAGCTTGGGGGCCGAGCCGATGAACAGCGTGATCGGCGTGGGCGCGCCCTGGTAGACGTCGGGCAGCCACATGTGGAACGGCGCCGCGCCGAACTTGAACGCGATGCCGGCGACCATGAAGGCGACGCCGGTCAGCAGCATCGCCGGCTGGGCCACGGTGGTGGCGTTGGCGGCGATGGTCGCGAGGTCGATGCTGCCGGTGGCGCCGTACACCAGCGACATGCCGTACAGCAGCATGCCGGAGGCCAGCGCGCCGAGCACGAAGTACTTCATCGCCGCCTCGGAGGCCCGCGGGCTGTCGCGATCGATCGCGACCAGCGCGTACGAGCACAGCGCCAGCATCTCCAGGCCAAGGTAGACCATGACCAGGCTGCCCGCGGAGACCAGCAGCATCATGCCCAGCACCGCGAACATCACCAGCACCGAGACTTCGCCCTTGTACAGCCCGCGCTCGCGCAGGAACGGCCAGCCATAGACCAGCGCCACCGCCGACACCAGGCAGATCCCGGTCTTCAGCACGTCGGCCATGTTGTCGCGCACGAACATGCCGGAGAGCACCGTGCCCTGCCCGCCCCAGCCGGTGGCGACCAGGACGCCGACCAGCGCCAGCGTGGCCACCGCGAGCACGTGGGTGAGCACGCGCTGCCGGTCGTTGAGGAACAGGTCCAGCAACAGCAGCGCGAACGCGGCGCCTGCCAGCACCAGCTCGGGCAGCAGCGGCAGCAGGTCGGCAAGGGTGGGCATGGTCTGCGTCATGGCGGGCGGCACCTTACAGCTTGGTCGCGGCGAGCTGGCCCGCCAGTTGCGCGATGGAGGGCTCCATCAGGTCGGTCAGCGGCTTCGGCCACACGCCCAACAGCAGCACGCCGATGGCGAACACGCCGAGCACGATCCATTCGCGCAGGTTGATGTCCTCCAGCTCCGCCACGTGGGCGTTGCCGGTCTCGCCCCAGATCACCCGCTTGGTCAGCCACAGGGTGTAGCCGGCGCCGATGATCAGGGTGAACGCCGCGGCGAACGCGACCAGCGGGTTCTGCTGGAAGGCGGCCAGGATCACCATGAACTCGCCGACGAAGCCGCTCGTACCGGGCAGGCCGGAATTGGCCATCGCGAACAGCACCCAGAACATCGCGAACCACGGCATCGCGTTGGCGACGCCGCCGTAGTCCTTGATCATGCGGCTGTGCATGCGGTCGTAGAGCACGCCGACGCTGGAGAACATCGCGCCGGAGATGAAGCCGTGGCTGACCATCTGCACCATCGCGCCCTGCAGGCCGAGGCGCGCGCCATCGACGTTGCCGGCATCGCGCACCAGCGCGAAGGCGATGAAGGTGCCGAGGGTCACGAAGCCCATGTGCGAGACGGAGGAATAGGCGATCAGCTTCTTCATGTCCTCCTGCACCAGCGCCACCAGGCCGACGTACACCACGGCGACCAGCGACAGCGCGATCACCAGCCAGGCGTATTCGTGGCCGGCGTCAGGGACGATCGGCAGGACGAAGCGCAGGAAGCCGTAGCCGCCGATCTTGAGCATGATCGCCGCCAGGATCACCGAGCCGCCGGTCGGCGCCTCGACGTGCGCGTCAGGCAGCCAGGTGTGCACCGGGAACATCGGCACCTTGACCGCGAACGCGACCAGGAAGGCGAAGAACAGCCAGGTCTGCTCGACCAGGGTCAGCGGCTGCGCGGCCATGTCGGCCAACTGCCAGCTGCCGCCCTTGAGGTACAGGTAGATCAGCCCGACCAGCATGAACACGGAGCCGAGGAAGGTGTACAGGAAGAACTTGACCGATGCGTACACCCGGCGGGGGCCGCCCCAGACGCCGATGATGATGAACATCGGGATCAGCATGCCCTCGAAGAACACGTAGAACAGGATCGCGTCGAGCGCAGAGAACACGCCGATCATCAGGCCTTCGAGGATCATGAAGGCCGCGTAGTACTGGCTGACCCGCTTGTCGACGGAACCCCACGCGCCGATGAGCACGAGCACCGTGGTCAGCGTGGTCAGGCCGATCAACGCCAGCGAGATGCCGTCCGCGCCGAGGTGGTACTGGATGTCGTAGGCCGGCAGCCAGGCGCGTTGTTCGACGAACTGCATCGCCGGGTTCGCCAGCTCGAAGCCGGTGAACAGCGGGATGCTGCAGGCGAAGGTCGCCAGCGCGAAGGCCAGCGCGATCCAGCGCGCGGCCTGCGGGCGCGCGTTGCCCGCCATCAGGGTGAACACGCCGCCGAGGATCGGCAGCCAGACGAGCAGGCTGAGCAGGGGCCAGTGGGTCACGCTTGCGGTTTCCATCCTGAAATCGTCGGGCTCACAGCCAGTAGTGGTTGGCCAGCGCGAGCAGCGCGACCAGGCCCAGGATCATGGCGAAGGCGTAGTGGTACAGGTAGCCGGACTGCAGCTTGCGGACCAGCGCGGCGACCAGCCCTACCGCGCCGGCGCTGCCGTTGACCGCGAC
Source organism: Thermomonas mangrovi (assembly GCF_028201335.1). Classification (NCBI taxonomy): domain Bacteria; kingdom Pseudomonadati; phylum Pseudomonadota; class Gammaproteobacteria; order Lysobacterales; family Lysobacteraceae; genus Thermomonas; species Thermomonas mangrovi. Next base: position 646,664 of record NZ_JAPEVV010000001.1, read on the forward strand.
GCCGTCGATCAGGCCCGTGTCGACCTTGCGGAACAGCTTGCCGAGGCCGACGCCGCCGCCGGCCAGGCCGCCGATCCACAGGTCGTCCATCCAGTACTTCTTCTCCAGCACGCGGATCGGCAGCGCCATCGCGCGCTTGATGCGCACCCGCCATTCCGGCATGACCAGGTAGAGCAGGGTCGCCAGCAGGAAGCCCATCAGCGCTAGCCAGAACGCCGGCGCCTTGAAGCCATGCAGCGCGAACGCCACCGGGCCGTGGAACTCGGCGGCAATCGCCGCGACGACGTCGTGCTGCTTCAGGACCTCGATGGCGCCAAGGAAGAACGGCAGCTGCTTCTCGTGACCAAGCATGTCGGTGCCGAACAGCATCGGGCCGACGGTGAGGAAACCGATCGCGATCGACGGGATCGCCAGCAGCACCAGCGGCAGGGTCACGACCCACGGGGACTCGTGCGGCTCGTGCGCGCCGTGATGGCCGTGGTCGTCGTGGTGGTGGTCGTCATGCGTATGCGCGTCGTGCCCGTGGGCATGCGTGTCGCGGAAGCGCTCCTCGCCGAAGAACGTGAGGTAGAGCAGGCGGAAGCTGTAGAAGCTGGTGACGAACGCCCCGAGCAGGACCGCGAAATTCGCATACTGCGCCACCAGGCTGCCCGCGTGTTCGCCGGCGTGGTGGGCTGCGGCTTCGATGATGGTGTCCTTCGAGTAGAAGCCGCTGAAGAACGGCGTGCCGACCAGGGCAAGCGTGCCGACCCACATTGTGAGGTGGGTGATCGGCATGTACTTGCGCAGCCCGCCCATCCGGCGCATGTCCTGCTCGTGGTGCATGCCCATGATCACTGAGCCCGCGCCAAGGAACAGCAGGGCCTTGAAGAACGCGTGGGTCATCAGGTGGAACACGGCCGCCGAGTAAGCCGACACGCCCAGCGCCACCGTCATGTAGCCCAGCTGCGACAGCGTGGAATACGCCACCACGCGCTTGATGTCGTTCTGCACCATGCCGATCAGGCCGGTCCAGAACGCCGTGGTCGCGCCGATGAACAGGATGAAGTTCAGCGCGGCCGGCGACATCTCGAACAGCGGCGACATCCGCGCCACCATGAAGATGCCCGCGGTCACCATCGTCGCCGCGTGGATCAGCGCTGAGATCGGGGTCGGGCCTTCCATCGAGTCGGGCAGCCAGACGTGCAGCGGCACTTGCGCGGACTTGCCCATCGCGCCGATGAACAGGCTGATGCAGATCACCGTCGGCACCGACCACTCCAGCCCAGCCCATGGCGAGACGGTGGCGTCGCGGATGGTCGGCGCGTTGGCGAAGGCGGTGGCGTAGTCCAGCGTGCCGATCCAGTACAGCACGCCGGCGATGCCGAGCAGGAAGCCGAAGTCGCCCACGCGGTTGACCAGGAAGGCCTTGAGGTTGGCGAAGATCGCGCTGGGCCGCTTGAACCAGAAGCCGATCAGCAGGTACGACACCAGGCCCACCGCTTCCCAGCCGAAGAACAGCTGCAGGAAGTTGTTGCTCATGACCAGCATGAGCATCGAGAAGGTGAACAGCGAGATGTAGCTGAAGAAGCGCTGGTAGCCGCCGTCCTCGGCCATGTAGCCGATGGTGTAGACGTGCACCAGCAGCGACACGAAGGTCACCACGACCATCATCATCGCGGTCAGCTTGTCGACCATGAAGCCGACGTGCGCGTCGATCCCGCCCACCTGGAAGAAGGTGTAGACGTTCTCGTTGAACGGCGCCGCGCCTTGCAGCAGCTGCCACATGACATGCGCCGACAGAGCGAAGCTCGCCGCCACGCCGAGGATGGTGGCGGTGTGCGCGCCGGCCCGGCCGACCTTGCGCCCGAACAGGCCGGCGATGATGCTGCCCAGCAGGGGCAGCAACACGACCAGCAGCAGGTGGGTCTTGGAAATCACCATGCCTCAGCCCTTCAGGGTGTCGATGTCCGCCACGTCGATGGTGCGGCGGTTGCGGAACAGGGTGACCAGGATCGCGAGGCCGATGGCGGCCTCCGCGGCGGCCACGGTCAGGATGAAGAACACGAACACCTGGCCGGCCGCGTCGCCCAGCGAGCGCGAGAACGCGACGAAGTTGATGTTCACCGAGAGCAGCATCAGCTCCAGCGACATCAGCAGCATGATCACGTTCTTCCGGTTCAGGAAGATGCCGGCGACGCTGATGCAGAACAGCAGCGCGCCCAGCGCGAGGTAATGACCCAGGGTCAGCGCCGAGAACAGGTTGCCCATCACGCGCCCTCCCCTTCGCCCGCGGGCTTGGCCGGCGGCACCTCGGCCGGCATGCGCACCATGCGCAGGCGGTCGGCGGCGCGCACGCGCGCCTGGGCAGACGGATCCTGGTGGCGGGCACCCGGGCGCCGGCGCAGGGTCAGCATCACCGCGGCGATCACCGCCACGGTCAGGATCACCGCGGCCACTTCGAACGGCAGCATGAAGTCGGTGAACAGCGCCCGCGCCAGCCAGGTCGTGTTCGGCACGTCGGCCGCCACGGCGGCGTTGTCGGCCAGCGGCACCTCGGCGGCGGCGCGCACGCCGATCAGGACGAGGATCTGCACCAGCATGACTACCGCGACCACCAGCCCGACCGGCAGGTAGCGCACGTAGCCCTCGCGCAACGGCGCCAGGTCCACGTCCAGCATCATCACCACGAACAGGAACAGCACCATCACCGCGCCGACGTAGACCAGCACCAGCGCGATGCCGAGGAATTCGGCGCCGCCCACGATCCAGGTGCAGGCCACCGAGAAGAACGTGAGCACCAGCCACAGCGCGGCGTGCACCGGGTTGCGCGCGGTGATCGTCGCCAGCGCCGAAGCCGCCGCGGTGGCGGCGAAGGCGAGGAAGGCAAGGGTCGGGAAATCGAGTGTCATGCGTGGGTCGTCCTCAGCCAGCCCGGCTCACCGGAACGGTGCGTCGGCGGCGCGGCGCTCGGCGATCTCCGCCTCGAGGCGGTCGCCGATGGCCAGCAGTTGCGGCTTGGTCAGCACGTTCTGCCCGCGCCGGTCGAAGTGGTACTCGTGCACGTGGGTCTCGACGATCGAGTCCACCGGGCAGGACTCCTCGCAGAAGCCGCAGAAGATGCACTTGAACAGGTCGATGTCGTAGCGCGTGGTGCGGCGGGTGCCGTCCGCGCGCGGTTCGGAATCGATGGTGATCGCCAGCGCCGGGCACACCGCCTCGCACAGCTTGCATGCGATGCAGCGCTCCTCGCCGTTCGGATAGCGACGCAGCGCATGCACGCCGCGGAAGCGCGGCGACTGCGGGGTCTTCTCCATCGGGTACATCAGGGTGTACTTCGGGCGGAACAGGTACTTCAGGGTCAGCCACAGGCCGCCCATCAGCTCGAGCAGCAGCAGGCTCTTGAAATAGGACGTGATCTTGCTCATGGCCTCACTGCCCCGCCTGGAAGACGCCGAAATAGACCAGCAGCGCGGTCGCGCAGATCCAGGCGATGGTGATCGGGATGAAGACCTTCCAGCCCAGCCGCATGATCTGGTCGTAGCGGTAGCGCGGGAAGCTGGCGCGGAACCAGATGAAGCAGCTGGCGAAGAAGAACACCTTGGCGAACAGCCACCACCAGCCGTCGCCGAGGAGCGTCGACAGCACCGGCACGTCCGGAATCCATGCGGCCGGGATCGGCGACAGCCAGCCGCCGACGAAGAAGATCGCGGTCAGGAAGCTGACCAGGATCATGTTGGCGTATTCGGCGAGGAAGAACAGCGCGAACTGCGAACCCGAGTACTCGACCATGTGCCCGGCCACGATCTCGGATTCGCCCTCGACCACGTCGAACGGCGCGCGGTTGGTCTCGGCCACGCCGGAGATGAAATACACGAGGAACAGCGGCAGCAGCGGCAGCCAGAACCATTCGAACACGCCGGCGTCGCCGGCCTGGGCCTGCACGATCTGGGTCAGGTTCAGGCTCCCCGAGGCGATCAGCACGCCGACCAGGGCGAAGCCCATCGCGATCTCGTAGCTCACCACCTGCGCCGCGGCGCGCATCGCGCCAAGGAAGGCGTACTTCGAGTTCGAGGCCCAGCCCGCGAGGATGATCCCGTACACGCCCAGCGAGGTCATCGCCAGCAGGTACAGCAGGCCGGCGTTGGCATTGGACAGCACCAGCTGCGCATCGAAGGGCACCACCGCCCAGGCCGCGAACGCCGGCACCAGGGTGATCAACGGGGCGAGCCGGTACAGGAACGGATGCGCCGAACTCGGCTGCACGACTTCCTTGAACAGCAGCTTGAACACGTCCGCGAAAGCCTGGAACAGGCCCTTGCCCACGTACATCGGCCCGTGGCGGACGTGCATCCAGCCGATCAGCTTGCGTTCCCAGACCACGTAGAAGGCCACGGCCAGGATCACCGGCACCGCGATGGCCAGGATCTTCAGCACGATCCATACCAGCAGGCCGATCTCGCCGAAGCCCAGCAGGCCATCGCGCAGGGGCGCGACCAGCTCCAGCCAGAACGACGTCAATGCATTCGGGGCGTTCATGCGCGGGCGACCTCCACCTTGGCCGACGCCGCCAGCGGCGCGGTGGCGCCGTGGCCGGCCTCGACCCATGCGCTGCCGGTGGCGACGCGGTCGTCGAGTTCGACCGGCAGGGTCGCGTGGCCGATGCCGTTGCCCACCTTCGCCATGTCGCCGGCGGCCAGCCCGGCCGCAGCCGCATCGGCCGGGTGCAGCATCAATCGCGGCCCGGTCGACAGCGGGTGCGCCTGCAGCGCGGCCGCGCGACGCACCACCGCATCGCCGCGGTAGATCGCCTGCGAGACCACGAGGTCGAGGCCGGTGCCGGCGGTGGCGACCGCAGCGCCACGCGCGACGTCCACGGCGACCGGCGCGATGCCCGCGCGCAGGCCGTCGAGGTCGACGAAGTCGAAGCCCGGCAGCGCAAGCTCGCCGGCAAGCGCACGCAGCACGCGCCAACCGGGACGCGCCTGGCCCGGCAACTTGCCGGCGGCGGATGCGACCTGGTCGCGGCCCTCGAGGTTGGTCAGGGTGGCGTCGACCTCGGGCAGCGCGCCGATCGGCAGGATCACGTCGGCGACCCGGCGGGTGGACGCGCAGGCGAACTGGCTGAACGCCACCACCTGCGCATCGCCCAGCGCCTTCAGCGCCAGCCGCTGGTCGGCGAAGTCGAGGCCGGGTTCGATGCCGTACAGGACGTACGCGCTGCGCGGGTCGCGCAGCATCGCCTGCGCATCCCGCGAGGCCGGCAACACGCCGTGGCGCGCCAGGCCGAGGGCATTGGCGCCCTGCGGGATGCGGCACAGGCGGGCATTGCGCGCGGTGGCGAACTCGGCCGCAGCCTTGCGGATCGCCGCCGCATGCGGGCCGCTCTCCGCGACCGCGCCGACGATCACCGCGGCATGCGCGGCCTCGCCGATGTCCAGCCCGGCGAGCGCGTCGGCCAGACGCGACGGCGGCGCGATGCGCTTGCCGGCCACCGCGAAGGCGACGTCGAAATCGACCGGGTTGACGATGTACACGCGCGCGCCGCGCTTGGCCGCCTTGCGCACGCGCTGGTGCAGCAACGGGACTTCGTGGCGCAGGTTGGAGCCGACGATGACGATGGCGTCGGCCTGCTCGATCTCGGCGACCGGCATCGCGAAGGCCTCGGCGATCGCGCCGTCGGACAGGTCGGCCTGGGCGATGCGATGGTCGAGGTTGCCGCTGCCGAGCGCACCGGCGATGCGTGCGAGCAGCGCGCCCTCCTCGTTCGAGGTGGCCGGATGGACCAGCACGCCGAGCGCGTCGGCGGCGTTGTCGCGCAGGATCTTCGCGGCCTTCGCCAGCGCTTCTTCCCAGCTCGCCTCGCGCCAGCCGTCGTCGACCGCCGGGTCGCCGTCGCGCAGCAGCGGCACGCCCGCGCGGTCGGCGGCGTACAGGCCTTCATGCGCGTAGCGGTCGCGGTCCGAGAGCCAGCACTCGTTCACCGCTTCGTTGTCGCGCGGCACGCTGCGCAGGATCTCGCCGCGGCGCACGTGGTGGAACAGGTTGCTGCCCAGCGCGTCGTGGTAGCCCAGCGACGGCCGCGCGGTGAGCTCCCACGGGCGGGCACGGAAACGGAATACCTTGTTGGTCAGCGCGCCGACCGGGCACACGTCGATCACGTTGCCGGACAGCTCGGTGGTCAGTGGCTTGCCGTCGTAGGTGCCGATCTGCAGGTTCTCGCCGCGCTGCATGCCGCCCAGCTCGTAGGTGCCGGCGATGTCCGCGGTGAAGCGCACGCAGCGCGTGCACTGGATGCAGCGGGTCATCTCGGTGGCGACCAGCGGACCGAGGTCCTCGTCGGCCACCACGCGCTTGCGCTCGACGAAGCGGCTGACCGAACGGCCGTAGCCCAGCGACAGGTCCTGCAACTCGCACTCGCCGCCCTGATCGCAGATCGGGCAGTCCAGCGGATGGTTGATCAGCAGGAATTCCATGACGTTGCGCTGGGCCTTCAGCGCCTTGTCGTTGCGGGTGAAGACCTTCATGCCGTCCATCACCGGGGTGGCGCAGGCCGGCGACGGCTTCGGCGCCGCACGCCCGCCGACTTCGGTGTCGACCAGGCACATGCGGCAGTTCGCCGCGATCGGCAGCTTCTCGTGGTAGCAGAAGCGCGGGATCGGGATGCCGGCCTTGTCCGCGGCATGGATGATCATCGCGCCCTTCGGCGCGGCGAGCTCCTGCCCGTCGATGAAGACGGTGACGTGGTCGGGCGGCAGGTTCGGGTTGACGGGCTGTGCGCTCACGCGGCCACCTTGTCGGCCTTGGCCAGCGTGCCGGCGCGCTCGTCGTCGACGTAGAAGCGCTTGTTCACGATGGCGTATTCGAATTCGTGCCAGAAATGGCGCAGGAAGCCCTGCACCGGCCATGCGGCGGCCTCGCCGAAGGCGCAGATGGTGTGGCCCTCGATCTGCCCGGCGGCGGCGCGCAGCATCTGCAGGTCGTCCAAGGTGGCCTCGAAGTTGCAGATGCGGTCGAGCATGCGGTGCATCCAGCCGGTGCCTTCGCGGCACGGGGTGCACTGGCCGCAGCTTTCCTTCCAGTAGAAGCGCGAGATGCGGCGGCAGGCGCGGACCATGCAGGTGGTCTCGTCCATCACGATGACCGCGCCCGAGCCGAGGCCGGAACCGGCCTTCTGGATCGCGTCGTAGTCCATGGTGAGGCCCATCATCACGTCGCCCGGCAGCACCGGCATCGACGAACCGCCCGGGATGACGCCCTTGATCCGGTGGCCGTTGCGCATGCCGCCGCACAGCTCCAGCAACTCCGCGAACGGCGTGCCGAGGCGGATCTCGTGGTTGCCCGGGTTGGCGACGTGGCCGGAGACCGAAAAGATCTTGCAGCCGCCGTTGTTGGGCTTGCCCAGTTCCATGAACCACTCGGGCCCGTTGCGCACGATGGCCGGCACCGAGGCGTAGGTCTCGGTGTTGTTGATCGTGGTCGGCTTGCCGTACAGGCCGAAGTTGGCCGGGAACGGCGGCTTGTAGCGCGGCTGGCCCTTCTTGCCCTCCAGCGACTCCATCAGCGCGGTTTCCTCGCCGCAGATGTAGGCGCCCGCGCCCAGCGCGTTATACAGGTCGATGTCGACGCCCGAGCCGAGGATGTCCTTGCCCAGCCAGCCGTGCTTGTAGGCCTCGGCGGTGGCCTCCTCGAGGTGCTCGAACGGTTCGTGGTGGAACTCGCCGCGCAGGTAGTTGTAGGCCACGGTGCTGCCGGTGGCGTAGCAGGCGATCGCCATGCCCTCGATCACCGCGTGCGGGTTGTAGCGCAGGATGTCGCGGTCCTTGGCGGTGCCCGGCTCGGACTCGTCCGAGTTGCACAGGATGTACTTCTGGCCCGGACCCTTGGGCATGAAGCTCCACTTCAGGCCGGTCGGGAAGCCCGCGCCGCCGCGGCCGCGCAGGCCCGACTGCTTGACCATCTCGATCACGTCGGCGGGCGGGATCTTCTCGGCGAGGATCCGGCGCAGCGCCTGGTAGCCGCCGGTCTTCAGGTAGTTCTCGTACGACCACGGCTTGTCGAAGTGCAGCGTCGTGTAGACCGCCTGGTGCTCCTTCGGCGCCGGGCCCACCGGGCCGTAGCCCTCCGCGTAGTGGCTGTGCCCGCCCATTACTTGAGCCCGTCCAGCAGTGCGTCGACCTTCGCCGCGTCGAGCTTCTCGTGGTAGTGCCCGTTGACCACGACCACCGGCGCGCCGCAGCACGCGGCGACGCACTCCTCCTCGCGCTTGAGGTAGATGCGGCCGTCGGCGGTGGATTCGCCGAGCTTGCAGCCCAGCTTGCGCTCGGCATGGGCGACCAGGTCCTCGGCGCCGTTGAGCCAGCAGCTGATGTTGGTGCAGAACGCCACGTTGTTGCGGCCGACTTGCTCGGTCTCGAACATCGAATAGAACGTCGCGACCTCGTAGGCCCACACCGGCGGCAGGTCCAGGTACTTCGCCACCGCGGAGATCAGCTCGTCGCTGAGCCAGCCGCCGTTCTGCTCCTGCGCCGCGTGCAGGCCCTGCAGCACCGCCGAGCGCTTGCGGTCGGGCGGGAACTTGGACAGCCAGTGGTCGATGTGCGCGCGGGTCGCGTCCGACAGCGCCACCATCGGGTCCACGTTGCGGCACGCCTCGAAATTGCCGGTCGCTTTCATCTGGTTCTCTTATCGGTCCACTTCGCCGAACACGATGTCGTAGGTGCCGATCATCGCGACGACGTCGGCCAGCATGTGGCCCTTGACGATTTCGTCCATCGAGGACAGGTGGGCGAAGCCGGGCGCGCGCAGGTGCACGCGGAACGGCTTGTTGGCGCCGTCGCTGACCAGGTAGCAGCCGAACTCGCCCTTGGGCGCCTCGACCGCGGCGTAGGTCTCGCCGGCGGGCACGCAGTACCCCTCGGAAAACAGCTTGAAGTGGTGGATGAGGGCTTCCATGTCGTCCTTCATCGCTTCGCGCGAAGGCGGCGCCACCTTGTAGTTGTCCAGCATCACCGGGCCGGGGTTGGCCTTCAGCCACGCCACGCACTGCTTGATGATCCGGGTGGATTCGCGCATCTCCGCGATTCGCACCAGGTAGCGGTCGTAGCAGTCGCCGTGGCTGCCCAGCGGGATGTCGAAGTCGACCTCCGCGTACTTCGCGTAGGGCTGCTTCTTGCGCAGGTCCCAGGCGATGCCGGAGCCGCGCAGCATCGGGCCGCTCATGCCCCAGGCCATGGCCTGCTCCGGGCTGACCACGCCGATGCCGACCGTGCGCTGCTTCCAGATGCGGTTGTCGGTGAGCAGGGTCTCGTACTCGTCGACACGCTTCGGGAAGTCCTCGCAGAAGTGCTCCAGGTAGTCGAGCAGCGAGCCTTCGCGCCATTCGTTGAAGCGCTTCAGCTTGGCGCCCTTGCGCCACGGCGATTCCTTGTACATCGGCATCCGCGACGGGAGGTCGCGGTAGACGCCGCCCGGGCGGTAGTAGGCCGCGTGCATGCGCGCGCCGCTGACCGCCTCGTAGCAGTCCATCAGCTCCTCGCGCTCGCGGAAGGCGTACAGGAACACCGCCATCGCGCCGAGGTCGAGCGCGTTCGAGCCCACCCACATGAGATGGTTCAGGATGCGGGTGACCTCGTCGAACATGGTGCGGATCCACTGCGCCCGTTCCGGCGCCTCGATCCCCATCAGCGTCTCGATGGCGCGCACGTAGGCGTGCTCGTTGCACATCATCGACACGTAGTCCAGGCGATCCATGTAGCCGATCGACTGGTTGAACGGCTTGGACTCGGCCAGCTTCTCGGTCCCGCGGTGCAGCAGGCCGATGTGCGGGTCGGCGCGGCGCACGATCTCGCCGTCCATCTCCAGGATCAGGCGCAGCACGCCGTGCGCGGCCGGGTGCTGGGGACCGAAGTTCAGCGTGTAGTTGCGGATTTCCTGCGCGGCCTCGGCGCCATTGCTGGCGAAGCCCTCGCTGCCTTGCACGACGCTCATCGACGCGCCTCCCGGTCGAGGATCTTGCCGCCGCGTTCGCCCTCGGCGGTCGCGTAGCGGGCGTCGTCGCGGACCACGCGCGGCACGCCGACGCGCGGCTCGACGCTGGTCACGGGTTCGTACACCACGCGCTTGCGGTCGGCGTCGTAGCGGACCTCGACATTGCCGATCAGCGGGAAGTCCTTGCGGAACGGATGCCCGACGAAGCCGTAGTCGGTGAGGATCCGGCGCAGGTCGGGATGCCCCTCGAACACGATGCCGAACAGGTCGAACGCCTCGCGCTCGAACCAGTTGGCGCCGGCCCACAGGCCGGTCACCGAGGCGACCATCGGCATCCCGTCGTCCGCCGCCATGCAGCGCACGCGCAGGCGCAGGTTGCGGGCGATCGACAGCAGGTGCAGGACCACGCCGTAGCGGCGCCCGCTGGCCGTGTCCGGCGCATCGGTGCCCGGCTGCGCGACCTGGTGGCTGGGTTGCTCGCCCCACTTGAAGCGGCCCGGGCCCTTGCCCTCGACGCCGCGGCTGAAGCCTTCGGCGGAGACGCCGTCGGTATCCCACTCATCGGTGCCGTAGCCGAGGTAGTCCACCCCGCACAGGTCGATGAAGGTGTCGAAGCCGAACTCGTCGCGGACCGCCTGGCACGCGGCCAGCCAGTCGGCGGCCGGCACGACCAGGGTCACCTCGCCGCGCGGCTGCGCGACGTGCACGGCGGCCTCGCCGAAGCGGGCGGCCAGCTCTGCCGGGAACGCGGTCATGCGCGGGCGCCCTCCACGCGGGGGCCGCCGGTGAACGGGTTCTGTTCCATGCGGCGGATCTTCTTCTGCAGCTGCAGGATGCCGTAGACCAGCGCTTCCGCGGTCGGCGGGCAGCCCGGGACGTACACGTCCACCGGCACCACCCGGTCGCAACCGCGGACCACCGAGTACGAATAGTGGTAGTAGCCGCCGCCGTTGGCGCAGCTGCCCATCGAGATCACCCACTTGGGGTCGGGCATCTGGTCGTAGACCTTGCGCAGCGCCGGCGCCATCTTGTTGCACAGGGTGCCGGCCACGATCATCACGTCGGACTGGCGCGGCGACGGGCGGAACACCACGCCGTAGCGGTCCAGGTCCAGGCGCGCCGCGCCGGCCTGCATCATCTCCACCGCGCAACAGGCCAGGCCGAAGGTCATCGGCCACATCGAGCCGGTGCGCGCCCAGTTCCACAGCGCGTCCAGGCTGGTGGTCACGAAGCCGTGCTGCAGCAGCGGGTTGTCGCCGTCCGGGCGCAGGATGTCGTCCAGCCGCCCCTCGGGCAGCGGGTTGCTGGCGGCTTCCAGGATGTTCTGGACGATGTTGCTCATTCCCACTCCAGCGCGCCGCGCTTCCAGACGTAGATGAACCCGATCAGCAGCAGGGCGAGGAACACGCCCATCTCGACCAGGCCGAACACCCCGAGCTCGCGGAACACCAGCGCCCACGGGAAGACGAACGCGATCTCGAGGTCGAACACGATGAACAGGATCGCGACCAGGTAGTAGCGCACGTCGAACTGCATGCGTGCGTCCTCGAACGCGTTGAAGCCGCACTCGTAGGGCGACAGCTTTTCGGCGTCCGGCCGCTTGGTGCCCAGCAGGTTGCCCACGATGATGAGGGCGATGCCGATGCCGGTCGCGACGACCAGAAACAGGAGGGTGGGCAGGTATTCGGCCAGCACGCGTGTGCCTCGCTCTTCTTATCCGCAATAGTGTAGCCGGCCCGGGCGTTTCGCGGCCATACCCGGCGGCATCGCCCGGGCGGAATCGCGGCCATCCGGGGCCGGCTCAACCGCCTTCGAGCTGCTCCCAGCGCCCGTAGGCCGCGTCCAGTTCCGCCTGCGCGGACGCCAGCGCGGCGTTGTCGGCGGCGATCGCGGCGGCCTCGCGCTGGAAATAGCCGGCCTCGCCCATGCGCGCGGTGAAGCCGGCGACCTGCGCCTCCAGCGCCTCGATCCGCTGCGGCAACTGCTCCAGTTCCCGGGCCTCCTTGTAGCTCAATTTCACCCGGGCAGGCGGCGCGGCCACCGCATGGGCCTTGGGTGGCTCCGGCGCCTCCGGCTTCGGCGTCGGAACCGGGGTCGCCGGCCGCTGCCGCAGCCAGTCGCTGTACCCCCCGACGTATTCGCCGATGCGCCCGTCGCCCTCCATCACCAGGGTGGACGTCACCACGTTGTCGAGGAAATCGCGGTCGTGGCTGACCAGCAGCAGCGTGCCCGGGTAGTCGGCCAGCAGCTCTTCAAGCAATTCCAGGGTCTCGACGTCGAGGTCGTTGGTCGGCTCGTCCATCACCAGCAGGTTGGACGGCTGGGCGAACAGCCGCGCCAGCAGGAGGCGGTTGCGCTCGCCGCCGGACAGGCGGGTGATCGGCGCGCGGGCGCGTTCCGGGGTGAACAGGAAGTCCTGCAGGTAACCGATGACGTGCTTCTGCTTGCCCCCCACGGTCACGCTCTCGCGGCCCTCGGCGACGTTCTCGATGGCGTTCCAGTCCTCGCGCAGGGTCGCCCGGTACTGGTCGAAGTAGGCCACCTGCAGCTGGGTGCCCTGCCTCACCTCGCCGCCCTGCGGCGCCAGCTCGCCCAGCAGCAGCTTCAGCAGGGTGGTCTTGCCGCTGCCATTCGGCCCGACCAGGCCGATGCGGTCGCCGCGCAGGATCGTGATGCTGAAATCGCGGACGAGGCGGTTGTCGCCATGGGCGAAGTCGACGTGGCGCGCTTCGATCACCTTCTTGCCGGATTCGCCGGCCTGCGCCGTGGCCATCTTCACGTTGCCGGCCTGCTCGCGGCGCTCCGCGCGCGCCACCCGCATCGCCTTCAGCCGGCGCACGCGGCCTTCGTCGCGGGTGCGCCGGGCCTTGATCCCCTGCCGGATCCAGGCTTCCTCCTGCGCCAGCAGTTTGTCGAAGCGGGCGTTCTCCTGCGCCTCGGCGTTGGCCCGTTCTTCCTTGCGGCGCAGGTAGTTCTCCCAGTCGCCGGGCCAGCTGGTGACCCGGCCGCGATCGATTTCCACGATGCGGGTGGCGAGGGCGCGCAGGAAGCGGCGGTCGTGGGTGATGAACACCAGCGCCGTACCGCCGACCGACGTCCACTGCTTGAGGAAGCCTTCCAGCCAGTCGATCGCGGCGATGTCAAGGTGGTTGGTCGGCTCGTCCAGCAGCAGCAGGTCGGGCTGCGACACCAGCGCGCGCGCCAGCAGCACCCGCCGCTTCATCCCGCCCGACAGGCGCGCGAAGTCGGCATCGCCATCCAGCTGCAGGCGCTCCAGCGTGTCCAGCACGCGCCGGTCCAGCGCCCAGCCGTCGACCACCTCGATGCGCGCCTGCACCGCGGCCAGCGCATCCGCGTCGATGGCCTCGGCATGGATCAGGTGGTGGTAGTCGGCAAGCAACGCGCCGAGGTCGCCCAGCCCCGCGGCAACCACGTCGAACACGCTGCCCACCGCGTCCTGCGGGACTTCCTGCTCCAGCCGGGCGATGCGCCGGCCGCCTTCCACCCGCACCTCGCCGTCGTCGGCCTTGAGTTCGCCGGACAGCAGCTTGAGCAGGGTCGACTTGCCGGCGCCGTTGCGGCCGATCAGGGCGATGCGTTCGCCGGGTTCGATGGCAAGGTCGACATGGTCGAGCAACAAGGGGCCGCCGACGCTGAAGTCGACGCCCTGCAGGGAAATGAGCGGCATCCGCGGATTGTAAGGCGGGCGCCCCGCGGAACCCAGTTCGGGCACTTCGCATCCACGATGCGGGGCACGGCAGGTTCGGTCCCGGGTGCTACGAACTGCAGGACAGCATCGAACACCCCACCTTGTCCCTCGCCCACTCCGGCCGCAGGCCGGCGTAGTGCGCGCGCCCGGGCTGGTCCTCGTACGGGCGGCGCATCACCTCGAGCAGGGTCTCGACGCCGCCGAGGTCGCCGGCATGCGCGCGGTCGATCGCCTCCTGGGCCAGCCAGTTGCGCAGCACGTAACGTGGATTGGCCGCGTCCATGCGCGCGCGGCGCGCCGGGGCCGGCAGCGGATCGTCGCGCAGCCGCACCGCATGGCGCGACAGCCAATCTGCGAATGCCGCCGCGCCGGCGGCCCGCTTGGCAGGGTCGTAGAACGCGGATTCGAGCGGCTGCAGCGAAGGGGCGTCGGCATCGACCTCGGCCAGGGCGCGGAAGAACCGGGTCATGTCCACCTCGTGCGCCTGCAGCAACGCATGCAGCTCGCGCATGCGGGCAACGTCGTCGTCGCGGCATTCCGCCAGGCCCAGCTTGCGCGCGGTGGTGTCGCGGTCGGCGTCCGTATAGGCCTCGGCGAACCTCGCCAGCCCGTCCTGCAGCGGCGCCGGGTCGGCGAACAGCGGCGACAGCGCGCGCGCGAGCTGGCCGAGGTTCCAGTAGGCGACGCGCGGCTGCCAGCCGAAGCGGTAGCGGCGACCCGCGGCATCGGTGGTGTTCGGCGTCCAGTCGGGATCGTAGGGTTCGATCCAGCCGTACGGGCCGTAGTCGATGGTCAACCCGAGGATCGACATGTTGTCGGTGTTGAGCACGCCATGCACGAAGCCCACCCGCATCCATGCCGCCACCAGCCGCGCGGTGCGCGTGCAGACCTCGGCGAACCAGTCGGCGTACAGCGCCTCGCCCTGCCCCGCCAAGGACGGGAAGTCGCGGGCGATGCAGAAGTCGGCCAGCTGGCGCAGCAGGCCGGCGTCGCCGCGCATCGCCGGCAGCTCGAAGTGGCCGAAGCGCAGGAACGAGGGCGCGACGCGGCACACGATCGCCCCCGACTCCAGTTCCGGACGTCCATCGTAGAGCACGTCGCGCAGCACGCCCTCGCCGGTGCCGACCAGGCTCAGTGCCCGCGTGGTCGGGATGCCGAGGTGGTGCATGGCCTCGCTGCACAGGAATTCGCGGATCGAGGAGCGCAGCACCGCGCGGCCATCGGCCCCGCGAGAATACGGCGTCGGCCCGGCGCCCTTGAGCTGCAGCTCGCGACGCCGGCCGTCGGCCAGCACCGCCTCGCCGAGGCTGATGGCCCGCCCGTCGCCGAGCTGGCGCGCCCAGTGGCCGAACTGGTGCCCGCCGTAGTTGGTGGCGTACGGCTGCATGCCCGGCAGCAGCGCGTTGCCGCCGAACACCGCGGCGAACGCCGGCGAGGCCAGGTCGTCCTCGCCGAAGCCCAGCTCCGCCGCCACCTCGCGCGAATGCGCCAGCAGCCGCGGCGCGGCCACCGGGGTCGGCGCGACCGCGGACCATGCGGCGCCCTCCACCTGGCGGACGAAGTTGCGCGGCTCCGGATCGCCCGGGAGCGCGCGCAGGAAGGCGTTGTCGAAAACCGGGGCATGCATGCGGCCATGGTAGCCGCCGGGCCGCGTGGAGCCCGTGCTCCACGGCCGGCGCGTACACTGTGTGCCCTGTTCCCGCCGGCGATCACGCCACTGGCCCCATGAGCGCCGACACCCCGTCCGTCCTGTTCTCCGACCTCGGCCTGCCCGAGACGCTGCTGCAAGCGCTGCGCGAAGTCGGCTACGAATCGCCCAGCCCGATCCAGGCGCAGACCATCCCGCCGCTGCTCGGCGGCCGCGACCTGCTCGGCCAGGCGCAGACCGGCACCGGCAAGACCGCGGCGTTCGCCCTGCCCGCGCTGGCGCGGCTGGACCCCGCCCCGGGCAAGCCGCAGGTGCTGGTGCTGGCGCCGACCCGCGAACTGGCGATCCAGGTCGCCGAGGCCTTCCAGAAGTACGCCCACCACATCCCCGGCTTCCACGTGCTGCCGATCTACGGCGGCCAGAGCTACATGCCGCAGCTGGGCGCGCTCAAGCGCGGCGTGCACGTCGTGGTCGGCACCCCAGGCCGGGTGATCGACCACCTCGAGCGCGGCTCGCTGGACCTCTCGCACCTGCGCATGCTGGTGCTGGACGAAGCCGACGAGATGCTGCGGATGGGCTTCATCGACGACGTCGAGGCGGTGCTGAAGAAGACCCCCGAGACCCGCCAGGTCGCGCTGTTCTCGGCGACGATGCCGGCGCAGATCAAGCGCATCGCCCAGACCTACCTGAAGGACCCGGTCGAGATCGCGATCAAGGCGCAGACCACCACCGCCGAGAACATCCGCCAGCGCTTCTGGATGGTCAGCGGGGTGAACAAGCTCGACGCCCTGACCCGGATCATGGAAGCCGAGCCGTTCGACGCGATGATCATCTTCGCGCGCACCAAGCTGGGCACCGACGAACTGGCCGAGAAACTGGCCGCGCGCGGCTTCAGCGCGGCGGCGATCAACGGCGACGTCGAGCAGAAGACCCGCGAGCGCACCATCCAGCGCCTCAAGGAAGGCCAACTGGACGTACTGGTGGCCACCGACGTGGCCGCCCGCGGGCTGGACGTGGAGCGGATCAGCCACGTGCTGAACTACGACATCCCCTACGACACCGAGAGCTACGTGCACCGCATCGGCCGCACCGGCCGCGCCGGGCGCAAGGGTGAGGCGATCCTGTTCGTGGCGCCGCGCGAGCGCGGCATGCTCGGTGCGATCGAGCGCGCCACGCGCCAGAAGATCGAGCAGATGAACCTGCCCAGCGTCGACGCGGTGAACGAACGCCGGGTCGCCAAGTTCCTGGACAAGATCGAGGCCGCGCTGGCCAGCGACGACCTCTCGGTGTTCCGCGACCTGGTCGAGCGCTACGAGCGCGAGAAGAACGTGCCGGCGGTGGAGATCGCCGCCGCGCTGGCCAAGCTGGTGCAAGGCAAGACCCCGTTGCTGCTGCCGCAGCCCGCGGTCCCCGAACGCGCGTTCGAGCCGCGCGAGCAAGCGCCGCGCCCGGAGCGCGCCGAGCGCCCGAAGCGCGAGCGCACCCCGCGCGACCCGGATGCGCCCAGCGTGCCGATGAAGACCTTCCGCATCGAGGTGGGCTACCACCATGGCGCGCAGCCCGGCCACATCGTCGGTGCGATCGCCAACGAGGCCGACCTCGAGAGCCGCTTCATCGGCCGCATCGACATCCGCGACGACTACACCCTGGTGGACCTGCCGGACGGCATGCCGCCGGAGCTGCTGCAGCACATGCAGAACGTGCGCGTGGCGAGCAAGCCGCTGCGGATGAAGGAAGCGAGCGCCGAGGACATCGACGCGCCGAAGCGCAAGCGCAGCTTCGGCCCGCCGCGCGGCGACAAGCCAGGCGGCCCGCGCAAGCCGGGCGGTTTCAAGCCCGGCGGGTTCAAGCCGCGCGGCCCGCGATAAGCGCATTCCCCGCGGCCATTGGCGGCGCCAGGCGCGCCTTTGGCATGATCCGGCGATGCCGCGCCTCCTCGTCTTCCAGCATGTCGCCGCCGAGCCCCTGGGCACGCTGGATCCGCTGATCCGGCGGCGCGGGCACCGGATCCGCTTCAAGAACTTCGAGCGGCACCCGGATGCGCAGCTCAACGTGGACCGCTACCCCGGGCTGGTGGTGCTGGGCGGCCCGATGAACGTCGAGGACCATCCGCGCCGCCCGCACCTGGCGAACGAGATGCGTGCGATCGAACGCATGCTGGGCCAGGGCAAGCCGGTGCTCGGGATCTGCCTCGGCGCGCAACTGCTGGCGCACGTGCTGGGCGCGCCGGTGTCGCGCAACCCGGTGCCGGAGATCGGCTGGTACCCGCTGCGCAAGACCGCGCAGGGCGAGGCCGACCCCGTGCTCGCGCCCTTGCCCGCCGAGACGCCGGTGTTCCAGTGGCATGGCTGCCGCTTCGACATCCCGCGCGACGCCGTCCACCTCGCCAGCAGCCCGGACTGCCCGCAGCAGGCGTTCCGCCACGGCGACAACGCCTACGGCTTCCAGTTCCACCTCGAGATGGACCAGCGGCTGGTCGAACGCTGGCTGGCGAACCCGCTCTACCGCGAGGAACTGGCGAACTCCGGCCTCGCGCAGGACGAAGAGGCGATCCGCACGCTGACCCGCCGGCACATCGCGACCATGCAAGGTCACGCGGAGGCGGTGTTCAACAACTTCCTCGACCTGGTCGGGCGACCCGAACGCCGCCATACCCTGCCCTCGCGCGAGTGGGCATGAGCGGACCCACCCACGACGCCATCGTCATCGGCGCCGGCGCCGCGGGCCTGATGGCGGCGATCACGGCCGGCCAGCGCGGACTGCGCGTGCTGGTGGTCGACCATGCCAACAAGGTCGGCAAGAAGATCCTGATGTCCGGCGGAGGGCGCTGCAACTTCACCAATACCGGCACCACGCCAGCCCACTACCTGTCGGCGAACCCGCACTTCTGCAAGTCGGCGCTGGCGCGCTACACGCCTTGGCATTTCATCGAACTGGTCGAACGCCACCGCATCGCCTACCACGAGAAGGAACTCGGGCAGTTGTTCTGCGACGACTCCAGCAAGCAGGTGGTGGCGATGCTGCTGGCCGAATGCGCGGCCGCCGGCGTGGAGGTGCGCACGCATTGCAGCATCGAACGCGCTGAGCACCTCGACGACGGGCGTTTCCGCCTGCACGCGTCGCAGGGACGCTTCGTCGCGCCGGCGCTGGTGGTCGCCAGCGGCGGGCTGTCGATCCCGAGCATGGGCGCCAGCGGCTTCGGCTACGCGCTGGCCCGGCAGTTCGGCCACGCGGTGCTGCCCACGCGCGCCGGCCTGGTGCCGCTGACCCTCACCGGCACGCATGCCGAACGCCTGCAGGACCTCGCCGGGGTCTCGCTGCGGGTGGAAGCACGCTGCAATGGCGTCCGCTTCCGCAATTTCATGCTGGTCACCCACCGCGGGATCAGCGGGCCGTCGATCCTGCAGATCTCGAACTTCTGGCAACCCGGGGACGACCTGCGCCTGGACCTGCTGCCCGGCATCGACGTCGAGGCACAGCTGCGCGAGTGGCAGGCCGGCCGCCGCGATGCGGAGCTGAAGACGCTGCTGGCCGAGGTGATGCCCAAGCGCTTCGCCCAGCGCCTGTGCGAGCACTGGATCGCGAGCAAACCGATGCGGCAGTACACCCCGCGCGAGCTGCAGGCGATCTGCGGCCAGCTGCAGGACTGGCCGCTCGTCGCCAGCGGTACCGAGGGTTACCGGACCGCGGAGGTCACCCTGGGCGGCGTGGAGACCGATGGCCTGTCCTCGGCCACGATGATGTCCCGGCACGTGCCCGGGCTGTATTTCGTCGGCGAGGTGGTCGATGTCACCGGCTGGCTGGGCGGCTACAACTTCCAGTGGGCCTGGGCGAGCGGCCACGCGGCAGGCAGCGCGATGGCGGCCTGACACCGCTCAGAACGGGAACGGCACGCCCAGGCGCGGTCCGAAGTACCACCAGGCGAACAGCAGGATGCCGATCCACAAGGCCATCTTGAACAGGGCGCCGACCACCTTGAACGCGGCATACACCGCGATCACCAGCACCACGATCCCGATCCAGCTCATGCCGCCACGTCCATTGCAGGGCCGCGCAGCTTAGGCGACCGCCGCGCCGTCGGCCAGCGGCGCCAGTCGCGGATCGAGCGCGACGCGCGCGTCGAACACGAAGCAACGACCGTCGTAACCGAGACCGCCCACCTGCTCGAAGTAGCCGAGGATGCCGCCCTCCAGTTGCAGCAGGTTGTCCATGCCGTCGTGGCGCAGCCACAGCGCAGCCTTCTCGCAGCGGATGCCACCGGTGCAGAAGCTGACCACGGTGGCATCGCGGAGCGCATCGCGATGCGGCGCCAGCGCGGCCGGCAGCTCGGTGAAATTGTCGATCGGCAGGGTGAGCGCGTCCTGGAACGTGCCGAAGCCGACTTCCTCGCGGTTGCGGGTGTCCAGCAGGACCAGGCGGCGGCCGGCATCGTCATGGCCCTGCGCGATCCAGCGCGCCAGCGTCGGCGGATCCACCGCGGGTGCGCGCTGCCCGGCTTCCAGCGGCGATGCGTGTTCGCGCCGGAACGCGATGATCTCGTGCTTGCGCTTCACCTTCAGCTTCGCGAACGGGATCGCCTCGCTCCAGCTTTCCTTGGCATGCAGCGCCGCGAAGCGCGGGTCTTCGCGCAGCCAGTCGAGGAAGCCGCGCAACGACGCTTCCGTCCCGGCCAGGAACAGGTTCAGCCCCTCCGGCGTGACCAGCATGCTGCCGCGCAGCCCATCGCCCTCGGCGCGCACGCGCAGGCGATCCGCGAGCGCATCGGCATCGTCGATGGCGACGAACAGGTAGGCGGCGATGTTGAGGATCACGGGCGGGTGCGGAACACGATGCTGCAGCAGGTGACCGCACCCTCGGCCTTCTGCAGCTCGTACAGGTCGAGCGCGAGGCCGCGGATCCCGTGCGCGGCAAGCCGCCCCTGGGTGCCTGGGAACTGGTCCGGGAACAGCAGCGCGTCGCCGATCCGCAGCGCGTTGGCCGCATGGGGCTCGTGCGGGTCGACCTCGATCACCGTGCAGCCGGCGAAGCAGGCCACGTCCACCCAGTCGGGATTGACCAGCACGGCGCCATCGGCGACCTCGGTCGCGGCGGACTTCAAGTGCAGGCAATCGCGCAGGGCGACGCCTTCCACGGTGTAGCCGAAAGGCGCCAGCAAGGCGCGCAACTGCTCCCGCCCGGCCGCGTTGCTGCGCGCGGAATCGCCGACCAGCACGCGCTTGCCGATCCGCAACACGTCCCCGCCGTCGAGGGTGCCCGGGGCGTCGATCCGCGCCATCGGGCGGTATCGCGCCAATGCGCCGACCACGGCCGCGCCCTCGTCGCGGCGCGACACCGCGCCCGGCCTGGTGGCCACCGCGAGCTCATCGAAGGCCAGGGCCACGTCCTCCACGAACACCGAGTCCGGCAACCCCGGTTCCGCCGGCAGCCGGATCACCTCGCAACCGAGGGACTCCAGCGCGGCGCAGTAGGTCGCATGCTGGTCGCGCGCACGGCCAAGGTCGATCGGCACGCGCGGCACGAAGCTGCGCTCGCCGTCGGCCAGCGCCGGGCTGACCTCGCGGGTGATGGCGGTCCACGTCATCGCCGCATTGTACGGTCCACCGACCGCGTGGGCCGCGCATGGGATCATGGTGCGATGCACGCGCCCCACGTCTCCGCTACCCCGCGCCTGGCCATCGTCGGCGGCGGCCCCGCCGGCCTGATGGCCGCGGAGGTCGCGCGCGCGGCCGGGCTGGAGGTGGACCTGTTCGAAGCCAAGGGCTCGTTGGGGCGCAAGTTCCTGATCGCCGGCAAGGGCGGCCTCAACCTGACCCATTCCGAGCCGCGCCCCGGCTTCGATGCGCGCTACCGCGAGCGCGGGGCCGCCGTCGGCGGGTGGCTGGACGACTTCGATGCCGATGCCCTGCGCGCGTGGGCGCGCGGGCTTGGCGTCGAGACCTACGTCGGCAGTTCCGGCCGGGTGTTCCCGCTGGATCGCAAGGCGGCGCCGCTGCTGCGCGGCTGGGTCCGGCGATTGCGCGATGCTGGCGTCCGCTTCCACGTCCACCACTGCTGGCTGGGTTGGGAGGGCGACGGCGCGCTGCGTTTCGCCACGCCCGATGGCGAGGCCACGTGCAAGACCGATGCCGTGGTGCTGGCGCTCGGCGGTGGCAGCTGGCCGGAGCTGGGCTCGGATGGCGCATGGGTCGACACCCTCTCGGCGCAGGGCATCGAGGTCGCCCCCCTGCGACCGGCGAACTGCGGCTTCGACATCGGCTGGAGCGACTTCCTCGCCACGCGGCATGCCGGCGCACCGCTGAAGCCGGTGGTCGCGCACTGGCGTGACCTCGACGGCAACCTGCGCACGCTGCAGGGCGAGTGCGTGCTGACCGCGACCGGCATCGAGGGCAGCCTGGTGTACGCCATCGCCGCCGACCTGCGCGACGGCATCGCCCGCGACGGCGAGGCGCCGCTGCAACTCGACCTGGTGCCGGGCCGCGACCTCGAACGCCTGGGCCGCGACCTGGCCAAGCCACGCGGCGGACGCAGCCTGGGCGAGCACCTGCGTCGGCAGGCCGGCCTGGACGCCGCCAAGGTCGCGCTGCTGCACGAGGTGCTGGACAAGCCCGCGCTGCAGGACATGGACCGGGTGGCGAGCACGCTCAAGCGCCTGCCACTGCGCCTGCTGCGCCCGCGTCCGCTGGCCGAAGCGATCTCCACCGCCGGCGGCGTGCGCCTGGAGGCACTGGACGATGCGCTGATGCTGCGCCCACGCCCCGGCCTGCCCCAGCAGGGCATCTTCTGCGCGGGCGAGATGCTCGACTGGGAAGCGCCGACCGGCGGCTACCTGCTCACCGCCTGCTTCGCCAGCGGCCTGCGCGCCGGCCGCGGCGCGGTGCGATGGCTGCAGGGCGCGCGCTAGGCCATCACTGCTTCGCCGCCTCGGCCTTGGCCTTGTCGGCGGCGGCCTTGGCGCGCGCCGCGGTGTCCTGCTGGAACTCGACGATGTGCGGCAACGCGCGCAGCACGCGCGAATGCGGGTCCAAGGTGTAGCTGGCGCCCGCGGGCAGCGCGATGCGCCCGCTTCCGCCGGTCATCGACACGTCCACCACCGTCGCGCCCACGCGCACCTGCACCGGCATCGGGAACGGCTTGCCGCCCTCGGTCTGCCAGCGCAGGGCGAGGCTGTCGCCCTCGCGGCGGGCGACCAGTTCCGGCAACGCGGCGGAGCGCAGGTAGACGTCGAAGAACCAGCCGAGGTCGCGGCCGGCCACGCGGTCGACGATGGCGACGTAGTCCGCGGTGGAGGCATGGCGCGGCTTGAAACCGCCGGGGCGCGGCGCGTCGGTGCCGTACACCAGCTCGCGGATGCTGCGGAAGAAAGCCTCGTCCCCGACCAGCCCGCGCAGCGTATGCAGCATCAGGGCGGCCTTGTAGTAGATGTCGTTGCCGGGGCCGTGCGCCGCGTCGTAGACGGCCTCCTCGGTCATGCTGCGACCGGAGACGATCGGGTACTTGTTGAGCAGCGACGCGCGCATCTTCATCAACGCCGCCATGTACTCCATGTCGCCGCGCAGCCACTGCAGGTACAACGGCTGCATGTAAGTGCCGAAGCCCTCGTGCAGCCACATGTCGTCCCAGTCCACGTTGGTGAGCTGGTTGCCGAACCATTCGTGCGCGAACTCGTGCTGCAGCAGCCAGTCGTAGCCGGCCTCCGACTTCCGGTAGTCGTTGCCGTAGGCATTGATGGTCTGGTGCTCCATGCCCAGGTGCGGGGTCTCGACCACGCCCATCTTCTCGTCGGCGAACGGATACGGGCCGATCACCTCCTCGAAGAAGTCCAGCATCGGGGCGAACTCGGCGAACAGGCCGCGCGCCTTGTCGGCGTTGCCGGCGAGGTGCCAGAAGCGCAGCGGGATGGTGTTGCCATGGCGCGAACGGTAGTCGGCCTGCAGCAGGGCATACGGCCCGACGTCCAGCGCGATCGCGTAGGTGTTCGGTTGCTTCGCCCGCCAGTGGTAGGTGCGCCAGCGCTTGCCGGACGCGTCCGTGTGCTCCTCCATACCCTCGGCGACGCCATTGCCGGGCGCGACCAGTGGGCTCGGGACAGTCACGTGCTGGACCACCTCGCGCGGTTCGCCGCGGGGGTGGTCGATGCAGGGCCACAGCAGGTCGCAGCCCTCGCCCTGCACCGCCGTCGCGATCCACGGTTCCCCGGTCGGCGCGGTGGCCCAGACGAAGCCGCCATCCCAGGGCGCGCGGGTCGCCACGTGCGGGCTGCCGGTATAGCGGATGCGCAGCGTGGCGCCGCCGCCCGCGGGCAGCGGCGCCGGCAGGTCCACGCTCATCCGCCCCTCCGGATTGCGCCAGTGGCCCGCGTCGATGGCCCGGCCATCGATCTCGACCAGGTCGATGCGGTAATTGCGATCGAGGTCCACCACCAGCCGCTGCAGCACGTCGCGCGCGATGAACCTCAGCGTGGCATCGCCTTCCAGCGACTTGCGCGACGGGTCGACGCGGAAGGACAACTCGGCCCGGTCGAACGTCACCGCCGCCTGCTCCGGGGCAAGCGGCAGGCCACTGGCGGCCGTGGTGGGGGTCAGGGCCGGCTGGCCTGCCGTCGCGGCCCCGCTGGCTGCGGCAAGCACGAGGAAAAGCGAATGGCGGAGGAAAGGCATGCCGTGGATCCCGGGTGGGCAGGCGCGCACTGTCGCACGCAGGTCCGTCGGTCGACCCTGTCTTTGGTCACATCAAGACGCCGCCATCGTCGCGTAGCCTCGGCGAACCATCCATGAGGATCCCGCCATGCAAGGGTTCGCGATTGCCGCACTGCTGGGCTTGGCCTGGCTTGGCCCGGCGCCCCCCGCCTCCGCGCAACAGGCCACCGAAGAAGCCGCGGTGCGCAAGCCGCTGGAGGCCTACCTGCAAGGCCACGCCACCGGCGACGCCGGTTACATGCGACAAGCTTTCCTGCCGACCGCGCATGTCGAGGGCATCCGCGACGGCAGGTTCCTGTCGCGGACCGCGGACGAGTACATCGCCGGCTTCAAGGGCTCGCCGGCGCCGGACGAGGCGCAGCGGCGGCGTTCGATCGACCAGGTCGATGTCAACGGCGATGCGGCGATGGCCCGCGTCACCCTTGCCTATCCGAGCGGCAGCTTCACCGACTACTTCGTGCTGCTGAAGGTCGATGGCGAATGGAAGATCGCCAACAAGGTGTGGACCCGCAACCCGGGGCCAGCCTCGCCCTGAAGGCAGCGCCCACGCTGCACGCGAAGCCCGGCGAGGCCGGGCTTCGACGATCGTGGCTTAGCGGCAGCGCCCGTAGCGATCCGGCGAAGCGCCCGGCCCGCCCCGCCAGCCTGGCGGATTCTCCCAGTTGGTCCCGCGGCCGCCGGGACGACCCGGCGGATTGTTGTCGTTGTCCAGCCAGCAACGGCGCGCCTGGTTCCAGAAGCCATGCGCGGGATGCCAATAGCCATAGCCGCGGCTGAAGTAGTAGCCGCCGGCGACGCGGTCGAAGCGATGGCGCTCGCCCTTGTGGCGCCAGTAGCGATAGTCGGGCGACGCACCCGGCCCACCGCGCCAACCCGGCGGGTTTTCCCAGTTGGTACCGGGTCCGCCTGCCCTGCCGGGCGGGTTGTGGTCGCGGTCGTGGCGGACATCGCGGGCCTGGCTGGCGCCTGCGGCACCGATGGCCAGGAGGGTGCCAAGCAGCAAAGCGGTGGTCTTCATCAGCGGGGCTCCTTGCGCGCGGATTGCGCCCTCGCAACAACCCGCGGCTGATCCATGCGTTGACGCCTGGAGGCGCGTGGTTTGGCCACCGGTCAGCCAGCCCTTGCATCCCCGGCGGGAATCTGAATGGCCGCTAGCAGGAATTTCACCTTGCGGTCCCGGCGCGGGAAACCTCAGCATCGATTCATCCCGGCAGCCGCTAACTGCGCCCGTCCGGTGCGAAGGGTTCGCGCCGATTGGAGACAAACGCATGACCCGCCTTCCCGCCACCCGCACCTTGACCACGGCCCTGCTCGGCGGCCTGCTCGCATTGGGCAGCATCGCCCCGGCTTTCGCGCAGCAGCAGGACGAGCAGGATCGCCACGAACGCCGCGATGCGCGCCGGCAGCAGCGCGACGAGGACGGACAACCGAAGCCGCAGGCGCGCAACGAAGGCCCGCGCCAGCAGGAAGCCAGGTCTCGGGCCGACGCGCCCCGCCACGAACACTGGGGCGATGCAGCCCAACAACGCCACGCCCAGCGCCGTGATGCCATGGACTTGCAGGCGCAGGCTCGGCAACGCGAAGGCGCTGCAGCGCGCGATTCGGCCCAACGCGACGCGCAACGGGGGCGGGAATGGCAGTCTCGCGATGCCGCGCCTGAGCGCATCGAGGCACGCCGCGCGCAAGACGCGGAGCAGGCCCGCAGGCGCGACGACATGGGCGCGCGCGTCGAGGAACAGCGCCGTCGCGATGCCGGCGAGCGCCAGGCGCTGGAGCGCCGCGAACGCGAGCAGGCAAGCGCCTCCGAACGCGCGATCCGCGAAGCCCGCGCCCGCGAGGAGGCGCGCGATGCCGTCCGCGACGAGCGTCGTGGCGACTGGCAGGCCGATCGCGGTGATCGCCACGGCGCACGACCGGGCGAACCCGGCCGCGTCGACCGCGACGACCAACGCCGCCGCTACGAGCAGGATCGCCAGCGCGCCCACGACTGGCAGCGCCAGGAGGCCTCGCGTCGCGCCGCCTACGAACAGCGTTCGCGCGAACTCGAGCGCCAGCGCCGCAATGCGCAGTACCGCTACCAGCAGGACTACTACCGCCGCTGGCTGGCGCAACAGGCGCGCTGGAACAACTATCGCAGCGACTACTACAACGATCCGTACTACTACACCCCGGCGAACATCCGCTACGGCTACGGCGGCAGCTGGTACTACACCAATCGCTACGGGGCGAACCTGCTGCAGCAGGCCGTGCGCGACGGATACCAGGAAGGCTTCCGGGCCGGTCGCGCCGACAGCATGGACGGCTGGCGCTTCGACTATCGCGGCAGCTACGCGTGGATCGACGGCAGCTACGGGTACGGCGGCTACTACGTCAACCGCGACACCTACCGCTACTACTTCCGCCAGGGCTTCGAGCGCGGGTATCGCGACGCGTACTACGGCCGCTACCAGTACGGCTACTACGACCGCCGCAGCGACATCGGCGTGATCCTGCCGGCGGTGATCGGCGCGATCCTCGGCTTCAGCCTGCACTGAGTCGATTCGAAGCAGCACCCACGCGACGCCCGGCCCAGTGCCGGGCGTCTTGCGTTGCGGGGTTCAGCGCAGTTGGCTGTCCTTGCTGCCGCGGCGGTTGTAGCCGCAGAAGGCCGCGTCGCGGTCACGCGCTTCCTGGCAAGCCACGCACACCCGCACGCCGGGAATCGCGCGGCGGCGCGCTTCGGGGATCGCCGCCTCGCATTCCTCGCAATGCGACAGGCCGGGGCCGCTCGGCAGCCGGCTGCGCGCACGCTGGATGCCGTCCTTCACGGTGGCATCGATCTGGTCCTGCACGGCGCCATCGCCGGCCCATCCGGTCGCCATCGCGCGTCCTCCGATCAGCGGCCTGCGAGCCTAGCAGGCCCGCGTCGCCACGGCGTCAACCGGTGGCGCGGGCCTTCCACTTCGCCAGCAGTTCGGTTTCGCGCGCACGGTCGATGCCGGCGCGCGGCTTGGCCTGGCGATCCGCGGGCAGCCCATGGAACCAGGCCAGCAGGTCCTCGATGGTGGTGGCCAGCGGCCGGTAGGTCAGGCCTGCGGCCACCGCACGGGCGCTGCTCACCTGCCCGTAGCCGGAGTACGGGCTGCCGGTGCGCGGGACCCAGATCGGCAGGTCCACTTTTTCCTGTTCGAGGAACGCGGGCGTGACATGCACCGGCTGGATCGCCTTGCCGCTGACCGCCTGGCAACCGTAGAGCATCGCGTCCATCAGCAGCGGATAGCCGGGGCCCACCGCATTGAAGGTCCCGGTGGTGCCGGCTTCCGCAAGGCGGATCATCCACTCGCCGAGGTCGCGGCCATCGATCACCTGGATCGGGTCCTGGCCGTCGCCGGGCACCAGCACTTCGCCGCCCTGCTCCACCCGCAACGGCCAGTAGGTGAAGCGGTCGGTCTCGTCGCGCGGGCCGACGATGTAACCCGGGCGCACGATGGTGCTGCGCGCGCCGAAATGCTTGCGCACCTCGGCCTCGCTGAGCGCCTTCAGCGGCCCGTACAGGCCCTCGACGTCGGCCATCAGGCTGGCCTGGGTCTCCGCCATCGCGTCCTTGCCCTTGTACACCGCGAGCGGCGCGTCCTCGGTCATGCCCGGCTTGCTGCCGTCGGCGTACACCGAGATGGTGGAGATGAAGAGGTACTGGCCGACATTGCCCTTCAGCACCTTGGCGGCGTCGCGCACCCAGAACGGCAGCGAGGTCGGGTTGTCGATGCACACGTCCCACTTGCGGCCCTGCAGCGCCTTCAGGTCGCCGGTGTTGCGGTCGCCATGCAGCTGCTCGACATCCCCGGGCCATTCCGGCGAAGGACGCTTGCCGCGGTTGAACAAGGTGACCTTGTGCCCGCGCGCCAGTGCGTAGGCCACCTGGAACGGCCCGGTGAAGCCGGTGCCGCCGAGGATCAGGATATCGAGCGGCTTGGCCGCCTTGGGCACCGTGCCCGCGGTGATCGCCTGGCCCGCCATGGCGGGCAGGGCCGCGCCGGCAGCGGCGAGCGTTCCGAGCTTGAGCAGGTCGCGGCGAGTGGTGCGCATGGCAGTCCCCCCTGGATGTGTGCCCGCAGTCTTGCAGTGCGCCAGCCGCCGTACCTGTGGCGGAAGTCGGGGTCGCGGGGACCCCTGCCATCAGTTGGGTCGAAATTAGACAATTTTTTCTAGACAAGCATTTCTAGACGGCGTAGCGTGCATCGCATCCCTCGAACTTCGACCGCCATGCCCACGCCCAAGCGCCTGCCCAAGCCCACCCCCGCCGAACTCGGCCTGCTGCGCACCCTGTGGGCGCTGGGCCCGTCGACGGTGAAACAGGTGCACGAAGCGCAACAGCGGGAGCGTCCCGACCTCGGCTACGCCAACGTCCTGCGCCTGATGCAGATCATGCATGGCAAGGGCCTGCTCAAGCGCGACGAATCCCAGCGGTCGCATGTCTATGCGGCCGCACAGCCGCAGGGCTCGCTGCAGGGCCGCCTGCTCGACGACCTGATCCACAAGGCCTTCGCCGGTTCGGGCAAGGACCTGGTGCTTGCCGCGCTTCGCGGCGGCCGGGTCAGCGACGCCGAACGCGAGGAGATCCAGCGTTTCCTGGAGGACACCCGCGATGCCTGAATTCGCCCCGGTGGTGGTCGCCGCCCTCGGCACCACCCTCCTGCACTTCCTCTGGCAAGGCACCCTGGTCGGCATCGCCGCCTGGGCCGCGCTGCTGCTGTTGCGCAGCGCCCGCCCGCAGGCGCGCTACCTGGTCGCCTGCCTGGCCCTGCTGGCCTGCGTGCTGCTGCCGGCGTGGACCTTGCTGCAGGCGTTGCCGGACGACGCGGTCGCATCGGCGCTGCCGGTTGCCCCGCTGATCGCGGTGGACGCCGCCATGCCCGCCACCGCGCTGCCGACGCCGCTGGCCGCGATCGCCGGCGAGGATGCCGCCCGACTGCCGAGGCTGGTGCTGGCGTGGGCCGCCGGCGCCGCCGCGCTGGGCCTGCGCATGCTGCTGGGGCTGGCCTGGGTGCAGGCATTGCGGCGGCATGCCCAGCTCGAGGTCGATGCCGGATTGCAGGCACGCCTCGACGCGCTCGCCCGCCGCTTCGGCCTGCGTCGCACGGTCGCGTTGCAGTTGCTCGATGGCGGCGAGAGCCCGTTCGCGATCGGCTGGTGGAAGCCCGCGGTGCTGCTGCCCGCGGCGATCGCCGCGCGCATGCCGTTGCCGCTGCTGGAGGCCCTGCTCGCGCACGAACTCGCGCACATCCGTCGCCACGATTACCTGGTCAACCTGCTGCAGGGCGTGGTCGAAGCCCTGTTGTTCTACCACCCCGTGGTCTGGTGGCTCTCGCACCGGATCCGCATCGAACGCGAGCACGTCGCCGACCGACTCGCCGCCGACGTCCTCGACGACCCGCGCCGGATCGCGCTGGCGCTCGCCACGCTCGACCGCCTGGCGGCGGCATCGCCCGCCGCGCCCACCCCCGCCCTCGCGCAAGCCGCCCATGGAGGCCAGCTCATGCACCGCATCCAGCAACTGATCCGCCCCGAACACCGCCTGGTCGGCGGCACCTTCGCCCTGCCGCTGGTCGGCATCGTCGCCATGGGCATCGCGTTCCAGGCCTATGCGCAACTCGGGCCCGAACTTCGGGTGACGACCACGGACGCGGTGGTGGCACCGCCCGCGCCCCCTGCGCCACCAGCCGCCGTCGATGCCCCATCCACGCCCGCGCCGCCGATCGCGCCGGCGGCCACGGATGCCCCCGCGCCGCCCGCCCCGCCGGCTCCCCCGTCTCCCGCCGTCGTGCCGCCTCCGCCGCCGCCCACCCCGCCGCCCGCGCATCGCGGCAAGGGCGATGGCAACGGCTACGCGCTGGTCCGCGCAGGCCAGCAGGGGTTCGCGATGAGCGGCTCCAGCGACGACATCGCCACCGTGCGCCGACTGCGCCAGGACATCGATGGCGACTTCCTGTGGGTGCGCCGCGACGGCCAGGGCTACGTGGTCCGCGATGCCGGCGTACTCGCCAAGGTGCGCGCGGCCTGGCAGCCGGTCGATGCGCTGGACGCGCGCATGCAGGCCCTGCAGCAGCGCATGGAGCCGCACCAGCGCGAACTCGACGCCCTGCAGTCGCGCATGGACCGGATCGCGGCGCCCACGGATTCGCCGGAGATGCGCGCCGCCGAGGCGGCGATGCAGGACCTGGCGAACCGCCAGGAATCGCTGGCGGCGAAGCAGTCGCGGCTTGCCGCGCGCATGGCGCGCAGCGACGACGCCGGCCGTGATGCCCTGCACCGCGAGATGGACGCGCTGTCGCGCGAAATGGACACGCTTGCCCGGCAGATGGACGGACACGCCGCCGTGATGGAACGGCAGTCCGAGGCGATGCAGCACGAAGCGGCGCGGATGGACGCGGTGGGACGGGAGATGGAAGCCGCCGCGCGACCGATGCAGGCAATCGGCCGCGACATGGAGGCGCTTGGCGGGCAGATCGAACGCGAGGCCGGCATCGCCGAGAAGCAGGTCCACGCCTTGATCGACGACGCGATGCGCCGCGGCCTGGCCACGCCGGTGCCGGCGCTGCGCTGAGGACGCGTCAGGGCGCGTCCGCGGCGCGCTCCTGCAATCGGGCCTCGAGGGCGACGCGCATCGCCTCGAACACTGAGTCCCAGTCGCCGCGCTGCGGTTGCCGGAACAGGCGGGTGGCCGGGTACCAGTCGGTATCCGGCCGGTCCAGTTGCCAGCGCCATTCCGGCACCTGCTTGAGGGCCAGCCAGGTCTCGCGGCCCATCGCCCCGGCGAGGTGCGCGATGGCGGTATCGGAAGACACCACAAGGTCGAGCCCGGCGATCATCGCCGCGCTGTCGATGAAGGCATCAGCACGCGCATCGAATCCCTCCCCCGGGTCCATGACGTGCATGTCGCCGGGCAACCCGGCCAACTGCGATAGCGCCGGACCACGCTGCAGGCTGACCAGTTGCACGCCGGGAATGCGCGCCAGCGGCGCGAACGCGGCCAGCGGGATCGATCGACCGGCATCGATGCGGCGGTCGGGACGGCCCTGCCAGGCGATGCCGATCCTGAACCTGCCCGGATCCAGGCGCAGGCGCCAGCGCGCGGCCAATCCGGCATCGGCATGCAGGTAGGGCACCGCCGCCGGGGTGGTCCACGGTGCGTCCCGCAACAGCGCTTGCAGCCGCCACAACGGACTGCGCAGGTCGACGCCCTCGACCGTTTCGCCATTGGCGATGTAACGGACCGGATAGCCGCTGGACTGCAGCAGTCGGAACAGGCGTGGATCGCCCTGGAAGGCGACATCGGCGCCCTGCGCCAGCAGCGCGGGCACGAAGCGCCAGTACTGGAAGACATCGCCGAATCCGTTCGGCTCGTCGAGGAGGATGGACTTCCCGGCCAGCGATTCGCCCTGCCACAGCGCGATCGCAGCTGGCTGCGGGCGGCCGGCGAGGCTTGCCTCGTAATCGGCCCAACCGCCGGCATCGCCCAGCAGCAGGCGCAACTGGGCGCGGCGCTTGGAGGCCTCCGGATGCCGCGGGTCGATCGCGAGCGCGGCGTCGTAAGCCGCATGCGCCTCGCTGAACCGCCCGAGCTCGTGCAGGCTCAGCCCACGATTGGAATGCGCCTCTGCGTAGTCGGGCCGGATCGCCAGTGCCTCGTCGAACTGCGCCATCGCCTTGCCGTGGCGGCCAACGCCCTGGAAGGCGTCGCCGGCATTGTTCCAGGCTTCCGCGAAGCGCGGGTCGAGTTCCAGGGCGCGCTGGTAATCGTCGACCGCGCGTTCGTGCTCGCCAAGGTCGTTCCACGCGATCCCGCGCGCATTCCAGGCGAGCGCGGAAGCGGGATCCAGGGTCACCGCACGATCGGCCTCCTCCATCGCCTCGGCGAACCGCCCGAGCATCCGCAGCGCGAGTGCACGCCGCATGTGGGCCAGGGCGAAACCGGGCCGGGCGGCAATCGCGCGCGCATGCGCCTCGACGGCGGCTTCCGGGCGCCCGAGCGCCGCCAGCGCCAGGCCCTGGTTGTCATGCGCCTCGGCGAGCCCCGGGTCGGCATCGCCCGCTGCGCCGTAGCAGCGTGCCGCGTCCTCGAGGTCGCCGAGGGCATAGCACGCGTTGCCGCGCACCATCCATGCCGCGGCGTCCGCCGGCCAGCGCGCGAGCAGCCAGTCGCAGGCTTCCACCGCGTGTGCGAAACGCCCACCCTGCAGCAGGGACTCGGCCAGCCGCAATGCGCTGGATTGCCGGTCCTGGTCAGCCTGCAACGCCTCTTGGTAGGCCTCAGCGGCACGATGCGGCTGCGCCATCGCCATCCAGGCATCGCCACGCGCATGCAGCGCATCCGCCATGCCGGGAGCGAGTTGCAGCGTGCGATCGAAGCTCGCCAGCGCATCCTTCGCGCGACCGAGCGCGAGCGAGGCCTTGCCATGGAAGAAGTGCGCCGCGGGCCGGCCGGCATCGGCGAGGACCGCGCGTTCGGTGGCATCGCGGGCCAAGGCGGCATCGCCGCGTTCGAAGGCGAGCACGCCCAGCAACTCCAGGGCTTCGGCATTGCCGGGTTCCAATGCAAGGCATTGCTGGCAGGCTTGCTCGGCGAGGCGCGGCTGTCCGCTGCGCAGGTGGAACAGGGCCAGGGGCAGGCCGCTGAGGGTATCGGTCATGGGCGGGCCGCCGGGCGCGTCGCCGGGCGGCATCAGGCAGTCGTTGGATCGTGCATCTTAACCCGCGGTCCTCCCCGCGCCGGTCAGGGCAAGGACGACCAGTCCTGCGGGTCGAGGGTATCGCGGTAGGCATGCCACGTCGCGTACGCCAGCCAGGGCATCGCCACCGCAAGCCCGAGGAACGCGGTCGCGAAGCCGAGCACGGTGATCGCGACCAGCAGGCCGCCCCACAGCACCATCACCGGCTTGTTGCGCAGCACCGCGTTCACGCTGGACACGCAAGCGGTGACCATGTCGACGTCGCGGTCGGCGACCATCGGCAACGAGAAGGCGGAGATCGCGAAGGTCACGGTGGCGAACACCGCGCCGACGCCGCTGCCGATCAGCAGGTACTCGAGCAAGGCGGCGGTATCGCCCTGGTGTACCGGCCACAGCGCGCTGAGCATCATGCCCGCGCGCGACCACAGCAGGATCACCAAGCCCTGCGCCAGCGCGTACACCCCCGCCTGACCCGCGACCCTGCGCGCAAGCATGAACGAGCAGCGCAGGCTGGGCGATTCGCCATGCTCAAGGCTGCGACTCACGCAGTAGAGTCCCACCGCGAGCATCGGTGCGACGAACACGAAGCCCGACAGCAGCGTCGCCAGCAAGGCGAAGCGTCCCAGCCACCACGCCAGCGCGCTCACTGCCATGCTGACGAGCACGATCACCGCGCCGAACAGCAGGCTCAGCCCTGGCGCCCGGCGGAAATCGTTCCAGCCGAGGCGCAACCAGCGCAACGGCGCATCGAAGCCCAGCTTGCGGCACGGGACTGCGAAGGGCCGCGGTGCGGGTTCCGGCGCGATCTCGGGCGTGGTCGGGGTCATGCGGAGACGCTAGCAGAGCATCGCCTGCCCCGCATGCTGCGTCACGGCGAACGCACGATCCTCCCGTGCAGGCCAGGCAACAGGACGGTTGCGGCGGAGCCGTACCAGCTGTGGTACTCGGCGACCATCTCGCCCTGGATGATCACGGGATCGGTGGCGACCAGCGCCTTGGCTTCCTCGATGTCGGCCACGGCGAACACGAACAGCCCGCGCCAATCCACGTCCTTGTCGCCGAACGGCCCCGCCAGCACCAGCTTGCCTGCCTTGGACAGGCGCTCCATGTTGGCGAAGTGCCCGGCGAACATCGCCTTGCGCGCTTCGCCGTCCGGCACCCGGGTCGGCCCGGTGCGCAGGATCACCAGCACGTACTGGCGCATGCCGTTCTCGTCGCCGCCCGCCTGCGCGGCGAGCGCGGGGTCGTAGGCGCCCGGTTTCGCCTGGGGATCGGCCGCCCGCCCCTCGCCGCATGCGAGGGCCGCCAGCAACAACAGGACATGACGAACTTGCATCTGCGTTCCCCGGCCGGTTCCCGCGGCGAGTCTAGCGCGCATCCAGCCTGTCGAGGATCGCCGGGCCTCGCGGATCACGGGTCCGCGCGGTTGCCCCCGGCCCGCCATGCATCGCGCATCGCGCGGAACACCGGATCCCACGCCCCCGCCTCGCCTTGCCGGAACAGGCGCATGCCGGGATACCAGGGGGAGTCGCCGCGGCCCAGCATCCAGCGCCATTCGGGCACCTGCTTGAGTGCGAGCCAGACCGGCCGTCCCAACGCACCGGCGAGGTGCGCGACCGCGGTATCCGAGGTCACCACCAGGTCGAGGGCCATCATCATCGCCGCGGTGTCGAGGAATGCGTCCGCGCCGGCATCGAAGGCGGGCCCCGGATCGCGAACCTGCATGGCGGGCGGCAGGTGCGCCAGTTGCTCGATGCCCTCGTTGCGCTGCAGGCTGACCAGTTCGACCCCGGGCAGGCTGGCCAGCGGTGCGAAGGCAGCCAGCGGGATCGACCGTCCGGCATCGATCTTGCGCCCGGGCCGACCCTGCCAGGCGATGCCGATCCGGCGGCCCTCGCCGAGCCATCGCCGCCAATGGGCGACGCGATCCGGTTCCGCATGCAGGTACGGCACGGGCGCGGGAATCGCCTGGACCGTGGGCGACAACAGGCGCGGCAAGCCCCATAGGTCGATCTGCGCATCGAACACTCGGGGATCGACCCGCTCCTGCACGATGAACGCGATGCGCGGATCGCAACTCGCCAGCAGGCGGAACAGCCGCGGCGCACCGGTGAACGTCACCCTCGCCCCGCGGTCGATCAGGCCCGGCAGGTAGCGCAGGAACTGGATGGCGTCGCCGATCCCGCTCGGCTCGTGCACGAGCAGCGACAGGCCCTGCGGATCGCCGCCGTGCCAGCGCGGCAGGCCCTGGAACGGTGTGTGCGGCGCAAGGCGGGCGGACGCCTCGAAGTCCGCCCAGCCCCGGCCGAAGTCGCCTTGCAGCAAGTGCAGGGTGGCCCGCCGCTTCCAGCTTTCCGGATTGCCGGGGCGCAGCGCGATGGCATCGTCGTAGGCCGCGCGCGCGGCCTCGAAGTCGCCCAGGTCCTGCAGGACCATGCCCAGGTTGCTGGTCGCCTCGGCATGCCCGGGCGCCAGCGCCAGCGCATGGTCCAGCGCCGCGCGTGCGTCGTGCAGGCGACCCAGGTCATACAGCGCGTTGCCGCGGTTGCACCATGCATCGGCACTTGCGGGTTCCAACGCGATCGCACGGTCGTAGTCCGCCAGCGCCTCCGCGTAGCGCAGGCCCTCGTGGTGGATCGTGCCGCGCAGGTTGTAGCCCTCGGCGGACTCAGGGCGCAATGCGATGGCCTGCAAGGCGTCGGCCATCGCAGCAGGCAGGTCGCCCGCGTCGCGCAGCATGTTCGCGCGCTGCCGCCAGGCTTCAACGAAGCCGGGCGCTTGCCGGATCGCCGCGCTGAAGGCCTCGATCGCCTGCCGTGGCTGGCTGCTGGCGGCATGCGCCAGACCGAGGCCGTGCAGTGCCTCGGCATGCCCCGGCAGCACCGCCAATGCCTGCCTGTAGGCCGCGAGCGCCTCGCCGTGTCGATCCGCCGCGAGCAGCGCGGCACCACGGTTCGCCAGTGCGGCGGGATGGCGCGGATCGAGCGCGAGCACGCCTTCGAAATCGGCCAGCGCCCCCGCGTGGTCGCCCAGGGCCAACCGCGACCGGCCGCGGTTGTTGCGTGCTTCCACGAACCGAGGTTCCGCCGCAAGCACCTGGTCGAACGCCGAAATCGCATCCGCATGCGCCGCGCAGGCCGCCAACGCATTGCCGAGGTTGTAGCGCGCCTGCAGCATCGCGGGTTGCGACGCCAGCGCGCGCCGGTACGCCATTGCAGCTTCAGCATGCCGCCCGCCCGCGGCAAGCGCATTGCCGAGGTTGTACGCCGCGACCGGGTTGGCGGGCTCCAACGCCAACGCCTGTTGCAACTCGCTTGCCGCTTCGTCCGGGCGCTGCTGCTCCAGCAGGGCGATCCCGAGCACCTGGCGCAGTCCTGCGCCATCCACGCCGGCGGCGCGCAACTGCCGGCAGGTCGCTTCGGCGCCCGCGGGATTCCCGCTCCGGAGGGATGCCAGCGCGTGCCGCAGCTCCGCCTCGGCCTCAACCGCCACGCAAGGCCCCGGCGCTGCCCGCAAGCGCGATGTCCGGCAACGGAGTCCGCGTCATGCCAGGAAACTCGCATAGTCCTGCAGCGGCAGGCGCGCGATGTCGGGCACGCGGCAGCCTGCCGCGGGATGGCCCGCGACCAGCAGGAGGTAGGGCACCTCGTTGCGTGGACGCTCGAGGAGCGTGTTGAGGAAGGCCATCGGGCTCGGCGTGTGGGTCAGGGTGGCCAGCCCGGCCTGGTGCAGCGCCGCAACCAGCATGCCGCAGGCGATCCCGGTGGACTCGTGCGGGTAGTAGCGCTTCTGCTTGCTGCCGTCCGCCGCGATGCCGGTCCGCTCGTAGAACACCGCGATCAGCCACGGCGCGGTCTCGAGGAAGGGCTTGTCGGCATCCGTGCCCAGCGGGGCAAGGGCCTGCAGCCACTCCTCGGGCGCACGCCGCGCGTAGAACGTGCGTTCCTCCTCCTCCGCGGCGAGCCGGATCCGTCGCTTCAGCGCCGGGTCGGCGATGGCGACGAAGCGCCAGGGCTGCTGGTTGGCGCCGCTCGGGGCGCTGCCGGCGGCCATCAGGCAGGCCTCGATCACCGCGCGCGGCACCGGGGTCGGGGCGAAATCGCGCACCGTGCGCCGGCGTCGCAACGCCTCGGCGAATACCTGCGCGCGCGCCAACCGCTCGGCATCGGTCAGCACCGGCAGCGGCGGCAGCGGGACGGTGGCATGCGTCGGCATCGCAGCGAGGACCTTGGGCGGGGCATTCGATGCTGCCATGCGTTCGCAGCGGATGCATCCATCGGCCGGCGATCGCACGTACCATCAAGTTGAGCCCCGACAGGAACCCGCCATGCGCCGCTTCGCCACCGCCACCCTGCTCGCCCTTGCCGTGCTGTCCCCCGCCGCGCTGGCCGCGCTCAAGCCCGGGGCCGCGGCGCCGATGTTCTCGGCGCCGGCCTACCTCGCCGGCAAGCCCTTCACCTACGACCTCAAGGCCGCGCTGAAGCAGGGGCCGGTGGTGGTGTATTTCTTCCCCGCCGCGTTCACCTCCGGCTGCAACGTGGAAGCCGCGGCGTTCTCGCAGGCGGTCGACAAGTTCAAGGCGGCGGGCGCCACCGTGATCGGGGTGACCGCCGGCAATACCGACCGCCTGGCCGAATTCTCGAAGGACACCGAGAAGTGCGCCGGCAAGTTCCCGGTCGCCGCCGACGAGGGCGCGCGGATCGCCAGGCAGTACGACGCGACCCTGACCCTGAAGCCAGGCTGGTCGAGCCGCACGTCCTACGTCATCGCCCCAGACGGCACCGTACGCTTCGTGCACGACGACATGAACCCGAACCAGCACGTCAAGCAGACGCTCGATGCCGTGCTGGCGATGAAGCCGGCCGCCCGCAAATGATCAGGCGGGGTTGCCGCGCCTCGCCCGCCACGCCGCCAGCAGCGCCCACGCGGCGGAGATTGCCAGCACGGGGATGAACAACAGGAGGTCGACCCGGATATTCGCTTCCGGCGTGCGCCATTGGACCAACGCTTCCCAGCCCGCGTAGGCACCCCAGCAGGCGGCGGCGAACAAGGCTGGCCTCCTTCGTATTCGACGCCACAGGGCGAACAGGCACAACGCCACCACGGCGGCGACACCGGCGAGCAGGCTGAAGAGCGTCATGTTGTGCACTCCCGTTTCACACGTTGGCGATGGCAGGGATCACCGGCCATCGCCACGGCAGTGCCCGTCATCGACGGCAGGTGTTGATCCCGACCAGCTTGTACAGCGGGCAGAAGTTGAACAGCCCGGTGGCCAGCGGCACGACCCCGATCCAGGCCCACACCGGCCCGCCCATCAACGCCCAGGCGATCAGCGCCAGCCCGACCACGATCCGCAACCACTTGTCCGCACCACCCACGTTCGCTTGCATGACGCGCCCTCCTCGGTTGTGAACACCCGCTGGAGTATGCGCCGGCACGCGGTCGAGCGCTTGACCCCGATCAACGCCCCCCCGCATCCGGAACCGCAACGAAAACGGGGCGGCCAGGCCGCCCCGTCGTGCCAGCGGTTGCCGGCGGTCACCAGATGCGCACGCGCTGTTCGGGTGCCACGTACATGGCATCGCCGGGCTTGACGCCCCAGGCCTGGTACCAGGCATCGAAGTTGCGTAGGGGACCGTTCGCCCGGTACATCGCCGGCGAATGCGGATCGGTCTTGAGCATCGTCAGCAGCGACTCGTCGCGGTACTTCGCCTTCCACACCTGCGCCCACGACAGGAAGAAGCGCTGGTCGCCGGTCAGCCCGTCGATCACCGGCGCCGGCTTGCCCTTCAGGCTGAGCTGGTAGGCGGTGTAGGCCATCGACACGCCGCCGAGGTCGCCGATGTTCTCGCCCATCGTCAGCGCGCCGTTGACGCACTGGCCGGGCAGCGGGCAATAGGCGTCGTACTGCGCGCCAAGCGCCTTGGTACGCTGCTCGAAGCGGGCGCGGTCCTCGGCGGTCCACCAGTTGCGCTGGATGCCGCGGGCATCGGACTTGCTGCCCTGGTCGTCGAAGCCGTGGCCCATCTCGTGGCCGATCACCGCACCGATCGCGCCGTAGTTCACCGCCGGGTCGGCATTGAGGTCGAAGAACGGCGGCTGCAGGATCGCCGCGGGGAACACGATCTCGTTGAAGGTGGCGTTGTAGTACGCGTTGACCGTCTGCGGGGTCATCCCCCACTCCTCGCGGTCGGTCTTCTGCCCGATGCGGCGGTTCTGGTCGGCGCGGTTGTACGCGCGCACCGCGACCACGTTGCCGAACAGGTCGCCGGGAGAGACCGCAACGCTGCCGTAGTCGCGCCACTTCGAGGGATAGCCGATCTTCGGGCGGAACGAGGCCAGCTTGCGGTAGGCCTCGGCCTTGGTGTCGGCGCCCATCCAGTCCAGCTGCTCGATGTTCTGGCGCAATGCCGCGCGCAGGTTCTCGACCAGCTGGTCCATCGCCGCCTTGGCCTCGGGGGTGAAGTAGCGCGCGACGTACAGCTCGCCCAGCGCATCGCCCACGCCGCCGCGGCCGCCGACCAGCTGCACCGCGCGCTTCCAGTCGTCGCGCTGCGCCTTCTGCCCGCCCAGCACCTTGCCGTTGAACGCGAACGAGGCATCGTCGATCTCCCGGCTCAGGAAGCCGGCATTGCCGTCGATCGCATGGTAGGCGAGGTAATCGCGCCAGGTCGCCAGCGGGGTGGCGTTGATCACGTCGATGACCGGCTGCACCGCATCCGGGGTGGCGATGTTGAGCCGCTCCGGCACCGGCATGCCCTGCCCGCGCAACTGCGCGTCCCAGTCGTAGCCCGGATAGCGCGCCTTGAGCTCGGCGAAGCTCACCACGTTGTAGGTCTTGTCGCGGTCGCGCAGCTTCACGCGGTCCCACTGCGGCTTGGCCAGCGCGGTCTCCAGCGCGAGGATCGCCTCCGCGCGGGCCTTGGCATCGGTACCGCTCACGCCGGCGAAGCCCAGCATGCGCTGGATGTGGGCCAGGTAGGCCTCGCGGATCTTGGCGAAGCGCGCATCCTGGTTCAGGTAGTAGTCGCGGTCGGGCAGGCCCAGCCCCCCCAGCCCCAGGCTCACCAGGTACTGGTCGGGATCCTTGCGATCGGTGCTGACGCCGAGCCCGAGCGGCGCGTCGCTGCCGTCGATGCCGCTGTTGGCGAACGCCGCGACCAGCGCGGGCTTGCCGTCGATCGCGGCGAAGCGGGCCAGCATCGGCTTCAACGGGGCGATGCCGGCGGCGTCGCGCGCCGCGCGATCCATGTAGCTGGCATAGAAGTCGCGCACCTTCTGGCCGTTGCTGCCGGGCTTGAGGTCCTGGCGTCCCTGCAGCCCCTCGATCAGGCCGTGGACCTGCTCCTCCGCGCGGTCGCGGAGCGCCGCGAACGAACCGAAGCTGACCTGGTCGTCGCGCAGTTCGTAGGTGTCCAGCCAGTGGCCGCTGGCGTGGCGATTGAAATCGTCGCCCGGCTTCACCGCCAGGTCGCGGGCCGAGAGGTCGACGCCGAAGGCGCCGAGCTGCGGCTTGCCGGACGGACCCGCGGCCGGCGCCTGCAGCGCGAACAGCCCGAGGGCGCCCAACAGTGCCAGTCCCAACAACGAACGCTTCATCGGTGAACCCCCATGCGGTGAAGCGGCCAGCATAGCGGCACGACGCCACCCGCCCCCGTGCCGTTGGTCTCGGTCCGGCAAGCGGGCACGCTGCCTATACTCGCGCCGACGCCACCATCGAAGGGGATCCGCCATGCGCCGCACCACCGCTTGCCTGTTGCTCGCCACTGCCCTCGCCTGCCCGCCACTGGCGGCGCAGGAGCCCGGGAAGGCCTCGTCGGAGCAGCTGGCCGCAATGCAGGCCTACCAGCGCGCCGCCACCCCGGGCCCGGCGCATGCGGGGCTGGCGATGACGGTGGGCGACTACACCGTCTCGATCAAGAGCTGGTCCACGCCCGGCGCCGAACCGACCGTCGACACCGGCACCGCGACCCGGCGCATGTTGCTGGATGGCCGGGTGGTCGCCGAGGAATTGCGCGCCAGCATGGGCGGCCAGGCCTTCAACGGATTCGGGCTGACCGGCTTCGACAACGTCAGCGGCAAGTACTGGTCGACCTGGAACGACAGCATGGGCACCGGCCTCACGGTCGCCGAGGGCGCGTGCGATGCCGCCGCGCGTTGCACGATGCAGGCGCACTGGAACGACCCGGTCACGCGGCAGCGCACCGAGGCGCGGCTGGCGATCCGCTGGGAGAGTCCGTCGGTCGAAGTGTTCGAGATGTACGCCGCGGGGCCGGACGGCAAGGAGATGAAGATGATGGAGATGACCTACACGCGGAAGTGAGCGGCCGCGGCTAGGCCGCCTCCGTGGATTGCGCGATGGCGCGCGCCACGGCCTCCACCAGTTCCTTGGGCAAGAAGGGCTTGGGCAGGCGCTCGACGCCCGGCACGTCCTCGCCCAGGTCGTCCGCGTATCCGGTGACCAGCATGCAAGGCAGCGCCGGCCACTCGCGCCGTACCTGCCGCAACAGGTCCATCCCCGGCATGCCCGGCATCGCGTGGTCGCTCAACAACAGGTCCGGCAACCTGCCATCGCGCAGGGCGGCCAATGCCGACGCGGCATCGACGGCCTCGTGCACCTCGTAGCCGGCGCGCCGCAAGGTGCCCGCCGCGCTGGCCCGCACCAGCGGGTCGTCATCGACCAGCAGGATCCTCGCGGCCGGGGCCCGTGCCGGGCCCGATGCCGCGTCGGCCTCGGTCGCGCCTGCCGGCGTGGACGCCGACGCGCTCAGCGGGAGCCAGAGGCTTGCCGTGGTGCCGGACCCGCTGGCGCTGCGCAGCTGGAAGTCGCCCCCGGACTGCATGGCCAGCCCCTGCACCGACGACAGGCCGAGCCCGGTGCCGCGCCCCGGCTCCTTGGTGGTGAAGAAGGGTTCCGCGGCGCGACGCAGCGTGTCCCCGTCCATGCCGGCGCCGTCGTCGACCACATCGATGCGCAGGAAGCGGCCCTCGCCCATGCACGTGCGCGGCGGGTCGCGGTCCTCGCCAGCGCGGATGGCGATGCTGCCGTGGCCGGGGATCGCGTCGCGCGCGTTCACCACGAGGTTGAGCAGGGCGAGCACCAGTTGGTCGGGATCGACCCGGACGTCCGGCAGCCCCGGCTCGACCTCGGTCGACAGCAGCAGGCCCGGCCGCAATGAGCGCTGGGCGAGCTCGACCACGTTGTCGATCAGCGCGTCGATGCCGACGTCGCGCGGCGCCAGGTGTTGCCGCCGCGAGAACGCCAGCAGGCGCTGCACTAGGGTGCGCGCGCGGTCGGCCGCCTGCAGCCCGACCGCGATGACCTCCTGCGCGTCGGCATCGCGGTCCAGGGCGAAGCGCGCGAAGTCCAGCGCCCCCATCACCGGGGTCAGCAGGTTGTTGAAGTCGTGCGCGACGCCACCGGTCAACTGGCCCAGGGTCTCGACCTTCTGCGCCTGGCGCAGGGTTTCCTCGGCCTCGGCGAGGCGCGCCTGTTCGCGGATGCGCGCGGCGATCGCCGCGGACACGCGTTCCTCCAGCTCGTCGTTCATGCGCTGCAGCTGGCGTTCGCTCTCGCGCAGCGCGGCCTCGATCTTCATCTGGCGCGTGGTCTCGGTGCACACCACCAGCACGCCGCCCACTCCGTTCGGCGCCGATTCGTCGTCGATCGGCCCATAGCTGTAGGTCCAGTACACCTCGTCGAGGCGGCCATGGCGGTAGCTCGGGACGAGGTGGTTTTCGTGCCAGGTCGCGCCCTCGCCGCGCATCACCAGCGCGATCTGCGGGCCGATGATGTCCCACAGCTCCCCGAAGCTCGCCTGCCCCGGGGCACCAAGGATCGAGGGATGCTTCTCCGGGCCGAGCGACGGCCGGTAGCCGTCGTTGTAGAAGCACAGGTGCTCGCTGCCCCAGAACACGAACATCGGGTGGCGCGTGGTGAGCGCCAGGCGCAACACGGTCCGCAGGCTCTGCGGCCATCCGTCGGGTGGGCCCAGCGAGGTCGCGGCCCAGTCGTGGCGGCGGATCCGCCCGGCCATCTCGCCGTCGGCGCCAAGGAATGCAAGCGGATCCACTCTGGTCTCCTGTCGTGGATCCGGATGCCTCGGCAGTTGCAGAGGCCATGCGAAGCCCGGTGCACGACACCGCACGAGAAGTCGACGCGGCGTGAAGGCAGCGGCGGACGCCGCATCCGCGCTAGGCTGGCACCCCGCCCCGCACGCAGCCGCCATGCGCCCCGAGCCAGCGTCCTACCGCATCGCCCGCATGTCCCGCGACGACCTGGCGCGCACGCTGGACTGGGCCGCGGCCGAGGGCTGGAACCCCGGACGCCACGACCTCGACGCCTTCCACGCCGCCGATCCGGGCGG
This sequence comes from Thermomonas mangrovi, assembly GCF_028201335.1. NCBI lineage: Bacteria > Pseudomonadati > Pseudomonadota > Gammaproteobacteria > Lysobacterales > Lysobacteraceae > Thermomonas > Thermomonas mangrovi. Next base: position 689,761 of record NZ_JAPEVV010000001.1, read on the forward strand.
CTACTTCATGGGCTGGCGCGGCACGCAACCGGTCGCGGCGATCTCGGCGGTGCGCTACGGCGATGGCTTCGGCTTCGTGGGCCTGTACATCGTGGTGCCGGAATGCCGCGGGCAGGGCCTGGGCTGGGCGCTGTGGCAACACGCGATGGCAAGCCTGGGCGGCCGCGTCGCCGGGCTGGACGGCGTGGTCGAGCAGCAAGCCAACTACCGCAAGTCGGGCTTCGTGCTGGCCCATCGCAACGTGCGCCATGCCGGGCGCGCGCAACCGCTGGCCCAGCCGGTCGCCTGCGTCGACCTGCGCACGCTCGACTTCGACCGCGTGCAGGCGTTCGACGCGCTGCACGCGCCGGCGCCGCGCACTGCCTTCCTGCGCGCCTGGCTGGCGCAACCCGACAGCCATTCGCTGGGGATCGTCGAGGACGGCGAGCTGGTCGCCAGCGGCACCATCCGCGCCTGCCGCGAGGGCCACAAGATCGGCCCGCTGCATGCGGATTCCGAGGCCGCGGCGGATGCGCTGTTCCGCGCGCTCTGCGCCCGCGTCCCGGCTGGCGACGCGGTGTACCTCGACCTGCCGGAACCCAACGCCGCGGCACGTGCCCTCGCCGCGCGCCACGACCTGCAACCGGTGTTCGAAACCGCGCGCATGTATGCCGGCGGCGCGCTCGCGCTGCCGCTGCAGCACATCTACGGGATCACCAGCTTCGAGCTGGGTTGAGGCCGGTTCAACGCACCGCGGTGACCACGATCTCGACCTTCCACGCCGGGTTGGCCAACCGCGCCTCCACCGTGGCCCGCGCGGGCGCCTGCCCCGCGACCACCCAGGCATCCCAGGCGCGGTTCATCCCGGCGAAATCGGCGACATCGGCCAGGTAGACCTGCGCCCGCAGGATCCGGGTCTTGTCGCTGCCGGCCTGCGCGAGCAGCGCGTCGATCGCCGCCAGCACCTCGCGCGTCTGGGTCTCGATGTCGGCGCCGGGGGTTTCCGGCACCTGTCCGGCCAAGCACACGAGCTCGCCGTGGATGCAGGCCTCGGACATGCGCGGGCCGGCGTCGATGCGTTCGATCATGGGCGTTCTCCGATGGTGGTGCGCCATCGTCGCAGCTGGATCCGCGATCGCGCTACTCCAACCCGTCCTCGACGCCGAGCAGGTCGTCCGGATCATGGCGGTAGTCGAGTAACTCGCCCGGGGTGCATTGCAGCACCGCGCACATCTTCGCCAGGGTGCGGAACCGGATGCCGCGCACCTTGCCGCTGCGGAACAGGGACATCTGCGTCTCGCTGATGCCGACACGCGCGGCGAGTTCGCGCGCGGTCATGCCCCGGCGGGCCAGCATGGCGTCGAGCGTCACCCGGATCGGCATCAGGGGATCTCGTCCAGCTCGGCCTGCAATGCGCGGGCCTGGTCGACCAACCGCGCCAGCAGCACCAGCGCCGCGCCGACCACCCGCAGCACGATGCCGGACAGGTCGAAGTACAGGTAACCGCCTTGCCCCCCCGCGATCCAGCGCGAGAGGTTGGTCACCGCGAACACGTTGAGCAACGCGCCGGCGAGCACGCCGATGCCGATCTGGCGCATCGCCCGCGCCACCGTGGGATGGAACAGCCGACCCGCCGCCAGGTCGCCCAGCGCGCGCTGCACCGCCCACAACGCCCACAGGTAGCCGAGGCCGGGCAGGAAGCGCACCACCGACAGCAAGGCGCGCGTGCTCCACCCCTCCGGCATGTCGGTTGCCATCCGCCAGGGCAGCCCGACCATGCCCATGGCGAGGAGCAGGAACAGGCCGACGAACACCACGAGGGCACAGGCGCGCAGCAGCCGGCACTGGCTCCGGAAGCGATCGGTCATCGGCACGGGAAGCCCCTGTCGTAGGTCATGGGATTTTAATCTTGACTTAAATTTTTCCTGTGCTTTAACTTTATCCCAGACTTAAATTCCGGGGAAGCCCCGCATGCATGCCGCCATCGAAACCCGAGGCCTCACCCGCCGCTTCGGCGTGCGAACCGCCGTCGACGCCGTCTCCATGACCGTGCCGGAACAGGGCATCTACGGGTTCCTGGGGCGCAACGGCGCCGGCAAGACCACCACCATCAAGCTGCTGCTCGGCCTGCTGCAGGCCGACGCCGGGGAGGCACGAATCGCCGGCATCGATGTCGCCGCGGATCGCATCGGCGCAGCCCGCAAGGTCGGCGCCCTGCTGGAAGCGCAGGGCTTCTACGCCCAGCTGAGTGGCCGCGAGAACCTCGACCTCACCCGTCGCCTGCTGGGCCTGCCCGCAACGGAGATCGACCGCGTGCTGGAAGTGGCGGAAATGACCGCGCATGCAAGCCGCCGCGTGGCCGACTATTCGCTGGGCATGCGCCAGCGGCTCGGCCTGGCCCGCGCCATGCTTGGCGCGCCACCGGTACTGATCCTCGATGAACCCACCAACGGACTGGATCCCGAGGGCATCGCCGACATGCGCGCGTTCCTGCGCGAATTGCCGGCGCGCACCGGCGCCACCGTGCTGCTGTCCAGCCACCTGCTCGGCGAGATCGAACAGACCGCCACCCACATCGGCATCCTCAGCCATGGCCGGCTGGTGCTGGAAGGCGCGCTGGCCGAACTCAAGGCCGGGCTGGCGACCGAAGTCGCGATCGAGACCGACACGCCCCGGCGCGCCGCCGCGCTCGCCCGCGAGCATGGATTCCAGGTCGCGCATGACGGCGACCTGCTGCTGGCCCGCTTCGGTGCCGGCGAGGACATGCGCAGTGGCACGGCCGCCCTCAATCGGGTGCTGTGCGTGGCCGGCGGGATCCGCATCCATGCGCTGGTCCCGCGCCAACCGACGCTGGAGACCCTTTACCGCAACGCCGCCCAGGTCGCCGCACCCGCGGCACTGGCCTGATCCACGGAGCATTCCCATGTCGCATGCACATCCCGCCCGCTTCGCCACCGCCCTTGCGGTCGAAGCGTTCAAGCTGCGCCGCTCGCTGGCCCTGCTGCTCGCCGCGGTCGCACCGCTGCTGATCGCCGTATTCGTGTTCTTCAACCTGCTGCGGCTGGGAAAAGCCGCGCCGTGGGCGATGACCCTGCAATCGTCGGCGGCGATCTGGGCATTCTTCATGCTGCCGATGAGCGTCACCGCGCTGACGGCATTGGTCGCGCATACCGAGCATGGCCCGCGCGCCTGGGACCACCTGCGCGCGCTGCCAATGCCGCGCTGGCACCTGTACGCGGCGAAGGCGCTCTGCGTGCTGGGCATGGTCGTGGCGATGAGCCTGCTGCTGGCCTTGCTGACCACGCTGGCGGTCGGAGCGGCGGGCCTGCTGAAGCCTGCCGTAGCCGCGACCGGACCGGCCGACATCGCCGGTTACCTGCTGCTGCTCGGGCGCATCTTCCTGGCGGCGTGGCTGCTGGTCGCGGTGCAGTTGTGGGTCGCCCTGCGTTACGCGAGTTTCGTGCCAGCGCTGGCGGTGGGCATCGGCGGCACCTTCTTCGCGGTGGTCGCGACCTCGGCGAAGATCGGTGCATTCCTGCCTTGGCAGATCCCGGTCAACCAGCTTGCCAGCGACCCGGCGCGCGCCCAGCTCGCGCTGGCGCTGGGACTTGGTGGCGGCACCATGGCGTTCGGCTTGATGCTGTGGCGGATGAGCAGGCACGAATCACCCGCCTGAGCTTGCATCCGACCATGGATGGGCGATGGCAGGTCGCTGAAGCGCGACCGCATGCGCCGACCACGGCCGGCGTTCAGCCCGCCGCGAGCGCGAATTCCAGCGCAGCCTGCACCGCCGCGGCCTGCGCATCGTTGCACTGCCGGGGCGTTGCCCGTGGGCTGTCCGGATAGACCTCGGTGGTGGTGGTGAAGCGCGCACCGCTGATCCCGGCGCACAGGCCCAGCGCGACCAGCGGGTATTCGATGACGCCGGGGGCGACCACCGGCGAGCCGATGATGGTGCCGTCGGGATCGGCGGGCGCGATATGGGTCACGCGCGCGACCGCCTGGATGATCGCCTGCTGGAACGCCGGCTGCGGGTTCTCGCTGTCGTCGACGAGGTAGAAGCCATCCGGGATGGTGCCGGGCTCGAACGGCTTGCCGTCGCGGGCCGCCAGCGCCGGGCGGAATTCGGACTCGTCGCTATCGGTGGTCTCGTGCAGGTCCACGTGCACCAGCACCCGGCCGCGCAGCGGCTGCACCAGGTCCCACAGCGCCGCGGACTCGGCGCAGGGGCTGCCTGCGGCGAAGTTGCGGTTGGGATCCAAGGCCTGCGCGTTCCAGCGCTGGATGCGCTCATAGGCCCAGGGGCTGACGCAGGGCACGACCAGCAGGTTGACCCGACTGGCGAAGGCCCCGGCATGGCGATCGAGGAACTGCAGCGCGCCCTGCACGCCGCTGGTCTCGTACCCGTGCACGCCGCCGGTGACCAGCGCGGTCGGCAGCGACGCATCCCAGCCCCGGCTGCGGACCGCGAGCAGCGGATACCGGCCATCCCCACCGGCATCCAGCGTGCCGTATTCGGCTACGTCGAAGCGCTCGCGCAGTGCATCGACCTTGGCCACCACGTCATCGGCATGGCTGCGGCGCTTGGCCTGGCGCGCGCGCCATTGCGCCTTTTCGGCTTCGCCCCAGGGTTGGCCGGGGATACCGATGACCGGATGTTCGGACGGGGTTGCCATGGCGCGCTCCATGCGTGGACACGCGCCATTGTAGGGCCGTGCCTCAACCGTCCGCGGACGCGGCGGCCTCGCGCAACTCCACCCGCCGGTTCAGTGCCCGGCCCGCCGCGGAATCGTTGCCCGCGACCGGGCGACCTTCGCCATGCCCCTCAGACTGCAGGCGATCGGCGGCGATCCCGCGCGCGACCAGCCAGGCCACCACCGCCGCAGCGCGTCGGTTGGACAGGTCGAGGTTGTGGGCGTCGGCGCCTTCGGCATCGGTGTGCCCGGCGACCACCAGCCGCAGTCCCGGACGTGCTTCGAGCAAGGCCTGCACCTGTTCCAGCACCGGGCCGGATTCGTCCTTCAGGCGGTCCTTGTCGGTATCGAAGTAGATCCCGTAGAGGTCCACCTTGCCCTGCTTGTCGAGTTGCGCCGCCAGGCTGTCGCGGGTCTTGCCGGTAGGCACCAGCTCAAGGCGCACCTCGACGGCTTCGCCGGCGACGAGGTCGGCGGCTTCGGTATCGCCCTCGTAGTCGGGATGGCTGCCGACGACTACCGCAAGCCCCGCCGGCACACCTTCCAGGACGAAACTGCCATCGTCGGACGTGGTGGCCTGCCGGGTGTTGCCCGCGCTCACCAGTACGCCAGCCAGGGGCGCGCCGCTGGCCTGGTCCACCGCCACGCCGCGCACGATGCCGACGTGGCGCCACGGCTTGGGGTTGACCAGCACACGCATGAAATCGATGGCATGGCCATCCGCGGCATCGTGTTCGGGGTCGTCGATCGAGAGCTCCACCTTGCCGTCGCGCAGCAGCGGCAGTTGTTCGGGCAGCAGCTCGACGGTGACGAGCTTGCCGATCGGACCGGTCTGGTCGAGCGCGTTCAGCATCGTTTCCAGCATCGGCAGCTCGGTCCCGTTCAGGCGCACCCGGTAGCGCGCGCCCCATACCCGTGCCTGGAAATCGTCGACGAACAACTGCAGGGCGGCCCGCTCCAGCGCGATGCCATCAAGCGGGAACGCAACCCGCAGCGGGCGCGGCGCATTGTCGGGACGCGCGGTATCCGCGGTGTAACCGTCGCCCGTGGCCTGCCGATGGCCACTCACGACCATGATCCGGTCGGTGCCCGCGGCATCCTGCGCGGACGGCGTGAACGGGAATGGGTGCACCGGCGTCGACTTGCCGGTGAACGGATCGAATCCCTCGGGGAAGCCAAAGCCGAAATTGTCGATGTCGCCCACCTGGACCGCCAGCGCCGCATCGGGACCGTCGCGCTCCACCTTGTCCGGCGCCGGCCATGCCGCGTCGAGGCTGTTCGCTGCAGGCGCTGGCGGCGCCACAACCGCTGCCGGGGCGGCCGGCGCTTCGGGCGCGGCTGGGGTGCAGGCGCCCAGCCACCAAGCCGAGGCGAGGGCCACGCTCGCCATGAGGAATCCGGGGACAGGTTGACGCATGCGCTGGCACCTCTGGTTCGTCGGGATCGCCGGTTTCCACGGAAATTCCCGCGGCCGCAGGCCAGTGCGACGCGGGCCGAGCCTGCGTCATGGGGCAGCGCGATGCGGCGATCTCCACTCGCAGAAATGCAGCAGCACGCCACTCGGGTCGTGCACGAAGGTCACGATGGCGCCGTACGGCTGCGCCGCCGGCGGTTGCACGCGCGCGCCGGCGAATCGACCCTCGGCCAGCACGCTTCGCACGTGCGCGTACCAGGCCTGCGCGTCGTCCACCGTGAGGTGCAGCATGCTGTTCTCGGCGACCTCGCGCAGGTAATAGTCCTGGATGTAGAAATGCTGCGCCGCGCCCACCGACACCAGTGCAATGCCGGGTCCGACGTCGCGCACGTCCCAGCCGAGCGCGGCATGGAAGGCCTTGGACAGCGCGAAATCGCGCGCGGGAATGAAGGCACGCAGGTCGGTGGCGGTGGGGATCGGCATGACGGATCCTGGTGAGTGGAAGCCGGCCACCCTAGCAAGCGCGGCGGGCGACGACGATCGCTCGGGCCACGACGTCGGTTGGTTACCAGTCGAGGCTGCCGCGGATCACCGGCTGCACCTCGCCGCCCAGCCAGACATCGCCATCGGCATCCACGCGCAATTGCACGCGGCCATCGCGCCCCAGTTCGCGGCCCTGGCTGGCGACGTAGCGTCCGTCCGCATGCGGCAACGCAGCGTGCGCGGCCAGCCACGCGGCGACCAGCGCGTTCGCGCTGCCGGTCACCGGATCCTCGGGCACGTTGACCGCATCGCCGGGGCAGAACGCACGCACCACCACGTCATGCCCCGCGCCGGCCTCCGGCGCGAAGATCACCAAGCCGGTCGCGTCGGTGGCATTGGTGAACGCGGCGATGGCAGCGAAGTCCGGGGCGAAGGCGCGCACCGCCCCGGCCGAATTTGCGCGCAGCAGCCACCATGCCGGACCGTTCGACCACAGCACCGGGGCGGCATCCGCTGCAGCGAGCGCCTGCAGGCTGGCCGGGATCGCCACCGGCGGCGTGGACAATGCCTGCCTCCGCGGCGTGCACAGTTCGATCGTGCGCTTGCCGTCGGCGGTCTTTTCGACGCGCACCGGCAGCAGGCCGGCACCGCATTCCTGCACCAGCGCCCGGGCGTCGGCATCGACCAGGCCGGCGTCCAACGCGGCCCACGCCGCGCCGACGCTGGGATGGCCGGCGAAGGGCAATTCGCTGCCGGGGGTGAAGATGCGGATGCGGTAGTCCGCAGCCGGATCCTGCATCGGCACGAAGAACACCGTCTCGGACAGATTCAGCCATGCCGCAAGCGCCTGCATGGACGCGGTGTCCATGCCATCGGCGTCCAGCACCACGCCGAGCGGATTGCCGGTGCCCGCGCGCGCGGCGAACACGTCCAGTTGCAGGTAGCGTCGCGTGGCCATCGAGTCCTCCGTGGGCCCGCAGGGTACACGCGGCGCGCGGTTGCGGGCATGCTGGCGCCCCCACCGCTGCCGCCCGCCCTCGTGGACCACGCTCCCGGCCCGCTGCTGACCCTCGACCTCCTCGACGCGATGCGCGCCGCGCTCGCCCGTGGCGAACGGGTGTGGCCAGGCTCGCTCGACCTCGGCCGCAGCCACGGCGAAGCCAGCCTCGCCGACGAGGGATTCGGGTGGCGCGGCATGCGTTACCCGTGGCCAGGATCGCTCCGCCCGCGCACGCTGTACGCCTTCGATGGCGAAGCCTTCGTGCCGGTCTCGCGCTACGCGGGCAAGCTGATCAAGCTGGTGCCGACCGAATGGGGCGTGCCGACCTTCGAGATCGACGGCATCAAGATGCTGCCGACCGCGAAGGAATCGCCGCTCGCCGACGCGCGCCGCAAGGTGGCGCTGGTGCAGCCGCTCGGCAAGCGCGTGCTCGACACCTGCGGCGGGCTCGGCTATTTCGCCGCCTGCTGCCTCGATGCGGGCGCGGCGGCCATCGCCTCGTTCGAGAAGAACGAGGACGTGCTGTGGCTGCGCACCCTGAATCCCTGGTCGCCGGATCCCGCGGCCAGCGGCGGGCGCCTGTCGCTGGCGCATGCGGACGTGGCGCAGGCGATCACGACGCTGCCAGACGCCTCCTTCGATGTCGCCTTGCATGATCCACCACGCTTCGGCATCGCCGGCGAGCTGTACGCGCGCAGCTTCTATGACCAGCTGGCACGCGTGCTCCGGCCGGGCGCGCGGCTGTTCCACTACACCGGCAGCCCGAACAAGCTGACCAGCGGGCGCGACGTACCCGGCGAGGTGGCCAGGCGCCTGGCGGCGGCCGGCTTCCGCGCCGAGCGCGCGCTGGACGGCGTGCTCGCGATCCGCCGCTGAGCCTCAGGCCAGCACGCGCAGCACCAGCCAGGCCGGCACACCGAGGTAGTAGACCGCCCTCGCGACGCCTTCGAGCACGTGTCGCGCCGTTGCCGCGCGCGTGGGCATGCCCCAGGCGATGGCCAGGCACGCCGCTTCGACCACGGCACGCAGCACGGCCGCGAACACCGCCAGGCCGACGATCCAGCCTGCCCACCAGAGTGCGGCGCCGGTGAGCCACGCGGTCGCGCCGAAGGTCTGCCATTCGCCGAAGGTGCCGCCGTAGGCGATGTGCTGGTGCAGGCGGAACGCGAACATCGCCGGCAGCAGCGGGAACAACAGCGTGCGCAGCCAGGCGCGGTCCCAACGCGGCCCGCGGTGGCGCCCGCGCGCGGCGAGGTACGCGGCGCACCCACGCGGCAGGTCGGCGCTGCGTCCCAACGCATGCAGCACGTCGATCGGTTCGCGCAGCAGCAGGACCGCATCGCCGCCTTCGCCGCGCACGCGCAAGCCGGTGCCAGGGAACGGCAGGCGCAGCGGACGCACGTCCAGCGCCGCCACTGGCAGGCGCAGGCTGCGGCCACCACCCTGCACGTGCAACGTGCCCTCGCGCAGCTCGGCCCGCGCGGCATGCGCTCGCCGCAGCAGCCACCAGGCCGCCGTCGGCAGGGCGACCAGCGCCACGAACAACCGCAACTGCAGCATCGGCTTCAGCACCGAGGCATCGCCGAACAGCCACAGCCCGGCGAATGCGGCCAGCGTCGCCCCGGCCACACCCTGCAACAGCACGCCAGCCCAGCGCCAGCGCGGGGACAGCCAGGTCGTCGCCAGCGGCCAGGACGTCGCCGCCGCCACGAGGCCGGCCTGCCCTGCATTGCCCGTCGACCGCCGTGGCCACTGCCGCAGCACGACCACCAGCAGCAACAGGCCCAGCGCGAACGGGCCGAACCAGCCACCCCAGGCCACCGCACGAGTCACCGGCGCCGTGCGCACCGCGACCTCGCCGACCAGCAGCGCGCGGGTGCCCATCGCCGTCGCGTCGCGGATGCCGCCGTCGGCATCGACCACCGCGCTGATCCCGTTGGTGGTCACCCGCACTTGCGGCAGTCGCGTCTCCACGCTACGGAACGCCGCGACCGCGAGGTGCAGCCGCGCCCCCTGCGGATGCGCGCTGAACCACGCATCGTTGGACAGGCCGAGCAATGCCCGCGCGCCCTGCCGCGCAGCCTCGCGGGCCAGCTCTGGATGCACGTCGTCGAGGCAGATCATCGGCGCGACCGGCACCTCGCGCCCGCCGGGCAGTCGCAGCGGGAAGCTGCGGGCGCCGTCGCCCGGCAACCAGGTCCCGGCCCAGGGCAACAGGCGACGCAGGCGCGGCCCGTCCAGCCAGCCCGGCACATGCTCGGTCAGCGGGAATGGATGGGTCTTGCGGTAGAAGCCAAGCAGGCCGTCGCGCGGGTCGAGCACGGCGGCGGCGTTGTACTCGCCGGCCGCGTCGCGGTCGTAGGTGCCGAACACCAGCGGCACGCCCGCCCCGCGCGCGAAGCCGGCGATCTCGGCATCGAGTTCCGCGCCGGCCTCACTGCGCGGCTTGCCGAAGGTCGTGGGGTACACGGTTTCCGACCACAGCAAGGCATCCACCCTGCCCGCGTCGAGGGCCGCGCGCGACATCCCGACATGCGTGTCGAGCACCTCGCGCACGACCGCGTAGGCGCCGCGTTCCCGGCGCAGGCGTTCGTAGTCGACGATGTTCGCCTGCACCATCGCGACGCGCAGCGTGTCCTCCACCGGCAGCGCGCGCAATTGCGCGCTGCGCCAGGCGCCATAGCCGGCGAGCAGGACCGGCAGCGCCAGCGCGCAGGCCAAGGGCAGGCGCCACCCGCGCGAGGCGTCGCGACGGTGTCGCCACGCATCGGCCAGCCACTGGTTGCACAGCACCAGCACGAAAGTGAGCACCGGCACGCCGCCGAGGTCGGCCGCCTGCCGCCACCAGGCCGCGGGTTGCAGGCCATGGCCGAGGCTGTCGCCGAGCAGCTTCGGGCAGGCCCATTCGCAGGCGACCCACGCCGCCGCGACCACCACCGCGCGCAGCACCGGCCCGAGCCGGCCCGCGGCCCACCGCGCGGCAAGGGCCGCCGCCACGATCTGCGGCTGCGTCAGCGGCGCCGCCAGCACCACCAGCGCGATGCCGCCCGCGGTGCCGATCCCGGTATAGGCCGCGACTGCATCGCCGAACCAGGCGAACACCGCCAGCGCGAACAGCATCGCCATCGCGATGCCGCTGGCGAGCGCCGCGCGCCACGAGGGCAGCGTCGCCACCGATGCCAGCCACGGCACCAGCGCGACGAAACCGAGCGACACGGCGAAGCCGCCACGCGCATACATCCCGAGCAGGAGCGCGCTGGCGAGGATCGCAAGCGAGGCGCGGAGCACCACGCGGCGCGCGGGCGTCAGGGCACGCCTCCCTGGGCATCGCGCGGCGGCGGAATCCGCACCTGCCGCAGCGGCAGGCCGGGCGGCGCCATCGACGGCGGCACCACGCGATCCGGCGGGATCGGGATCGGCCGGCCGTCGGCGTCGTAGAAATCGTAGTCGGGCGAGTACATCAGGATCGCCTCGATGTCCTGGCCATCGTCCGTGGTCTGGTGGTGGCGCACGTAGCCTTCCGGCAGCGGGAAGTCCTCGGGTACCGCCAGCCCGACCAGCGGCGGGCTGGTGCCCGGCGGATTGAAGGCGGCGAGTCCGTCGTGGATCCCTTCCGCATGCAGCCGCGCGATCACCTCGCCCATCGCCGGCGCGCGTTGCCCGGGGGTAAGCTGCAGTACCTCCGCGAGGTCGCGGGTGGCACCCGGCGCGGCGGCCGTTGCTGGGCGCGCCGCGGCCAACGGAGCCTGCGTCGTGGCCTTGCCGTTCGCATCGGGCACGGACGCCGGCTGACCTGTCACCTGGTCGGTCATCGCAATCGCACGCTCAGCCGAGGGCCACAGCAGCCACGCCACGCCGCCGACCACCGCGACGAGCGCCAGCGCGACCAGCACCCGGCGTACATGCGCACCATGCGCGTCGCCTCCCGCGGGGGGAGGCGACGGCGGTGGCGTGCGATCGGCCGGCATCGTGCGTCGACGCCCCTGCGGTCAGAACGGGCTCGGCGGACCGAACACCGACAGGCCCCAGCCCATGCGCTCGTGGCCGTAGGCATTCCAGATCGGACTCTTGCCGCCGGTGAAGCTGGTGTAGCGCGGCGCGCCGGAACCGGTGGTGCCGCCGAACAGGCCGGCGCTGACCGTGCTGCCCTGGTAGGTCGGATGCACGTCGTCCGACTGGATGTAGTCGTAGCTGCTCGAGGAGGACACGAAGTGCGTGTTGGCGTCGCGCAGGGTCGAGCGCAGGGTCGAGGTGATGCGGGTCACGTAGCTGGCCTCGCTTTCGCCGGCCACGTAGCGCAGGGCCTGCGAATCGACCACGCCATCGCCATTGCTGTCGTAGTCCGCGCCCATGTACTCGGCGAAGTTGTCCACGCACTTGAAGCCCTTCTGGCGCGCGTACTCGCACATCCAGTAGTTCATCCGCGCGATCGACGGCAGGAACTTGTCGCGCATGTTGACCTTGGCGCCGGTGGTCGGGTCGTTGCAGGAACTCGACACGTTGTCGGCGTTGTAGCCCGGGTAGTACAGGTTGGCGATGACCTTGAGCTTGGTCCCGGCGTAGGCGTTGGCGTTGATGTAGTCCATCGCCTTGGCCACGTTGGCCTTGCAATTGGCCTCGGCGGTCGCCAGCACGTTGTAGTTGCAGGTGCCGGTCTGGCCCTTGAAGCTGGACCGCGCCTGCAGGCCGTCGTTGCCGCACATCTCGAAGGTCACCACGCGGGTGCTGGTGGCCTGCATGTAGGAGCGCTCGGCGACGATCTTGTTGTTGTAGACGTCCGAGGCCACCGCGCCGGACTTGGCCCGGCGCACGCTCTCGATGTCCGCGCCCCAGGCCGCAGACAGGTACTCGGCCTCGACGGTCGGCGCAGAATACTTCGCGGCGTTCAGGGTGGAGCCGTTGTAGCCGGCGTAGATCGAATCGCCATAGGCCACCACGCGGTACTTGGTGGTCGTGCCGGCACGGTCGATCGTCCACGAGACGTTCTGGTTCAAGGTATTGGCGAACGCCGCCGGCGCCAGCGCGAGCAGTGCGACGGCGGGCAACAGCGAACGCACGGTCTTGCGGAATCGCATGAGCATGTCCAGTCCCCAACGATGGTTGTCGTGAGCCGGCACGACGTGCCGGCAACCCCTGGTGCGCGGTGCAACCCCGGTCCCCTCCCGAGGCGGGCCGTACGCTAGCGTCCGGAAAACGCGACGGTCAACACATTCGCTCGGCCAAGGCCGTCACGGCTGTCCCGCGCCCCGCCACTGCTGGATTTCACGGGCAGCGCACCCCGCCCGGCTGCCGCAATGCAGCACGATCCAGCGTGGACAGGCCGCACGTCGGCAGGGACGGATCGCCCACGCCGTGACCCTCGGCACGGGCCAGGTCGCACGCGGTCGCCAAGACTGCCGGCCTGCCCCGAGGGAATTCCCCCATGTCGATCGCCCGCCTCACCCTGCCCCTCCTGCTCTGCCTGGCTACCCTGCCCGTCGCCGCCGCGACGCCGGTCCGCGTCCAGCCCGGCGACCTGCACCTCGACCGCCTCCGCCCTGGCACCGCGACCTACGTCGTCTACATGCACGCCGGCCCGGGCAGCGCGATCCAGCGCGCGATGCTCGCCACCTCCAGCCTGGGGCGCGAGAAGGTCGATGGCCAAGACGCCTGGGTGATCGAGCAGGCCTGGCAGGACGAGACCGGCACCCTGCACACCGCGCGGACCGTGCATGCGGCCCGCGACCTCGCCACGCTGGCGCAGGACAGCACCTGGACCACGCCCAAGGGCAGCTTCACCACCCGCATCGATCCACCCAAGGGCAGCGGCCGCATCGAAGGCGAAATTCCCGCCGACCGCCGCGCGCGCATGGAGGCCGGCTTCCCGGGCATGCGCGATGGCTGGTGGCTCAACTGGCATTCCGACCTGGCCCTGCTGCCGCTGCTGCCATGGGAGCGCGGCGGCACGCTGCGGCTGCGCGTCTTCGATGCGGGCATGCCCGCACCGATCGACGTCGACTACACCGTGGTCGGCGAACGCCGCCTGCAGGGGGCCGACGGCACCACCTACACCTGCTGGCTGGTGGAAACCGACAGCGGCAGCCCGGGCGGCGGCAACTACCAGCGCTTCTGGATCGAGCAGGCCCGCCGCATCGTGGTCAAGGAGGAAGACACCTTCAACGGCAAGTACCGCGCGAAGGTCTTGCTCAGCGTGCCGGCGACCACCGAATTCCCGGCGACGGCTCCCGCGGGGGCGACGCCGCCGAAGTGAGGCCGGCGTGCGCTCAGCGCATGCGCCGCAGGGTGTCGTCGCGGCGCACCCAGTGGTGGTACAACGCCGCCAGCACGTGCAGGCCGATGACCCAGTAGAAGGCCTCGCCGATGCTGCCGTGCAGGTCTTCCAGCCGGTGCGCGAGGTCCTTGTCCTCGGCCAGCAGCGCCGGCAGGGCAATGTCGGTGAACGGCAGCATCACCGCCTTGCCGTCGGTCCATGCGGTCGCCACGCCGAGCAGCGGCATCACGATGAAGAAGGTGTACAGCGCGACGTGGATCGCCTTCGCGGCGAGCGCGCTCCAGCGGTCCAGCGGCGGGCTGACCGCCGGTGCGCCGTCGCGGCGTCGCGCGACCAGCCGCCACCACGCCAGCAGGAAGATCGCGATCCCGGCCCAGAAATGCCCCTGCATCATCGCGAAGCGCCCACCGCTGCCGCGCGGGAACAGCCCGCGTTGTTCGATCAGCAGGTAGGCGGCCAGGATCAGCACGGCCATCAGCCAGTGCAGGCGGCGCAAGGTGGGGCTGTAACGGGCGGGGATCGCGGTGGCCATGGCGGGACTCGTGGAGGACTGCGCGCACGCTAGCGCATCGCGCGGCGCCTCGTCATCCGCGACTTCAAACCCGCTTCACGCCGCCGCCATCCAGGCCGCGCAACGCGTGCGGATGCTGGCCACCCCGGCTGCCACGACCCCGCCCATGGATGCGAGCCGCACCGATTCCGATTCCGATTTCGACGTGGTGGTGGTCGGCGCGAGCTTCGCCGGCGCCGCCTGCGCGCTGGCCGCGGCGCAGCGCGGATTGCGGGTCTGCGTGCTCGAGCGCAAGCGCGATCCCGGCGACAAGCTGCGCACCACCGGGATCATCGTCAAGGAAGCCGCCGAGCACACCTTGCTGAACCGGCTGCCGTCGTGCATGACCCGGCGCATCGAATCGGTGCGCCTGTATGCCCCGAGCCTGCGCCAGGTCGCGCTGGCCGCGCCCGGCTACTACTTCCTCACCACCGACACGCCCGCCGTGATGCGCTGGCTGGCCACGCAGTTGCAGGCGCACGCCATCGATCTGCGCCTGGGCCAGGCCTTCACCGATGCCGAACGCACCGATGCCGGCTGGCAGGTGCAGGGCGTGGGCCACGCGCGCTACCTGGTCGGCGCCGATGGCGCGCGTTCGCGGGTGGCGCGACGCTGCGGCCTGGGCGAGGTGCGCCAGTTCCTCTACGGCATCGAGTACGAATTCCCCGGCGCTCGCCTGGCCGATCCCGATGCCTTGCATTGCTTCATCAGCAAGCGCTATGCGCCCGGCTACATCGGCTGGCTGGCGCAGAACCCCGGGGGCGTGCAGGCCGGGCTGGCCCTGCGCCACGATCCCGCGCAGGCGCGCGTGCCCGACATCGACGGCTTCCTGCTCCGGGTCGGCATGGCCGGCGGATTGCCGCGCCAGCTGAAACCGGGCCACACCCGGGCCGGGCTGATCCCGTGCAGCGGGCCGGTGCAGGCGCTGGCGCGCGACCGCGCGATCCTGACCGGCGATGCCGCGGGGATCGTGTCGCCGGTCACCGCCGGCGGCATCCACGCCGCGTGGGACCACGGCTGGGCGGTCGGCCGCGCGATCGCGGCGACCCTGCGCGATGGCGCCCCACCCGCCGAACAGGCGGCGATCGCGGCGGCACCGCGCTTCCGCGCCAAGCGCGCGCTGCGCTGGGCCTACGACCGGCTGCAGTTCGACTGGCCGTTCGACCTGTTACTGCATTCGCCACCGCTGCGCTGGGCCGCGGAACAGGTGTACTTCCACACCCGCGGCGGTTGAGCCTGAAGGTCGGTCAGCGCGGACCGCCGCAGCCCATCAACGGCGCGGCATCGCCGATCGACACCCGCGCGGTGTAGGGCGATTGCGCCCCGCCCTCGCCCAGGCACAGGCGCTGGGTGACCCGGACCTCGACACTGCCGGCGGCATCGCGGGCGGTCACCACGCGGCCGTCGAACAGCGCCTCGTTGCGCTCCACGCGCAAGCGGCGGCTGGCGTCGGGCCCGGTGAGGACGAGGGTGTCGCCGTCCACGCGGAGCGTCCGCGGCGGCGATGCCAGGTGCACCACGAACGCCGCCGGCAGGAATTGCGGGGCGTCCGCCACCGGGGGTGGCACGCCCTCCCCGTCCGCGGTGGAACTGCAGGCGGCCAACACCAGGCAACCAGAAGCCAGCCACGCCTTTCCCTTGTGCATCATCGCCTCCGTCGCCGAGCCGCCGATGGCCGCCATCATGCCCGATCCGCAGCGGCCACCGCCGGCGCCAGCATGGCGTCGAGCTCGCGGTCCTTCTCCTCCCACAGGCCGTTCATCCATTGCTGGAAACGCGCGCGGAACGCACGGTCGTCCTGGTAGTTGCCGCCGATGAGCGCGGCGGGGATGGGACGCTGGCGGACCTGCACGCGGACCTCGGGGATGCGGTTGCCGATCAGGTCGACCATCGACGGCCGCCCCGCCGGGTACGCGATGGTGACGTCGAGGATGCCGTGCAGGCCGTCGCCCATCGCGTCCAGCACGAAGGCGACGCCGCCGGACTTCGGCTTCAGCAGGTGCCGGTAGGGCGATTGCTGGCGGCCATGCTTGGCCGGGGTGAAGCGGGTGCCCTCGACGAAGTTCATGATCGCCACCGGGATCTCGCGGAACTTCGCGCAGGCACGCCGGGTCGCCTCGATGTCGCGGCCGGCGAGTTCCGGATTCCGTGCGATCTGCTTCTTGGTGTAGCGGCCCATGAACGGGAAATCCAGCGCCCACCACGCCAGCCCGAGCAACGGCACCCAGACCAGTTGCCGCTTGAGGAAGAAGCGCAGCAGCGGGATGCGGCGGTTGAAGACCTTCTGCAGGACCAGGATGTCGACCCAGCTCTGGTGGTTGGCCAGCACCAGGTAATGGCCGTCGCGCTGCAGCGTCGACAGGCCGTCCACCTGCAGCCGGGTGTCGGTGAACCGATCCCACATCCAGCCGTTGCCGGAGATCCAGCTCTCGGCCAGGCCGGTGAGCAGCGGATTCGCCGCACGCCGGAGCGCGGCCGAGGGCAGCAGCGCCTTGGCGACCGCGACCAGCAGCAGTGGCAACACGTGCAACACGGTGCTAAACGCGATCAGCAGGCCGATGAAGAGCAGGCGCAACACGAACATGGCGCGACCGGGCATGGGGATGCGCGCATTGTCCTTCGCCCGGCGCGCCGGGTGAAGCCGCCGCCTTCAGCCGCGGTGGGCGGCCGCGTGCCGGAACAGCAGCGCCGAGGCGAACCAGGGCAGCGCGAAGCAGCCGCTGAGCACCAACTCGTTGCCGCGGTAGTCGCCGAGCGCCGCCGCGAGCGCGACCGCGAGCAGTTGCGCGTTGCCGGTCATCGCCATCGCCCGCGCCATGCCGGCGGGACGCAAGCGCGCCACCAGCGCGCCGACGATCGCCACCAGCAGGACGGCGGCGAACATCAGGCTGGGCGCGCTGCCCTCGGCGCCCAGCATCCCCACCGCGAGGTTCACCCACACCGTGAGCAAGCCGGTGAGCACGGCCAGCCCGAAGCCGGCGCGATAGGCCGGGCGTGCGCTGCTGCGCGCGCCGAGTTCGTACAGGCCGGCCGCGATGGCGAGCAACGCTCCCATCACGACGAAGTCGCCGGCACGCCAGTCGACGCCGCTGGCGGGGAACCAGCGCATCGCGATGGCGGGCAATGCCAGCAAGCCCGCCGCCCCGCCCCAGATCCACGGCCGCAGCCGGTTGCGCGTTCGTCCGTCGTCCATCGCCGGTGCCTGGTGCATGCCTGATCCTCCCATGGTGGAGCCTGCAGCCTGCGCCCCCGGAATGTGGTCTTGGCGGCGATTCGGTGAAGCGATTGCGAAGTCGTCCTGAAGGTCCGGGCCGCCCAAATGAATGCAAGCTTATGATTTGCTTGAGGTTTCATGCGATTTCGCATAAACTTCCGGTTCCCCCACCGACCACGGGAGCGGCATGCCCCGCAAGCCAGCCCAAACC
Source organism: Thermomonas mangrovi (assembly GCF_028201335.1). Taxonomy (NCBI): domain Bacteria; kingdom Pseudomonadati; phylum Pseudomonadota; class Gammaproteobacteria; order Lysobacterales; family Lysobacteraceae; genus Thermomonas; species Thermomonas mangrovi. The sequence goes on from NZ_JAPEVV010000001.1 coordinate 707,577, forward strand.
GCCGGCGACGGCAGTCACCTCACCCACGAACGCATCGCCGACGATCTCAAGGCCTTCCGCAAGCGCGGTGGCCGCATCGAAGTCCTCGGCAACACCCCCCTGCGTAGTGCCAACAACCCATCGCCGTTCCGCTCCAGCCCGGAGCTGCGCAAGCCGCCGACGCCGGTCACGCGGGCGCGCAAGGCCTGACAAGAAAAACGCCGGGCCGGCACCGGACGAGGCGGTGCGGACCCGGCGTGCGGGGGAGCCCGATCGCCGGCGAAGCCGGCGGCATCTGCATCAGAACCGCATCTGGAAGCGCAGGTTGAGCGGATAGGACGTGCGTGCGCCGGTGTCGTTGATCGAGGCCAGGCCGAGGCCCGAAAGCGCGCTGTCGTCATCCGAAATGTCGCCATGGTGGCGCACGCCGACTTCCAGCCCGAGCGTGGCCTTCTCGCCAACGGCCCAGGCAACGCCGAGGTCGGCGCCGCCGCTCAGCATCCAGCCGCCGTCGAAGAACGGCACGTCGCTGAGCGTGATCCCGGCATCCGGGATGGTGAAGGTGGCGTCGATGCCGTCGACCTTGGTGGTGCCGATGCGGCCGGCCACGTAGGGACGCACCTTGCCGCTGCCGAAGTAGTGCCGGTAGCCGGCCTCCAGCGCCACGCTGTCGTAGCTACCGAAGCGGCCGTACACCGGCAGCGTGGTCGACAGCGCGGGCACGTAGGCACCGCCCACCTGCACTTCGCCGTCGCCCGCGCGGGTGCTGCGCAACTGGCCGAAGGCCTCGCCCTGCGCCATCGGCCAGCTCATCTCGACGCCGAAGCTGTTGGCTTTGCCGTAGATGTCGTCGTACGAACGCGACTGGATGCGCAGTTCCGCGGACACGCCCGCCAGCGCGGGGTTGAGCGGGCCGAGGTCGGCGATCGGCGAGATCGCGCCTTCATGGACGTCGCCGTTGACCGAGAGGTCGCGCCCGGCGAAGAACGAGAAACTCGGACCGTCCTGGGCGAACGCGGTGGCGGGGGACAGGCAGGCAAGCAGCAGGGCGCTGCGAAGGCAACGGTTCATGGTCGCTCCTGGTTTGGGGGATGCCGACGTCATGCCGGCCCAACCCTTACGTCGCGATGGCGGGAGCGGATGCAACCGCTTTCGCAACTTCGCGCATTCAGCCGCGCCAGTTCGCGTGGGTGCTCCAGAACGCCACGCTGCGGCGGTAGGCCTCGCGATCCAGCGGCACGCCGGAACCGCCCTCTTCCACGCCCAGCGCGTTGCGCAACATGGTGATCGGCGCCATCGGCAATTCTTCGGGCGTCATCGTGTACAGGCAGCCCACCACGCCCCAGTCGGCATCGATCACGGTGCCCTCGCGCGCCAGTTGCGCGCGGTCGTAGAGGATCGCCACCAGGTAATCGGCGACCGGCGCGTCCACGCCCTCGAACCAGCGCACCAGCACCGGCAGTTCCTCGCGGGTGCGGGCTTCGTAGTCGCTGCGCAGCAAGTGCCGGTTCGCATCGGTGATCGGCACCGCCATGCAACGCGTGCTGGTCCAGTTGCGGTGCACGTGCAGCTTGCAGAACGGCGCGTAGCCGTCGAGCACGGCCACCGGCGGATGTGCGTTGAGATGGGCCTCGAACTGTTCCGCGGTGATGTCACGGATGGTGTTGCGGCGCGATTCGCGCGGGAACAGGCGGGTGCGGGCGAACTCGGTGAGGACGATGCGCATGCGGGCGTGGCGGGCGGCAATCCGTGCATTTTCGCGCCGAGCGCAGCAGGTGCAACCCGCGATGGCATCCGCGTATCCCTTGCGCATCCCGCCACCGAGGCCCATCGCATGCCCCGTCCAACCCTGCTCCACAGCCTCGCCGCCTGCCTGCTCGCCCTTGCGTCGGGCGCGCATGCGCAGTCGCCTGCCGCCATCGACTTCACGCCGCTGGACCGGGAACTGCGCGCCTTCAAGCAGGACACCGCGCTGCCCACCGGAACCGCGGTGATCCTGCTGAAGGACGGCAAGGTGGCCTTCGAGGGCTACTACGGCAACGCCGACCTGGCGCGCCAGCGCCCGGTGGATCGGCAGACCCTGTTCTACATCGCCTCCGCCACCAAGCCGATGTTCGCGCTGGACGTGCTGCTGGCCGCGCACGAAAGCCGCATGCCCGCCGATCCGAGCCTGCAGGCGATGTTCCCCGGCATGGTATTCCCGGACCTCGACGCCAACCGCATCCACCTGCGCGACCTGCTGGTGCACACCAGCGGGATCGCCAACCCGGGGCTGGGCTGGGCGACCGCGTTCAGCGGCGTGCACGACGCCGGCAGCCTGCGCGCGCTGGTCGCGCAATCGCGGCCGGACCCGGACGCGCCCTTCGGTCGCTTCGACTACAGCAACCTCGGCTACAACATCGCCAGCGTGTGGATGGACCGCGCGGATGGGCGACCGTGGCAAGACAGCATGCACGCACGCGTGTTCGCCCCGCTCGGCATGCGCCGCACCACGGCCCGCGCCAGCGAGGCCGAGGCGCGCGGCTGGACCGTCGCCGTGCCCTATTCCGCCGGCAGCACGGCGCCGTCGACGCCGCTCTACCTGCGCAAGACCGACGCCACCATGCACGCCGCCGGCGGCGTGCTGTCCACCGCGCCGGACCTCGCCCGCTTCCTGCAGGCGCAGCTGGCGGCCGCGCGCGGCGCGCCGGCCGGATTGCCGACGGAGGTGCTGCGTGCCTCGCAGGTACGGCAAGCGACCACCGAGGACCGCTACCTCGACTTCGCGCGCGACGGCTACGCCTGGGGCTGGTACACCGGCAGCTACAAGGGGCAGTCGATGCGCCACCACTTCGGCAGCTTCGCCGGCTTCCACGCGCACCTGTCGTTCATGCCCGAGGCCGGGCTGGGCCTGGTGGTCCTCAACAACGAGGACGTGCTCAGCGCGCGACTGACTGCTGCGATCGCCGATGCCGCCTACGGGCTCGCGTTGGGCGAAGTCGATGCGCCCACCGCCATCGCTGGCCGCTTCGCGAGCCTGCGCCAGGATGCCGGCCGCCTCCGCGAGGCCGTCGACCAGCAACGCGCCAAGCTCGCCGCACGCCCCTGGCGCCTGGGCCTGCCGCGCGCCGCCTATGCCGGGCGCTACCGGCATCCCCTGCTCGGCACGCTGGAGGTACGGCTACGGGACGACGCCAGCCTGGCCATCGACTGGGGCGTGCTGCATGCGGTCGCGAGCGCCTACGACGAGGCCGAGCGCATGCGCGTGGAGTTCGTGCCGGGCTCGGGCCAGGTGGTGGCGTTCGAGGTGGCCGCCGATCGCCCGACCGCGCTCACGTTCGACGGCCTGCGCTTCACCCGGGTCGACTGAGCGTCACCAGGGGATGTCGCGGCCGTCCCAGGCCAGGAAGCGGCCGCTGTCGGCAGGTCCCAACGAGGCCACGAGCTCCAGCAACTGCCGGGCTGCCCGCGACGGCGGGAACAGGGCTTCCGCCGGCACCCGCGCCTGGAACGGGTGCGAGAGCGGCGTGTCCACCGTGCCCGGGTGCAGCAGCACGCAGGCCAGGTGCGGATGGCTGCGTCGCCATTCGATCGCCAGCGTGCGCAGCAACTGGTTCTGCGCGGCCTTGGCCGCGCGGTAGGCATACCAACCACCGAGGCGGTTGTCGCCGATCGAGCCCACCCGCGCCGACAGCGAGGCGAACACCCGCGGCGCGCCCGGGCCAAGCATGGGTTGCAGGGCCCGCGCCAGCAGGATCGGGGCGAAGGCGTTGAGCGCGAACACCCGCTCCAGCGCGGCGCGCTCGACCTGCTGCAACGACTTCTCGGGCGCCATGCCTTCGGCGTGCAGCAGGCCGGCGCAATGCAGCACGAGGTGCAGTCCGGTGTCGCGCGCGCGCAGCGCCGAGGCCACCATCGCGATCCCGGTATCGGTGGCGAGGTCGGCATCGATCGCATGCAGGCGGCCAGGATGGCGCGCGGCCAACACCTGCAGCTCCGCGCTGCCGCTGGCGTGGCGCGAGACCGCGGCGACGCTCGCCACGCCCGCCCGCTCCAGCAGCGCGCAGGCCAGCGCCAGGCCGATCCCGCTGCTGGCGCCGGTGACGAGGACGTGCGCGGGCACCGTGAGGCCGCGGACCGGGGCAGGCATGCGTGGCATTCCGTTGGGTGACGCCCGGCCATTACGCAATCCGAACGCAAGCGGATGCCGGCCATGCCACGATCGCCGCATGCACCCGATGACGCCCTTGCCCCCACGTCGCTGGATCGCCCACACCCTCGCCGGCTGGATCCTCGGCGTGCCCTTGTTGCTGGGCCTGTCGATCCTGTTCGAGGCGGTCGGCATCGACCATGCGAATGCGCCGGTGGGACTGGGCATGGGCGCGGCCATCGGGCTGCTGCAGGCGCGTGCCCTGCGCACCGCGGGCGTGCGCGCGCAGGCCTGGTGGGTGGCAACGCTGGCCGGGGTCGCGCTGCCGTTCCTGGTCGCGGACCTCGCGCGTCGACTGGGGCACCCCCTGCCCTACCTGGTGTATCCGTTCGCCGCGCTTGGCGGACTCCTCGCCAGCCTGTTGCAGCTGCGCGCATGGCCGGCCTTGCGCCCGCGCGCTGGCGGCTGGGTCGTCGCCAGCACGCTCGGCTGGTTGCTGGCCTGCAGCTCGGTGGCGCTCGCCGACCTCCTCTCGCACCGCCTGCATTTCGTCGGACTCGGGGGCGCGCTGGCCTACCTCGGCATCGCCTGCAGCGGTGGCCTGCTGCTGGGCATCGCGACCGCCGCGATGCTGCCGCGGCTGCATCCAAACCGCGCCTGAGCCTCGTGTAGGCCCGCGTCGCATGCAACAGGCATCGCCCATGCGCATCCTCATCGCCGGTGCCACCGGACTGGTCGGCCAGGGCGTCCTCCACGAAACGCTGTCCCACCCCGGCATCGACCGCATCGGCCTGCTGGGTCGACGCAGCGCCGGCCGCGCCGACCCGCGCATCGACGAACTGCGGGTGCCCGGCTTCGACGCGCTTGACGGCGTGGCGGCCCGCCTGGCTGGTTGGGACGCCTGCTTCTACTGCGCCGGCGCGCCGCCGGTCGGCACCCCCGAGGCGACCTATCGCCACGTCACCCTGGACCTGACCCTGCGCGTTGCGCGCGCCTATGCCGAACGCAATCCGCAGGGGCGCTTCCTGTATGTGTCCGGCGCGCATGCCGACCCCGCGAGCCGATTGATGCCGATGCGGGTCAAGGGCGAGACAGAAGTCGCGCTGCAGGCCTTGCCGATCACCTCCGTGATGCTGCGACCGGGCGGCATCCAGCCGGCGCATGGCGAGCGCAGCCCGCACGCCTGGATGCGGCCGTTCTACGCCGTCGGCGCGCCGCTGATGGGCGTCGGCGTGCGCCTGTTGCCGTCGGTGATGACCAGCACCGCCGCGATGGGCCGCGCGCTGCTCGCGCTCGCCGCCATGGAAGCGCCACCGGCGGTCGTCGAGAACGCCGGCATCAATCGCCTCGGCGCGGCCTGAGGCAGGCTCAGCCGGCGTCGTCGGCGTCGCGCGTGGCGGCTTCGTCGCCGCGCGGCACGTGGCGCGCGGCCCACATGTTGTCGACCAGGTTCGGATAGCGACGCCCCGCCTGCAGTGCGCGCCCGCGCGCGGCGTCCACCTGCGCCGGGCTGAGCGGGCGCGACTTGCCAGGCGGGCCCTTGCGCTTCCAGGGCGGGAGGGAACCGGGATCGACGGGCGTGTGGGCCATGGACGGAGTTTCGCTCAGTCCGCAAGCCGCGCGATCAGAAGCTCCGCGGCCTTCTTGCTGGACGCGGGGTTCTGCCCGGTGATGAGGTTGCGGTCCTCGCGGACGTGACTGAGCATCGGCAAGCCGTTTTCGACCTTGCCGCCCAGTTCGCGCAGGCGTTCGGAGAGCAGGAAGGGCACCTGGTCGTCCAGCCGCACCAGTTTCTCTTCGACATCCGAGAACGCGGTCAGGGTGTAGCCCTCGACCAACGGACGTCCGTCCGCGCGCATGACGCCAACGAAGGCGGCGGGGCCATGGCACACCGAGGCAATCGGCTTGCCGGCGTCATGGAACTTGGCAAGCAGGCGCCCGATGTCCAGGTTGCCCGGGAAGTCGAACATGGTGCCGTGCCCGCCGGGAATGAACACCGCGTCGAAGCCGTCGGCCTGCAGTCCATCCAACACCTCCGTCTCACGCAGGCGCGCGGCCGCGTCCCCCCACTCCGCCGGCGTCTCCTCTTCGGCGCTGCGCGGGTCGATCGGCGTGGCGCCGCCGCGCGGGCTGGCCACGGTGATCGCATGCCCGGCATCGCGCAGCAGCGAGTAGGGAATCGCGAATTCCTCCAGCCACAGCCCGGTGGGCTCGCCATTCGGCATGCGGTCGGCGCTGGTGACGATCATCAGGACATGGGCCATGGGGGCTCCGGGTGCGTGGGGGAGCCGCAGCCTGCGCGCGTCGCCGTGAACCCTGTGTGGCGATCCCGACCCGCTTCAGCCCACGGCTGACGCCGACAGCAGGCCCTTGCGCCGGAACCACCACTCCAGCGGCACCGTGACCAGCGGCGGCACCGCGGCCAGGAGGCCCAGCAACAGCGCCCAGCCCGGCCAGCGCTGGCGGGTCGCCGCCACCAGGGTGGCCACCACGTAGAACAGGAACGCGGCACCGTGCAGCCGCCCGAACAGCCAGACCCCCACGTCGATCGCGTGCGGCCCGTACTTGAGCCACATGCCGACCAGCAGGCCGGCCCAGGTCAGGGCTTCAATGAAGGCCGCGATCGCGAACAGGCGACCAGCGGGCGTGAGCGGCGGCAACGGCATCGGGCGGGCTTCCAAGGTTGTGGCCGAGCATTCTCGCAGGCCATCGCAGGCGTTTCGATCCCGCAAGCCACGTCCTGCGCCGCATTCGCGTAGGATGGCCCCAGGCGCCTCGCGCCACGCGCGTTCCGTCCGGCATCCTTCGTCGCCCGCCTCGCTCCCGTCCACGCGCCACCATCCCGCCGATGCGGGGTGACGCCCCACCGGGAGCCTCCGTGCCAGCGTCCTGTCCCAGCATCCTCCCGCCCATCCAGGTTGACGCGCCCCGCTGCGACCGCTGCGATGCGGTCTGTTGCCGCCTCACCGTGGTCCTGATGCCCGGGGATGACGTGCCCCTGCGCTACACCACGCGGACTGCTGCAGGCCTGGCCGTCATGGCGCGGGATGACGATGGCTGGTGCGTGGCCATCGACCAGGCGCACATGCGATGCGGCATCTACGCCCAGCGTCCGGCGGTGTGCCGACGCTTCGAAATGGCCGGCCCGTATTGCCATGAAGTCCGCGCCGACTACCGCGATCGCAATGCGCGCGGCATTCCGCTTGCGATGTACTGACCCGAGGAGGTCCGATGCCCCGCCCCAGCAAGCCCGCCCCCAGCGCCGCCACCGAAGCACCCAAGCCCACCGCCACCAGCCATCTGTTCCAGGCGCGCAAGCCGCCCGAACGCGGCCATGGCCTCACCCATGAACGCATCGCAGAACACCTCGAAGCGTTCCGACGGGCCGGCGGCACCATCGAAGTGCTGGGCACCACCCGCGCGTTGACTCGGATCGGCGCCGACGCCATCGACGCGCCGACGCCGCAGCCCGCCAATCCCTCGCCGCGCACGCGCAGCCGCTGACCCCGGAGTTCCCATGGCCACGCCGAACTACGCCTACGAGAAGCGCAACGCGAACTGGCGAAGAAAAAGAAGCAAGAAGAAAAGGACGCGCGCAAGCGCGAAGCGCGGGCGGCGGCGGGCGAGCCGCAGGCTGATCCGGTCGTCGCTGCCACGGCCGAACCCGCCGTTCCCGCGGCACCCGCGGCGCGCGTGCACCGCAGGCCCCGCCCGGGTTGATGCCCGTCAGCCCTGGAACACCGGCGACAGCAGGCGGAAGCTGCCGGCATCCGCATCCAGTTCCACCTCGCCGCCCACCGGCACGATGAACTGCTCGCGGATGTGGCCGATCATCGCCCCGCGATAGGCGGGGATGCCGAGCGGCCGCACATGGTCGTCGAGGATTTGCTCCAGGGTCAGCGACCCGTAGCCATCGCCCGGCTTGCAGTCGGTGCATTCGCCGAAGACCAGCCCGGCGATGCGGTCGAGCGCGCCCATCAGCTTGAGCGTGCTGAACATGCGGTCGATGCGGTACGGCGCCTCGCCCACGTCCTCGAGGAACAGGATCTTGCCGGTGAAATCCGGCAGGTACGGGGAACCGGCGAGCGCGGTGAGCACGGTCAGGTTGCCGCCGACAAGCTGTCCGCGCGCCTTGCCGCCGCGAATGGTGACGATGCGGTTCTGCCGCGGCACCAGTTCGTCGCCCTGCTCGAGCTTGTTGCGGTACTCGACCAGCTCCCGATCCAGCAGCACGCGCTGGAACTGCTCGACGTTGAAGCGGTTCCAGCTGCCGCTGCCGATCGGTCCATGGAAGGTCACCAGCCCGGTCCTGGCCTGGATCGCGCAATGCAGCGCAGTGATGTCGGAATAGCCGAGCAGGACCTTGGGATTGCGCTGGATCGCCGCGTAGTCCAGCAGCGGCAGCAGGCGCGCGGCACCGGACCCGCCGCGGGTGCAGACGATGGCCTTCACCGAACGGTCGGCGAACATCGCGTTGAGGTCGCCGGCGCGGTCGGCGTCGCTGCCGGCCAGGTGGCCGCGACGGTCGCCGTAGTGCGCACCAGTCTTCACCACGAAGCCCAGCGCCTCCATCGCCTCGCGCGCCAGCTGCAGGCTGAAGCTGTCCTCGAACGCCGACGACGGGCTCACCAGGCCGACAGTGTCGCCCTTCGCCAGCGGAACCGGCAGCAGGCGTCGTGGTGGCGACGATGTCGCCGCGGCAGGCGCCGCCAACGACCAGAAGGTGGCGGCCAATGCGGTGCCGCCCAGGAAATGCCGTCGGTTCATGGTGTCGCCGTGCGCTGGGGTCGCGCGCAGCCTAGCAACGGGGTTCGCATCGCGTCGAGTTCAACACTTCGCCATCACCTCGCACGGCATACAACGCGCATTCCCCCGGTAACACGCAAGGAACTCACATGGGCACCACCCGCGAACTCACCGACCGCTTTTGGACCACGCTGGCCAAGGACCGCACTGCGATGCTGGGTTGCACCGGGGTCTATCCCCGGCCGATGACCGCGATCGTGGAGGACGGCCCGGGGCCGATCTGGTTCTTCACGGCGCGCGGAAACGACCTGGCCGACGCCGCGGCCCGCCGCGCCCGCCAGGGCCTGCTGGTGTTCGCCTCGAAGGACCACGAGTTCTTCGCGACGGTCGGCGGCCAACTGCAGCAGGACAACGACCCGGCGGTGATCGACCGCCTGTGGAATCCCTTCATCGCCGCCTGGTACACCGGCAAGGACGATCCCAAGCTGCGCCTGCTGCGCTTCGATGCCGGCGTCGGCGAGCTGTGGCAGAACAGCTCCAGCCTGCTGGCCGGGATCAAGCTGCTGCTGGGCGCCGATCCCAAGCGCGAGTTCCGCGACGATGTCGCCAAGGTCCGCCTCGGCAAGGGCTGAGGCAGCGCGTCCTGCCGGCGCTACACTGGCAGCCCGCGCCGGAGCACGCCGATGAGCCTGCAATTCGACCTTGCCAACGTGAAGTGCGGCGGCTGCGCGAACAGCATCCGCAAGGCCGTCGAGGCCATCGACGGCGCGCAGGTGCTCGCCCTGGATCCCGCGAGCGGGCATCTCGAGGTGGAAGCGGCCGACAGCCTGCGCAGCGTGATCGCCGAGCGCCTTCACAAGCTGGGTTATCCGGAACAGGGCAGCGTCGAGGGCATCGCGGCGATGGCCGCAAGCGCGAAGTCGTTCGTCAGCTGCACGGTCGGCCGCTTCGGCGGCGACGCCTGATCGATCGTCTTAGCCGGCGCAGGCGTCGGCCGGCGCGCCTGTTTCCGTCGCGACATCCTCTGGCGCCTGCCGCGCCGCCGTGCGATAGGCGCTCGGCGTCATGCCGGTCGCGGCCTTGAAGGCGCGATTGAACGGGCCCAGCGAGGCGAAGCCGGCATCGCTGCTGATGTCCAGGATGCTCGCGCTGCATGCCGGGTCGGCCAGCAGCCGGCGGGCGTGCGCAACACGGTGGCGATTGACCCACTGGTTGAAATTGGCCTCGCCCAGCGACTGGCCGATGAGCCGGCTGACACGATGCTCGGGCACGCCGAGCCGTGCCGCGAGGTCGGCCACCTTGAGCTCGGGCTCGCGATAGGCATGCAGGTCCTCGAGCTGCCGGCGCAATTCCGCGACGAGGCGGGCATCGCCGTCGCCGGCCTGTAGCCCAGGCTTCGCCGCGGCCGACGCGAGCGGATGGCGCGCGCGATGCAGCAGCAGGGCATGGGCGACGCCGAGCATGGTCATCGCCCACCCCGCGATGGCGATCCCGTGGATCGCGGCGGCGGCCGGCCATGCCGGCGACAGCGCACCCAGCACCGTGGTCGACAACACGCAGGCGGCGAACAACCCCGCGAAGGCCAGCCGGAGGCGACGTTCGGTCGGCGCGCGTCGTCCACCGAGGCTGCGCAGCGGCTCCAGCAGGGTCAGGCCGAGCAGGATCGAGCTGGACAGGGTCAGCACACCGTCCATCCCGAGCGCCAGCGGCGAGGGCAACGGCGCCGCCGCCAGTCCGGCGAGCTGGTGCGCCGCGATCAGCAGCGCCACGCAGGCCGCGACCAGCACATGCACGCCGCGAACCGCGCCCTCGCCGCGGAACAGCGCGCGCGACACCAGCCAGAAGCCGTTGCAGGTGGCGGAACCGCCGATGGCGACCGCCCAGCGCACCCACGTCGGCGCGTCCGCGGTCCATGGCGCCATCAGCGACAGGGCCATCGAACCGCTGACCACCGCGAGCAGCACGTCGGCGTCGCGCTTCGTCGGCCGCCACAGCAGCACCAGCAACGAGGCGAACGCCACCGCCACCGCCAGCCCCGTCATCCCGGCCTGCCACCCGTGCATCGCCCACCTCCCTCATCCCAGGCGCGCAGGCTCGCGCCACGGCCACCGCCGGACAAGCGCCATCGGTCACGGTTGAACGCCGGTTGAACGCCGAATCGACCCGCGCCGATCCGGCTGGCCGATTCGCGAATCGGCGAGACCAGCGGTCCGTGACCACGCAAGGTCGCGGCTCCTCCCATCGAGCCGCGATATGCAGCAGACCGCCCACCCGCGCGATCCATCCCACGTTCTCCATCTTGGCGCACGCGCCTGGTTCCTCGCCGCGATGCTGGGACAAGGCGCCTTCATCGTCTTCATCCTCTGGTTCTTCGGCGGCCACCTGGCCGGCGGCGACCTCGCCGGCCTGAACGCCAAGCCGCATGTGACCGGTTACGTGCCCGGCGACGTCGTGGGCAACGTCCAGTTCGTCGGGCATGCCCTTGCCGGGGCCCTGGTGACGCTGTCCGGGGCGTGGCAACTGGTGCCGGCCCTGCGCCGGCGCTGGCCGCGGCTGCATCGCTGGAACGGCCGGATGTTCCTCGCGGTCGCGGTGCTGGCGACGCTGTCGGGCTTCTGGCTGACATGGGTGCGCGGATCGCAACTGGGGACCGGCAGCACGCTGTCGATCAGCCTCAACGGGCTGCTGATCCTGGGCTTTGCCTGGGCCGCCTGGCGCAGTGCGGTGCGCCGTGACTTCGGCGCCCACCGCCGGCACGCCCTGCGCGCCTGGTTGCTGGTCAACGGGGTCTGGTTTCTGCGCATCGGCATCATGCTCGCCGGGCTGTTGCTGGCGCCGCTCGGGATCAAGATCGACTACACCGGCGCGGTGTTCGTCGGCGTCAGCTTCGCCAGCTGGCTGTTGCCATTGGCCATCCTGGAGCTCTACCTGCGGGCGGAGCGCGCGGCGCCCGCGATGCGGCGGACGGTCGGGGCGCTGCTGGTCGCGATGGCACTGCTGACCCTCGCCGGCAGCGCGGCGGCGGTGGCCTTCATGTGGTGGCCGTACCTGCGAACACAGGATTCAGCCGAGGAAATCGCCCCTCCCCCACCGGTGTCGTCGGCGACGCGTGCGGCCACGCAGCGCAGGAGCCGTCCCAGAAGCCCTCCTCTGTGGCCCTCACGACGGGCGGGGCCGCAGTCGCCCCAGCCCAACGCCAGGGGATCCGGGATCTCCCATGCATGACGCCATCCGTCACGCGCCTGGCGCGATCGATCCCAGCCGTGGCGCGCGGGCGCACGCGGACTCCGCAATGGCCTTGATGGCCGGAGATACTGCGCGACTCCGCCAAGGAACGAACGTATGTCGCGACGCTTTTCGCTGCTTGTGCTCGCCGTCCTCGCCGTCCCCAACGTCCATGCCGGCAACCCGGAGCTGGCCCAGCTGGCCCGCGATGACCAGGCATCGCGCATGGCGGCGCAACAGGACCACCGCGACGCCGAACGGCGCCAGCATGTCCTGCGGATCCTCGCCTCCGGCCAAGCCCTCGACCCGACCGACAAGCTGAACGCGGCGCTGGTCCTGCAGCACACCGGACTCGTGACGTGCGATGGCGCCTTGCGCAGCGAAAGCGCGGAGAACTACCTGCTCGCGCACTACCTGGCGCAGTCCGCCTTCGAGGCGGGCGAGAAGGACGCCGCCACGCTGGTGGCGCAAACCATCGATCGCTACCTGACGTTCACCGAAGGACGCCAGAAGTACGGCACCAATCGACTGATCGACCAGGAAACCGGCGAGGAGTACCTGCCCCCGATCGACCGCACCGTCAGCGATGCCGAACGCGGGCGCTACGGGGTTCCGCCGTTGCAGGCGCTGTTGGCGCGGTACAAGGAGCGACCTGCGCCCGCCTCGCCTTGAGCCGCCGGTGCGACAGGGGCGGTCAGCGCCCGATCAGCAGCACCGGCAACGCGACCAGTGCAAGCGCCAGCAATATCCCGAACAGCGCCAGCAATACCCGCGCCGGCTCGGCTCGCAACACGCTCCAGAAACTGCCGGCCGTCCCATCGCGGCGTGCGGCCTCGTACGCGGCACGGGCACGGGCGCCGCGTTCGGCCTGGTAGGCGGCCATCAGCCGCCTGGCCTCGACAACGTCCGCCTCGTCGCGGATCCAGATCCCGCCCAGCGAGATGTTCCATGGCCCCGGCCGGGTTTCGTAGTAGCCGATCGCATGCGCGTCGAGCAGCGCGCGGACGTCGTCAGCCTCGTCATCGGGCACATTGCGCAGGTTGAGCAGGAGCTTGGCCATGGGCGGAGGATACCGATGCCCGTCCGAACCACACCCGTACGCCATGCAAGACGCGCTAGAGTGGACGGCGGTCGTCCACGCCCACCCCTTCCGGAGCCCGCACGCATGCACGCCAAGATCCCCGCCAGCCTGCTGTCCCTCGCCGTTGCCCTCGCCGTTGCCGGCTGCCAGAAGCCGGCCGAGACGGCTGCACCCGCCGCCGACGCCGCTCCCGCCGCCCCCGCCGCAGCGGCTCCCGCCACCTGGCCCGCCAGCCTGGTCGTGGTCGGCGACGGCTTCCCCAATGCCGGCGATGCCTGCCGCAAGATCGGCGAGAGCGAGGCGACCGTGAACTTCCTGGACGACAGCGCGACCCTCGCCGGCTGCCTGTCCGCCGACGACGCCGCCAAGCTGGGCGGCAAGGTGGTCGGCACCGTGGATGGCGTGACGCTGGTGTCCGTGCCAGACGGTTCCGGCACGCCGGGCGACGGCGATGGCCAAGGCGACGCCAAGGTCGCCGGCACCAAGTACCACGCCACCTCGATCATCCCGTGCGCGGGCTACAAGGGGGCCGCCGCCGGGACTTGCCCGGCCGGCGTCGTCCGCGATGCCGAGACCGGCCCCTACGTGGAGGTGACCCTCCCCGACGGCCGTATGCGCACGATCTTCTTCAACAAGGACGGCAGCTTCCTGTCGTTCTCGACGGCGCAGGCCGACGGCACCGCGGCGATGAAGGTGTCCTCACGCCGCGAGGGCGATACCACCATCGCCATGCTCGGCGACGAGCGCTACGACATCCCGGACGTCCTGATCCAGGGCGACTGAACCCGCGCCTCCCGCGAACCGGGCGCACCGGCGTCCCCGCCGGTGCGCCTGCGCGTGCGAATGGCCGGTCCAGGCGGTCGATTTGCGTATTGGAACCGGGAGTCGTGCGCACCAGCGGGCCGTCCCGATCGCGACGCATCGGGACGGTATAGTGCGGCGGCATGGCGGGGACGGTTCCCCGCCACGAATCGCGGAGAGTGGCCATGGGTCTTGTGCAGGCGGTGGTGGGTGCGGTCGGCGGCATGCTGGGCGACCAGTGGAAGGACTTCTACACGGTGCCGGACGGGCTGTCGCCGACGGCGGCGCTGTTCGCCGCGGTGCCGCGCGGGACCAATGCCGGTCGCGGCTCCAACACCCACGGCTCCAGCAACATCATCAGCAACGGCTCGAAGATCGTGGTGCCGGAGGGCTACGGCCTGCTGCTGATGCAGGATGGCAAGATCACCGGCTTCGCCGCCGAGCCCGGCGGCTACGAATGGCGCTCGGACGACGTCAACTCGCAGTCGATCTTCGCCGGCGACGGGATTGTCAGCCCGTTGATCAAGCAGAGCTGGGAACGCTTCAAGTTCGGCGGCATCCCGGGCACCCAGCAGCTGGCGTTCTTCGTCTCGCTCAAGGAGCTGCCGGACAACCGCTTCGGCACCCAGTCGGAGATCTATTGGGACGACGGCTTCCTCAACACCCAGGTCGGCGCGGTCACCCGCGGCTCCTACACGCTGAAGATCGTCGACCCGATCCTGTTCGTGAAGAACTTCGTGCCGGCCAGCTTCCTGCGCCCGGGCGAGGTGTTCGACTTCACCGACCTCGACAACGCCGCCGCCGCGCAGCTGTTCAATGAAGTGGTGGGTTCGCTCGCCCCGGCCTTCAGCCTGTACACCAACGATCCGTCCAAGGGCAACCGCATCACCAAGATCCAGCAGGACTCGGTGGGATTCGCCAGGAGCCTGTCGGATGCGGTCGAGAACGCGTACCAGTGGCGCTCCGACCGCGGCCTGGCGATCGTCAAGACCGCGATCGTCTCGATCGAGTACGACGCCAACACCCGCGAACTGCTGAAGACCGTGCAGCGCGCCGACGCGCTGTCCGGGGCGCGCGGCAATTCCAACCTGCAGGCCAGCGTCGCCCAGGGCATCCAGTCCGCCGGCGAGAACGGCGGTGCCGCGGGGATCATGGGCCTGGGCATGGCCACCGGGATGATGGGCGGCATCGGCGGGCTGCAGCAGCCGGTCGCGCCCGCCGCGCCGGCCGCCGACGACCCGGTCGCCCGGCTGAAGAAGGCCAAGGAGATGCTGGACCTCGGCCTGATCACCCAGGCCGACTACGACGCGCTCAAGGCCAAGGCCCTCGGCCTCTAACCCGGTCGCACGGCACCGCGCATGACGACCTCCCCGACACCCCCGCCGGCACCCCCGGCGGGGCCACCGCCGACCGGCCCGGGCTCGCCGCGCGATGTAGCGCCGGCGCCCGGTGAACTGGCCATCGACCCGGCGACCCTGCCGCCGCCGATCCGCGACGAGCTGCTCAAGCCCGACCCGGTCGCCATCGACACCGCGTCGGAGGAGCTGAAGGACGGGCTCAACCGCTGCCCGAAGTGCGGCGCCACCGACATCCGCCAGAAGCCGGGTAGCGACCTGCTGGTCTGCCTGTACTGCCGGCACACCTGGCACGGCCAGCGCGTCGAGGAGGAATTCGGCTTCGGCGAGGGACTCGACCAGCTCAGCGGCACGGTCATCGCTTCCGGCGCGCGCGACATCGCCGCCGACGCCGCCAGCCTGATGAGCTTCAAGTGCAGCGGCTGCGGCGCCGAGGTCACGGTCAACACCGAGAACGCGATGACCGCGCGCTGCCATTGGTGCCGGCACGTGTTCGGCGTCAACGAGCAGGTCGCCAACGGCGCGGTGCCTGACGCGGTGCTGCCGTTCCACATCAAGAAGGCCGACGCGGTGGCGCGCATCCGCCAGTTCGTCGACAAGCGCAAGCTGTTCGCGCTTAAGGCCTTCAAGGACCAGTTCACGCCGGAGAACGTGGTCGGCGTGTACATGCCTTACATGATCGTGGACGGCCGGGCCAGCGCCGACATCGCCGGCCAGGGCGAGATCGAGACCGCCCGCTACACCCGCGGCAGCGGCGACAAGAAGAAGACCTACTACGACGCCGACGTGTACGCGGTCGCGCGCCACGTCGACTTCACCGTCGACGACCTGCCGCTGGAATCCTCGGGCAAGCGCGGCAACCTCGACACCAACGCCAACACCAACAACATCATCAACACGATCCTGCCGTTCGACACCAAGAACGCGGTGAAGTGGAACGCGTCCTACCTGTCCGGCTACAGCTCGGAGAAGCGCGACCAGGACGTCGAACACCTGCGGCCCCGGCTCGAGGACCAGCTGCTGTCGATCGCCCGCGCGCAGGTGCAGGGCTCGGTGCGGCGCTTCGACCGCGGCGTGCGCTGGGAGCGCGAGCAACTCGACGTGCACGGCACCCGCTGGGTCTCGATGTACCTGCCGGTGTGGCTGTACTCGTACCACGAACCCGGCAGCAACGGCGGGATGCTGCACTACATCGCGGTCAACGGCCGCACCGGCGAGACCATGGGCAGCGTCCCGGTCCAGCAATGGAAGCTGCTGCTGGCCGCGATCGCGACCGGCACCTTCCTCGAGGCGATCGCCCTCATGATCATCGGGAGCCAGTGATGAGCGACGACGGCGGCCTTGGCCTGCTCCTGCTCGGTCCGGCCGGCGCGGTCGGCCTGTACTGGATGCTGTACCGCTACTACCGCAACACCGACAAGTCGCACGCCTTCGAGCGCGAGACCCTGGTCGAGGCGCAACCCGTGACCGGCGCCGAACGCGACCGCAAGGTCGACGAGGTCAAGGGCACGCAGGCGAGCCAGATCCGCGGCAACAACGTGGCGGACTTCCGCAAGCGCGTGCAACGGATGCGCGACGACACCGGCTGAGCGGCTCAGCCCTCGACGTCCTGCAGGCAGAACAGCTGCACGTCCATGATCCGGCGCAGCAGGTGGGGGGCGCGCCCGGCACCGAAGCTGCGCATCCGCGGGTCGAACAGGTTGCGGCGATGACCGCGCCCGGCGACGCCATCGTCGACCACCAGGGCGGCGACCATCTCCGTCACGTCGTCGTAGCCGTAGGCGATGTTCTCCGAGCATCCCACCGGCGCTTCGGTGGATGCCGAGGCGCGCCTCGACGGCGTCCAGCCGTTCGCGCCCTGGTGGCCGCTGCCGCCGACGCTGCCCTTCGTACGCGCATGCCGGGCCGCGGCGAGGTTCAGGCAGCTGGCCATGCGCAGCGGCGGGACCGGCTCGACCTCGCCCAGGAAACGCAGCGCCTCGTCCACCGCGGCGGGGCCCTCGCCCACTGCCATCCGCCGCTCGCCGCGCCGGTACAGGCCATGCGCGTCGATCCCCGCGTACAGCGCACGCACGGTGTCCGCGTAGGCACGTGGCGCAGTGCGCGCGCGATTCACCTCGGCCAGCACCGCGCGTTCGAATGCGGACGTCGGTGCCTGCGCCCGACATGCCACCGGCACCGGCGGCGCGGCGTCTTCCGCCGCGGCCGCGCGACCGGCCGTGGTCGCGAGCAGGAACAGCAGGCAGGCCAGCGGCTTGGTCATCCGGCGATTCTCGAACACGCGAATGCAGGCCCGGGCCACGCCGGTCGTGGGCGCGGATGCCCACCAGGCCGGACGGGCCGCGCATGGGGACCGTGGGGCCGTGCGCAACATCGCGGAGGCACGCGATTCGCCACCGGCACGCCCGCAAGTGGCGATGCGCTCAATCCGCCCCGCCGCGCAGGCCACGATACACGCGCAGCATCGCCGCCACCGAAAGCGCGACGTCGTCTTCGCCGGTCGCCCAGTTCGACACGGAGATACGCATCGCGGCCTGTCCATGCCAGGTCGTCCCGCTGGCCCAGCAAGTGCCATCGGCCTGCACGCCGGCGATCACCGCGCGGGTGGTTTGGTCGTCGTCGAAGCGCACCAGCGCCTGGTTCAGCACGACCTCGTTGAGGATCGCGACGCCAGGCTCTGCGGACAACATTTCGGCGAACTGCCGCGCCCGCGCGCAACAGCGGTCGACGAGATCGGCGACGCCCGCACGTCCCAGCGCACGCAGCGCCGCGTACACCGGGATGCCCCGCGCGCGCCGCGAGAATTCCGGGACCCAATCCACCGCGTCGCGCTCGGCGCCGGCGGTCTGGACCAGGTAGGCGGCAGTCGAGGTCATCGCGGCGCGATGCACCTCGGCATCGCGGACGATCGCCACGCCACAGTCGTACGGCACGTTCAGCCATTTGTGCGCATCGGTGGCCCAGGAATCGGCGAGGTCCATCCCCGCGGCGACCGCCTGCAAGGCAGGCGCGCCACCGGCCCGCGCCCACAGGCCGAACGCACCGTCCACATGCAGCCAGGCACCCCGGGCACGCGCGACTTCGGCGACCGCCGGCAGTGGGTCGAAGGCGCCGGTGTTCACGTTGCCGGCCTGCGCGCACACGATCACCGGCCCCTGCAGTCCGGCCAGCACCTCGCGCAGGTGGTCGACGCGCATCCGCCCCTGTGCATCCGCGTCGACCGCGACGAGAGAGCGCGTGCCCATCCCGAGGTAGCGCAGCGCGACCCCGAGGGTGACGTGCGCGTCGCGCGACGCGACCACGTGGATGCGCGGCGCGTCGTGCAGGCCATCGGCCTCGACGTCGCGGCCGAGTTCGCGCAGCAGGCCGTGGCGGGCGGCCGCCAGGCAGGTGACGTGCGCCATCTGGCAACCGGTCACGAAGCCGACCCCGCTGCCGCGCGGCAGGTCGAACAGGTCCAGCAGCCAGCGCGCGGCGACTTCCTCCAGCGCCGCAGCCAACGGCGAAATGACGTGGATGCCGGCGTTCTGGTCCCAGGTCGAGACCAGCCAGTCGCTGGCCAGCGCCACCGGTAGCGCGCCGCCGATCACGAAGCCGAAGTAGCGCGGCGCGGCGCACGCCGATGCCCCGCGTGGGGCCTGCGCCGCCAACAGGTCGAGCACGGCCATCGGCGGCTCGCCGGCCATCGCCAAGGGTCCGTCGAGCGCAGCGAGCATCTCCTCGCGGCTGGCGCGCGCGCCCACGAACCGGGTGGGCAGGTCGTGCAGGAAGTCGCCGGCATGCGCCTGCGCACGCGCGAGCAAGGATGGGAAATCATCGAAGGTCATGCGTCCCCCGGTACGACGATGCGGCGTCGGAGCAGGTCACGGAATGCGCGGCCGGCGCGGGTCAGGGCGATGGATCGGCCGCGCGGAAATGCGCCAGCTGGTCGGCATGCGCCTTGCGGAAGGCCGGACGTTCCAGGATCCGCGCGAGATAGGCCTCGGTCGCCGGGCGGTCGCCGCGTTCGCGCACCTTGCGCACGCGCAGGACATCGGCCATCACCAGGTCGGCGACGGTGAAGCGACCCGCCGCCAGCCACTCGCGGCCGGCGAGCACCGCCTCCAACTGGCCCAGGCGCTTGTCCAGCCAGGCACCGAGCGGGTTGTCGGCCTGCCCGGACATGGTGAGGAACCACCACGGCACGCTGACCATCTCGATCGAATTCAGCGCCGCCATCACCCATTGCAGCGTGTCCGCCGCCGCGACCGGATCGCGCGGCATCAGCCGCTCGTCCTTGCCGGCGAGGTGCAGCAGGCAGGCCCCGCTCTCGAACAGGCGGACTTCCCCATCCTCGAGGAACGGCACCTGCCCGAACGGCTGCGCGTCCAGGTGATTGGCCTCGCGCCCGCGGAACGGCACGGTGCGGATGGCGTACGCCAGCCCGGCCTCCTCCGCCGCCCAGCGCAGGCGGAGGTCGCGCACGAAACCACGGGGTCCTTCGGGCACCCAGTCGTAGGTCCAGATCGTGGGGATCGCGTCCATCGCCGCAGCTTATCGCCTGCCGGCGGCCACCGGGAATCGGCCCGGCCTCGTGCCTATCCCGCGAGCGCGTCCAGCACCAGCCGCACCATTGCGTCCACCCCATATTGCCGCTGCGCGGGCGACCAATGCCCGCCCTCGCGCAACTGGTCGGAGACCGCGCACACGGCCAGCGCCTGCACCCGGTGCTGCGCCGCGATGCCGTACAGGCCGGCGGCTTCCATGTCGATGCCGAGCACGCCCATCGCATCCAGGGTGTCCAGCAGGGCGGGATCCGGGTGGTAGAACAGGTCGGCGCTGAACAGGTTGCCGACCGCGAACCGCTCCCCGCGCATGCGCGCCGCGGTCGCGACCGTGGACAACAGGTCGAAGCCGGCGATCGCGGCGAAGTCCATGCCGCGGAAGCGCGTGCGGTTGACCCCGGAATCGGTGCACGCCCCCTGCGCCAGCACGATGTCGCCGAGTTGCAGGTCCGCGGCGACGGCGCCGCAGGTGCCGATCCGCACCAGTCGCGTGGCCCCGTATTCGCGCACCAGCTCGGTGGCGTAGATCGACGCCGAGGGGATGCCCATGCCAGTCCCCATCACCGATACCGGCTGCCCGCGCCAACGCCCGGTGAAACCCGCCATCCCGCGCACGCGGGTGACTTCCACCGCATCGTCGAGCAGGGTCGCGGCGATGTGCTCGGCGCGCAGCGGATCGCCGGGCAGCAGCACCGTGGGGGCGAAGGCGCCACGCTCGGCGGCGATGTGCGGGGTCGACATGGGCGTGCTCAGCAAGCGAGGGGAAGCGCGGTGCCATGGGCCAGCGCAGGCAGGCCGAAGTGGCGCGCCAGGGTCTGCCCGGCGTCGGCGAACGCAGGCCGCAGTCCGGCGTTGCCCGGTCGCAGGCCGCCGCCAACCGCGAGCAGCGGCACGCACTCGCGGGTGTGGTCGCTGCCCGGCCAGGTCGGGTCGTTGCCGTGGTCGGCGGTGAGCAGCAGCAGGTCGCCATCGCCGGCAAGCCGGCACAGCGTCGGCAGGCGCGCATCGAACCGCGCCAGCGCCTCGGCATAGCCGGCGACGTCGCGGCGATGCCCGTACTCGCTGTCGAAGTCGACCAGGTTCACGAACACCAGGCTGCCGTCGCGGGCCCCGGCGAAGCAGGTTTCGGTGGCATCCAGCAAGGCATCCAACCCGCTGGCCGGGATCGACCGGCTGATGCCGCGACCGGCGAAGATGTCCGCGACCTTGCCGATCGCCAGCACCTCGCGGCCGGATGCGACCAGCGCGTCGAGCAAGGTCGGGCGATGCGGCGGCACCGAATGGTCGTGGCGGTGGCCGGTGCGTCGGAAGTCGCCCGCCCGCGTGCCCACGAACGGCCGCGCGATCACCCGCGCGATGCGCAGGTCGTCGGCCAGCTCGCGGGCGATGCGGCAGGTGGCCTCCAGCCGCGCCAGGCCGAAGTGGACTTCGTGCGCGGCGATCTGCAGCACCGAATCGACAGACGTGTAGACGATGGGCTTGCCGCTGGCGATGTGCACCTCGCCCAGGCGCTGGATGATCTCGGTACCGGAGGCCCGGCAATTGCCGAGCACGCCCGGCAGGCCGGCGCGGGCGCACAACGCGTCCAGCAGCGTCGCGGGAATGCTGTCCTCGTACGCGGTGAAGCGGCCCCATTCGAAATCCACCGGCGCGCCGCACAGTTCCCAGTGCCCGCTGGTGGTGTCCTTGCCGGTCGAGGCCGGCTGCATCGCCGCCCAGCAGGCACCCGGTCCGGGGCGCTCGTGCGTGCGCGGCAGCCTGCCCTGCGCCAATGCGTGCGCCGCGTGCAGGCCCAGCGCGCGCAGGTGGGGCAGCTGCGGCGCACAGGCCTGCAGGACGTGGCCGAAGGTATCCGCACCGGCATCGCCGAAGCACGCGGCATCCGGGGCGCCACCGATGCCGAGCGAATCCGCGACGATGAGCAGGGCGCGCGGCATCAGTACGCCATGCCGCCGGCGGCATGCCCCGCGCCGGCATCGCCCTCCAGCACCCGCAGCAGGTCGTCGAGCAGGCTGCTGGCGCCGATCCGGAAACGCGCCGGCGTCGCCCAGCCCTCGCCCATCATCGATTCGACGAGCTGCAGGTACGCCATCGCGTCGGCGAACGTGCGCACGCCGCCGGACACCTTCAAGCCGCAGGCGCGTCCGCTGTCGCCGATCGCCGCCAGCATGACCTGCACGGCTTCGGGGCTGGCGCCGGCAGCCGCCTTGCCCGTAGACGTCTTCAGGAAATCGGCGCCGGCCTGCAGCGCCAGCATCGAGGCCGCGCGCAACTGCATCGGATCGAGCATCCCGGACTCCAGGATCACCTTGAGCGGGATGCCCTCCGGCAGCACCGCGCGGCAGGCCGCCACCACCCGGCCACCGACCGCCGCATCGCCGGCCTGCAAGGCCCGCCACGGGAAGACCAGGTCGATCTCCTGCGCGCCCACCGCGAGTGCGCGGCGGCACTCGCGCGCCGCGCGATCGGGATTGGCCGCGCCATCCGGGAAGTTCACCACGGTGGCCACGCGCACCGGGCCTCCGGCAAGCCGCGCACGGCAGGCCTGCACATGCTCCGGGTACACGCAGACCGCGGCGACGCTGCCGTGGCGAGGCTCGGCCGCCTCGCAGAGCGCGGCGATGCGGGCGGGTGGATCGTCTTCGCCGAGGCTGGTCAGGTCGAGCATGCGCAGCAGGCGGCGGGCGGACAGGCGATCAGGCATGGCAAGCGAGGCGGCGATGGAGTCGGCAGCCTAGGCCTCCCGCGATCGGCGCACATTGACTTGGGGCAAGGCGGCAACGCGCCGCGGTGGCCTGACAGACCGGCTTTCCGCGTGCTGACAGCGCATGACCCCGACCGCATCCACGCGCCTCGCCGGCGTCGTCCTCGTCGTGCTGCTGTCCCTGCTGGCGGTGTGGCGCTCCGCCATCGGCACCGCGCAGGACGGCTTCAGCATCGACGAGCCCTGGCACATCGTGGCCGGCACCAGCTACGCCCGCGGCGAGGGCTACCACCTCAATCCCGAGCATCCGCCGCTGGTGAAGCGCTGGGTCGGCGCATGGATGCCGGACAGCTTCAAGCTGCGCCCGCCACGGCCGCTGAAGGAGAAGGAAGAGGAGCGACGCTGGGTCCAGGAAACCATGTACCAGGACAACGTGCCGGCCGCGGCGCAGGCGGTGTCGCGCCCGGCGATGTGGACGCTCAACGGCCTGCTGCTGTGCGTGCTCGGCCTGCTGCTGTCGCGCGCCTTCGGGCTGGCATGGGCGGCGGGCACCCTCGCCTTCCTCGCCCTGGAGCCCACGGTCGCCGCGCACATGCCGGTGGTGATGACCGACCTGCCGCTGGGGCTGACGCTGGCCATCGCGGCACTGTGCACGGGCTTGCTGGCGACCACGTGGCGCTGGCGTTGGGCCGTGGCCACCGGCCTGGCGATGGGACTGGCGCTGACCGCCAAGCATTCGGCGCTCGCCGGCCTGGCCGGGCTTGCGCTGATGCTGGTGGCCGCCGCGGCATGGGGCCTGCGGACCTCCCCGCGCGAAGCCCTGCGCCGCACCGCGATGGGCGCGACCGCCGCGTTGCTCGCCCTGGTCGTGCTGTGGGGCGCCTACGACTTCCGATTCAAGGCCGATCCGGACGGGCGCGACCACTACAACCGCCCGATCGCGGAAAAGATCGGCGAGCTGCGGCTGCCGCACTGGCAGCAGTCGCTGGCGTTCGCCGATCGCCATGCCCTGCTGCCCGAGTCCTATCTCTGGGGCCTGGCCGATACCGTGCGCACCGGCGTCGAGGGACGCAGCGGCAGCCTGTTCCGGATCTGGGGCACGCTGTACGAAGGCACCCCGCCGTGGTTCTCCTGGCCGGCGATCGTCGCGTCCAAGCTGCCGCTGGCGCTGATGGCGCTGGCGCTGGCAGGACTGCTGGCCAGCGCACGCGCCGCCCGCGATGCCCGCCTGCGCTGGCCGTTGCTGGCGGTGGTGCTCGCCTGCGCGTTCCACATGGCCGCGCTGGTGGGATCCGGCGGGGTTTGGGGCGGCGTGCGGCACGCGCTGCCGGTGGTGCTCGGTCTGGCCATCGGCGCTGGTGCGGCGCTTGATTGGGCATGGCGATGCCGCTCGCGCGCCTGGCTGGCGCTGGTCGCGGTGCCGTACATCGCCGCCTTCGCGATGACCATCCGCGAACCCAGCGCGTGGGAGTACCACAACGAACTCGTCGGCGGCACGGCCGATGCCTACAAGTATTTCGACAACGAAGGCCTCGGGCTGGGCCAGCGTTATCCGCAACTGCGCGACTACTACCACCGGGTGATCGCACCTTCGGGCCTGCCGCTGTATTCGCGTTTCGCGCCTGAGGAAATCCTGCGCGCCGACCGCATCGTGTTCCGCCGACAGGTCGAGACCCTCGACGACACCAACGTCGAAGGTCGCCTGACCGGCTGGTTCGTCATGGGCATGGGCACCTTGCTGCCGGTGCCGCAGGCCGACTGGGACCCGAAGCGCGACCTCAAGGGTCGCGTGCTGGTCGCCCGCTTCGGACCAATGGGCGTCTGGAAAGGCACGCAGAACGATCCGCGCGGCCGCGCCGAAGCGATGGGCGGCCGCGTGTTCGACTACATCTACAAGGAAAACGGGCAGGACTGGGCGAAGGTGGCGTTGCGCCTGGAAGAAGCGCTGAAGGAACTGCCGATGGCGATCCCGGGCTACTTCGAGCTGGGCAATGCCTATCTGCGCCTGGGACGGCGGGAAGACGCCATCCGCGCCTACAACGGCATGTTCGTGCAGAAGCAGATGCCGATCGACCCCCTGGTCGCCAAGCAGGTGCACGCACAGATCGATGCGCTGGAAGCCGGCACCCCGCTGGCGCAGCTCAAGCCGCTGCGCAGTCCCTGGCTGGAGTGAACGCGGGAATGCCCGTCACGGACGGCGAGTGTCGATCTTGGGCGCCGCCACGCGTCGTACAGGCATTCGACGCGCGAGCCCTGCCATGAACGACGCCCCGCCCCGCCTGTACGCCCATCCGTTTTCGTCCTACTGCCAGAAGGTCCTGGTGGCGCTGTACGAGCACGGCACGCCATTCGAGTACCGCCACCTCGAGCACGACGGCAATGGCGCCGAACTGGCGGCGTTGTGGCCAATGAAGCGTTTCCCGGTGCTGGTCGACCACGGGCGCACCGTGCTGGAGGCCAGCTGCATCATCGAATACCTGCACCTGCACCATCCGGGGCCGACACCGCTGATTCCCGCGGACGCCGATGCCGCGCTCGACGTGCGCATGCTGGATCGGTTCTTCGACCAGTACATCGCCACGCCGCAGCAGAAGTTCGTGTTCGACGCGCTGCGGCCGGCCGAGGATCGCGACCCGTACGGCGTGCGCGAGGCGGCGGCGATGCTGGACACCGCCTACGCATGGCTGGAGGCGCACATGGAAGGCCGCACCTGGGCCGTCGGCGAGGCCTTCAGCCTGGCCGACTGCGGCGCCGCGCCGTTCCTGTTCTACGCCGACTGGACGCATCCGATCGATGCGCGCTTCGCGCGGGTGCATGCGTACCGGTCGCGCCTGCTCGCGCGGCCCTCGTTCCGGCGCGCGGTCGAGGAAGCCCGCCCGTACCGCCACTATTTCCCGCTGGGCGCGCCCGATCGCGATTAGCCGGCGTGGCTATTCGCCGAGTTCGGGATCCAGCAGCAGCAACGAAGCCGCGGCGGCCGCCACGTAGACGCGCTGGCCGGCATCCAGGCCATCGGCCAGGTGCACGCGGCCGGCGTTGACGACATCGACCACCGCGACGGTATCGTCCCCGAGGCCGACCCGATACGCGGTCGGCGTGCCCGCCGGCCAGCGCGAACCCGCGTAGCCGTGCAGGCTCTCGACCGCGTAGTGCCCGCCCCACGGCGCTTCCAGCGTGCCGGACATGCGGTGGCCCATCCGTCCCAGTTGCAGGCGCTGCGGCGACTCGCCGTCCATGCGCAGGCCGCAGTCGAGCATCGGGCCATCGAGCGCACCGACATCGACCTCCAGCCGGCGCGACGCCGAGCCGATCCCGACCCACGACGCACGTGCCAGGCATTGCACCTCGACGGGCGCCTCGCCGCGCGCGACCAGGGTGAAGGCGACCGGCTTGGTGGTGCGCTTGAGGTCGGCCACCGCGAACGGCAGCGTCCACGAGAACGTGGCGCCCTCGCGCATCTGCAACGCGCTGTAGGGACCGAAGCGCACCGGCTCGTTGAAGCGGCGCGGCGAATGCCCGCTGACCGGATAGGCGGTGGCGCGCGTGGCGAATCCCTCCGGCAACGCCGCCTGCAAGGTGCTGCACGAGGTCGTGGCCAAGGCCGCGGCGCACAGGCCGAGGGCGACGAGGGCGCGAACGGAGCGCGGGAACGCCTGGGTCATGCACGGAGTCCGTGGAAACGAGGCGTGAAGCCTAGCCGAGCGATGCCGCGTCCCGGCCCTGCCATCCGTCCCGTCCCGGCATCCCGTTCAGCCGGCGGTGGAAGATGACGGCGCCATCGCCGCATCCACCCGCGCCGGCAGCGCCGGCACCAGCAGGTCCTCGAGGAAGAACGCCGACAGCTCCGTGCGCCCCGCCAGCCCGGACTTCGCATACACCGCCGCCGACTGCGCCCGTACGGTCTTCTCCGCGGTGCCGCGCACGCGCGCGATGTCCTTCAGGCTCAGGCCCTTGAGCAGCAGGAAGGCGACCTCCTTTTCCGCCACCGACAGCTGCCACTGGTCGAGCTGCTGGTCGATCGAGCGCGCCAAGCCGTCGACGTGGCGACGCGCCTGTGCCTGCCACGCCGCCGCCTGCACCCGGAACGCGCTGAAATCGCGTGCCTGCGTGGCCAGCCGGCGGCGCATGCGCAGGCTGTCGCGCAGCAGGTAGGACGCGCCCGCCAGCGCCGCCAGCCCGGCGGCGATCTCCAGCACGACGTGCCAGCCCGAGGCGCCCTGCAACAGGTCGGTGCCGACGTCGAAGGCCACCAGCGTGGCGATCAACAGCAGGGTGCCGACCACCACGCCGCGTTCGTGCGGACCCAGCGGCCGGCCCGCCCCGCCTTGGCCGGCATCGCGATCAGTCGTCATCGTGCCCTTCGTCGCCGTCATCGTCGTGGTCCTCGCCTTCGGCGCCCGCGCCATGCGCCTCGCCGCCATCTTCGCCCAGGACCAACCGGGTGCCGAACAGGTCCAGGCTCCGGGTCGCGGGATCGTAGGCCCGCGCCAACCCGACGCCGGCGCTGGCCAGCACGCCCAGCATCAGCAGCGCCGCCACGCCGCGCGCGGGCACCGGGGCGACTTCGGCCGCCAGGTCGCGCTTGCGGCCGGTGACCATGCTGGCCGGCAGTCCGTCCCGGTGCCGCAGCGCGTGCAGCAGCAGGCCGGCCACGTGCAGCAGCGCGACCGCCAGGAACGTGTTGGCGACGAGTTCATGCGCCTCCTCCACCCACTCCGGCGCGACCCCGGCGGCCATCGCCAGCCCGCTGCCGGCCATGCCCAGGGCCATGCCCACCATCGCCAGCGCGGCCCAGCTCGACGCCGGGTTGTGCCCCGCCCAGCGGCGCCCACCGCCGGCGACCACGCCCTTGAGGTAGGCGGCCAGTTGGCGCGGATCCAGGCTGAGGTCGGACCAGCGCGCATGGCGGGTGCCGACCACGCCCCAGGCCACCCGCAGCAGCACCGCGACGCCCATCAACACCCCCGCGAGCATGTGCCAGGCGAAACGGGCCGAATCGTCGTCGACCAGGTTGGCGATGGCGTAGGCCGTGGCGAACAGGCCGGCGAAACTCCAGTGGAACACCCGCGTGGGCAGGTCGTAGACGCGCACCGTCGACATCGCAGTTCTCCGTGAGGGGGAACCGCAGGCTGCGTCGACGGGACGCGTCCGGCATCGGGCAAATGCCGCATCGAGGCCGCATCCGTGGTCCTTGCTGCATGCGTCGCATCCCGGCCGCGCCCCGCGACGAGCGCCGCGACACCATCCATGGCTGCCCAGGCGCATCCCGCGGGACCGGGCAAAGCGGGGATTCAGGGCGCGCTTCGCCCCTGGCAACGTGCGGCGAACGCCGCGATCCGCGCCACCGCCGCATCCGCGCTGGGCAGCTGGCCGGCATGCAGCTGGTACACATGCCAGCGGCCCTCCGCGACCTCCAGCGTGCTGTCGACTTCAGCCGCCTGCAGGGCCGCATGCAGCGCACGCGCCTGCACGCACAGCAACTCGTCGGTGCCGCATTGCACCAGCACCGGCGGCAGGCCGCGCAGGTCGGCCAGCAGCGGCGACACCCGCGGATCATCGACCGCTCCCGCCGAATAGTGCGCCGCGCAGGCCTGCATCCACGCCGTCGTCAACATGGCCTCGCCCGGTACCGGGGGCGGCTGCCGGGCGGCGCGGAGGTCCACCCAGGGCGACAGCAGGACAAGCCCGATGGGCGACGTCCTACCCCGCTCACGCAACTGCAGCGCCAATGCGAGCGCCAAGCCACCGCCGGCGGAATCGCCGGCCAGCAACACCGGCCCCTGCGCGGACAGCGCGTCGTACACCGCCAGCGCATCCTCCAGCGCCGCCGGGAACGGATGCTCGGGTGCGAGCCGGTAGTCGGGCACCACCACCGGCATGCCGGTGGCGCGCGCCAGCCACGCGGCCAGCGCGCGATGCGTGCGCGGCGACCCCACGCAATAGGCCCCGCCATGCAGGAACAGCAAGGTGCCGGCCGGGCGCGCGACGGCGGCGCGCTCTTCCCAGCGTTCGACTGCGACGCCCGCCTCGATCCCGTCGCGGCGTGCGATCCCGCGCGGCAAGCGGCCGATGCCCGAGAGGATGTCCAGCCAACGGCGCTGCCACCGCAGCGGCCAGCGCGGCGACAACGCCGGCTTGAGCAACAGGCGCAAGGTGTTGCGCAAGACGATCGCCATGAGGGTGTCGCCGAGGGGCATCGCACGGGTCCGGGCCGAAGGAGGCGCGAGCATAGGTCGCCGCCTCCATCCCGCAGCCGGGCCCCTCCATCGTCATGGGACGCACGCCCGGGATTCGGTGTCGGGGTGCCTTGGGTCGTGCCTCCCCGGGTGACGCGCAACCCCGATGCGGCGCGCCGGAGCCCGCCTCGACGCCGGCGTCAGTCGCGCAGCTTGGGGTCGCGCGCGGCGATCGTTGCCGCCGAACGCAGCGCCGCCGCGTACACCGTGCGGAAGCGCCCCGCCTCCTGCGCCGCGGCCTCCAGGCCCTGCAGGTAGGCCTCCATCAGGTCGCGGGCGTTGTAGTGGTGGCCCAGCGCGTCCATCGACCGCGCCACCGCATCGCGCAGGTGCCAGTCCACGTTCACCCCGCCCTCGGCCTGCCGGGCGAGGTCGACGATCGCCAGCACATGCGGCGTGACCAGTCCGACGACGGTGGCATTCATGGCGGCGTCCTGCGGTGCGGCGGGGGAACCCGAAGGATAACCGGCGCCCGCGCCGCAGACCGGCCAGCTGCTTCGCCACTGTCGATCCGCGCCATCCCCGACCGTCGTGCATGCACAAGGCCGCCGGAATCCCGGCGCCCGCCCGCCGACCAGGAGCATCGCCATGAGCCCGAAGAACACCATCTGCCTGTGGTTCGACAAGGACGTGCTGGACGCCGCCACGTTCTACGCCGCCACCTTCCCGGACAGCGCGGTCACGCGGGTGACCCGCGCGCCCGGCGACTACCCCTCGGGCCACGCGGGCGACGTGCTGACCGTCGAATTCAGCGTGCTCGGCATCCCCTGCCTCGGCCTGAATGGCGGTCCCGCGTTCCGCCACAGCGAGGCGTTCTCGTTCCAGGTCGCCACCGACGACCAGGCCGAGACCGACCGCTACTGGGACGCCATCGTCGGCAACGGCGGGCAGGAAAGCGACTGCGGCTGGTGCAAGGACCGCTGGGGCCTGAGCTGGCAGATCACCCCGCGCGTGCTCGGCGAGGCGATCAACAGCCCCGACCCCGCCGTGGCCAAGCGCGCCTTCGACGCGATGATGCGGATGCGCAAGATCGACGTCGCCGCGATCGAGGCGGCGGTGCGGGGATAAGCGCCTCGCCGACCAACCCATCCCCGGCTAGAGATCCAAGCCTTCGCGCACCTTGACGATGAAGGTCAAGGCGCCGCCATGGCGCAGCGCGCCCTTCTGCGCCCGAACGTAGAACGGGATGGTGCCGTTGCCGACCGTGGACCAGGTCTTCTGGACCAGGTGGTAGAGGCCCTCGCAACCGGGGATGTTCTCGATCTCGACCACGAAGAAGCCGGACAACTCGCCGAAGAAGTGCCCCATCTGCCACCACTTGAAGTTGGCCTTCTTCAGGCCGGTGACCGGTTGCCCATCGGCATCCCGCACGCGGACCACCAGCATCAGCCGGTCGTCGTCCTTCAGGATCGCGCCCTGCGCGGAGACATCCAGCGGGCCACTGGCCAGCGAGGGCCTGGGCGCCTTGCCGGCCGAGACATCGGGACGCCGGGTGGGCGTGGGCGCCACGCCCCCAACCTTCTTCTTCGCCATGGGACGCTCCTCGTGGTGGGTTCCCCCTTGGGAACGCGGAGGCGCCCGGAAACGGGACGCGCCACCAGGACGACACACTGGGCGCGACGATCTCCGCGCCATGGTCGAAGCCGGGACACATCGCTTCACCCACGTGCGGCCGGCGCATCGGCCGGCGAGGTCCGCATCAGTCGTCGAACCGAGGCCCGGCCAGCTGATCGGCCCGTTGTGCGGCTCAGGGCTTGCCGAGCACCGCGAGCGCGGCGTAGGTCATCGCCTCGACACCGGCCTTGATCGAGGCTTCGGCGTCGATCCGGAACAGCGGCGAATGCGAATCCGCCCAGTCGCCGGAGGCGAGGCGCTCGGGCGGGGTGCCGCCGACCTCGAAATACACGCTCGGGATCGGCGGCTCGATGCCGACCAGGTCCGGGAAGTCCTCCGCGCCCATGTCGGTCTGCCGCCACGGCACGAAGGCGTCCTCGCCCATCCCGGCCTGCATCGCCGCGCGCACGCGCCGCGCCAGCGCCGCGTCGTTGGTGGTGGTCGGGGCGCCATCGTCGTGCACGCGCACGATCGGAAGCAGGTCTTCGGCCACGCCGGCCGCGCGGGCAGTGTTCAACGCCACCCGTTCGATGCTCTCCAGCAACTGCGCGCGGGTGGCCTCGGTGTTGGCGCGCACGGTGATGTCCAGGCGCGCTTCGTCCGCGATCACGTTCGGCGCGGTGCCGCCGCGGAACGCGCCGACGGTGATCAGCGCGGGCTCGATCGGCGAGACCTCGCGGGTCACGATGGCCTGCAGGGCCAGCACGATCTGGCTGCCGATCACCACCGGGTCGTTGCCGAGGTGCGGCGAGGCGCCGTGGGTGGCCTTGCCGCGCACGGTGATGGTCACGGTGTCGGCGCTGGAATACATCAGGCCGTCGCTGAAGGCGATCTTGCCCGCCGGGTACTTGGGGATGACGTGCAGGGCCAGTGCGGCGTCGGGGCGGCCGAAGCGCCGGTACAGGCCATCGGCGACCATGCCCTTGGCGCCGCCGCCGTTCTCCTCGGCCGGCTGGCCGACCAGCATCAGGGTGCCGCGCCAGTCGGACTTCATCGCCACCAGCCGGCGCGCCACGCCGACCAGGCTGGTCATGTGCATGTCGTGGCCGCAGGCATGCATCACCGGCATCTCCTCACCCTCCAGGTTCACCTGGCGACGGGTCGACGCGTACGGCAGGCCGCTCTTCTCGACCACCGGCAGCGCGTCCATGTCGGCGCGCACCAGCAGGGTCGGGCCCGCGCCGTTGCGCAGGATCGCGACCACCCCGGTCTTGCCCACGCCGGTGGTCACCTCGAAGCCCAGGTCGCGCAATTCCCGGGCCAGCCGCTGGCTGGTCTCGACCTCCTGCAGCGACAGCTCCGGGTTGGCGTGGAAATGGCGGAACAGCGCCTCCAGGTGCGGGTAATCCGCGGCCACCGCCTGCTTCACCTCGCCGGCCATGGCGCTGGCGAACGGCGCCAGCCCCAGGCAGCACCACAACGACAGCCGAACGCCTGCGCGCATTTCGTTCCCCCGGTTGCATCGCGTCGATGCCGCGCCTCGTGCCCGACTAGCGCGCGGCAGTCCCCGCAGCCACGTTAGCAAACGCAGGCGCGCCGGTGCCGCTTGCTCCGGCGTCGACAGGCCGTCGGGAGGCGCCGACGCATCGCTGAAGCGGCTCGTCTGCACCCCCAAGCGCCCCAAGCCGTGTGTGTGGCGCCCTCGCCCATCACGGCGCCGCTGGCCCTGATCGGGGCAGACCCGTGTTCGTGTCCACCCCGAAACCCTCGCCTGCGTGGACAATGGCCACATGCGAACCTTCGTCTTGCGGGCCCGGGCGGCGCCCACCGACAGCCAGGCACTGCTGGCCCAAATCGGCAAGGATGCCCACGCCGAAATCCTGGCGCACACGCTCATGAACGCCCTGTTCGTGGCGCAATCGCACCGCGCGGGCGTCACCGTCTACCTGGTGCTGGAAAGCACCCGCGACTACTCGCGCACGATCCGCTTCGAGATCGACGCCATGCGCGACATCGGCGGCTTCGACGAACGCGCGCTGCTGGGCAAGGTGGCGAAGGCACTGGATGCGTCGCGCGGCATGGGCAAGGACGAGGCGCGCCCGGTCGAGCCCGGGGTGACGGTGCGCACGACCAGCTTCGAGCGGCTGGTACAGGAGCTGGCCGACGACCACCAGTTGTTCGTGATGGACCGGAAGGGCACCCCGATCCGCGAGCAGGCGTTCGCCGGCCGTCCCTGCTTCCTGCTGACCGACCACATCCCGATGCCGAAGAAGATCCTGCCCAGCCTGGAACGCCTGGGCGCGCGCAAGCTCTCGCTCGGCGGGACGATGCTGTTCGCGTCGCAATGCGTGGTGCTGATCCACCACGAGCTGGACCAGCGGGCGTGACGCGCAGCGCTCGCGAGGCCGACGCCCGTGGCGCGGGCAGCGGCGCCTTCGTCGTTGCTGCATGTCCCCGCGCCATTCATGCTCCTGCGCTGGCTGATGTGCGTGCGTCCGACCCCGGCGTGACTTGCTAACCTCGACCCCGTCCCCGGGAACGCGATGCCGCCATGACCAGCTTCGAATTCGTGTTCGGCATGATCTCGGTGATCACCTCGCTGGCGCTGACGCGCCTGTTGAGCGGCTGCGTGGGCCTGTATCGGCATGCGGAGCGCGTGCGCTTCTCGTGGCGGCACGGGTGCTGGACGGCGATGGCCTTCCTGTTGCTGCTGGGCAACTGGGCCTCGTTCTGGCGCATGCGCGACATCCAGTCCTGGCAGGCGCTGGACGTCCTGATCCCGCTCGCGTTCGTCAGCGTGCTGTACGCCTTCTGCGACATGGTGGTGCCGGAAGAGCCGGAACCCGGCGTCGTGCTCGACCTGCGCACCTACCACGCGGTGCAGGGCCGCCGGTACAAGCTGCTGCAACTGGTGTTCGCGGTGATGGCGACCCTGGTCGTCGCGCGGTCGAGCAGCAGCGTCGGCGACTGGCTCGCCAATGCGGTGTTCGCCCTGGTCGCGGCCGCCTGCAGCGTGGTCGCCCTGCGCACCCGGCGCGTCTGGCTGGACACGGCGGCGGCGGTGGTCCTGCTGGCGATGGCGCCGGTGTTCCTGTGGATGCACCTGCAGGCCTTGGCGGGATAGCCACGGAAGACCCGCGTCAGGCGCCACTTCTGGCGCCGGCCAACGCCGCCCGCCTGCCCCCTGGACAAGCCGACGCTGCCCCCTGCTTCCTCGTGGGCGCGCCGCGGCCGGGCAAGGTTTATGCTTGCCCGCGATGAACGGGTCCTCACCGCAGAGGTCATCCCCGCCGGGCGGCCGGCGACACGCGCGCGCGGACAACCACAGGGGTTGGCAGGCCGCCGTGGCGCGTGTGCGCGAAGACCCGCAACTCGGCCTGGTCAGCTTCTTCGCCGCACTGATCGCGCTGATCGTGCTGTCGTTCTCGATCTATCGCTTTGCGCAGGGCCAGGTCGGCGTTGGCATCATCGACACGGTGATCGTGGTCGCGGTGTCCGCGGTCGGCATCGGCGCGTGGCTCCCCGGACAGACCGAGCGCGCCGGGGTCCTGATGGCGGTCGTGACCACGACCGGTTGCCTGGTGGTGTCCCTCTTGTTCGCGCGCCACGGCCTGCTGTGGTCGTACGCGGTGCTGACCACCAATTTCCTGATGACCAGCCGACGCATCGCGATCATCGCCAACCTGATCGTGCTCGCCATCCTCGGCAGCCATTCCGAAGTGTTCGCGAACCACATCGAACGCGTGGTGTTCCTCAGCAGCGGCTTGCTGGTGACCTTGTGCGCCTTCATCTTCTCGCTGCAATCGACCCGCCAGCGCCAGGCGCTGGAGCACATGGCGATCCATGACCCGCTGACGCAGGCGTTGAACCGGCGCGCGTTCGACATCGACCTGGCCACCACCCTGCAGGCCCACCAGGCCAGCCAGTCGCCATGCACGCTGGCGATCATCGACATGGACCACTTCAAGTCGGTCAACGACACCTTCGGCCACGAGGTCGGCGACGAGTTGCTCATCGAGATGGTGCGCACCTTGCGCAGCCACCAGCGCCAGCAGGACCGTCTCTATCGCTTCGGCGGCGAGGAATTCATCCTGCTGATGCCGGACACCCATGCGCTCGGCGTCCAGCGCGCGCTGGATGGCTTGCGCGAGAAGATCTTCCAGACCCTCAGGCGACCGGACGGCGAGCCGGTGTCGGTGTCGATCGGCGCAGCCACCCTGGCGCCCGGCGAGCGTGGCGCCTTCTGGCTCACCCGCGCCGATGCCGCCCTGTACCGGGCCAAGCACGGCGGCCGCAACCGGGTCATGATGGCGGACCAGTTCGAGCAACCCGCGCACTCGGCCGCCGACCGGCGCGGCGCCCTGCACGACTGAGGCAAGGAGGCGGGAATGCGACGCCAGCGACACGCCCTGGAAGCCCTGGCCAGCCGCAGGCGTCGTCCCTGACGCCTTTTCCCCCCTGTTAATCTGGGCCCACGTCCCAAGCAACGGACCGTAGCCGATGCCGACCACGCCAGTGTCAAGCGACGCCGAGCCGGGCCTCGATGCGATGCCATCGGATGGCCAACGCTTCACGCGGGCCCTCATGGCGCTCACCCGCGCGATCTGGCATCCCGATTGCAGCTTCGACAGTGCACTGGCGCTGATCTGCGAAACCGCGGCCGATGCGCTGCGCGTCGAGCGCGTCAACGTGTGGCACTACGACCGCGGCGCGCAGCGCCTGCGCTGCATCCATGCCTATTCGGCCAGTACGCGCGCGCATGCCGGCGCCGACACGCTGGAAACGCTATCCCTCGAAGGCGACGACTACGTCAACGGATTCGAAGGCGTCCGCGCCCTCGACGCCGCCGACGTCCGCCTGCATCCGAGCACGGCGAGTTCGCTCAGCGAGTTGCGAAGCTACCTCGAACGCCACCGCATCCATGCCTTGCTCGACGCCCCGGTCCGCGTGGAAGGCGAGCTGCTGGGCGTCATCTGCCACGAATGCACGGCAGGTCCCCGCATCTGGTCGCACGACGAGATCACCTTCGCCGGCAGCATGGGCGATTTCGTGGCGATGGCGTACGAGATCGTGCGCCGGCGTCGTGCGGAGAAGGAAGTGCAGCACCTGTTGCTGCACGACGCGACCACCGGCCTGCCCAACCGCGATTACCTGGTGGAGCTGCTCCGCCAGCGCCTGGCGGCGCCGCGCGCGGCAGGCGACGTGCTGGCCGTCGTGCACGTGCGCATCGATCCATCGGGCGGCGTCGCCTTGCCGGACGATGCCCCGACGGCGGACGAGGTGATGGGCCAGGTCGCCCTGCGCCTGCGCCAGCTCAGCAGCAACCTGACCCACCTGGCACGCGTGCGCGCCGACGGATTCGCCTTCGTGCTGGAGGGCAATACGGCGCAGCGCAACGCCGTGCGGCTGGCCGAACGCTGCATCGCCGCGGTGCGTGGCCTGCAGTGGGACCTCAAGGACCTGCTGCCGGGCGCCACCGTCGGCATCGCCTACGCAGGCGCGGCCGCCGACCGTGGTGCGCGCGTGCTGATGCGACAGGCGGAGTCCGCGGCGGAGCGGGCCCGCGAGCACGACAAGTTCGGCTACCAGGTCTTCGACCTCGAGCACCACCAGGCCCTCCTCGACCGCCTGCGCCTGGAGCGCGCGCTGCGCGATGCGCCGGCCCATGGCGAATTCGAGCTGCACTACCAGCCGGAATACGACGCCACGACGCACACCTGGGTCGCCGCGGAGGCGCTGCTGCGCTGGCGCCACCAAGGGCGCCTGCGGGCCGCCGCCGAGTTCATCGAAGTCCTGGAGTCCTCCGGCCAGATCCTGTCGCTGGGGCGCTGGGTCCTGCATCAAGCCTGCGCGGATGCCGCGCGATGGCCGAGCTCCCCGAACCGACATGCACGGACGGTGCGCGTCAATGTCTCGGCGCGCCAGTTCGAGGATGCGGCGCTGGCCACCGACGTGGGCGATGCGCTCGCGGCGTCCGGCCTGGCGCCGGCACGGCTGTGCCTGGAGATCACCGAAACCACATTGATGCGCAACCTCGACCACGCCCTCGGCGTGCTGCAGCAACTCAAGGCCGTCGGCGTGCAGGTGGCCCTGGATGATTTCGGTACCGGCTACGGCTCGCTGGTCTACCTGAAGCGCCTCCCGGTGGACGTGATCAAGATCGATCGCAGTTTCGTCGACGGCCTTCCGGGCACCCCTGCGGACATCGCCATCGTCAAGGCGGTGTTTGGGCTCGCCGAATCACTGGGCCTGGAGGTGGTGGCGGAAGGCGTGGAGCGCGCCGCCCAGCATCGGGCCTTGCAGGCCATCGGCGTGCAGCGGATGCAGGGCTGGCTGTTCGCGAAGGCGATGGACCAGGCGAGCCTCTGCGGGTTGCTGGGCCAGAATTGAAATGGTGGCAGGGACACTTTTTTCATCCGACATGACCCATCGTCCGCTGCGCCTTGCGGCCTGCCTCAGCGTCCTGCTGCTTGTCGCCTGCGGCGGCCCGCCGCCCTACACCGGCGGCAACGTGGCCGAGTTGCAGCGCATCGATGTCAAGGTGGGAACGGGCGAGGCCGCGATCGCCGGGGACGAAATCAGCGTGCACTACACGGGCTGGCTCTACGAGCAGACGACGCCCGACAAGCGCGGCCTGAAGTTCGACAGCTCCCGCGACCGCGGCGAACCGCTGGTGTTCCGCCTCGGCACCGGCCGCGTCATCCGCGGCTGGGACGACGGCATCGAAGGCATGCAGCGCGGCGGCAAGCGGGAACTGCGGATCCCTGCGAACCTCGCTTACGGCGCACGCGGTGCCGGCAAGGTGATTCCGCCCGGGGCATCCCTGGTGTTCGAGGTCGAGCTGCTGGATATCCGCAAATAGCATCGAGCGAAAACCCGGGTCAGAGTCGACTTTTCCGACACCGGAGCGCGGCGCTGACTGATTCTGGCTGCACTTGCGGCGGATCAACCTGTGGCCACCAAGCGCACAGGCCACCAGATGCCACGCCCACTCC
Organism: Thermomonas mangrovi; assembly: GCF_028201335.1. Lineage (NCBI taxonomy): Bacteria > Pseudomonadati > Pseudomonadota > Gammaproteobacteria > Lysobacterales > Lysobacteraceae > Thermomonas > Thermomonas mangrovi. The sequence continues at coordinate 744,926 of NZ_JAPEVV010000001.1, forward strand.
GCATCGACCTCCCCGGCATCCCGCAGCATGTCGTCCAGCGCGGCAACGACCGACAGCCTTGCTTCTTCGATGATGCCGATTACCTCTGCTACCGCAGCGAACTCGGCGAGATCGCGCGACGGGAAGGTTGCGCCGTTCACGCCTACGTGTTGATGACGAACCATGTGCATCTCTTGCTGACGCCATCGCGGCCGGGCGCCGTCGGGAAGGCGATGCAATCGCTCGGACGACGTTACGTCCGCTACATCAATGCGACCCATGGCCGAACGGGTACGCTCTGGGAAGGCCGTTACAAGGCGAGCCTGGTGGGCGACGGCGACTACCTGATGCAATGCCATCGCTACATCGAACTGAACCCGTTGCGTGCGGCGATGGTCGTCGACCCGCGCGACTATCGCTGGTCCAGCCACCACGCATTGGCGTTCGGCGACGCTGATCCGTTGGTCACGCCGCATTCCGGCTATCTCGCACTCGGCGCCAGCCATGTCGAACGACAACAGCGGTATCGCGCCATGGTGATGGACACCGTCAACCCAGAGGACATCGAGGCGATCCGCCTGCACCTGAGCCGGCAGCATGCCTATGGCTCGGATCGATTCCGGCAGGCGATCGAAGCGCAGCTCGGCCGCAGCGTCGGCCCGCAAAAGATCGGGCGGCCAAGGAGGGAAAACAGGGGTCAGAGTCGACTTTCAACACCGGCCAACCTCAACCTGCCTGACCTCTGAAAAAGTCGACTCTGAAAACTCATATCGCCGCCTCCTGGCGATGGCGGTACGTTCGTGGTTCCTACACAACGAGCGTGCGCCACGCACCAGGAGACGACGATGGCACTGTATGCCGCATGCGACCTTCA